>NZ_BNBS01000026.1 GCF_014656075.1 Streptomyces hydrogenans
TGCCGCGCCCCCGGCGCCCGCCGCCCGGCCGGAGGAGCCCGCCACCGCCCCGAACCCCTACATCCCCTCCCGTACCGGAGCGGGGAACGGGTACCCGGAGCACGGCACCGCCGCGACCGGCTACGGCGCCGCCGTGCCGCCCGCGCCCCGCGCGGAGGCGCCCGGCCGGCCCGACCTGCCCAAGCGGCGCGCCCAGGAACACCTCGTCCCCCAGCTGCGCGACGAGCCGCAGGCCCGTCCCGCCGAGGAGCACGCCCTGCACGACCCCGGCCTGATGGCCGCGTTCCAGCGTGGGATCGGCCTGGCCGAATCCCAGCCCACCCCCCAGGAGTCGCTGCGTCACGGCGACGCGCACAAGGAGTAGATACACGATGGCGAGCAATGTGCCGACCGGCCATTCCTCGGATCTGGACTGGCTGCTCAGCGGTCTGGTCCAGCGGGTCCCGTACACCCGCAGCGCGGTTTTGCTCTCCTCCGACGGGCTGGTGAAATCCGTCCACGGGCTCGACCCCGACGCGGCCGACCACATGGCGGCCCTCGCCTCCGGGCTCTACTCGCTCGGCCGCAGCGCCGGCGTCCGGTTCGGCGACGGCGGCGAGGTCCGGCAGGTCGTCGTGGAGCTCGACTCCACCCTGCTCTTCGTCTCCACCGCCGGATCCGGCACCTGTCTGGCCGTCCTCGCCGGCCGCGAGGCCGACGCCGCCGTCCTCGGCTACGAGATGGCGATGCTGGTCAAGAGCGTCCGTCCGTACCTGATGACGCCCGCCCGGCAGGCGGCCGCAGCGGCGGGTGGCGCCGGGCAGTGAGCGCGCCTCCTCCGCAGGAAGGGCCCTGGCTCGACGACGCGGCCGGCCGGCTGATCCGCCCCTACACCGTGAGCGGCGGACGGACCAAGCCCACCACCTCGCTCGACCTGCTCTCCCTGGTGATGGCGACCGGCTCCGCCCCGCAGCCCCACATGGGACCCGAGCACGGCCTGGCCCTCAGGCTGTGCGACGGTCCCACCTCGGTGGCCGAGATCGCGGCGCACTTAAGGCTGCCGGCCGTGGTCACCAAGGTCCTCCTCTCCGACCTCGTGGACTGCGGTGCCCTCACCGCGCGCGCCCCGCGCTTCCACGCCAACCCATCCGACCGTTCCTTGCTGGAGGCAGTGCTCGATGGCCTACGACAGCGGCTCTGAACGCCATGACGGTTTCGCGGCCGACCCCTTCCCCACCGCGCTGAAGATCCTCGTGGCGGGCGGCTTCGGCGTGGGAAAGACGACCTTCGTCGGGGCGGTCAGCGAGATCGAACCGCTCAGCACGGAGGAGCTGCTGACCTCGGTCAGCGCCGCCACCGACAGCCTGGAGGGCGTGGAGTCCAAGACCACGACCACCGTGGCCATGGACTTCGGCCGGATCACCCTCGACGACCGCAACGTCCTCTACCTCTTCGGCACCCCGGGCCAGGAGCGGTTCTGGTTCATGTGGGACGAGCTGTCCGAGGGCGCGCTCGGCGCCGTCGTGCTCGCCGACACCCGCCGCCTCCAGGAGTGCTTCTCCGCGATCGACTTCTTCGAGCGGCGCGGCATCGCCTTCGTGGTGGCGATCAACGAGTTCGACGGCGCGTTCCGCTACGACCACGCGGAGATCCGGCAGGCGCTCGACCTCGACCCGGCGGTACCGATCGTCCTCTGCGACGCGCGGATCTCCAGCTCCGCCATCAGCACGCTGCTGACCCTCGTCCAGCACCTCCTCAACTCGACCCCGGCCAGCGAGCCGAGCTTCGGAGTCACGCCATGACCTACGACCCGACGGGTCACCTCCTCCTGACCCCCATCGACAAGGAGGCCCCGGACCGGGTCCGGCGGCTGCGCGAACTCGGCCTCGGGGAGCGCCCGGAGCCGGCCTTCGACGAGTTCGCGCAGCGGCTCGCCGAGATCACCGGAGCCCCGTTCTCGATGGTCAACTTCATCGACGAGAACCGGCAGTTCTTCGCGGGCCTGCACACCCCCGGCGGCTCCCACTCGGGCAGCGACCTCGGCGCGGCGGCGGCGGGCTCGGGCGGCGTCGGCCGGTTCATGGCGCGCGACCACGGCTACTGCCCGCACGTCGTCGTCCGGCGGAAGGCGCTCGTCCTGGAGGACGTCTGCGACTACCCGCGCTTCGCCGGCAACCCGGTCGTCGACGAGATCGGCATCCGCTCCTACATGGGCGCGCCGCTGATCGACCGCACGGGCGTGGCGCTCGGCACGATCTGCGTGGTCGACACCGACGTCCACCCGTGGGGCCGGTCCGGCCTGGAGACCATCAAGGCGATGGCGGCGGAGCTGGTCGAGCAGATCCACCGCCGCGAGGACGGCATGTTCTGACCCGCGTCCGCGCGGTGGCGGGGCCCGTACGGTACGCCGTGCGGGCCCCGTCCGTTCCGTCACGCGGGGGAGGGCTCCAGCTCGGGGGTGCGGACCAGGTCGGAGAGCCGCTCCGACCAGCTGCCCTTGTCCTGGCCCAGGGCGACCTCGCCCAGCCGGAGGAGCTGGATGTCGGAGGTGCCGGCCGGCGCGAAGATGTGGTGCGCGTCGCGGAGGTACCGCTCGATGGAGCGGTCGGTGAAGAGGCCGGCGGCGGCGTGGATCTCCATGGCGTTGCGGCCCGAGTCGATGGCCGACTCGACGTTCACCAGCTTGGCGTTCATCAGCTCGGTGTCGCAGGAGAGGCCCTGGTCGAGCAGGTGGACCGCGTGGTAGGCGGCGAGCCGGGCGGTCATCAGCCGGGACTGCATCTGGCCCAGCTTGAGCTTCACCGTCGGCAGTTCGGAGAGCGGCTTGCCGTAGCGGATCCGCTCGGTGGCGAAGCGGGTGGTCTCCTCCAGGATCGCCGTGTGGATGCCGAGCGAGACGGCGGTGAGGTTGGCCCGCCCGTACAGGACGCTGGAGGAGTACGCGACGGCCAGGCCGTCGCCCTCGTCGCCCAGCCGGTTGGCGGCCGGCACCCGGCAGTCCTCGAAGATCAGCTCGCCGAAGCTGAAGCCGTGCAGTCCCATGGCGGGCTGCTGCGGGCCGAGCCGGAAGCCCGGGCGGTCGGCCTCGACGAGGAAGGCGGTGAGCCCCTTCGAACCGGGGCCGGTCCTGACCACCACGCCGTGCAGGTCGCCGACGTGGCTGTTGCCGACGTAGACCTTGCTGCCGTTGAGGACGTAGTCGTCGCCGTCCCGGACGGCGCTCGCCTCCATGCCCAGGACGTGGCCGCCGGACTCCGGCTCGGTCACCGCGATCGTCGGCAGGCACGCGCCCGAGGCGACCTTCGGCAGCCAGGTCTTGCGCTGGGCGTCGGAGCCGAAGTGCACGATCTTGGCGGTGCCCAGCTGGGACGCCTGGACCATGGCGCCCATGGCGCCGCTGACCCGGGACAGCTCCTCGATGATGATCGTCTTGGCCAGGTGCCCCGCGCCCATGCCGCCGTACTCGGGGCTGATCGTCGCGCCCAGCCAGCCCTGCTCGGCGATGCGGCGGGACAGCTCGTGGTGCACCGTCCGGGAGGCCTCCATCTCGTCGATGCGGGGCCTCACCTCCCGTTCCGCGAAGCCCCGGACCGTCTCCCGTAGGCGATGATGGAGCCGGCTGCTGAAATAGCTGTCCATACGAGTACCTCCCCTGCGAAACGCCTGCCCGGCGTGATCCGGGCAGGTGGTGCATCGGCGGTGGTCCCGTCCCGAACAGGCCGACCTGTTCATGGTGTTGATCTTTCCAGGATGGATCAATATTGCCCCGGTCTTTGTCTGAAACAGGTGCTGTTGACGATCGCTTCCTGCTGTGTTTTGTGTGATCCGGAGCCACATCGTCCGCCGAAGGGCCCTCGACGGGGGTCGTCTTTCCGCCACATGCCCCGGGCATATGCCCATCGCGGAGCCACCGCCCGCAGTGACCCCCGCAAAGCGGTTCGTGACCACCAGGGGAAGTGCGGTATGGTTCTCTTGCACGCCAGGCCGGGGGAAACCCCAGGTCAGACGGGCAACGGGACGTGGCGCAGCTTGGTAGCGCACTTGACTGGGGGTCAAGGGGTCGCAGGTTCAAATCCTGTCGTCCCGACTCGAAAGAGTCGTACATCGAGGGGCCGTTTCAGAGCAATCTGAAACGGCCCCTCGATCGTTTCCGGGAACCGCTCGGGGACGGGCGGCGGGCCTGACCGCCTCGTTCCTCACGGAGACCGGCCTGCCCTTCCCCGTCGCAGGGGCCGTCAGGGTCGAGGACCAGGCCCGGTTCCATCCGCTCGCGTACCTGCGGGGTCTCGTCGACGGCATCGTGGCGGGCGGCGGCCGGACGCACGAGGGAACTCGCGTCGTGGAACTCGACCGGGGGACCCCCCACCGGCTCACGACCGGCACCCGGGCCGTCGTCTCCGCCCGGCACGTCGTGGTGGCCGCCCACCACCCCGTGTTCGCCCACGCGCTGCTCGCCACGGGACCGACCCGGCACCGCGACGCGGTGGCCGCCGGCCCCGGCGGTGTGGTCCGCGCCGGTCAGCCTTCGATGCCGGTGGTGGTGTGGGCGGCGCCGACCGGCTTGGATTCCGGGGAACCGCGCTGGCGCAGGTAGATGGACAGGACGACCATGGCCGCGACGGCGAGGAGTTCGGACTGCCAGTTCTGCAGGGTCCGGTTCCAGAAGTCGGGGGTGGCGACGTAGCCGGCCCAGCTCACGGGTTCCTCCAGCTGCCGGAGCCGCTGGTCGTTGTAGGCGGCCGTGCCGGTGATGGACTGGGCCAGCCAGGACAGGACGAACAGGGTGCCCATGGCCAGGCCGAGGGAGCGGGCGTACAGGCTCTGACGCCAGTCCTTGGTCCCCGCCCAGCGCGGCGAGTCGGAGCGGGCGTGGTCGCCCATGCGCTGCTCCCGCTCGCTTTCGACACCGGCCTGGTGGACCTTCTTGGATTCGGGGGAGCCGCGCTGGACGAGGTAGACGGTGCCGAAGATGTACAGGGAGAACTGCAGGAATTCCGACTGCCAGTTCTCGGTGACGTCCACGGCGAAGTCCGAGGACGTCAGGTACTCGCCGAAGGTGAGCGGCTGCAGTCCCTCGACCGTCATCTCCTCGTTGAACTCGGCGTGCCCCGAGACGGCCTGGAGGCCGAGGACGACCAGGAAGGCGATGCCGAAGACGAGGGTGAGGCTGTTCTCCCGCCAGAACCCCGTGCGCCGGGCGTGGTGGTCGGTCATCGTTGCAGCACCCCGATGGTGGTGAAGTAGCCGAGCCCGCCCAGGACGACCACCAGCGTGGTGACGAAGAGGGTCCGCACGTCTCAGGCCCCCTTGATCAGACAGTCGTAGGGCTGGTCGGGCCGCGGGGTGCAGCCGGCGGCCACCACCTTCCACCCGGCGGTGAACAGGGACAGGAACAGGGTGTCGCCTCCCGTGCGGACCATCGCCTGCCGCCCGTACGCCTCCACGCCGTCGACCCCGTCCGCCGTGGGCAGCTCCTGCGCGGCGAGCGCGGCGGGACAGGTCTCCTGTTCGCCCTGTTCGAGCTGGAGGCGGGTCTCCGGAGCCAGCAGGCCGCAGGCGCGGACGTGGTCGCCCGCCGCGACGGCCGCTTCGAAGGCGGTCCCCGCCGCGGCGGCGGCGTCCTGCCGGGGCCCGGGGCCCCCGCAGCCGGCCGCCGCGAGCACCACGGCGGCCACCCAGAGCCGTCCGGCGGGCCGGCCGGCCCGCCGGCGCGGTGGCGGGGTCACTTCGAGCCGGCGCTGGGAACGGCCAGGGGCTCGCGGGGGGCCCGTTTCCTCGCGGTCTCCAGCTCACCGCCCAGTTCCGTGAGCCGGTTGCGGCCCATGGCCTTGCGGACCTCGGGGAACCAGTCCTGTTCCTCTTCCTCGACGTGATGGCGGACCTGCTCCATGAGCACGGACATCTTCGCCTTGAACCGCTCGTCGTCCGCGTCCATGTCCTTGATCTCCGACAGCATCCACACCACCGCGTGGTGTTCCTCGACGCTCTCCAGGATGTGGTCCTTCGTGTCCGGTGCGGCCTCCCGGGCGGCCGGGTAGAAGAACTCCTCCTCGATCCAGGCGTGGACGGTGAGCTCCTCGATCACCTCGTCGGCGATCCGACGCCGCTCCGCCGTGTCCTCGTCACCGGTCTTCTCGAACCGTTTGAACAGCTTCTCGACGGTCTTGTGGTCCTCGCGCAGCAGCACGATCGCGTCCATGTCGGCGCTCCTTTCTCGTCAGGGGTGAGACGGCTGTCGGCGCCGTCGTGGCCGCACGCGTGCCGTCGCCGCGTGCCTCCGGCGGGTGGGCGGCCGGATCCCGGTGGTGGAAGTCGCCCCCGACGCCGACCGGCCCGTCCGGGCCGTCGGCGGGCAGGACGAAGGCGACCTGCGGGGCCCCTTGGCCTGTTCGCGTGCGCGCACCGGGGACGACTCCTGACAAGCGGGGGCGGAGGTCCAAGCACCCTCGCACGGCGCTGTGCGCCGTCGGCCCGGCACACGCCGCCCCGACGGGGGCCGTCACCCCTCTGGAGGCCCGGAGCGAGCCGGCTTCGCCGCGTGGACCGGCGCCCGCTCCCTCGGCTGTCGGCTCCGCCTCCCGTCACCCACCACCCCTGCCCGGGCGACCGCGGCTCACACCCGGCGGTGGCCGGCCACCCGCGCGCGGGACCCGGCCGCACGCGGGGACCGCTCCACCCGGGGCACCCGGGCATCGGCCCGGCCCCGGCAGCCTGACCCGCTCGCCACGGATGCGCCCGGCCGCCCCTGTCCCGGCGGCCCGCCCCGAGCCGCCCCGCCGCGGACGGCTGGGCAGGGGGACAAGGTCATCGCCGGATCCCTCAAGACCAGAGCACAGGGGGTCGCGAACAAGATCCTGCCCGGCGGCCTCACAGCGGAAGGGCACCGCCGGATGGCGGAACCCGGATCCGCCGACCGGCAGCCGCCCTTTGCCGCACCCCCGGCCCTCGATCGGCGGGACCCCGCACCCGGGACGGGATGCTCGCGGACCATCGGGGTAGCCGGACCGCATGGACACCACCACCGAAACCACGCCCCTGCGCGCCGTCGCTCTCGTCTGCACGCTCTCGCCGTCACCGAAGCCGTCCAGCTCCCAGCTCCTGGCCGAACAGACCATGGCCGCGCTCGCCGATCACGGCGTCACCGGGAAGGTCGTCCGCATCGCCGACCACGACGTCAAGCCGGGCGTCGAGGTCGACATGGGCGACGGTGACGCGTGGCCGGAGATCCGGGACACGATCCTGGGCTGCGACATCCTCGTCCTGTCCACCCCCATCTGGCTCGGCCACCCCTCCAGCGTCGCCCAGCGCGTCCTGGAACGCCTGGACGCCGAACTGGGCGAGAGCGACGACGAGGGCCGCATGCTCACCTACGGCAAGGCCGCCGCGGTGTGCGTGGTCGGCAACGAGGACGGCGCCCACCACGTCAGTGCCGAACTGTTCCAGGGCCTGAACGACGTCGGCTTCAGCCTCGCACCGAACGCGGTCACGTACTGGGTCGGCGAGGCCATGCAGGGAACCGACTACCAGGACCTCGACAAGACCCCCGAGAAGACGGCGGCCACGACCAGGACCCTCGCCGCGAACACCGCGCACCTCGCCCGCCGCCTCAAGGCCGCCCCCTACCCGCCCTCTTCCTGAACCCCGCCCCGCCCCGCTCCCTCCCCGGCCGCCGTGGAGCCGTACGAGGCTCGGCGGGGGCGGCCGATCATCCCGGACGGTGCGGCGACTCCTGCCCGGTCGCGGGGTGCTTGAATGGGTGGACTGTCGTTTCTTGTTCTGTGGGGAGAAGTGCTGTGGTCCTGGTGTCGGTCGTGATGCCCGTCTACAACTCGGCGGCCACCCTCGGCGCGGCCGTCCGGTCGGTGCTCACCCAGACCCACGCCGACCTGGAGCTGCTCGTCACCGACGACCAGTCCTCGGACGGCTCCATGGAGCTGCTGCGCGCGTTCGCCGAGCAGGACGAGCGCGTCCTGCCGCGGTCGGCGCCCGAGCGGGGCGGCGCGGGCCGGGCCCGCAACCTCGCGATCGAGCGGGCCCGCGGCGACTACGTCGCCTTCCTCGACAGCGACGACATGTGGCTCCCGGAGAAGACCGAGAAGCAGCTCGCCTTCGCCGCCGAGGGCACCGCGCCCCTGACGTTCACCTCGTACTTCAAGATGGACGCCGAGCACGCCGGCGAGAGCACCGACTGGGTGCCGAACGGGCGGGTGATCCGCGCGCGCGAGCACGTGGACTACCGCGCGATGCTGGTCCGGGACTACATCGGCGCCCTCACCGCCATGTACGACCGCAGGATCCTGGGCACCCGGCTGATGCCGGAGATGCGCAAGCGCCAGGACTACGCCCTGTGGCTGTCGATCATGCGGGACGGCGCGGACGCCCGGGGCCTGGCCGAGCCGCTCGCGGTGTACCGGGCCCACCAGGCGAACTCCCTGTCCTCCAACAAGGCGTCCTTGATCAAGTACAACTGGGAGCTCTACCGCGAGCACGAGCACCTGTCGGTCCCCCGGTCGGCGCGGGCCCTGGCCGGCGCGGCGTGGCAGTCGCTGCGCAACTCCCGGATCTAGACCCGGGCCCCGGGGCGGGGCGGGCCCCCGGCTCCCGGCCGAGCGCGTACCGCTTCGCCCCGACCGGGTCGGGGCGCGCCCGTCCGGCGGGTGGTGTCAGGGCGTCGGGACGGTGTCGACGTGGGCGGTGCCGGTGCTCTGGAAACCGTCCACCGCCGTGCGGACCTCCGCCGGGGAGACGGCCTCGTCGGCCTTGTAGTAGACCCAGTCGACCTTCATGTCCCAGGTGCGCGGGCCGCCGGTGAACGGGAGGTCGATGAACCAGTTGCTGAAGTGGATGTCCATCCGCTCGCGCGGCACGTACTTGCCGGAGCTGGTGAACAGCTTCTCGCCGTCCAGGGAGTAGGTGACCTTTCCGTCCATGGCGGTGATCACCATGGTGTGCCAGCCCCCGAGACGCCGCTCCAGCGTGTGGTGCACCCGGTCCGGCGGGTCGGCCTTGTACCAGCTGACGTTGTCGAGCTGCGGCCCCACCGAACCCCAGCCGCCGTTCGGCAGGTACTCGAAGTCGAGTTCGCTGTAGTTCTCCGAGGAGTCCGCCGGGGAGATCGGGAAGAAGGTCTGGACGACGTGGTCGCCGTTCCGTCCGCTCGTGGGCTCGTCGCCGAGGTGGACCCGGGCGGCGAACGTCCCCGTGAAGAACTTCCGGCCGGTGGTCTGCACCTCGACCTGCGTGGTGCCCGGCGCGGTGCCGTCGGTGGAGGAGCGCAGGCGCAGCACCTTGCCCCCCTCGGCGGCCGGATCGGCGGGGAAGGAGGCGCCCTCGGCGCTCCAGGTGTCCTTGATCCCCGGGCCGCCCCCGCCGTCGCGGATCCGCCAGCCGTGCTCGGCGAACGAAGCGTCGCCGACGCCGGTGTAGTCGAAGTCGTCGAACAGGGTGCCCGGCGGTCCGGTGGGCGTCGGTGAGGCGCTCCGCGTGGGCCCGGCGGCGTCGCCTCCGGCGTCGCCCCCGCTAGCCGCGGGGCCGGCGGAGCACGCGGCGAGCGCGCACAGGAGGGCGGGCAGGGCGAGCGCCGTCCACGCGCGGCGTCGAGAGGGGCGGCGGGGCTGGCTCACGCGGGCTCCTTGGGGCGTCGTGCGATGGCCGGGCACGCCCCTGACAGGGGGTCGAACGCTGATCGCATGAATGGAGGCGTCATCCTAGCGAAGGGTTTCGGCCACCCCATCGCGCATGCCAGAGCCCGTCGTTCCCCGAGCCGGGTCACGGCCGTCGGCATACCGATCCGGTTACGACATGCGAGCGGAGCACACCCAAAGCGGATATAGCGAACCAATCGCCCGAAGGCATCCGCTACGGTGCGCTCTACGTTTCAGCGGTCTACGCTCCTGCACAAAAAGGCCACACCAGATGCGCCAAGCCTCCCCATTCTTCGAGAGTGGACCGGCATACCCGGAACACCTCGGCGTGGCCGAAACCAGCCCCCAGGAGCCGGTTCCGGCACCGGTGTTCGTCGACCAGTCGGGACTGCGCAGCCGGCTCTTCCGGCGCCTCGGCTGGCCGGTCTCCGTGGTCGGCGCGATCCTGGCGGCCGTCATGGGCGGCAGCCTGATCGGCATGCAGTCGGACGCTCCGGCGATGGAGATACCGCCGGGGCCCGCCTACCTGCCCACCAGCGGACCCCTGCCTCCCTTCTGGCCCTGACCGGCGCGGTCCGCGACACCCCGACCGAGGAGTCCGGCCCCCACGCCGAACGCCGTGACGTCCCACGGCCCCACCGCGACCGTCGTGCCGCGCGGAGCGCAAGCCCGCGGGCCCGCCGAGCGCGCCTGATCGTCCGCACCACCCCTCCCCAGGAGCGCCCTTGTCCCGCCACCAGCGTCGTCGGCAGTCCCTGCTGAGACCGCGCCGACTGGCCGCGCCACCGCTGCGCTTCTTCATGCCGCTGTCCCTGCTGGCCTGTCTGCTCGTGCTCCTCGTGCTCCGCGGCCTCGCCACCAACGAGGCGTTCCACGACACCCGGATCGCGACCTCGGTCGACAAGACCACCGTGCCGGAGACCCTGCTCAAGGGCGGCCCGGTCATCGACGCGCGCGGCGAGCGGAACGAGCGCCCGGTGAGCTATCGGATCCCCGACCGCACCGCGGTCCTGAGCTTCGACGACGGCCCCTCGCCGGAGTGGACCCCGAAGATCCTGGACGTGCTCGCGGCCCACGACATCCACGCGGTCTTCTTCGTGACCGGCGCGATGACCACGCGCCACCCGGAGCTGATCCGGCAGATCGTCGCGGGCGGCCACGAGATCGGCGTGCACACCTTCACCCACCCCGACCTGGCGTACCAGTCCGAAGCCCGGATCAGCTGGGAGCTGGGGCAGACGCAGCTGGCGCTGGCCGGTGTCGCGGGCATCCACAGCGCGCTGTTCCGCCCGCCGTACTCCTCCGACGCCTCGGCGCTCGACGACTGGAACTACCCGGTGATCAAGTACGTGGGCTCCCACGGCTACCTCACCGCGTTCATCGACCGTGACACCGACGACTGGAAGCGTCCCGGCGTCGACGCGATCGTCGAGGCGGCGATGCCCCGCAAGCCCGGCGCGGGCGAGCTGATCCTGCTGCACGACGCGGGCGGCGACCGTACCGAGACCCTCGCCGCGCTGGAGCGGATCATCGACAAGCTGCAGGGCGAGGGCTACCGCTTCGGCACCATCTCGGAGGCGCTCGGCGCCACCGACGCCAACGTGCGGGTGGAGGGCTACCAGCTGTGGGCGGGCAAGGGGTTCATCTGGGCCAGCCGGGCGGCCGTGCTCACCCTGCCGGTCCTGGTCGGGCTGCTGGCCGTCGTCGGCTTCCTCAACTTCGGCCGGTTCGCGCTGATGCTCGTCCTGGCCCCGCTCCACGCCCGGCGCTCCCGGCGGCGGGACGCGTGGGGGGCGCCCGTCACCGAGCCGGTCACCGTCCTCGTCCCGGCCTACAACGAACGCGAGTGCATCGCGAACACCCTGAACTCGCTGGCCTCCAGTGACTACCCGATCGAGGTCATCGTCGTCGACGACGGCTCCACGGACGGCACGGCGGACATCGTCGAGGCGATGGCGCTGCCGTTCGTCCGGCTGATCCGCCAGGCCAACGGCGGCAAGTCCAGCGCGCTCAACACCGGCATCGCGGCCGCGTCGTACGACATCATCGTGATGATGGACGGCGACACCGTCTTCGAGCCGTCCACCGTGCGCGAGCTGGTCCAGCCGTTCGGCGACCGGACGATCGGCGCGGTCGCGGGCAACGCCAAGGTCGGCAACCGCGAGAGCCTGATCGGCGCCTGGCAGCACATCGAGTACGTCCTCGGCCACAACCTGGACCGCCGGATGTACGACATGCTCAACGTCATCCCGACCATCCCCGGCGCGGTCGGCGCCTTCCGCAAGGAGGCCCTGCGGCGGGTCGGCGGGATGAGCGACGACACCCTCGCCGAGGACACCGACATCACCATGGCGGTGCTCTGCGACGGCTGGCGGATCGTCTACGCCGAACGCGCCCGCGCCTGGACCGAGGCCCCCGCCAGCCTCCAGCAGCTCTGGTCCCAGCGGTACCGCTGGAGCTACGGCAGCATGCAGGCGATGTGGAAGCACCGCCGTGCCGTGACCTCCCGCGGTCCGGCCGGACGCTTCGGCCGGCTCGGGCTGCCGCTCGTCGTGATGTTCGGCGTGGTCGCCCCGCTGCTCGCGCCGCTGGTCGACATGTTCCTGCTGTACGGGGTGCTCTTCGCGGACGCCCCGATCACCCTCGCCAGCTGGGGCGGCTTCATCCTGCTCCAGGCCGCGCTGTCGTGGTACGCCTTCCGGCTCGACGGCGAGAAGCCCCTGCACCTGATCAGCCTGCCGGTCCAGCAGGTGGTCTACCGCCAGCTGATGTACATCGTCCTGCTGCAGTCCGTGATCACGGCGCTGACCGGTGGCCGGCTGCGCTGGCAGAAGCTCCGGCGCACCGGCGAGGTCGCCGCACCGGTGGAGGTCCGAGCATGACCGCGTCCTTCGAGTCCGTGAGCGGACAGGAGACCCTCCAGCTGCGCGTCCCCGCCGTGCTGCGACGGGAACCGGCGCGCGAGCCGGTGCCGGACCCCACGGCGCCGTCCAGGGCCAAGGGCGGCCGGGACCGCTACTTCGACCTGCTGCGCGCCCTGGCGCTGGTCCGCGTGGTGATCTACCACAACTTCGGCTGGTTCTGGCTGCCCGTCGTCTTCCCGTCGATGGGCGTGATGTTCGCGCTGGCCGGTCTGCTGATGGCCCGTTCCCTCAGTCGGCCCGCCCTCGGCGTCATCCGGGGGCGACTGCGCCGGCTGCTGCCGCCGATGTGGCTGTTCGGCGCGATCGTGGTCACCGCCCAGATCCTGGACGGCGACTCGCCCGACGCCGAGGGGCACCCCGAGTGGTGGTGGGGCAAGCTGCTGTTCTGGATCCTGCCGCTGAGCACCCCGCCGTACGCCGAGGCGCTGAACGGTCTCGACCACCTCGTGGGGCCGGGCTGGGCGGTGCAGGTCATCGTCCCGCTCTGGTACCTCCGCGCGTACCTCTGGTTCGTCCTGCTGTCGCCGCTGATGCTGTGGGCGCTGCGCCGGATGCCGGTGGTGACGCTGTGCGCGCCGCTCGCGCTGGCGATCGTCCTGAACACCTTCTTCATCGACCAGGAGTTCCTCTACGGCCGGGTCTGGGAGAACACCAGCGACTTCGCCACCTTCGGCTCCTGCTGGATCCTCGGCATGGCCCACCAGGAGGGCCTGCTCAAGAAGATCCCGCGGTACGTCGTGCCGTCCGTCGCGCCGCTGATCATGGTGGCCGGCTGGTGGTACCTCCAGACCCGGCCGGTCGATCCGACCGTGCACACCGACATCGAGAGCTGGCCGGTGGCCCAGGCGCTGTGGTCCTTCGGCTTCGTCGCCCTCCTGCTCCACGTCAGCCCCTCCTGGCAGCAGTGGCCCCGACCGCTGGAACGCTGGAACGGACTGATCAGCCTGCTCAACTCCCGCGCCGTCAGCGTCTACCTCTGGCACCAGGTCGCGCTGGTGGCCGCCATCCCCCTGATCGACCCCCTCTGGTCCGTCGGCTTCTTCTACGAGTACTTCCGGTGGCTGCTGGCCAGCCAGTGGTTCCCGCTGCTGGTGGCGATCCCCCTGATCGGACTGCTGGTGCTGACCTTCGGCTGGGTCGAGGACGTGGCCGCGAAGCGCTCCCCGCGGCTCTTCCCCTACCCGCGCCGGGTGCGGGGCAGGCGCCGGGCCGGCGTCTGACGCGGGCCGTCCGGCGGCGCTACCGCGTCCTCGTCGCCCCATCGGGCCGGGGGCCGGAGCCGGGGAGGTCCGCCGGGTGGAGGGACTCCGCCGCCGCGGCGGCGACGGTCCGGGCCACGAGGGCCAGGGCCGGTACGTCGAGCTTCCACTGCTGCCAGTAGAGGGGGACGTCGACGTGCCGGCCCGGTGCGAGGTCGGTGAGGGCGCCGGACCGGAGCAGGGGCAGGGCCTGGGGTTCGGGGACCAGGCCCCAGCCGAGGCCTGCGGTGACGGCGTCGCGGAAGCCCTCCGAGGTGGGCACGAGGTGCCGGACCGGGCTCGCGCCCGGGGCGCCGGGCACCAGGGCGCGGACGAAGCGGTCCTGGAGCTCGTCGCGCCGGTCGAAGACGATCACCGGGGCGTCCGGCAGCAGCTCCTCCAGCGGACCGCCCGACAGGTGCCGGGCCGCGAACGGCGGGCTCGCCAACGGGAGGTAGCGCGCCAGGCCCAGGGGACGGACGGTGCAGCCGGCGACCGGTTCCGCCGAGGACGTCACCGCCGCCATCACCTGTCCGTCGCGCAGCAGGGCCGCGGTGTGCGCCTCGTCCTCGCGGTGCAGCTCGAAGCAGACCGGCGGGTCCCGCGGCACCCGGGTCAGGGCAGGGAGGAACCAGGTGGCCAGGGAGTCCGCGTTCACCGCGACGGGCAGCCGGGCGGGGTCCGGTCCTCCCGCGATGCCCAGCTCCGTCAGGGCGTCCCGCTCCAGCGCGGCCAGCCGCCGCGCGTACCGCACGACCACCTCGCCGGACTCCGTCGGCCGGACCGGCTTGGTGCGGGTGAGGAGGACCCGTCCGGTGCGCCGCTCCAGCGTCTTGACGCGCTGGCTGACGGCGGAGGGCGTCACGTGCAGGGCCTCGGCGGCGGCGTCGAACGTGCCCGCGTCGATGACGGCGAGCAGCGTGCGGACCTGGTCGAGGGGCAGCTGATCCATGGGCACAGCTTAAGCACGGCTACATGTGGCTAAGAATCTTCAGCTGTACTGATGGGCGGGGCGGCTCGTAGCGTCGACGCCATGAACAGCGGCATCATCCCGGCGGCCGTCGCCGGATTCGGCACGGGCCTGTCCCTCATCGTCGCCATCGGCGCCCAGAACGCCTTCGTCCTGCGACAGGGGGCGCGCCGGCAGGCCGTCCTCGCGGTGGTCGGCATCTGCGCGGTGTCCGACGCGCTCCTCATCGCCCTCGGAGTGGCCGGACTCGGGGCCGTCGTCACCGCCTGGCCCGCCGGACTGACCGTGGTCGGCCTGGCCGGCGGCGCCTTCCTGATCTGCTACGGACTCCTGGCCGCCCGCCGCGCCCTGCGCCCCGCCGGGGAGGCGCTCGCGACGAAGGGCGCCGCGGCCGGCTCCGTACGCACCGCCGTGCTCACCTGTCTGGCCATGACCTGGCTCAATCCGCACGTCTACCTGGACACCGTGCTGCTGCTCGGCTCCGTCGCCGCCGACCGGGGCTCGCTGCGCTGGGTCTTCGGCCTCGGCGCGATGCTGGCGAGCCTCACGTGGTTCGCCGGCCTCGGCTACGGCGCCCGCCTCCTCGGCGGCGTCCTCTCCCGTCCCGCCGCCTGGCGCGTCCTGGACACGCTCGTGGCCGCGACCATGCTCGCCATGGGCGTCATGCTGCTGGCCCGCACGGTCTGATCCGCCCCGGGCTCGGCGGCTACCGCGCCGCGAGGGTCGGGGAGGAGGCGCCGCGGGCCAGCGCGCGGGGGGAGCCGGAGCCGTCGGCGGGGACCGACCAGACGTCCCCGCCCCGGCCGTAGGCGAGGGTGGCGGTGTCCGTCCAGAGGGCCTGGTCGTCGATGCCGCGCCCTTCCGCGACGGGGTGTTCGCGGCCGGTGGCCAGGTCGAGGACGTACAGCCGCCAGGGCTCGCGCGGCCCTTCGGAGACCCGCTTCTTGAACGCGACCCGGGTGCCGTCGGGGGAGAGGGAGGGGCACTCGACGTTCTCGCGCAGGGCGCGGGCCGACCAGTTCGCCAGGTCGCCCTCGACGAGGTGGGTGCGGCCGCCGGTCGAGACGGTGGCGTAGAAGCGGTTGTCGTCGGCGGCGAAGCCGACGCCCCAGTAGTTGACGTCCGGGGCGTGGTGGCGCCGCCCGCCGAGGGTCAGCGGGATCTGCTCGATGTTCTTCACCAGATAGCCGGTGCGCAGGTCGAGCACGGAGGTGCGGGTGGAGAAGGACGAGCGGGCGTACGAGTCCCCGGTGGCGAACATCGTCCAGGCGAGCACGTTCCCGGAGGCGGAGACCCGGGCCCGGCTGGGGATGCCCGGCAGGCCGATGCGGCGGACCTCGCGGAGCCGGCGGTCGAGCACGATCGCGTACGAGCGGGCCGGGACGCCCGGCCGCCGCTGGAGGCACAGGGCGGTGTTCCCGGCCGCGTGGAAGCGGTCGCAGGCCGGACCGCCGGTCACCCGGCCGCCGGGCGCGGACGGGTCCACGCGCGCGACGCGCCCGGTCGCGGTGTCCCGGACGTAGAGCACGCCGGGGCCGGCGCCGTCCAGGGTGAAGCCGGGATCGGCGGCGCGGTCGGCGGCCCGGTGGCCCGAGGCGGCCCGCAGGGTGTAGGCGGTGGCTCCGCCGCCGAGCAGCAGGAGCGCGAGGACGATGATCCAGACGCGGGCGCGGGGGGAGAAGCCGGTCGGGACGGGCATGGTCAGTCGGTCCTCTCGGAGGGCTCGGGGGCGGCGTGCCCGGCGGGGACCGAGAGGCCCCGGGGGAGCAGGCGCGCGGAGCAGCAGACGGCGACCGCGAGCGCCAGGAGCGCGGCGGCGAGGGCCGTGTCCGGGCCGCTCGCCGTCCACAGGGCGCCGAACGCGACGGCGGCCCCCACGCGGGCGAGGGCCTGGACGGTCTGGACGAGGGCGAGGCCGCCGGCCTGCCGGCCCTCGGTGAGGAAGGGGCCGGTCAGCGCCATGAGGACGCCGTCGGTCGCGGCGTAGAACGTGCCGAGCAGCACGAGGACGCCGGGCAGGACGGCGGCGTCGGGCAGCGGGGTCAGGAGCAGGCCGTAGGCAAGGAGGAGGGCGCCGTGGCCGTACAGCAGGGGGCCGCGCCTGCCGAGGCGGTCCGCGAGCCGGCCGGCCGGGACGGCGAGCAGCAGGAAGACGGCGGCGGCGCCGAGCGGCAGGAAGGGGAACCAGGTCGGGTCGAGTCCGGTCCTGCGCTGGAGCAGCAGGTAGAGGAAGGCGTCGCCGACGGTGGCGGCCCCGAGGAGCCCGGCGCACAGGACGATCCGGCGGTAGCCGGGCGACTTCGGCGCGCCGAGGAACCCGCCCCGCGCGCGCGGCGGGCGCGGGACGACCGGCCGGGCCACGCGCGCGTGGCGGGTGCGGCCGGGGACGAGCAGCAGCCAGAGCAGCACGCCGAAGGACCCGACGCAGAAGCTGACGGCGAAGACGGCGTCGTACGCGTCGGCCGTGGCCCACAGCAACGCGAAGGCGGCCAGCGGGCCGAGGAGGGCGCCGGTGGTGTCCATCGCGCGGTGGACGCCGAAGGCGCGGCCCAGGTCCTCGGGCGGGCTGTGCAGGGTGATCAGGGCGTCGCGCGGCGCGGTGCGGACGCCCTTGCCGAGCCGGTCGGCAGCGAGCGAGCCGGCGATCCAGCCGGTCGCGCCGCCGGCCACGAGGAGGCCCAGCCGGGAGGCGGCCGAGAGGGCGTAGCCGAGCCCGCCGACCGTCTTGTGGCGTCCGCCCCGGTCGGCGGTGGCGCCGCCGAGGAGCCGTACGAGGGCGGTGGCGCCGGTCGTCAGGCCGTCGAGCAGCCCGAACTGGAGGGGGGAGAGCCCGAGTCCGAGGACCAGGTAGAGCGGCAGGACGGCGGTCACCATCTCCGAGGAGACGTCGGTGACCAGGCTGACCGCGCCGAGGGCGAGGACGGTGCCCGGGACGCGCCGCCGGACCCCCGAGGGGGCGGGCGGCGCGTCGGGGCGACCGGTGGTCGCGAGGTACATCAGTGGCAGGTGTAGGTCGGGGCGGAGTCCTTGACCTGGTCGTCGGTGCCGACGTACTGCCAGGTGTAGGTGGTGTCGGTGAGGTCCAGCTTCAGCACGCCGTAGGTGCCGCTGATCCGCTTCTGGCTGTTCGGCTGGACGGTCTCGATGTCGTACGGCTCGGCGCCGCCCATGCCGCCGACGATCTCGACCATGCCGTCGGCGGTGGCCCGCCCGTCGGGGTCCTGCGGGGCGAAGCGCTCGTAGTGGTGGTCGTGCCCGTTGAGGACCAGGTCGGCCTTGGCCGCGTACAGGATCTTCCAGACGGGCTTGGAGACCGGGTCGTTGCCGTGGCCGCCGGAGGAGTACAGCGGGTGGTGGAAGTAGGCGGCGACACAGCCCTTGGTGTTCCGCGCCAGGTCGTCCTTGAGCCACTGGATCTGCGCGGCGTCGTCGAAGGAGTTGGAGTCGAGGGCGACGAAGTGCCAGTTGCCCTGGTCGTAGCTGTAGTAGGACTTGCCCTGCGGGTAGGCGATCGCGCCGAAGTACGCCTTGTAGCCCGCGAGCGACCCCGCCGGGTCGTACGTCTCGTGGTTGCCGGGGACGGGCCGGGTCTTCGCCTTGAAGGCGCCCCAGCTCTTGTCGTAGTAGTTCCGGAAGTCGGAGATCAGGGCGTCGTCGTACTGGTTGTCACCCATCGTCAGGTAGAAGGACGGGGCGATCCGCTGGGCGAGCGCCGCCGTCTTCGGGTGGGCGCAGGAGCTGCTGGAGGCCGTGCACTGCGCGGCGATGTCACCGGCCGCGACGACCGTGAAGGCGCCGGTGGGCGGGGGAGTGTCGCCGGCCGTGCCGTACACCTCCACCGACCAGAGCGAGTAGCCGTACGAGGTGCCGCGGGCGGTGCCGTACACGCGCAGGAAGCGGCCCTGGCCGGTGAGTCCGGTCCAGTCGTCCGTGCCGCCGTTCCCGGCGGTCTCGGTGGCGAGGCGGGTCCAGGTGGTGCCGTCGGCGGAGATCTCGACGCGGTACGCCTTGGCGTGGGCGACCTCCCAGACCAGCTTGACGCGGGAGACGGTGGCGGACGGGCCGAGGTCGACCCGCAGCCACTGCGGGTCGACGCCCTCGGCGCTGGCCCAGCGGGTGGTGGAGACGCCGTCGAAGGCCTTCTCCGGTCCGAAGGTGCCGTCCTCGACGGAGGACGAAGTGGCCGGGCGTCCCTGCGAGATGAGGGTGTCGGCGGCGGCGCCCGCCCGGTCCGGGAGGGCGAGGAGGAGCCCGCCGACGAGCAGCAGCACGGCGGCGAGCACGAGGGAGAGGGGGGTCGTGGTGCGGCGAGGTGGGGCGGAGGCGTACAGGCGCATACCTGGGCTCCCTGGCCTGAGGGGGGATGAGAGCTGGACACCGTGACGAGGCACCACGGTGTGGGCCGCCCGCGCCCGGGACATGGGCGCGGACGGCCGACCGCGTGGCGTTCGGGGCGCCACACGTCGGGGTGGTGCTCGGCGGCCGGGTCAGAGCTCTCACTGAGCGCGTCACGCCCCCGGAGGGGTCGCCGCGCCGAGCCGCTGCCAGGGATGTTAGCGGATAGTAAGGTTTCCTACCAGACTCTGGCGCGGGCCGGACCGGGCACCCGCACGGCCGCGCCCTTCGAGCGCGGGCCCGCGGGTGCCCGAGGGTCAGACCGCGGGGGCCCCGGCGTCCCGCAGCGTCCCGTCCTCCAGCCGCAGCAGGCGGTTCACCCCGATCTCGGCGAGGAACCGCTCGTCGTGGCTGACGACGACGAACGCGCCCCGGTAGGAGTTGAGGGCGCTCTCCAACTGGCCCGCGCTGACCAGGTCGAGGTTGTTCGTCGGCTCGTCGAGCAGCAGCAGCTGCGGGGCCGGCTCGGCGCACAGCACGCAGGCGAGCGTGGCCCGCAGCCGCTCGCCGCCGGACAGGACGCCGACGGGCAGGTGCGCGCGGGCGCCCCGGAAGAGGAAGCGGGCGAGCAGGTTCATCCGCTCCGCCTCGGGCCGCTCGGGCGCGAACGCGGCGAAGTTCTCCGCCACCGTGCGGTCCAGGTCCAGCAGGTCCAGACGCTGCGAGAGGTAGGCGACGCGACCGTCGCCGCGCTTGACCTCCCCCGCGTCCGGGACGAGTTCGCCGGTGACGAGCCGCATCAGGGTGGTCTTGCCGGAGCCGTTGGGACCGGTCAGCGCGATGCGCTCGGGGCCGCGCACGGACAGGTCGACGCCGCCCTCGGCGAACACCTCCCGGCCGTCGTGCCGGACCTGCATGCCCTCGCCCAGGAAGAGGTTGCGCCCGGCGGGCACCTGGGTGTCGGGCAGGTCCAGGACGAGCCGCTGCTCGTCGCGGAGCGCCCGCCCCGCCTCGTCGAGCCGGGCCTGGGCCTCGCCCACCCGGTTCGCGTGGGTCTGGCCGGCCCGGCCGGCGGACTCCTGGGCGCCCCGCTTCATGTTCCCGGCGAAGATGCGCGGCAGCCCGGCGCTCTTGAGGTTGCGGGCGGCGTTGCTCGCCCGCCGGTCGGCGCGCTCGCGGGCCTGCTGGAGCTCGCGCTTCTCCCGCTTCAGCTCCTGCTCCGCGTTGCGCACGTTCTTCTCCGCGACCTCCTGCTCGCCACGCACGGCCTCCTCGTAGGCGCTGAAGTTGCCGCCGTACAGGCGCAGTCGGGAGGCGCCGAGCTCGGCGATGCCGTCCATGCGGTCGAGCAGCGCCCGGTCGTGGGCGACGACGAGGAGCAGGCCGTCGAAGTCCGACAGCGCGTCGTACAGCTGGTGCCGGGCCTCCTGGTCGAGGTTGTTGGTCGGTTCGTCGAGCAGCAGCACGTCGGGCCGCTTGAGCAGCTGCGCGGCGAGGCCGAGGGAGACGACCTGGCCGCCGCTGAGGGTGCTCAGGGTGCGGTCGAGGGCGAGCCCGCCGAGACCGAGCCGGTCGAGCTGGGCGCGGGTGCGCTCCTCGATGTCCCAGTCGTCGCCGATGGTGGTGAAGTGCTCCTCGGAGACGTCACCGGACTCGACGGCGTCCAGCGCGCGGATCACGTCGGCGACACCGAGGACGTCGCCGACGGTGAGGTCGCCGGTGAGCGGCAGCGACTGCGGGAGGTAGCCGAGGCCGCCGCCGACGGTGACCGAGCCGGCCGTGGGGCGCAGCTCGCCGGCGATCAGCTTGAGCAGGGTGCTCTTCCCGGAGCCGTTGGGCGCGACGAGGCCCGTGCTGCCGCCGCCCAGGCTGAAGG
Source organism: Streptomyces hydrogenans (assembly GCF_014656075.1). Classification (GTDB taxonomy): domain Bacteria; phylum Actinomycetota; class Actinomycetes; order Streptomycetales; family Streptomycetaceae; genus Streptomyces; species Streptomyces hydrogenans. Next base: position 20,967 of record NZ_BNBS01000026.1, read on the forward strand.
ACAGCTCGTGGAAGACGGGGGTGTCGTCGGGCCAGGAGAACGACAGGTCCGAGCAGACGACGGTGGCGTGAGACATGGAAACGACCTCGCGGGGGAGGAAGGGGGCGGGCGGCGGATACAGCTCCGCCCCGGGCAGACAAGGGGAAAAGGGGTACGACGAACGGGCCACCCCGGCTGCGCTCCTCGGCGCGTCCGGCGGCCGTCAGATCCGGATCTCACCCGGAGATGTCGTCGTCACCCGCCACGTCTGCTGCTCTCCTCGTTTCGCGATCAACGTCCTCACCAGCGTAACAGTCGGCCCTCGTGAACCCCCGGGAATTTCGCCCGCGCGCGCCACGCGGGCCGCCCCCGCCTCGGGGACGAGACGGGGGCGGCCCTCCCGGACCCGCTAGGGCCTGGGTGTTCCCGCCGGGTGCGGGTGCGCCTTGGCGAGGGTGCACACGCCGTCCTCGCACCGGCGCTCCAGACGGCCCCGGGAGATCGTCTGGGCCAGGCCCACCATCCAGCAGGTGGGGCAGCCGCGGAAGGCGATCAGGGCCAGCGGGGCCGCCAGCAGGGTGGCCGGTCCGGCGACCGGCACCAGGGCGACGGAGCCGATGATCAGTCCGAAGCCGAGGGCGCCGCGGGCCAGATGGCGCGGCACCGAGCTGCTGGCGAAGTCCGGTCGGCCCGGCGCCGTGGCGCCCCGCCTCGTGAGGTCGACGAGCGGGACGTCGACGGGCTTGACGGCGTCGACGGTCGGGAGGGGGTTCATGGTCGCGGGTCTCCTTCGTCGGGGCGAGGAACGGTCGTCCGCCCGGTCGCCCGGGCGGACGGCGGATCGGTCACCGCCAGGGAGTGGCGGAGGGCGGCGCGCGCCCGGTGCAGCCGGGACTTCATCGCCGCGTTGCTCAGGCCGAGCGCGTGGGCGACGGTCCTTCCGGGCAGGCCCTGCACGTCCCGCATGATCAGCACCTGCCGCTGCTCCCGGGGCAGGGCCCCGACGGCGGCGGCGATCCGCTCGGCTTCCAGCCGGTGCAGGACGGCCTCCTCGGCGGACGGCTCCGCCGGGCCCTCGGCTCCGGCCGCCGCCGGTTCCTCGGGCCGCGCCACGAGCAGCCGGACCTGCCGGAGGCACTCGTTGCGCACGATGCGGAACATCCACGAGGCGAGCGCCCCCGACGCCCGCAGGGTGCCGATCTTCCGGTAGAGGATGATCAGCGCCTCCTGCGCCGCGTCCTCCGCGTCCTGCGGGGAGGCGCACAGCGACCGGGCGAACTTCCGCACGTGCGGCTGCGATTCCATGACGACGGTGGTCAGCGAGGCGACGTCGCCGTCCTGGGCGGCCCTGACCAGACGTTCGTCCGGCCAGGAGAAGGGTCGGTTCATGTGCTCTTCCTCGTGCTCTGCGGGCTCCCGTGGGCGGTGCGGATCAGGCCCGGCTCCGGTACCGCCGGGTCAGGTGCCGGCCGCACGCCCCGACGAGCAGGACCCCGACGACGACGAGGGCGGTGATCAGCATGATGTCTCCTTCCGGCGGTACCGGCCCGTGCGGCCGGTACGCGGATAAGAGACGGCCGGCCCCGCGAAGGATTCGCCCCGGCGCGGAATTCTTCTAGGGCCGCTCCCCGGCCGGGGCCGCCGGGGTGGCCGGGGAGGCGTCGGACCGTCCGTCGCGGGCCGCCCTGCGGGCGCCGGTCAGGGCGTGACAGACCAGGAGGACGGCGGTGAAGGCGAGCCCGATGCCGGCCGCCTGCCGCATGTCGGGGACCTCCACGGCGGTCGCGGCGACGGCGAGGACGCCGACCCCGGCGACGACGGCGAGCTTGTCGCCGCCCGGGATGCTGAAGCCGGTGAACTCCTCCGGGTGCGCGTTCCGGTGCCGGCGGAAGGCCACGTACGAGGCGAGGATCAGCAGCCACACCATCAGGACGGCGAAGAGGGCGATCGACATCAGGATCCCGAAGAGCCCGCTGACGTCGTAGAAGGCGAGCAGGGCGGCCACCGCGATGCCCAGGGTGGACGCGGCCAGGGCGACCGCGGGGACCCCGCGCCGGCTGAGCCGGGCCATCGGCGCCGGGGCGAGGCCGTCGCCGCCGAGCGAGTGCAGCAGCCGGGACGCGCCGTACAGGTGGGCGTTGGCGGCGGACATGGCGGCGATGAGGACGACCGCGTTGGTGACGGTCGCCGCGGCGGGCACGCCGATCTCCGTGAAGACCCGCACGAAGGGGCTGGCCTCGACGCTGCCGTCGCCGGCGGCGAGTCTGCGCCACGGGATCAGCGCCAGGACCAGGGTGATGGAGAGGAGGTAGAAGAAGGCGAGCCGCCAGGCCAGCTGGCGCATCGCGGTCCGGATGGTGCGCTGCGGGTCGGCGGCCTCGGCGGAGGCGATGGCGACGACCTCGAAGCCGGCGTAGGCGAACATCACCACGGACATGCCGATCCAGACGGCCTTGGCGCCGTGCGGGAGGAAGCCGCCGTCGTCGGTGAGGTGGGCGAGGCCGGTGGCCTCCGTGTCGGGCAGGCCGAAGAAGACCAGCAGCGCGGCGCAGAGCACGAAGGCGCACAGCGCCACCACCTTGACGGTGGAGAGCCAGAACTCCGTGGTGCCGAAGGACTTCACGCTGATGACGTTGACCGCGAGGACGATCGCGGCGATCGCCACGATGGCCAGCGACATCGGCACGCCGGGCCACCACCACCGGATGTAGAGCGCGGAGGCGACGACCTCCGTGCCGATGACCACGACCGCGCTGAACCAGTACAGCCACCGGCTGAGGAAGCCGGCCCACGGCCCGAGGTAGCGGTGCGCGACGGTGCCGAACGAGCCCGGCACGGGATGGGCGGCGGACATCTCGCCGAGGAGCACGGCGATGACGGCCACCAGCACCGCCCCGATCACGTACGAGACGATCACGGCGGGCCCGGCGACGGATATCGCCGTCCCGGAGCCGAGGAAGAGACCGGTGCCGAGCGCGGAGCCCAGCCCGATCATGGTGGTCTGGCGGTGGGTGAGCGAGCGGACCAGTCCTGCGGAGTCGCTGGATGCGGGCATGACGGAGGGACCCTTCCGGGGGACGGGGAACAGCGGGGAGGGGAGGGGGAGCGGGGGCGAGGAGGAGGGGCTCAGAACTCGCTGGTGCGGAACGGCTTCGCCGGGCGGTCGAGGTCGGGCTTGCCCAGGACCTTCGACGACAGGGCGTAGATGCCGTGGTTGGTCAGCGCCCAGGCGATGTTGCGGTCCCACTCCACGTAGACCCCGTGGGTCTGGTTGCCGTACGCGTAGTCCGCCGTGTCGCGGCCGTACGCCTTGGGGACGAAGTACGCGGCGATCTCGGGCGCGGCCGGGTCGGAGACGTCGAAGAACTGGACGCCCGCGTTGTAGAAGCCGTAGCCGAGGAGGCCGGCGTCGTGGCGGCCCGGGTTGGTGTAGTAGCCGGTCCGCTTGGGGCCGAAGCTGCCGCGGCGCTGGCAGTAGTCGGCGAAGCCGGCCGTCCGCGGCGGGACGGGGCGGGGGAGGGCGCCGACCACGCGGGGGCGGGCCGGGTCGCGGACGTCGATCTGGTAGACGTCCTTGTAGGGCTCGTAGCAGTCCTCGGTGAGCGGGTAGCCGGAGTAGTAGATCATCCCGGTCTTCTCGTACTGGGAGACGTCGATGTTGTCCCCCTCGGTGCCCGCCACCGACGCCGGCAGGTCCAGGTGGGCGACGGTCCTCAGGTCGGAGGGGTCGGACACGTCCAGGACCGTCAGGCCGTAGCCGCCCATCGCGGCGAAGGCGTAGCGCCCGCCCTTCTCCACGGGCTTGGGGAGGAAGAGCGGCATCCGGGCGCCCATCCAGCTGGTCCGGTTGCCGCAGCGCGGGTTCTTCCGGTAGGCGGCGTCCTCGCCGGTGCGCTGGCCGGGCAGGTGCCAGGTGTCGAGGAGCCGGGGGTGGGCCGGGTCGGACATGTCCCAGGACTGGTAGCCGGCCGAGTGCAGGTTGGTCGGGTACTCGGTGCCGGAGTAGGTGTCGTCCGGTGCCGTGGCGATGAACATGTACCGCCCGCCCGCCCAGTGGGGCACGTCGATGGAGCCCGAGCCCTGCTGCGCGGTCGCCGGGTCGGAGCGGAGCGGGTCGGCCTGCGTGGAGTCGGTGGAGACCGTCGCGAGCAGCTTCCAGTCCTTCTTGCGCGGCCCGTCCAGGCGGTAGACCTTGAAGCCCTTGAGCCCCGGCTTCTCCCTCAGCTTCCGCACGCCGTCGGGGTTGTTGTACTTGTCGAGGGGCGGGTGGTCGGAGAGTTCGGAGATCTGCCGCTTGCTCTCGAAGCTCTGCACCATGACGTAGGCGTCGAGCTTCTCGCTCCACTGGATGGTGGAGGCGCCCCAGTAGTCGTGCGCCGCCCAGTCGCCGTTGGCGCGGGTCTCGTCGCCGCCGACGTCCTCCCGGCTCAGCTTCTCGACGACCTTCACCTTCTTGACGTCGGTGATGTCGTAGACGCGGCCCTCCGACCGGTCGTACTGGAAGAGGTAGCGGCGCCCGTCGAAGTCGACGACGTTCTGCCAGGTGTGGAAGTAGTCCGGGGTGAAGTCGGCTCCCTCGTAAGCCGCTTCGACCTTCATGTTCTTGATGTACGACCTGGTGTCGTACTCCGCCCGGCGGCCTGGGAAGGGGTGCTCGGACTCCTCGTCGACCGGGGTGAGCGCGGGGTGCCGGAAGGTGCCGTCCAGCTGCATGCCGTACGCGCCGGGGTCGGCCTGTTCCGGCCGTCGGTCGGCGCAGACGGCGCGGACGTCCGGGTCGCCGGCGGCCGGGGCGGCGGCCCCGGAGGTGGCGCCGGAGACCCCGGGGACGAGCAGCGTGGCCGTCGCGGCGGCGGCGACGGCGGCGGCGAGCGCCGCGTTTCTGCGGGTGGAGCGCATGGGACGGTCCTTTCGGAGACGTACGCGGGGGAGGGAGCGGTGCTGCGGGGGCGAGGGCTCAGGTGACGGTCGGGCGCTCGCGGAACTCGGGGGCCCGATGGGCGCCGGAGACCGCGATGTCCCTCAACTCCTCGACGGCGCGCAGCACATCGGCGTGCGTGACGTACAGCGCGTTGAAGCCGAAGCGGAGCAGGTCCGGGGCGCGCATGTCGCCGATCACGCCCCGGGCGGTGAGCGCGGCGACCAGGGGGTACGCCTCCGGGTGCCGCAGCGCGGCCTGGCTGCCCCGGCGCGCGGGGTCGCGCGGGGTCGCGGGGGTGAAGCCGAGGCTGTCGAGGAGGGAGTCGGCGCACTCCTGGAAGAAGCCGGTCAGCGACAGGCTCTTCCGGCGCACCTCGGCCATGTCCACCCCGTCGAAGGCGGTCAGCGCGGCCTCCAGGGCGAGCAGCGACAGCAGCGCGGGCGTGCCGATCCTGGCCCGGGCGACGCCCGGCCCGGGGGCGTACGTGCCGGACATCGCGAAGGGCGCGGCATGGCCGTGCCAGCCGGTCAGCGGCTGGTCGAAGCCGTCCTGGTGGCGGGCGGCGACATAGGCGAAGGCCGGTGCGCCGGGCCCGCCGGACAGGTACTTGTAGCCGCAGCCGACCGCGAAGTCCGCCCCGATCGCGTCGAGTTCGACCGGCAGCGCGCCCGCCGCGTGGCAGAGGTCCCAGTGCGCCAGGGCGCCGGCGGCGTGCGCGGCGGCCGTGAGCGCGGCCATGTCGTACAGCTCGCCGGTGCGGTAGTCCACCGGCGCGTAGGCGGCGACGGCCACGTCCGCGCCCTCGGCGGCCAGCACGGCGGCGGCCTCCCGGGCCGGCACCCGGCGGACGTCGAGGCCGAGGAGGCGTCCCACCGAGTCGGCGATGTACTGGTCGGTGGGGAAGTGGTCGGGGTCGGTCAGCAGCAGCCGGCGCCCGGGCCGCAGCCGGGCCGCCGCCAGCAGGGTGTTGAACAGCTGGACGCTCGTGGAGTCCCCGGCGACGACCTGCCCCGGGGCGGCGCCGATCAGCCGGCCGACGGCGTCCCCGGTCCTGGCCGGTGCCTCCCACCAGCCGTTGGCGTTCCAGGAGCGGATCAGGTCGGTGCCCCACTGCCGGTGCACGGCGTCCTCGACGACCGCGGGGACGGCGGCGGGCAGCGCCCCCAGCGAGTTGCCGTCCAGGTACACCACCCCCTCCGGGAGCAGGAAGCGGGAGCGGACGTGGGCGAGGGGGTCGGCCGCGTCCAGCGCGGCGGCGCGCTCGGTCAGCATGCGGGGGCTCCTTCCGGCAGCCGGTTCAGTCCGAAGAAGCGGACGGCGTTGCCGCCGAGGACGGCGGCCTTCTCGCGGTCGGTGAGGGCGCTGTCGCGCACCAGCCGGCCGATCTCCTCCTCGCCGAGCGGGAAGGGGTGGTCGGAGCCGAGCAGCACCCGCTCCGCGCCCATCACGTCCACCAGGAGGCGCAGCGCCCCCGGGTCGAAGACGGCCGAGTCGACGGAGAACCGGTCGGTGTAGTGCGACGGCGGGTGCGGGCTGTCGGCCCGGACGAGGTCCCGGCGGTGCCAGGCGTTGTCGGCCCGGCCCAGCAGGTACGGGAAGCTGCCGCCGCCGTGCGCGAACAGGAGCCGCAGCGAGGCCGGGAGGCGCTCGAAGGCCCCGGAGAGGATCAGCGACAGGATCGTCAGATGGGTCTCGCCGGCCATGCCCGCCAGCCAGGCCAGCATGTAGCGCGCGTGGCGCGGCCCGGACGGCAGGTCCCACGGGTGCACGAGGACGGCCGCGCCCTCGTGCGCGCAGTGCGCCAGGAACTCGGTGAGCGCCCCGTCGTCGAGGTCGCGGTCGCCCAGGTGGTTGCCGATGTGCACGCCGTGGAAGCCCTGGCGCATCGCCTCGCTCACCGTCTCGCAGGCGGCCTCGGTGGACTGGAGCGGCACCTGGCAGAGCGGGGCCAGCCGGTCGGGGGCGTACGCGGCGTACTCCAGCAGATGGGCGTTGACGGTGCGGCACCAGTCGGCGGCGCGCCCGGGCTCCAGGCCGTAGCCGAAGAGCAGCGGGGTGCTGGAGAGGACCTGGACGTCGACGCCGAGCCGGTCGAGGTCGGCGACGCGGGCGGCCGGGTCCCACAGGGTGCGGCGCACCGGCCGGTACTCGGTGGCGCCGGCCATCATCATCCCGGCGTCCGGACCGTCCGTGGTGCGCAGCCAGGGGCCGTCGTCGGAGCCGGTGAGCCGCCGGGACTCGGCGCGGCCGAGCGCGGGGAAGACGTGCGCGTGGACGTCGACGACGGTCATGCGCCGCCCGCCTCGTCGCGGCGGGTGCGCGGGCGCAGGTCCTCCGGCCAGTCGCGGCCCGGGTGCAGCGCGCCGCAGCGGCCGCAGGTGCGGGCCGTCTCGTCGGCGTAGAAGGCGCCGAAGACCGGCGGGAGGTCGTCGACGATGGAGGTGAGCTGGAGCTCGCTGCGGTGCACCAGGTGGTGGCACTCCACGCAGTACCACTCGAAGGCGTCGAGGCTGCCACGGGGGCGGGCGAACTCGACGACCAGGCCGATGCTGTCCTCCTCCGGCCGCTGCGGGGAGTGCCGCAGATGGGCCGGGGCGAGGAAGACGTCGCCCTCGCGGATGTGGAGGTCGCGCGGCGGCCGGCCCTCCTCCTCCATGACGCGCAGCACCATGTCGCCCTTGAGCTGGTAGAAGAACTCCTCGATCGGGTCGTCGTGGAAGTCGGTGCGGCGGTTGGGGCCGCCGACGACCGTCACCATCAGGTCGGCGTCCCGCCAGATCTGGACGTTGCCGACCGGCGGCCTCAGCAGGTGCCGGTGCTCGTCGATCCAGGCGTGGAGGTTGAACGGTCTCATCGTCATCGGCGCTGTTCCTCGCTCTGCGGAAGGTGGGCCACCGCGCTGATCTCGATCAGCAGGTGGGGGTGGGGGAGTTGGTGGACGGCGACGGTGGTGCGGGTCGGGCCGGTCTCGTCGAAGTACGCGGCGTACACCTCGTTGTAGCCGCCGAAGTCGTTCATGTTCACCAGGTACGCGGTCACCGACACGAGGTCGTCGAGACCGCCGCCCACCGCCCCCAGGAGGCTCGCGATGTTGTCGAGCACGGCCCGGGTCTGGACGCGGATGTCGAGGTCCGTCACGCCCATCGGGTCGGCGCTCGCGCCCGCGAAGCCGCCGTCCGGCCGGCGGGAGCTCGTACCGGACACGAAGACCAGGTCGCCCGCGCGCCTCAGGTGCGGGAAGCGCCCGCGGGGCGGGGCGGCGCCGGGGACGATCACGCCGCCTCCCCGGTGGTGAGGGAGACGGCGCCGAGGCGGGCGACCGTGGCCCGGACGTGGGTGCCGGGCGGCAGGGGTACGGCGGCGGTGGCCGCGCCCGCGAGGATCACCGTGCCGGCGGCGAGCGGACCGGCGAGCCGGGCCGCGGCGGCCAGCGCGCGCAGCGGGTGCCCGAGGATCGCGGCGGTGGAGCCGGTCTCGGCGGGGTGCCCGTCCAGCTCCAGGACCACCCCGAGGTTGCCGAGCGCGCCGAGGCCGCCCAGGTCGCGCGGCGCGGTCCACGGTCCGACCGCGTAGGCCGCGGCGGAGGTGTTGTCGGCGATCACCTCGGGGAGCGAGAAGCGGAAGCCGTCGTAGCGGGAGTCGATGACCTCCAGGGCGGGCGCCACGGCGGCGACCGCCGCCGCCGGGTCGCCGCCCGGGGCCAGGGACGCGCCGAGGAGGAAGGCGACCTCCGGCTCGACCCGCGGGTGGATCAGCCCGGCGACCTCGCACCGGCCGCCGTCCGCGACCTCCATGCGGTCCGTCAGCCGTCCGTGGATCAGATCGGCCACGCCCATCTGCCGCATCTTGGCGAGGCTGGTGAACCCCAGCTTCACGCCGGTGGGCCGCTCGCCGCGGGCCAGCCGCCGGACGACCAGGGCCTCCTGCACCGCGTACGCCTCGGCGACGTCGGTGAGGCCGCTGCCGCCGCCGGGCAGCGGACGGGCCTCCAGGGCCGCCGCGTCCAGGGCCCGGGCCAGCCGCTCGGCCGGGTTCCCGGCCGGTGCCGTCGTCGTGCTCATCGTGTCTCCCCTTCCGGCCCGGCGGGCCCGAAGGCCGCGCGCACCGAGCCGAGTCCGTCGATCCGGGCCTCCAGCACGTCTCCGGGCGCCGCGGCCGTCAGCGGGCCGAGCGGGCCGGTCAGCACCGTGTCCCCGGCCCGCAGCGGCGTGCCCCGCCGGACGAGCGCGTCGGCCAGCAGCACGGCCGCGTGCAGCGGATGGCCGAGACGGGCGACGCCCGCGCCGGTGGAGACGGGCTCGCCCCGCCGCTCCAGCACGGCTCCCGCCGTCCGCAGGTCCAGGTCGCGCAGGAGCACCGGGCGGGTGCCCAGGACGTACGCGCCCCCGGAGGCGTTGTCGGCGAGGGTGTCGACGGCCGTGACGTCCCAGTCGCGGATCCGGCTGCCGTACACGTCGACGGCCGGCAGCGCGAAGGCGACCGCCCGGATCACGTCGGCCACCGTGTGCCGCTCGTGGCCGAGGTCCCGCTCCAGGACCAGGGCCACCCCGGCCCCGGCACGCGGCTGGAGCACCGCGCCCCAGGGGAGTTCGGCCCCGTCCGGCACGGCCGTGTCGTCGAGCAGGACGCCGGAGGCCGGGCCGTCGGCGCCGGGCCGGTGCGGCGCCGGAGGGGAGGCCGGGCCGGTCCTCCAGCCGGTGACCCGGCGGCCGGCGGCGATCCGGCGCCCGGTCACGAGGGACTGGACGGCGTGGGCCGCGTCCAGGTCGCCGGGCGGCAGCAGGTCCCGGACCGGCGCGCAGGGGACGCCGGTGCGGTACGCCTCCTCGACGCGGGCGGCGGCGGCCGCCACCGCGTCGGAGGGGAGCGGCGTCGTCGGGCGGGCCGCGTCCGGGCGGGGCGCGGTCTCCCGGGAGGGGGTGTCGTCCGTCGTCGTCACAGCTTCACGCACACGTTCATCGGCTCGGAGAAGAAGTCGAGGGAGTGGTCGCCGCCCTCGCGCCCGATCCCGGACGCCTTCACCCCGCCGAAGGGGGTGCGGAGGTCGCGCAGGTTCCAGGTGTTGACCCAGGCGATGCCGACGTCGAGGGCGGGGGCGACCCGGTGCGCGCGGCTCACGTCGCCGGTCCACACCGTGGCGGCGAGGCCGTACGGACCGGCGTTGGCCAGCGCCAGTGCCTCCTCCTCGGTGTCGAAGGGGGCCAGGTGCACGACGGGGCCGAAGATCTCCTCCCGGACCGCTGGGTGGTCCTCCGGCAGTCCGGTCAGCACCGTGGGCTCCACCCAGAAGCCGCCGTCCCGCGCGTCGCCGAACGACGGCACCCCGCCGCCCGCCAGGACCTCGCCGTCCGCGGCGGCCCGGTCCAGATGGCCGAGGACCTTGTCGCGGTGGGCGGCGGAGATCATCGGGCCGTATCCGGCCAGGTCCTTCGCCCCGGCCGCGAGCGCCCCGGCGAACTCCTCGAACACCGGCCGCTCCACGTACACCCGCTCGGTGCACAGGCAGACCTGCCCGCTGTGCGTGAAGGCCGAGCGGAGGGTCCCCTCCACGGCCCGCTCCAGGTCCGCGTCGGCGAAGACGAGCCCGGCGTTCTTGCCGCCGAGTTCGAAGGAGACCGGGGCCAGCCGGTCCGCCGCGGCCCGCATGATCGACGAGCCGGTGCGGGACTCGCCGGTGAAGGCGACGGCGTCCACCCCGGGGTGCTCGGTCAGCCACTGTCCGGCCGCGTCCGCCCCCTGGCCGTGGACCAGCTGGAAGACGTCCGCCGGCAGCTCCGCCCCGGCGATCACCTCCGCGAGCAGGCAGGCGGTGGACGGCGTGAGCTCCGACGGCTTGGCGACCACGGTGTTGCCCATGGCGAGGGCCGGGGCGACCTTCCAGGTGAGCAGCAGCAGCGGCAGGTTCCACGGCGAGACCACCGCGACCACGCCGAGCGGCTTGCGCACCGTGTAGTTCAGCGCGCCGCGCCCGTCCGGGGTCCCGGTGTGCCAGGAGCGCTCGCTCCGGCCGGCCAGGAGGTCCGCGTACGAACGGAAGTTGGCGACGGCCCTCGGGATGTCGACCGTCGCGGCGAGCGCGCGGGGCTTGCCGGTGTCCGCGCACTCGGCGGCGACGAACTCCTCGAAGCGCCCCTCGATGCCGTCGGCGATCCGGTGCAGCGCCCGCGACCGCTCCGCCGGGCTCCACCCGGCCCAGGGCCCGCGCAGCGCCTCGCGGGCCGCGCCGACCGCCCGGTCGACCAGTTCCCGCGAGGCCGCGGGCACCTCTCCGACGGTGCGGCCGGTGACCGGGTCGACGAGCGGGAACGGCACGCCGGACGCGTCGAACCCGCCTCCTACGTAATGCCGCACGGGTGAACTCACCTTGCAGACCTCCGTTGCTGGGCCCGGGACTGTCCGAAACTCGACCCCGGGGCGTGCCGGTATAGTGCGCCCACCCAGCTATGCCGATCCAATGCCGATCGGTGCGAGAGGTATAGCGATCCTGGTATGCGGGGGAGGTTGGTGCGCGCGGCGCGCCGTCGGTGACCGGCCCCGGGCATCCCGGGACGACTCCCCGCGGCCCGGGCGACCGGTGACCGGGCCGCCCGGCACTCCTCGGAAGGAGACGGCTCCGATGGACCTTCTGGACGGCCGGCTGAAGTTCCGGCACCTGACCCTGCTCCTCGCGGTCTTCGAGCACGGGAGCGTGGTGCGGGCGGCCGAGACCCTGCACCTGACGCAGCCCGCCGCGACCCGGACGCTGCGGGAGCTGGAGGCCATCGCCGAACTGCCGCTCTTCACCCGAGTGCCGCGCGGGATGCGGCCCACCGTCTACGGCGAGGCCCTCGTCGCGCACGCCCGCGCGGTCGTCGCCGAGGTGCGGCGCGCCGAGGAGCACCTCACCGGACTGCGGCAGGGGCAGGACGGCACGGTCACCGTGGGCACCCTGCTCGCCGGGGCCAACGTGCTGCTGCCCCGGGCCGTCGCCCGGCTCAAGAAGGAGCGGCCCCGGCTCACCGTCGTCGTCCGGGAGGGCACCCCGGACGTGCTCCACCCGGCGCTGCTCGGCGGCGAACTCGACGTCATCGTCGGCCGGGTGGGCGCCGCGACCGGCGAGGGCGAGAAGGTGCGGCAGCGGATGCTCTACCGCGAGCCCATCCGGCTCGCCGTCCGCTCCGGGCATCCGCTGCTCGCGGAGCGGACGGTCGCGCTCACCGACGCGCTCGGCTTCCCGTGGATCCTGCCGGTCGAGCAGACCGCCCTCCGCCACGAGCTGGGCGCGCTCTTCGTCGACCGGGGGCTCTCGCTGCCGGCCGACCGGGTCGAGTGCACGTCCATCCTGACCATGCGGGCGCTGCTGCTCCAGACCGACATGGTGGCCCTGCTGCCGGAGCTGGTCCTGCGCGACGACGAACACCTGGTGGCGCTGCCCGTCGAACTCCCCTCCGTGGGACGCACGGTGGGCGTCACCGAGGCCGCCCACCGCACCCGCACCCCGGCGCTCGCCGCGCTCCTCCACCACCTCGACGAGGAGGCGGCCGTGCTGCGCGAGAGCCTCGGCGGGGGCCCGCTCAGACCGGGAGGCGGGCCAGCAGCCCCGTGAAGTCCGTCGCCGGCGGGAGGGTGCCGAAGGCGAGGCCCTGGTCGCCGGAGAGGCGCGAGGCGCAGAACGCGTCGGCGACCGCCGCCGGGGCGTGCCGGACCAGGAGCGAGCCCTGGAGCACCAGCGCCGCCCGCTCGGCGACCCGGCGGGCGCGCAGCGGGGCGTCCTCGGTGAGGCGCAGTTCGCCCTGGAGGCCGGTCCAGGCCGCGTCGAGCCGCCGGTCGGCGCCGGACGCCGCCTCGACCTCCGCGCGGAAGGCCGCCAGGGCCTCCGGCTCGCGGGCCAGGGCGCGCAGCAGGTCGAGGGCGCTGACGTTGCCGGAGCCCTCCCAGATGCTGTTGAGCGGGGCCTCGCGGTACATCCTGGGCATGCCCGACGCCTCGTCGTAGCCGTTGCCGCCGAGGCATTCCAGGGCCTCGGCGACGGCGGCGGGCTGCCGCTTGCAGACCCAGTACTTGCCGACGGCGGTGGCCAGGCGGAGGAAGGCCCGCTCGCCCTCGTCGCCGAGCCGGGCGCGGTCCGCGGCGCCGGCCAGCCGCAGGCCGAGGGTGGTGGCGGCCTCCGACTCCAGGGCCAGGTCGGCGAGGACGTTCCGCATCAGCGGCTGGTCGATCAGCGTGGCGCCGAACACCGAGCGGTGGCGGGCGTGATGGGCCGCCTGGGCGAGCGCGCCCCGGATGCCGGCGGCGGAGCCGAGCACGCAGTCCAGGCGGGTCATGGTCACCATGTCGATGATGGTCCGCACGCCCTTGCCCTCGACGCCGACCAGCCACGCGACCGTGTCGTCGAACTCCGGCTCGCTGCTGGCGTTGGAGCGGTTGCCGAGCTTGTCCTTGAGCCGCTGGATGCGGAAGGTGTTGCGGCTGCCGTCGGGCAGGACGCGCGGCACCAGGAAGCAGGAGAGGCCGCCGGGCGCCTGCGCGAGGACCAGGAAGACGTCGTTCATCGGCGCGCTGGTGAACCACTTGTGGCCGCGCAGGCGCCAGGTGCCGTCCGGGAGTTCGGTGGCGGTCGTGGTGTTGGCGCGCACGTCGCTGCCGCCCTGCTTCTCGGTCATGCCCATCCCGGCGAGCAGCCCGCGCTTGCCCGCCGGGGCGCGCAGCCCGGGGTCGTACGAGCGGCTGGTGAGCAGCGGCACGTACGTCTCGGCGAGTTCGGGGGAGTGGCGCAGCGCCGGGACGACGGCGTACGTCATGGAGACCGGGCACAGGTGGCCCGGCTCCAGCGTGGTGGCGAGCATGAAACCGCCCGCGCGCGCCACGTGCGCGCCGGGCCGGTCGTCGGCCCAGGCGGCGCCGGCGAGGCCCTCGCCCACGGAGAGGTCCATCAGCCGGTGGTAGGCCGGGTGGAACTCGACCTCGTCGATCCGGTTGCCGTACCGGTCGTGGGTGCGCAGCTCGGGCTCGTGGCGGTTGGCCTGGTCCGCCCAGTGCTGGGCCTCCTCGCCCGCGACGACGCGGCCGAAGCGGTGCAGGTCCTCCAGGTGCCATCCGGCGCCCTCCCGCTCGACGCCTTCGAGCAGCACCGGGTCGGCCGCCGCGTCGTGACCGGTCAGCGGCGGGGTCTGGTTGGTGACGGCGTGCGTCACGGCGGTGGGACGGCTCCGGGGCGTGGCGCCGGGGCCGGCGTCGGCCTCGCGCGGGGCGGTCGCGAGAGCGGCGGCGGTGGCGGTGTCGGAGCCGGGGGTCGTGGTCACGGTGGCTGCTCCTCCGGAAGGCGGGTCGGTACGGGGCACGGTGCGGGTCGCCTGGCGCCGGTCGCGTGGGCCGGCGGAGGCGGTGGGGCGGTGGGGCGGACGGTCGAGCGGTCGGGTGGACTCGGGCACGGGGCAGGGGTCGCGGGCCCGTCACGGCTTACGGCGCGGGCGCGCCCGCGCAGCGCAGGGCCATCGCGGTGAGTTCGGCGAGGAGGGCCTCGGTGGTGGTGCCGTCGGGGGTGCCGAGCGGGTCGACCAGGACCTCGCCGATCGCGCCGGTGAGCGCGGCGGCGGTGATCTCGCCGTTCTGCTCCGGAAGCACCCCGTCCGCGATCCCCTCGCGCACCACGGCGGCGAAGAGCGCGCGGTAGCGGCGCCGGAAGTCCAGCCGCTCGGCGCCGACGGCGGGCTCGGCCGGGGCGGCGAGCAGGGCGTAGGCGAGCCCGCGGTTCTCCAGGGCTCGGCGGGCGAAGACGTGGATGCCGCGGCTCAGTCGCTCGACCGGGTCGCCGGGCGCGGTCAGCACCTCGCCGAGCACCTCCACCTCGCGCCCGGCGGCGCGCCGGAAGACCTCCACGGCGAGCGCCGCCTTGGACGGGAAGTGCTGGTAGACGGAGCCGGCCGCGATCCCGGCGGCGTCGGCGACCGCGGTCACGGACGCCTGGGACCAGCCCACCTCGGCGACGACCGAGGTGGCGCAGGCGACCAGATGCTCCCGGGCGACTTCGAGCCGGCGGATCTCGGCTGGGGTCTTGCGGTAGGCCATGGAAGAAGTGAACCATCATTCAGAGTTTCCCGCCACGGTCGGCTCCCCCCGGCCCGGGCACGTCAGGAGAACGTGACGCACCTCCGCGCCCCGCGGGGACGGCGTCGTTCGCGCGGCCGGCACCGAGGAAGCCCTCGCGACGGCGAACGGGCCCGGAGTCGCGCACGGCCCGCTACGAGATCCCGCGCGAGGTCGTGCTCCGCGACGCGCTCCCGCGCCCGCCCTCGGGCAGGGCCACCGAGCACGTCCCGCGGGCGGAACTCACCGCGGGCGCCCGGTTTCGCGTCGGGCCGGACGGCCGGACGCGGCCGGGTCGGTGCCCCGGCCGAGAACACGGGCGGGTACGAAGGGGCCGGGGCGGCCCCGGCAAGGGCACGTCACCGGGACGGCTCGACGCCGGCGTCGACCTGGTCGCCGAGCGCGGCAGGGGCGCCCTCACCATGGACGCCGTCGCCGCTTGGGCCGGCGACGGCGAGCCCGCGCACCTCCCGACGCTGCCGCGTACGCCCTCCCTGGGGGCTACCGCCGGGCGGGCGGCGCGGCTCCCGGGCATCCTCCTGTCGGCCCTGCGCGGCTGAGCCCGGCCCGCGCGCGGCCCGGCCCGACCGGCCGGTCAGCCGAAGTCGGGGATGGGGTGGTCGGGGGTCAGGGCGGCGGCGATCCGCTGCGCGAGGGTGTGGGCGGTGTGGCCGGCGGCGGCGTCCGGGTCCTGGGTGGTGGAGACGGCGACGGCCAGCCGCTCGGAGGGGAGGTACGCCTGGGACGCCGAGTACCCGAAGAAGAGCGGGTGCTGGGCGACCCAGTCGCCGAGGACGAGCACGCCGAGGCCGTAGTGGGTCCGCTCGGTCTGGGCGAGGCAGACCGTCGCCGGGCACTTCCGGGTCGCGTGGCCCAGGCCGACCGTTCCCGGGTCCAGCAGCTCGTGGTACGACGCGGGGGAGAGGAGCGCGCCGGAGCCGATGCCGGCCGCCGAGCGGGCCAGGTCGCAGATGTCGGTGGTCTGCACGGCGCCGGGCGCGGTGGTCCACGAGGGGTTCCAGAAGGTGGACTCCTCGTAGGTGCCGCGGTCGGAGGTGAAGGCGTGCAGGATCGGTTCCGGGATCTCGGGCGTGGAGGAGTTCCGGGTCTCGTCCAGCCCCAGCGGCCCGAGGACCTGGCGGCGGAGCAGCACGTCGAGCCGGGTCCCGGTGATCTTCTCCAGGGCGGCGCCGAGGAGGAGGAAGTTGGCGTGCGAATAGCTCCAGTTGGTGCCCGGCCGGTACCACCGGTCCCGGCCCGTCGACAGGGCGACCAGTTCGCCGGCGGTCCACTGACGGAACGGGTTCGCCACGACCGCCTGCTGGAAGGCGGGCAACCTGACGTAGTCGACGAGCCCGGTGGTGGAGGCGGCGAGCATCCGCAGGGTGATCCGGTCGCCCTGCGGCAGGTCCGGCAGCCAGCGCCCGACCGGGTCGTCGAGCCCGACCCGGCCCTGGTCGACCAGGCGCAGCAGGGCGGTGCCCAGGTAGCTGATCGCGATGTTGCCGTTCCGGAAGTGCATCGCGGGGTCCGCCGGGACGCCGGTCATCGACGTGCCGAGCGCGGCGGTGACGACCTCGCGGTCCCCGCGGGTCACCCGCACGATCACCGACTTGAGGCCCAGCTCCGCCCGGGTCCGCTCGGCGATCCGCAGCACCTCCCGGGCCGGGCCGCGGCCGGGCGCCTCGGAGGCCGCGCAGGGCCGGTGCCGGCCGCCGTCCCCGCCCGGGGGCGTGGCGGGGGCGGCGGCCCGGCCGGTCGCGGGGGAGACGAGGGAGGCGAGGGCGAGGAACGCGGTGAGGGCGGCGAGCCGTGACCGCGACACCGGACGGGCTGGTCTCATGCCCGGAGTATCGGCCGGAGCCCCCGCCCCGGCGGCCCGCCGGAGACCCGACGCGCACGCGCGTCACCCGTCTGTCCGCGACGTACGGCCTCCCCGGGGGCGGGCGGCGGGCGTCCGGCGCCGGACGCCCGGGCGGCGGTGCTGTCGGTGCCGTCTGGTTCCATGCCCGGCATGGACCGACCGAACGCGCACGACGAGGAACCGGCCGAACTCCTCGCCTTCGTACACCGCCTGGCCTAGGCCGACACCGGCGAGCTCCGCTGCGGCGAGCCGGGCCATCCCGACGGCCACGTCTGCCTGCCGGCGCCGATCGGGGAGGTCGCGCTCGACGAATTCCGGAGGGCCCTCGTCGAGCGGTACGGGCGGGCGCGGAGCCTGGCCCGGGACGGAGACGCCGACCCGACCGCGACCGTCGACACCGGTCTGCCGCTGCTCACCCCCTTCGGGGACCGGCTGGTCGCGATGCGCGGCTGGTTCCACGGCGGCCGGTGGATCGGCCTCGGCGCGATCCGCCGCCCGTACGGCCCGCTGCCCGTGCTCCTGGTCGCGGAGGGCCGCGGCCCGGCGGACGGACTCCCCGAGGGGACCACCTGGCTGGGCGGCGTCGTCGCGGCCACCGGACGGGACCTCTCCGCGCCCCGTCACCCGGTGGACTGGGCGGACGTCGAGGCGCGGCTCGGCACGGCGCTCCCCGTCGACTACAGGCAGCTCGCCGAGGTCTTCGGCGAGGGCGCCTTCGACGACCACCTCAGGCTGTACGTCCCCGGTTCGGACGCGCGCGGCTCCGACCTCGTCGGGAACGCGCTCCGGTCGGCCGAGTGGGCGCGGACGAGCGGCTCCCGGCTGTGGGAGCCGTACGGCGTGTACCCGGCGCCCGGCGGCCTCCTGCAGTGGGGCGACACGGAGCAGGCCGACACCTTCTACTGGCTCACCGAGGGCGACGACCCCGAGCGGTGGCCGGTCATCGCCTGCTCGGACGACTTCGACTCCTGGGCCCGGTTCGACGGGACCGTCACCGAGTTCCTCCACCAGGTCCTGACCGACCGGCACCACCCCTACTCCCTGGCCCGATACTTCGACGGCCACTGGTTCACGCCCTACGGGGAGGACGACCTCACGGGGTGACCGCGATGTTGGTCAGACCGCTCGTGGCGCCCTTCACCGTGTTGGAGGCGTGCACCACGTTGAGCCGCCCCGGGCACTTCGACGTCGACGTGATCCGGACGGCGTACGCGCCCACCCCGCCGAGGTCGGAGGAGTTGGCGCGCCACACGTTGCCGCAGCCGTTCGGGAACGCCGGGGTGGTGGCGGGGTTGTGCGTCTCGTACCCGTTGGCGAAGGTGCCCGGCGCGGCGAAGGTGCCGGTGTTGCCCTCGATCAGGTAGTCCACGCCCTTGACGTCGATCCAGGAGTCCGCCGAGTTCTGCCCGGTGATCCCGCGTCCGTCGAAGGTGTTGCCGCGGATGATCCCGCCGAAGGTGCCCTCCTTGACGTCGATCGCCTCGGCGGCGACGTTCGGACCGATCCGGTTGTTCTCCACGAGCACCCGGTCGGAGCGGTCGGCGCCGCCCTCGTTGCCGTGGCAGCCCCAGTTGGAGCCCGCCGAGCCGATGTACACGCCCTCGCCGTAGCCGGGCTGGACGAGACCCGTCTCCTCGACGATCGCGTTCCGGAGCACCCCGTCCGCCGAGGAGCGGCGGAAGTGCACGCCCTCCTCCTCGACGTGGTGCACGTACAGTCCGTCCGCCGTCACGTGCGGGGAGGCGTCGACGACCACGCCCTTCTTGGAGTCCCGGACGGTGAAGCCCTCCAGGTTCCAGTACGGCGCCCGGTACAGCCACAGGCCGTAGCCCGGGTCCCAGCCCGCCGTGGGGACGGGGCAGGACGGGCCGCTGCCGGACGGCCCGTCGTTGACGAGCACCGCCGTGCGGGGGCCGGTCAGCGTGATCGGCCGGTCGGCCGCGCCGGCGCGCTGCGCGACGAACGAGCCCCGGTACTCGCCGGGGGCCAGCCGGATCGTCTGCCCGGGCGCCGCCGCGTCCAGCGCGGCCCGGAGCTGCGCCGCGGTGGCGACGTCGACGACGGGGCCGGCGGGCGGGGTCGTCGGGGAAGGGGCGGAGGGCGTGGGTGTGGGCGTGGGGGTGGGTGTCGGGGTCGGCGTGGGTGTCGGCGTCGGGGTCGGTGTGGGGGTGCCGCCGGCGCACGGGGCGCCGTTGACCGTGCAGTTGAGGGGGAGGCCGAGACCGCTCGCGTTGAAGCCGAAGCCCTGCGTCCCGCCCGGCGCGACCGAGCCGTTCCAGGTGACGTTCGTGAAGGTGTAGTGGCGGCCGCTCTGGGTCTTCGTCGCCGACCAGTGGCTGCTGACCGAGGTGCCCTCCGGCAGGTCGAACTCGACCGTCCAGCCGCTCGCGGGGGCGTCCCCGTCGTTCCGTACGGTCACGTCGGCGCCGTAACCGGTGCTCCAGACACTTGCCTGGACGACCGAGGCGGTGAGGGCGGGGGCGGCGGCGGCCCGGGCCGACGGGCTCAGGAACCCCGCGGCGAGCAGGCCGGCGACGGCCGTCGCGACCGCGGCCGGTATCGCTCTGCGCATGATGGATCGTCTCCTCCTGCCGGGGGCGGCCGGCCGGTCGGCGATGGTTGACAGGAAACCTTCCTTACCGTTGCAGCGGCGTCAATGGAAGCGACCGATCCACTCGCCGTCCGCCGCCTCCCGAACACGGCCCGAACAGTGGCGACTTCACGCCACGAGCCGTACCCCCGGCCGGTGGCGCGCTGTCCTCGCCCCCGCCCGCGCCCCTACAGTGCGAGGGACCGCGCCACCCCGCACGCGAGGGCGTGCGGACGCCGAACAGGAGCCGCACCGTGGCCATCCCCGCACCCCCCGGCGCCCGCGAGGCCACCGGACCGGCAGGCCGGCCGGTCCCCGAACTCGACGCCGCCCTCGTCGGACGATGGCACCAGGACGGCGGCGAACTGGTGGCCCTCCTCACCCTCGTACGCGAACGGCTCGGCGGCATCGGCGC
The DNA here is from genome assembly GCF_014656075.1 of Streptomyces hydrogenans. Taxonomy (GTDB): domain Bacteria; phylum Actinomycetota; class Actinomycetes; order Streptomycetales; family Streptomycetaceae; genus Streptomyces; species Streptomyces hydrogenans. The sequence goes on from NZ_BNBS01000026.1 coordinate 40,801, forward strand.
GTTCCGCCCCGCCCCCAGCGCCGCGCCCACCGTGCTCGTCACCGAACCCGACGCCGTCCGGCACGTCCTCGCCCACCACCCCGACCGGTACGTCAAGCGCTCCCACCGCGCCCGCGTCCTCGTCGGCGACGGCGTCCTCTCCGCCACCGGCGAGGCCTGGCAGAACCAACGCCGCCTGCTCCAGTCCCAGTTCACCGGACGCGGCATGCGCCGGTACGAGGGGCGGATCGCCGCCGCCGCACGGGTGACGGGCGCCCGCTGGCAGGCGTACGCCCGCACCGGTGAGGTCTTCGACCTCGGCGAGGAGATGCGCCGCTTCGCCCTCGACACCATCTGGCGCGCCCTCACCGGACACCCGCTCGACCCCGGCACCGAACGCGAACTCGCCTCCGTCGCCGGGGTCGTGGCCGCCCTCCCGAGCCTGCCCGCCGACCAGGTCGCCGCGCAGGAGGCCGTCGCCGCCGACATCGCGCGGATCGACGCCGTGGCCGAACGGGCCGTCCGCACCGCCCGGGACGGCGGCGCCGGACCCGACGGCCCCGGCCTGCTGCACGTGCTCGTCGAGGCCTCCGCCTCCCGCCCCGCCTACACCGACCGGCTCATCCGCGACGAACTCGTCACCCTCCTCGTGGCCGGTCACGAGACCACCGCCACCACCCTCACCTGGCTGTACCTGCTGCTCGACCGTCACCCCGAGGCCCGTGAACACGCCCTCGCCGCCGGGCCCGAGGGCTCGGCCGAGCGACAGCAGGCCGTCCAGGCGCTCGTCCACGAGACGCTCCGCCTCTACCCCTCGGCCTGGATCCTGCCCCGCCACGCCGCCGCGGCCGACACCCTCGCAGGCCACCCGATCCCCGCCGGGACCGATCTCCTCGTCTGCCCCTACCTCACCCACCGCGACCCCGGACTCTGGCCCGAACCCGCGCACTTCGACCCCGCCCGCTTCACCACCCCCGGCCGCCGGCCCGGCCACCCCGGCGCCTACCTGCCCTTCGGGATCGGGCCCCGCGCCTGCCTGGGCCTCCAGTTCGCCCTCCGCGAGACCACCGCCCTCCTCGAACAGCTGCTGCCGGGCCCCGTACCCCGCTTCCGGTCCCGTCCGGAGCGCACCGCGTACGGCCTCACCGTCCGCCCCGACGGACCGACCCCGGCCGTCCTCGACGGCTCCGCGGAGTGGCCCACCGCCCCGATGCGCTAACCTCCCGGCTGATCGCGGGCGCGGGCGCCGCCCGAAGTGGCGGGCGGGGAGGAACAGGTGACGCAGTTCGAGGACCAGGTGCCCTTCGTGGCCCGGCTGGAGTCCGACGACCGGCAGACGCTCTTACGCAGCGGCAGCCCCCTCGCCTTCCCCGCGCGCCACGTCCTGTTACGCGAGCACGAACCCTCCACGCACGTCCTCGTCCTCCTCTCCGGCTGGGCCAAGGTGACGTCCGCCGCCCCCAACGGCTACGAGGCGCTCCTCGCCCTCCGCGGCCCCGGCGACATCGTGGGCGAACAGGCCCTCCTCAGCGGACGGCCCCGCGGCGCCACCGTCACCGCCCTCGAACGGGTCGAGGCCCTCGCCTTCGACGCCGTCGTCTTCGGCGAGCTGCTCGACCGACGCCCGGGCATCGCCCGCAAGTTGCTCGCCCTCACCGCCGACCGCACGCGCGACAGCGACCGGCGCCGCGTGCAGTACGCCTCCCTCAACGTGCAGGAACGCCTCGCGCTGCTGCTCCTCGAACTCATCCGCACCCACGGCGAGGAGTCCCCCGACGGCGTCCAGCTCACGGCCGGACTCTCCCAGAGCGAACTCGCCGGCTCCGTCGGCGCCTCCCGCGAGGCCGTCGCCCGCCTGCTGAAGCAGCTGCGCGAACGCGGCATCGTACGGACCGGACGGCGCGGCCTCGTCGTCGTGCGCCCCGACGTCCTGCGGCAGATAGCGCGCTCCGGCACCACCTGAACCAGCCGGCGGACGCCCCGCGCCCCTCTTCCGGGGGCGCCGTTCTGTGCACACGGTCACACGCGCCGTGTGCCCGGCGCCGTCGCACCCCCCTCCCCGCGACTGACATCGTCGCGGTGTCCCCACGGCCCCCGAAGGGCCCCGTCACCCGTGGAAGGCGCCATGCGCGAGCCAGTCAACCGGACCATCCTGCTCCTCGACATCGAGAAGTTCAGCCGCCGCGACGACGTGGTGCAGGCCGTGCTGCGGCGCCGCCTGAACGCGATCGTGGACCAGACCCTGGAGGCCGCCGGCGTCGAGCCCAGCCAGCAGTACCGCGAGGACCGCGGCGACGGCCTCATCGTGCTCCTCAGCGGCGACGTCGCCAAGACCGCCCTCCTGCGCTCCCTCCTCACCACCGCCCCCGACCTGCTGCACGAGCACAACCTGCTGGCCTCTCAGAGCGCCCAGATGCGGCTGCGGACCGTGCTCGCCGCCGGAGAGGTCGCCCACGACCCGCACGCCGGGACCACCGGGGGCATCGTCGGCCACGACCTCAACCAGGCGTGCCGGCTGCTCGACGCCGACGTGCTGCGCGCCGCGCTCGCCGCCCGCCCCGACGAGCACGCCGTCCTCGCCGTCAGCGCGCCCGTCTACGAGGGGATCGTCCGGCACGGCCACCGGGGCGTCCGGCCGGAGCTGTTCGCGCGCGCCGACGTCACCGTCAAGGACGGCGTGCTGCCCGCCTGGATCCACCGGGGAGCCGGCACGGGCCCGGCGGACGCCACCCCGGCCCCCGCGCCCGAGGCGGCCCCGGCGCCCACCCCCGCGCCCGCACCGGCACCCGCCCCCGCACCGGCGCCCGCGTCCGTCTTCCACTTCCACGGCTCCCCGGTCGTCCACGGCTCCCTCGTCGCGGGGGACCAGCACGGCGTGAGCGGCGGCCACGTCACCGGCGACGTCATCCTCGGCGGCGGCGGTCGGCCGGACCGGCGCGTCGCCGACGGCGCGGAAGGGAGCCCGGCGTGAGCACCCCGCAGGAGCGGCCCCCCGCCCCCGACGAGCCCGCCCCGGCGTACGCGGGCGCGCCCGTCCCGCCGGCGGCCGAGAACGCCCCCGCCGGCGCGGGCGAGGGGCACGACGACGCCGACACCGAGACCGAACACGCCTGGGACTCCCGGCGCGACCTCTACCGGCACAGCCCCGGCTTCATGCTCGGGCACTCCGCGCGCGTCGGCGGCTCCCTCGTCGCGGGGGACCAGCACGGCGTGAGCGGCGGCCACGTCACCGGCGACGTCATCCTCGGCGGCAAGGTCGAGTACCACCTCGGCGGCGACACCGAGGAACGCTCCGGAGCGATCCCCGTCACCGAGGTCGAGGCGCTGGCCCTGCGCTTCGTCCAGCCGCTCGCCGACGAAGCCGACGGCGAGCCGGACGGACCGTTCGCCCGCGCCCTCGACGCGCTCAGGAAGGACCGCGTCGCCGTCCTCTCCGGACCCGCCACCACCGGCCGCCGCGCCGCCGCCCTGATGCTGCTGCGCGAGGCCGGCTCCCGGTCCTACCGCGCCCTCGACCCGGGCCTCGGCGCCGGCCGGCTCGTGGGCGAACTCCGCGACGGCTGCGGCCACCTCGTCGCCGACTTCACCGCCACCGCCGAACGCCCCCTGCGCGAACACCACCTCCGCGCCCTCAGCGAACGGCTCCACGCCACCGACGGCCACCTCGTCCTCGTCACCGGCCCCCACCCGGCCGTGCCGACGGGCACCGGCCACGTGCCCTGGCGGCCGCCCGCCCCCGACGCCCTCCTCGCCGGACACCTGCGCACCGCGGACCTGGGCGGCCGGGACGCGGCCGAACTCCTCGGCCTCCCCGAGGTCCGGTCCGTCCTCACCCACCACCGGCCCGTCGCCGAGACCGCCCGCTTCGCCGAGCACGTCGCCGGCTACGCCCGGGGGACGGTGACCCTCGCCGCGCTCGGCGCCTTCGGCCACGTCGCCGCCGAACGACAGGTCCGCGCCTGGTTCGACAGCGCCGACCACACCCTCCACGACAAGGCGTTCCTGATCGCCCTCGCCACCTTCGACGAGGCCCCCTATCCGCTCACCGCCGAACTCGGCGACGTGCTCTACCAGCTCCTCCAGCGCATCGAGCACCCCGGCGAACCCGCCCGCATCCCCGTCTTCGGCACCTCCAGCGCCCAGCGCGTCGAGAAGGCCCTCGCCGAGCGGTACCAGGAGCCGGAGCAGACCGAGTGGGGCCCCGTGCTCCAGACCAAGGTCCAGTTCCGGGACAAGCTCACCGCGCTCACCCTGCTCCGCGAGGTCTGGACCGGCCACCCCTCGGCCCGGCCCGCCCTGATCGCCTGGCTGCGCCGGCTCGCCGACGACCCGCGGCCCGTCGTCCGCACCCGGGCCGCCGCCACCGCCGCCGTCATGACCGAGGCGGACCTGCCGTCCGCGATGGCCCTCCTCGTCCGGGGCTGGGCCGCCGACCGCCGCCTGCGGGCCCGGCTCGCCGCCGCCAACGCCCTCGCCCTCGCCCACCACCTGGGCGCCCCGCACATCTCCCGCATCCTCGCCGAGTGGTGCACCTCGCCCGACCACCGGCTGCGCTGGACCGCCGTCCGCGCCTACGCCCTCGTCGGCGACGCCTTCCCCCACGAGGCCCTGCGCGCCCTCACCGAGGCCGTCCGCGGCATGGAGGCGCGCGGCGGACCGGTGCGCGGCTGGACGGAGGAACGCGAGGACCTCGCCCAGTCCGCCGCCGCCCTCCTCCTCGCCGGCGGGCAGGACGCCGCCGGACGGGGCGACTGGAGCGCCGCCGCCGACCTGTGGGTCGACCTGCCGGCACTCGCCCGCGGGGCCACCCGCGACTTCGTGCTGCGGGCCACGGTGCACGCCTGCGGCCCCACCGACGGCCCCGACGGCACCGGCCGCCCGCTGCTGCTCGACCTCTTCGGCCGGGCCGAGGCCACCCCCGGCACCGACGGCGCCGCACTGCGCCAGGCCCTCGCCGCGCTCTGGCGCAGCGTCCTGGGCGACCCCGTCGCCTCGGCCTCCGGCCTGCACGCCCTGCGCGGCTGGGTGCGGGCCGCGGACACCGATCCGGGCGCCGAGGCCGCCCTCACCGGACTGCTGCCGCTCCTCGCCGTCTCCGTCGAGGACCACCGCCGGCTCGCCTACCTCCTGGAGAACCTGCGGGCCGAACCGGTGGACCCCGCCACCGGCCCCGTACCGCCGGCCGTCGCCCTCCGGCTGCGCGACCGGCTGGCCGGAGCACGCGCACCCGGCCCCTCCGGACCCGCGGACCCCCCGGGGCCCGCGCCCTCCCGGTGACGCACCGGGGCGACCACCCGGGCGACCGGCCTCCACCGAGGCCGGCGCCGCCGTACGAACCGTTCCAAGGAGCAGCGTCACGATGATGAGCCAGCCGCCCCAGTGGCAGCAGGACGCCCACCGCCACACCGTCCTCGTCGACCCCGTGATCACGATCCAGGAGCTCTCCCGCTTCAAGCCGCTGCGGGCCACCCGGATCGACCACGCGCTCGTCTTCACCACCGCGCAGGGAGCCCTCGAAGCCTTCCCGCCGCCGAGCCGGCCGAGCCGCACCGAACTCGCCACCCGCCGCTGGACCAGCGTGTACGAGGTCGACACCGGCCGGCACGAGGCCACCGCCGTCCTCGCGCTCGTCAGCCAGAACGACGCCTTCACCTTCGAGGTCTCGCTCGACTGCACCTGGCAGGTCACCGACCCCGCCGCCTTCGTCGCCAGCGGCGAGCGCGACGTCCCGGCGCTCGTCCGGCGCGCCGTCGAGCAGATCGTCCGCCCCGTCCTGCGCGGCTACGCCATGGAGGACAGCGCCGCCGCCGAGCTCCACGCCCGCAAGGCCCTCGAAGCCGCCGGCCCGATCGGCGCCGGGGCCGGGCTCGCCGTCCACTGCGGACTCCAGATCCGGCGCGACGAGGCCACCCTCGAACAGGCCCACCGGCTGCGCGAGATCGAGTTCGCCCGGCAGCAGCTCGAACCCCAGCACGCGCTGCTCATGCGCGAGGACGAGCTCGCCGCGCAGCGCGCCCTCGCCCAGGGCCGGCAGCAGCACGAGGTCGAGCGCGAACGCCAGGCCCTCGACCACGAGCGCCGGCTCGCCCGCGGCCACCAGGAGCTCGAACTCCAGGCGATCGAGGCGCAGAAGATCGACTTCTACACCTACTACCTGGAGCGCGGCGGCCCCGCCGCCATGGCCTTCCAGCTCGCCCGGCACCCCGAGGACACCCGCCTCATCATGGAGAACCTGCGCGAGGACCAGCTCCGCCTCATGGACAACCAGCTCAAGGTCGCCCTCCAGGCGCTGGGCGGCGGACCCGGCGGGCTGGAGGAGCACCAGATGGACGAGCCGCGGCGGCTCGCGGCCAACGTCATGAAGGAGGTCCTCAGCGCCAAGCTGTACCAGGGCGGCGGGCAGCAGCTGCCGCCCGGCGGCCCCCGGACGGCGCCGGAGGCCCTCGGCCCGTCCCCGGAACCCGGATCGCCCGCGCCGCCCGCCCCGGGCCCGATCCCGCCCCAGGCACCGCCGCCCGGCGAGCCCGGCTCCGTCCCGCCGCCGCCCGTGGACGCCCCCGTCTTCGGGTACCCGTCGCCCGAGCGGCCGCCCCGATGAGCACCCCCGCCCCCGCCCCCGTGCCCGCCCCCACGCCGGAGCCGGGCACGGCGCCGCCCGCCGCGCCGGTACCCGTCCCGGGCGGGCGCACGACCGAACGGCTCCTCGCCGAACTGCGCCTGGAGGCCGCGCGCGCCGACACCAAGGGCTCGGTGCTCGTGGCCGCCCAGGGCATGGCCGCCGCCGCGCTCGTGGGCGTGCTCGCCGTCCGCGGCTGGCACCCCTCGCAGCTCGCGGTCCTCGGCCAGGTGATGTGGTGGGCCGGCGCCGCCTGCTTCCTCGTCTCCCTGATCGCGCTGCTCATGGCCGTCGTCCCGCGCTACCGGGCCGTCGACTGGCGCCCCGGCGCCCCGCTCACCCACTTCGCCGACATCCGGGGCGCCGCGCGCCACGGCCGGGCCGCCCTGGAGGAGGCCCTGCGGGAGACCGACCGGTCACCGGGCACCGCGGTCCTCTCCTCCCTCGTCGAGAACAGCCGGATCGTGTCGATCAAGTACGCCTGGCTGCGGGCCGGGATGGCCGGCTTCACCCTGGCGCTGGTCCTGCTCCCCGGCGCCCTCCTCGTCGGCTGACCACCCCACCCCGCCCGCCCCCTGGAGACACCGCCATGTCCGACCCCGCCCCCCTGCCCCCGCCGTACCCGGGGGAGACGCCTCCACCGCCGTACCCGGGCGAGACCCCTCCGCCGTACCCGGGCCCGCCGCCGCAGGCCGACCCGAGGGTCGCGGCCCCGACCTACCCCGGGTCCGCCGCACCGACGTACCCCGGTGAAGCGGAGCTTTCTTCACCGGAGTTCGCTGCTCCGGCGTACCCGGGTGAAGCGGCCCCGGCCTACCCGGAGCCCGCTCCGCCGTCGTACCCGGATGAGGTGCTTGCGGTGCACCCGGGACCGGACGTACCGGCGTACCCCGGCGAGGTGGCTCTGTCTTCAACGGAGTTCGCCGCTCCGGCGTACCCGGGTGAAGCGGCCCCGGCCTACCCGGAGCCCGCTCCGCCGGTCGACCCGAGGGAAGCGGCCCCGCCCTACCCGGGACCCGTACCGGAGCACGACCTCGGTGTGTCGGTAGCGCCGCTCCCCGAGCCGTCTGTGCCGGCGCCGGCGTACCCCGATCCACCCGCCCCCGCCCCCGTGCCCGCCCCCACGGCGCCCGCCGTCCCGCCCGGCGGATACGGCGGCGGGGACGGAGCGGTCCGCATGGACGATCTCGCGCTCGACACCGGGCGGCGGATGGTGAAGGCGCGGCAGCGCGGGGTCGACGGGGCCGCGCTGTGGCACCTGGTGCTCACCCTGCCGATCGGGCTGCTCAGCCTCGCTCTGGTCACGGTGCTGTCGGGCATGGTCAACGTCGCCCTCGCGGTGATCGTGCCGGTCGCGTGGCTGCTCTCGGGGCCGCTCGTCTTCCACCGGGGGGTCGAGGCGACGCTCGCCCGGCGGCTGTTCGGGATGCGGCGGCCGACGGAGGAGGAGGCCCGGCGGCTGGACGTGGTGTGGGAGCAGGTCACCCGGCGCGCGGGGGTCGACAGGGAGACCTACGAGCTGTGGATCCAGGAGCGGGCCGAGCTCAACGCGACGGCGGCCGCCGGGCACATCGTGGCCGTCACCCGGCACGCGTTGGACCGGCTGCCCGACACCCGGCTCGCGGCGGTGCTCGCGCACGAGCTGGGCCACCACGTGGGCGGTCACTCCTGGGCGGCGATGCTGGCCGACTGGTACGCGACGCCGGCCCGGGTGGCGGGCCGGCTGATCCTGGGCCTGATCGTGTCCCTCTTCCGGGCGCGGAACAAGGCGGGCTTCGCCTGCGGCGGCTGCCTCATCCTGATGATCGCCTGGCCGGTCTTCGTCCTCGCCTACCTCCAGGGCATGTGGTGGCTGCTGATCCCGTTCACGGTCGCACCGGTGCTCGTCGGCTGGCTGCACCGGCTGGCCGAGTTCCGGGCCGACGCGTACGCCGTCGGCCTCGGCTTCGGCGAGGCGCTGGAGGACGTCCTCGTGCGGGAGGGTTCCGGCGGGGTGGTGCTGCCGCCGGGCATGGCTGCGGTACCGCCGGGCATGCCCCCGGTACCGCCCGGCACGCTGCCCGCACCGCACCTCGCCCACGCCCCGCCGGCGGCATCGTACGTCCCGCCCGCGCCGGCCGGCAGGAGCCTCGCTCCCCGGGCCGCCCACGCGAACGTGGAGGCCCGACTGCGGAACGTACGGCTGGTCATGGACCGGCAGGTGCGTCGCTGAACCCGGTCCGGCGGCCGTGCGCGGGGGGGGGGGGGGGGGGGGGGGGGGGGCACGGCCGCCGGGCCGTTCCTCCGGGCCCCCTCGGGTCAGCGCAGGACGGAGGAGAAGGAGTCGAGCTGGATCCAGGTGACGGGTTGGGACGACTGCGGGCCGTACACCTTGAGGGCGCGGGCGGTGTTGGCCTCCACCCGGATCGCGTTGACGCCCTGGTTGTTGTTGCGGGGCACGACGCCGCGGGTCAGCTTGGGCGGGACGATCGTGGACGGCAGCGTGCCGAGCGTGGCGTCGGCGGTGAGGCTGCAGGTCAGGGTGCCCCGGAGCTGGAGGAACTCGGTGCCGGCGAGGCGGATGACCCGGGCCTGGAGCGGGGCGGCGGCGTCGGGCGTGATCCCGGCCGCGGGGGTGACGGCGGTCCAGTCGACGACGGTCTGGCACCCGTCGACCGGGGCCGCGGCGGCCGGGGCGGCCGTGACGAGCGGGACGCCGACGGCCGCGGCGGGCGCGGCGAGCGCGGCGGTGAGCAGGGAGCGGCGGCTGGTCGACGGCGAGGACGACTGCTCGGACATGAGGGGATCCTCCGGAGTGAGGTGGGACGAGGGGGTGGGGGCGCGGCCGGTCAGCGCCAGGCGACGGAGACGCCGTCCAGGTCGATCCAGGTGATCGGGTTGTCGGCGTAGGCGCCGTAGGCCCACAGTTCGCCGCGGACGCCGGCCTCGACGCGGCAGACGCACCGCCCGGTGTCGTTGTTCCGGGGCACGTTCTGCCGGGTCTGCCGGGTGGGGCGGAGCCGGTGCGGCAGGGTCGCGATCGGGCCGTCCACGGTGAGGGAGCAGGTGAGGGTGCCGCGCAGCTGGAGGTAGGTCGTGCCGGCGAGGGCGACGAGCCGGCCGCGCGGACGCTCGGCCCCGGCGGTGATCCCGGCGGCGAGGGCGAGGTCCTCCCAGTCCTGGAGCACCTTGACGCCGTCGACGGCGGGCCGGGTCGGGTACCAGCAGACGGTGACGTCCCGCGAACCGGTCGTGCCGGGCACGGTGTTGCTGAACCCGAAGAGCAGCCGCGTCTCCTGGGTGGCGGGGTCGACCTCGACGGCGACGCCCTCCGGCTCGCGCCGCTCCAGCCCGTCCGCGCCGGTGACGACCTGGCGGTCGAGGCGCTGCCCGGTCGTCCAGTCGTACGAGGTCATGAAGGCGATGCCGGGGAACGCGCTCGGCACCGTGTCCGGGTGGGTCTCCGCGTCGTACGGCGCCCAGTGGTACGCGTACAGCACGTCCCCCAGGGTCTGGTGGCCCTGCGAGGTGAGGGTCGGCTCCAGCGGGTACGGCGACGGCACGGCCGGGGTGACGTCCTCGCCGGCGGGCATGACGAAGGTCGTGCCGACGGGCGTCCAGGTGCCAGCGGCGGCGAGGTCGGCGTCGTAACGGGTGAAGTGCCGCTTGCCGTCCTTGTGGTACACCACGGTGAGCAGCCCGGTGGTGGGGTCGAACGACGGGCCGGTGCCCGCCGTGGACCCGGGCGGGGTGAACCTCCGGGCCTGCGGGATCGTGGTGGCGTCGAGCTCGCCGCCGTCGACGAAGGCGAAGCGCGTGACGCTCTTCCCGAAGGCGGATCCGCTGCCGGTGACGTGGAGCGGACCGCACTCGGTCCACAAGTGGCTCTCACCGCCCACCGGCTGACAGCCCATCGAGATTCCGTGGCCGAAGCCCTTGAGGCGCATGGAGCCGGTGACGGCGCCCGTCGTGCGGTGGACGCGGTTCAGGTACATGTTGCCCGAGTCGCCCGGCGCGGTGGCCGAGGACTCCAACTGGAGCACGAAGACGTGTCCGTTGACGGTGTCCGTGGCGATCGCCTGCGGGGCGGGGTTCTGCACCAGGTCGACCGTCTGGACGAGCCTGCCGGTGACGCCGGACAGGTCGACGCCGTTGGCGTCCGTGAATCCCATGGTCTCTCTCCCCCGTGGATCACCTCCGGATCCACCTCGTTGTGATCATCACACGGGACGGCGGCCGGTCGCCCGGCAACGGGGTTCGGAAGCACCGGACTTGGCCCGGCGGACCGCTCTGTTACGTTGGCGGCTCCCGTCCCGAGGAGAGGAAGAGGCCTGCTCATGGCCCAGATCCACCACACCACGATGACGCCGACCAAGCTGGAGCTCATCGCCGACTGGCTGCCGACGCGGGCCTGGTACACCGGCGGGGCGGCCGGGCCGCGGCCGGTGAGGGCCGGCGGGTTCCGGCTCGACGACCCCGAGGGCGAGGTGGGCGTCGAGTTCATGGTCGTCGCCGACGGCGAGGGGCCGGAGGCGGTCGCGCACCTCGTGCCGATGACGTACCGGGGCAAGCCGCTCGACGGCGCGGAGCACGCGCTCATCGGCACCTCCGAGCACGGGGTGCTCGGCACCCGGTGGATCTACGACGGCGCCCACGACCCGGTGCTCGTGCGGGAGCTGGCGGCGCTGCTCGACGGGCGGGCCGTGCCGCAGCGGCAGTCCGTCAGCGACGCCGTCGACGAGACCGTCCTGGTCGCCGCGGTCCCCGGCCTGCGGGCCGTCGAGCCGGCGGAGGCCGTCGACGGGACCGAGTACACCGAGATCCGCGTCCGGACCGAGGGCGACACCGGGGCCCTCACCCTGCGCGTGCACCGGGTCCTGCGGCCGGGCGACGCGGCGGACGGCGAACTCGGCGGCGTCACGGCCGAGTTCACCCCGGCGGGACCCGAGGGCGCCGTCGCGCGCGGTACGTACGTCTCCGTCCACCGGGCCTGACGCGGGCGGCGCGCTCCGTCCTCAGGGGCGGAGCGCCGTCGCCAGCTGGGAGCGGGAGCGCACGTCCAGCTTCTGGTAGATGCGGGTCAGCCGCGCCTCCACCGTCTTCACGCTCAGGAACAGCTTCGCCGCCGCCTCCTGGTTCGAGGCGCCCTGCCCCACCAGCCGGGCCAGCCGCAGCTCCGCCTCGGTCAGCGACGCCAGCGCCGTCGGGGCCTCGTCGCCGCCCGTCGCCGTCCCCGGCAGCTCACCGGCCGGGGCCTCGGTGGCCAGCGCCAACCACGGCACCGCCCCGGCCCGCTCGAAGATCGTGGCCGCCGCGTGCAGCGCCGTCTGCGCGGCCGACCGGCGCCGCCGCTTGCGCTCCACCCGGGCCAGCGCCATCAGCGCCCGCCCCTGCTCCAGCGGCAGCCCCGCCTCCGCGAACCGGGAGGCCGTGCCGGTCAGCAGCTCCGCCGCCTCGTCCGTCCGGCCCTCCGCCGCCAGGCACAGCGCCTGTGCCCGGTCGCAGCCGAGCAGCACCGTGGACCGGCCGAGCCGCCGGGCCACCGGACGGACCTCCGCGAGCAGCGCCAGCGCGTCCTCGACGGCGTCGTGCGCGAGCAGTGCCTCCGCCAGCTCCTCGTGCCAGCGCAGCATCGAAGGGTCGACCGTGGACTGAGCCCGCTCGTCGGTCTGCACCCGGCGCAGGGTCTCCAGGGCCGCCGCCACGTCGCCGTTGACCAGCTGGACGCGGCCCAGGGCGTACCGGCTGCGGGAGAGGAAGACCCGGTCGCCCTCCTCCTCGGACGCCTGCACGCTCCGCCGCGCGTAGCTCGCCGCCCGGCCCAGGCTGCCGCCGGCGGTCTCGGCGAGCGCCAGCGCGTACCAGGCGGGGCCGGGGGAGAGGCCGGCCTCCAGGGTGAGCGCCAGCGACTGGCCGGCGTGCGCGAGCGCCGCCGCGCACGCGCCGATCCGCGACTCGATCTCGGCGAGCGTCCGGAACAGCTCGATGGCGTCCTCGACCGAGCCGCGTCGCTGCACCAGCGGCAGCAGTGCGTTCAGCTCGTCCCGGGCGTCCGTGAGCCGGTCGTCGAAGAGGGCGTGCCGGATCGTCAGGATCTGGGCGGCGTTGCGGATGCCCAACGGCCGTTCGGTCAGCTCCAGTTCGCGGGCGCGCGCCAGAACCGGCTCCGAGTCGGCGGTGCCCAGGGCCCGTTCCATCCGCGCCTGCACGGTCAGCGCCTGCGCGGCGGTGCGGACGTCGCCCACCGAAGCGGCGAGCGCGGCGGACTCCATCGCCGCCGTCCGGGAGCGCTCCGGATCGCCGTCGGCCAGCACGTACTTGACGGCCAGCCGCAGCTGCACGGCGGCCCGGAGCGCGGTCGCGCCCTCCGAGTCCTCCATGGCGTGGACGTACATGTCGTCCAGGTCGGTGAGGCCCTGTCCCGCGGTGTCGAGGACCGCGAGGCGGGCCCGCACCCGGTCGGTGGGGGAGGCGTCGCGGGCGAGCAGATCCGTGGCGGCCCGCATCGCCAGGTCGGCCCGGGCGGCCCGGGCGGCCTCCTCGGCCGCGTCCACCAGTCGGGCGATGCGCCGCGCCCCGTCCCGGCCCGGCGTGGACTCGGCGGCCAGCAGGGCGAGTTCGGCGGCGAGCGCGTTGTTCCCGCGTCGCCGGGCGACCTCCGTCGCGGCCGTCACCTCGGCGGCCAGCTCCTCGTCCGGCCGGTCGGAGGCCAGCGCCCGGTGCCGTACCGCCTCCACCGGATCGTCCACGACCTCGGCCAGCGCCGCGTGCCCGGCGCTGCGCTCCGCCCAGCAGGCGTCGTGCACCAGCGTGGAGGGCAGGAGGCCCGCGGTGAAGGCGAGCGACCCGTCCTCGGCGAGCGACACCAGGCCGGCCCGCTCGGCGGCCGCGAGGTCGGCCTCCACCCTGGGCCGCCGGGCCCGCCGCACCAGCGTCGCCGAGGGGCGCAGCGCGAGCGCGGCGAGCAGCGCGGTGGCCCGGACCGGTGGGGGAGCGGCCCCCAGGAGCTGGCGGGCCAGGTCCCGGGCGCGGCCGGAGAGCGTCAGGGCCTCCGCGTGGTGCACGGGCGTGCGGGCGTCGGCGAGCGAGCGGCCGACGGCGAGCGCGAGCCGGGGGTTGCCGCCGCTGGCGCGGTGGATGCGGCCGGCCATCCGGGACGGCAGCCGGTGGTGGATGAGGAGCGCGGCGATCTCGTCGGCCTGGAGCGGTGGCACCAGGAGCAGATCGGCCTCGGACGGGACCCACAGGTGGGCGGTGTGCCCGGCGCCCGCCCGGCCCGGGTGCCCGGGCGCGCCGCCGCCGGGTTCCGGGGCGTCGGTGCCGTGGGTGTCCCCGTACGGCTCCGGCGTCTCGACCGCGATCACCCGCAGCGACGGCGGGGCGAGGTGGAGGGCGAAGCGGAGCAGGTCGGTGCTGTCGTGGTCGAGGAACTCGGCGCCGTCGACGACGAGGAGCACCGGTCCGCGGGAGGTGAGCGTGCGCAGGATGCGGGCGATGCCCAGGCGCAGGGCGATCGGGTCCCAGCCGCCCTGCTGGATGGGCGCCTCGCGGCAGAGCATGGCGACGGCGGTGCGCTGCGGTCCCGGCAGGTCGTCGAAGACGCCGGAGGCGAAGACCCCGGACGGCAGCGTGCCGGGGCCGCCGGGGGCGACGGTCGCGGGGATGCCGGCCGGGCCGTCCTCGACGGCGGGGGCCGGTTCGGCGCGCGGTCCGGGCCGGGTGACGGTGGTCGCCACGGAGGCGACCAGCGCGGCCGCTGCGGCGCCCGGTATCGCGCGGTCGGCGAGGAGGGCGGCGAGCCACAGCACGGTCTCGCCGCGGGCCGCGGCGCGGGCGCCGGCGGCGAGGGCGACCTCGGTCTTGCCGACGCCGGCGGGGCCCGTGAGGAGGGCGCGGCCGCGGGCGTGGAGAACGGATTCGAGTCGGGCGAGCAGCTCCTCGCGGCCCACCGGGGCCGGCGGCCCGGCCGCTCCGGGAGCGCGTGCGGGCAGGGGGCCGTGCGGAACCGTCGTCACCTGGTCGCCACCTCCGCCCGTGGGCCCCGCCCATGAGCCCTGCGCAGAGGATACGGAGCCGGGGCGCTCCGTCCAGGCCCCTTGTCCGGCATGCGGACACGCCGCACCGCGCGGTCGCGCTCCCACGCGCCAGGACGCGCCCGTGGTGTAGACCACGAGCGCGTCGCTGACCAGCAATGATGCTGATGTGGGGGGTGGTTGAGCGGTGGATCAGAAGGTGAGGCTCCACGAGTCGATGTAGCCGGTGTCACCCGTGGCCACATCGCGCACCTGGAGCTTCCAGGTGCCGTTGGCGACCTCGCTGGAGGCGTCGACGGTGTACGTCGCGAGGACGTTGTCGGCGCTGTCCGAGGAGGAGGACGCCTTCAGGTTGCGCACCGTGCCGTCGGGGGCGACCAGGTCGACGACCAGGTCCCCGCGCCAGGTGTGCTTGATGTCCACGCCGACCTTGAGGGCGGCGGGGGCGTTGCCGGTGCGGCCGGTGACGGCGATCGAGGACGACACGGTGGTGTTGTCGGAGATCGTGACGTCGTTGGCGTTGGTGAAGACGGTGCCCGGCTGGGTGGTGCCGGTGACCGAGTTCACGGTCTTGGCCGCGTCGGCGATGCCGGAGCCGCAGCCGCCGGTGCAGGCACCGGGCAGCGGGCGGGCGTTGCTCTTGATCGCCGACTCGATCTCGGCCGGGGTGAGGGTGCTCTTGGCCGACTTCATGAGGGCGGCGAGACCGGCGATGTGCGGCGCGGCCATGGAGGTGCCCTGGTAGGGCTTGTAGTTCTCGGTCGACTGGGTCGTCGCACCCGAGTTCAGCGTGGAGTAGATCGCGTTCTCGGGCGTGGTGACGGTGCCGGGCGTGTCCGTGGCGTTGCGGGTCTCGCCGCCGGGGGCGGACACGTCCACGAGGGTGCCGTAGTTGGAGTAGTACGACCGGGCGCCGGCGCGGTTGGTCGACGCCACGGTGATGACGTTCGAGCAGTTCGCGGGCGTGAAGCCGGAGGTGTTGGCGTTGCTGTTGCCCGCGGCGACGACGACGGTGGTACCGCGCGAGACGGCGCCGTTGATCGCGGTCTGGTAGACGCTCGGGCAGGTGGAGCTGGCGCCGCCCAGGCTCAGGTTGATGACCTTGGCCGGGGTGGGGTTGGCCGGGACGCCCGACACGGTGCCGCCGGAGGCCCAGGTGATGGCGTCGGCGATGTCGGAGGACGAGCCGCCGCACTTGCCGAGCACCCGCACGGGCTGGATCTTCGCGTTGTACGCGATGCCCGCGATGCCCTTGGAGTTGTGGGTGACCGCGGCGATGGTGCCCGCCACGTGGGTGCCGTGCCAGGAGGAGCTGGACGCCGTGGAGCCGGTGCCGCACTCGCCGGCGGTGGCGTTCCAGTCGCCCTCGTCCTTGGAGTCCGCGTCGCGGCCGTTGCCGTCGCGGGCGTCGGCGGAGCTGGAGATGAAGTCGTAGCCGGCGACGACGTTGGACGCGAGGTCCGAGTGGGCCGCGTAGCCGGTGTCGATGACGGCGACGGTGACGCCGGAGCCGGTCGTCTTGTCCCAGGCGGACGGAACGTTCATGCCGCCGGTGGCCTCGACGAGGTCCCACTGCTTGGCGTAGTCGGTGTCGTTCGGGGTCACGGCCATGGCGTAGGCGCGGATGTCCGGCTCGACGGTGGCGACGGACGGGTCGGCGCGGAAGGCGGCCATGACCTCGTTCACGTCCTGCGTCGTGGCGGAGTCGCCCAGGTCGACCAGGGCGCCGCCGCCGGAGAGGCGGCGCTCGAAGGCGAGCCGCTCGCCCGTCTTCGCGGCCTTCTCGGCGGTGTCGGTCTTCGCCGCCGCGTTGGAACCGGCCTCGGGGGCCTGGCTCTTGTAGGTGACGATGACCTTCTCGACGGGGGCGCTGGGGAGCGCCTTCATCGCCTGCGAAGCCGGAGCCGGCTTCGGGGAGGGAGCGGCCGGGGCGGCGGCGAACGCCCCGGTGGTCGTGGCAGCGGCACCGATGATCGCGGCGGTGGCGACCACGGATATGACTCTCCGCCTGGAACCGTTCAAAGTGGTTGGCCCTTTCGATTACGACGTGGTTGCGGGCAGTGGCGGCGGCGCGGGAGTCGCGGTGCGAAGTGGGGTCGCGGCCGTGGTCCCTGGGCTGGGGGGCCCGTGCGCCGCCACCGGCGCCGACGGCCCGGGTCAAGGCCGTCACCGGCGGCGATCTCCCCGCATGCACCTGTCAGGTGCGCTGCGGGGGATGATATCCGCCGGTGCGGAGGACAGTAGGGAACGGGGAGGTGAACGCGATACGGGGAAAACCCTTGTCACCCCTCACGGGTGGGGAGGGGGTCCCCCGCCGGAGCCGCCCGACCCCGGCCGGCGAGGCGCCCGCGCCCCGGTCCGACCGGCCCCGCGCCCCCTTTCCGTACGCGTGACCGCCCCGATCCGACCCGCTCGCGGGCACGCGGGCGGGCGCCGGGCGAGGACGCGGGGGTGGCGGGGGCGCGAGGGGCGGGCGCCGCTCCTCCGGCGAAGGGGGCGAGGGGCGGCGCGAGGCGTGGACGTCGCTCATCCCGCGAAGGGGGCGGGGGGTTGCTTCGTCAGCCTCTCGGGGGAGTGGGGGCCGCCGCCTCCGTCCGGGCTCAGCCGAGTTCGAGGGTCGTGACGCCGAAGACGCGGTCCACGGCGACCGGTCGGACCGGGGCCGTGTACATGCGGGCCGTCTCGAAGGTGGGGGTGAGGCCGCGGTCCTCGGCGAGCCGGGCCGCCGCCGGGTTGGTCTCCGGCATGTCGACGGCGATCGACCGCGCGCCGAAGCCCCGCGCCTCCTCGGCCAGCGCGTCGAGCAGCGCCGCCGCGTCCGCCGGGCCGTCCGCGAACAGCGGCCCCACGCGCGCCTCGTCCTGGCAGGGCCGTACGACGCCGTAGCCGGTCACCCGGCCGTCCACCACCCTCGCGAGGGCGCGGTGCCCGGGGGTCGTGAGCCAGGCGGCGAGGAACCGGGGGCGTTCGGCGTGGTGGCAGGCGGAGTCGTACGCGGCGAGGAGCGCGGGATCGACCCGTGCGGCCGGCACCACCCCGGCCACCGGGCCCTCCGGGACCGGTACTTCTCCGACATAGCGGGCGGTCCGATAGGCGGTCGTGAACCCGGAGCGCCGGTAGTTGTCCTGCTGCGCGGGCACCCCGTCGAGTCCCACGGCCCGCCCGCCCGCGTGGGCGAGTCCGGCCCGCCAGGTGGCCAGCCCGAGCCCCCGTCCGCGCAGTTCGGGCCGGACGAGGTAGAAGCCGAGGAAGGCGTACGCGTCCCCGTAGGTCACCACCGAGACGGCGGAGACCGGCTCGCCGTCGACCCGCCCGAGGAAGAAGCCGTCCGGATCCTGCGCGAAGAAGGCGTCCCCGTCCGCCCGACCGGGATTCCACCCCTCCTCGGCGGCCCAGCCCTGCACGAGCTCCCACTCGGCGCGGCTGGCGGGAGCGACGGTGATCGGACCGGAGGACGGGGAGGTCATGGGGGAGCCTTTCGTATGACACCGCACACCAAATCGGTCAAAGCGCCCCACCCTAGCGCCTCCTGGGGCCCCTTCCGGAGGGCGCCGATCGATTCCGGCCGCCCCCGCCGGCCGGGCCCGGCGCGCGGCCGGGTCCCCGGGCGGGACAGATCAGGTCACCAGGCGCAGGCGGGTGTCGGCGACGGACAGACGGACGGTCTGGCCCCAGGTCAGGTCGAGGGCGTCGGACTCGACGCCGTCGCCGAAGGCGACGAGGCGGTCGGACTCGACGGTGAGGCGCAGGTCCTGCCCGGGACCGAGCAGCCCTTCGACCCGGCGCGTGCCGGTCGTCGGGGAGGGCCACGCCTCGCGGACGAACCAGGCGAGCCGGGGCTCCGCCGGCCCGGGCAGCGCCAGCGCGCTGGAACGCTGCTGCCAGAGCGAGCGGAGCCAGCCGGTGGCACCGGTGCCGGTGCCGGCCAGCACCCCCGAGGACGCCTGGGGTTCGGGGCCGGGGTCGTCGCCGCCCGCCGCGTCCAGGGTGTAGCGGGCCGTCTGGTGGCCCGGCGGGCCCACGTAGATCTCGTTCAGGGCGAGCAGCCGCTGGCCGTCGTCCGTGGCCGCCGCGACCATGGTCAGCTCGTCGACCGCCGTTCCCGGCCCGGCCGCGTGCGGCAGCAGTCGGCGGGCGTCCGCGGGCCGGTGCCGGACGAGCACGCCGGGGTTGCGCCCGGGGTCGGCGTCCACGCCGACGACGGGCTGCCCGGCGAGGTACTTGGCGGTGTTGGCGACCAGCCCGTCCTGGCCGACCACCACGACCACGTCCTCCGGCCCGAAGAGGAACCGGTCCAGATCGGCGCGTTCCACCCGGGTCTGTCGCCAGGCCAGCGGCACGGCGGCGGCGACCGCCGCGAGCGCCCGCCGCGCACGGTCGTGCCGCTCGCGGACCTCGTCGGCCGAGCGGCCGCGGGCCGCGAGGAAGAACGCGGCCTGCCCGTGCGTCCCGTGCCGGGCGAGCAGCTCCTCGTACTCCGTCCTGCGGTGCACGAGGACCGCCCGCGGCGCGAGGCTCACGCGCCCGTCCCGCCGCTGCCGCCGAGCTTCGCGAGGAGGCCGGTGAGGACGTCGGGGGAGAGGGTGAGGTGCTCGATCCGGGGCAGCTGCTCGGCGGCCCGGGCGAGCGCCCGGGCGTGCAGGACGGCCGGCTCGGCCGCCGCGTGCGCCTGGAGCCACGCCGTCTGCGCGGCGGCCCAGGCCTCGCCGACCTCGCGCGCCGCCTCCGCCTCGGCCCGCGCCAGACGCACCTTCCGCACGGCCTCGGCCTCTGCCCGCACCGCGTCCGCGGCGGCGGACTCCTCCGCCTCGCGGCGCGCGTTGGTGCCGCGCTGCTCGACGAGCCGCTCCTCCTGGCGGGCCAGCTCGATCTTGCTGGCCAGCTCGTTCTCCGCGATCGTCCGCTCCCGCTCGACCGCCACCGCGCGCCGCTCGTACGTGGCCCGGTCGGCCTCCTGCTGGATCTGCTCGCGCGCCGGGGTGCGCAGGGCGCGCTCGACCTCGGGCTCGGGGCGGAGCGCGATCACGCGGACCGCGACCACCTCGATGCCGGTGGCCGGCAGCCGCGGTTCGGCGGCCAGCCCGTCCGTGATCCGCTCCCGCACCGCCGCCAC
Organism: Streptomyces hydrogenans; assembly: GCF_014656075.1. Lineage (GTDB taxonomy): Bacteria > Actinomycetota > Actinomycetes > Streptomycetales > Streptomycetaceae > Streptomyces > Streptomyces hydrogenans. Next base: position 60,521 of record NZ_BNBS01000026.1, read on the forward strand.
GCCGTCCACCAGCGCCCGGGCGAGCGGGGTGCGCGCGAGGACGTCGAGGGCGTGCTGCTGGGCGGTCTCGGTCAGCAGCGTCGCGATCTGCTCCAGCGGGGTGCCCCGCCAGACCCCGGTGTCGGGGTCGATGGAGAAGTCGAGCCGCGCGGCGGCCGTCGCCGGGTCCCCTATCCGGTACGTGACGGTGGACTGCACGCTCACGTCCTGGAAGTCCGCGGTGCGCGCGTGGAAGGCCATGGCCAGCTCGCGGTCGTCCACCGGCACCTCGGACAGTGCCGCGCTCCGCGGCCGGAACCAGAAGCTGAGTCCGGCCCCGTCGTGCGCGAGCCGCCCGCCGCGCATGTGCCGGACGTGGGCGGTGGGCGCGGAGCGCAGGTGGCGCCAGCCTGCCCGCCGGGTGATGTCGGCCATGAGAGAACCCCCTTGTCGTCACCATGACGATAGAGCCGGAGGTCGGTTGTCGTCAAGGTGACGCTAAGAGGGTTTTGGGGTGGAGGAGAGGGGGAGGGGCGGAGGGTGCTGCCGGGGTGGAGGAGAGGGGGAGGGGAGGAGGGTGCTGTCGGGGTGGAGGAGAGGGGGAGGGGTGGAGGGTGCTGTCGGGGTGGAGGAGAGGGGGAGGGGGGGAGGGGCGCAGGGCCGGGGAGGACCCCCTCCCCGGCCCTGCCGGGCGGGCGGGGTCCCGCCCCGCCCGTCACCGCGCCGGCTCCGCCTCCCGTACGGGAGTGAGCGTGCCGCCCAGCGCCTCGGCCAGGTTCGACATCGCCGGCTCGCCGAGGGACGGCGGCACCGTGACCGGGCCCGCCGGGCGGGCCTCGGGCGCCGCGGCTTCCGGCTCGGGTCGCGCGGGCGTCAGGCCGCCCGTGGTCAGGAGGACGACGCCCAGGGCCGCGACCAGCGACGCCGCGGCGGCGGCCGGCCAGCCCCAGGCGCCCGCGCGGACGGTCTCGCCCAGCAGGGCCACCCCGGTGACGGCGGCGGCCGCCGGGTTCGACAGGTTCACCACCGCCAGCGGAGCGGCCAGGCCGCCCCGGTAGGCGGTCTGCGAGAGGAGCAGCCCGCCCATGGCGAAGGCCGAGATCAGCACCGCGAGCAGGGCGGTCTGCCACCAGGACGGCCGCCCGCCCGGGAGGCCGAGGGCCAGCGCGGCGGTGAGGGTCTGGGTGAGGGCCGAGCCGACGCCCGAGGCGATGCCGGAGGCGGTCGCGTGCCCCAGCCCGCCGGCCCGTACGCCGCCCCCTTCACGCCCGGCCCGCCCGCCGCCCGCGAGCGCCGCGATCAGCAGCGCCGTCGCCCCGGCGACCACCAGGGCCTCGGCCAGGGTCAGCGCCTCGCCGGGCGCGGCCGGCGCGGTGACCGCGACGAGGCCGACCAGGCCCACCAGGGTCCACAGCGCCCCGCGCCACTCGGTCCGGGTCACCCGGCGGCGGACCGTGCGGGCCGCCAGCGGCAGCGCCGCGACGAGGGTCAGCGCGCCGAGCGGCTGCACCAGCGTCAGCGGCCCGTAGTGGAGGGCGGCGACGTGGGCGAGGGCTCCGGCGGCGTTCAGGCCGACGGCCGACCACCACTGGCCGCGCGCGAGCAGCGCCCGCAGCGCCCCGCGCCCCGAGGGGGTGGCGGGGGCGGCGGCGAGCAGGGCCTCGGCGACGGCGGCGAGCGCGTACCCGGCGGCGGAGACGAGCGAGAGGAGCACCGCGATCACGGTGCCGGCGGCGGCGTTCATCGGCGCGCCCCGATCGGGACGACCCCGGCGTCGGTCCGCTGCCGGGGCGCGCCGGGCGCCGCGGTCGTCGGCTCGGACGGCGGGGACGGCTCGGACGGGCGTTCCGGCGTCGGGACGACGAGCAGGGCGAAGCCCAGCAGGACCGCCGCGGCGAGCGCGTCCGTCCAGTAGTGGTTGGCGGTGCCGACGATCACGAGCAGCGTCAGCGCCGGATGCAGCAGCCACCACCAGCGCAGCGGCGAGCGCGTCGCGGCGATGAGGCCGATCGCGACCATCAGCGCCCAGCCGAAGTGCAGCGACGGCATCGCGGCGAACTGGTTCGCCATCGAGTCGGCCTCCGGGACGGCGCCGTACACGGACGGGCCGTAGACCCGCGCGGTGTCCACCAGGCCGGTGGCGGCGAGCATCCGGGGCGGCGCGAGCGGCACCAGGATGTGCAGCGCCAGCGCGGCGCCGGTGAGCAGCGCCAGGACGCGCCGCGACCACACGTAGTGCGCGGGGCGGCGCCAGTACAGCCAGGCGAGGAAGGCGATCGTGGCGGGGAAGTGCACGGCCGCGTAGTAGGTGTTCGCGGCCCGGATCAGCGGCTCGCCGTGCAGCAGGAGCTGCTGGACCGCGCCCTCGCCGGGGAAGTGGAGGGCGCGCTCGGCGTCCCACACGAGGTCGGCGTTGCGGAAGGCGGCGGTCTCGTGGCCGTTCGCGAGGAGCCGGCCGAACTTGTAGACGAGGAAGAGGCCGGTGACGAGCAGCAGCTCGCGCAGGAGCGGTGGGCGTCCGCCCTCCGCCCGGGAGGCGGGACGCGTCCCGGGCATCCCGCCCGTCCCGCGTATCCGGGTCGCCATGGCGCGGCACTTCCCATCCGTCAATCGGTCAAATCTGCAACAAACGGAGGAACTCTAGATCCGATTTCATCGAGACGCAAGCGTCTCGATACGTTTGCGTCTCGATTGTGCACCCCCTACTCTCGTATGTGCAGAGAAGGGTGCTCTCGTCCCCCGCGGAGGGCCCCGAGGTTTCCGGGAGGAACCGATGTCCACGCAGGCCGCCACCGCCGCCGCTCGCCGCAGCAAGATCACGCCGGAGCGGGAGGCGGAGCTGTACGAGGCCGTGCTCCGCCTGCTGCGCGAAGGCGGCTACGACGCGGTGACCATGGAGGGCGTCGCGGCCCTCACCAAGTGCGGCAAGGCCACCCTCTACCGGCAGTGGGGCAGCAAGCCGCAGCTCGTCACCGCCGCCCTCGCCGCCCGCCGCTGCGCGATCTTCACCGGCATCGACACCGGCGGCCTCGCGGGCGACCTGCACGAGGCCGCCCGCATCGCCACGGCCCGCCACGAGCACGACACCGAGCTCATGGAGGCCGTCGCCCAGGCGTACCTCCACCACCCCGACCTGCGCGGCTGCATCCGCGAGACCGTCATCGCCCCCGAGGTCGCGGCCATCGACGCCGTCGTCCAGCGGGCCGTCGACCGGGGCGAGGTCGCCGCCGACAACCCGGCCATCCCCTTCGTCGCCCCCAGCTTCATGGGCCTGCTCCGCATCGAGCGGCTCCTGGAGGACCGCTTCCCCGACGCCTCCGCCGCCCGCGCGTTCGTCGACGCCGTCCTGCTGCCCGTCCTGCGCGTCGACGGGTGACGCGCGCCGGGGTCCCGCACCCTGGAGCCATGCCCGCCACCGCCCCCGCCGTCCGCGTCCGCCGTGTCTACGACGCCCCGGCCCCCGACGACGGCGTCCGCGTCCTCGTCGACCGCCTCTGGCCCCGCGGCCTCGCCAAGGCGGACGCCCACATCGACGAATGGCCGAAAGCGCTCACCCCGTCCACGGAACTCCGCCGCTGGTACCACGGCCCCGGCGAAGGCGACTACGACGAGTTCCGCCGCCGCTACGAGGCCGAACTCGCGGCCCCCGACGCCGCTGACGCCCTCGACCGCCTCCGCACCCTCGCCGAAACGTCCCCCCTCACCCTCCTCACCGCCACTAAGCACCCAGAGACCAGCCACACCACGGTCCTCAAGGAAGTCCTGACCACCTAGCGGGCGACGGCGGTCCGGCCCCGTGCCCGCCCCTCGCCCCAGCCTCCCGCGGGCACCTCCCGCGACGGCCCGCCCGGCGGCCGGGGTGCCTCGGTGGCGGCCGGTACCCGCACCGGTCTCCGGCGACGGACCGCTCGGCGGGCACCGCCACGACCCCGGGCGTTGACTCAGCCCGCCGCGCCACGGCCCTCCACCAGCGGGGGCGCCTCGGTGGCGGCCGTCCCGTAAGGCACCCGCTCCGGCCTCCGGCGACGGACCGCCCGGCAGGCGTCGCCGAGGCCCCGGGCGGTCACTCAGCCGGCCGCGCCACGACCCTCCGTCAGCCGGGGTGCCTCGGTGGCGGCGTCCGGGGGAGCGGTCCCGCCGGCGCCGCCCGGTTCCACCCGGCCGGCCAGCTCCTCCGCCCAGGCCACGAGCCCGGGAACGTCCACGCCGTACGTCTCGCCGCCCCCGTCCGCGTACCCCGCGACCCGCCCGGCCCCGCGCCGCAGCAGCCGCGCCCCGCCCGTCGCGTTCCCCCGCGCGGCGTGCGTCAGGCCCACCGCCAGCTGGGCCAGGCCCTGCCACAGCTCGCGCTCACCGCCCGGCCCCGACTTCCACGCGTCCTCGAAGACCTCGTGCGCGTGGAACGGCATCCCGGCGTCCAGCAGCCGCTGCGCCTCCCGCAGGGTCTCCCCGGGCGCCCGCACGACCCCCTCGGGCTGCCGCGCCACCCCCGGGGCGCCGTACGGCAGCTGCCGCCCGAGCCCGTCCCGCGGCCGCGCGCTGCGCGCCCGCCCCTCCTCGTCGCGGTCCCGGCCGCGCCCGTACCTTCCGGATGCCTCGCTCACCCCGCCATTCTCCGCCCCCGCGCACGCATGTGTGATCTCCCCCCACGGAGTGAGGTAGTGTTCTCCTGCACGCCGACGCGGGGAAACCCGCCACCGACGAGCACCGGGACGTGGCGCAGCTTGGTAGCGCACTTGACTGGGGGTCAAGGGGTCGCAGGTTCAAATCCTGTCGTCCCGACCATGCGGAAACGCAGGTCGGAGGTCGTTCTCTCATCCGTGAGAGGGCGGCCTTTCGTGCTTCCCGGGCCGTGGTGGTCGCAGTGTGGTCGCACGCCCGGTCCGGGGCCGGCTCGCCAGGGTGCTGGTGGTGGGGGAGCGGAGCCGGCCGAGGGCTTCCCCGGCGGCGGCGAGGGGCCGGTACGCCGGGTGCTCCTCGCTCCCTTCCTCATCGACGTCTGCGCGGTCACCGACGAGCAGTTCGCCTGCTTCGTCGATGCCACGGGATGCGTCCCTGACGCGGAACGCATCGGCTGGTCCTACGTCTTCGCGGGCTTCCTGCCCGCGGTCCTGCGCCGGGGATCGCCTCGCCCGGCCCGTACTCCGCGGTGGTGCGGTGTCGCCGGAGCGCGCTGGGACCGGCCCGAAGGGCCGGGCGCCACCACGGCGGGCCGGTGGGGCCATCCCGTGGCCCACGTCTCGTGGAACGACGCCCAGGCGTACGGCCGCTGGGCGGGCAAGTGCCTGCCCACGGAGGCCGAGTGGGAGTACGCGGCCCGCGGCGGCCTGGAGCGGAAGCGCTACCCCTGGGGGGACGAACTCGATCCGGAGGGGCGGTACCGCTGCACCATCTGGCCCGGGACGTTCCCGTCGAGGAACACCTGATGGCCGCAGGCTCCGACCTGGGGAGCGCGGGGTGTGGTCTGGCCCTCCTCGCGGAGTTCAGCTACGCGTCGGCACGGGACGCCTTCCTCGTCGGCCGCGAGGGCGACCGTCCCCGGACGGCAGAGGACCGTGACGCCCTCGCGCGGGAGTCCCTCGACGCGTATCCGGCGGTACGGAGCCTGGCCGACGCCGGTCTCATGTCCAGGACGGCGGCCCGGTTCGACCTCGACGTGGACGTGTTCATCGCCGGCATGGAACAGCGCCTCCCCACGAGGGGTTCGTGAGGAGGCGCTGTGCTCCGGCCGGCTGTCGCCGCCCTCGGAAGGGGGGTTCAGGGGACGGCGCGGACGATCACCAGCGATCCTTCGTAGGCGGGCAGACGGCGGAGGTGGCCGAAGCGCTCGTCCCACTCGCCCGACCGGAGTTCGCGGCGCAGGGTCGTGTCGAACGCCTCACGGGCCCGGTCGTCGACGAAGCTCCAGGCCGACCCCGGTCGGCGGGCCGCCGGGTCGAGGAGCAGTTCGGGGCGTCCGTAGTACGCCTCGTCGAAGGTGTCGGTGCAATCGAGGGGAATGGGGACACGCCGCACCGAGGCGGAGCCTCCAAGGGCGGCGACCAGGTGGGCGACCGGCGGATGGCGGCGGGCTTGGACGGCCAGCACCGCGGGGGCGTACCGGTCCAGCCAGAACCCGCGGACGCGCGAGGGGTCGACGGCGAGGACCACGACGGGTCCTCGTGTCACACGGCGCAGTTCCCGCAGCCGGGTGAGGGCGTCGGGGACGCGGGGCGCGTTGCAGAGCATCGTGGCCGCGTCGAAGCTCTGGTCGCCGAAGGGGAGCCGGACGCCACCGAGGCCGGGCAGCGAGTCCGAGTCGAGCACCGTCCGGGCGGATCCGAGGGCCTCGGCCACGACGTGGGCGATTCTCTCGTCGGGACCAGGGGCGGGAGCGGGGGCGCGGCGGGGCGCGCCGCCGCCGGGGGAGCCGCCCGTGCGAGGGAGGGCGGCGGAAGCGGTGGTCATCGGTGCTACCTCGTCTTGTCGCCTGGGAGTCGGTGGGGCGGCGGCCCTCGGTGCCGAATCCGGGGATGGTCCGGTGTCGGCTCACCCTGTCGCCGGGCCTGCGCGCCGTCGGGTCCGGCGACGGGCGGGAAATCGGTCTACCGGCTGTCGTCGGCGGCCGAGGGGGGCTGCGGGTCCTGCCAGGGATCGGCGGCCTCCGCTCCGTGCCGTTCCCGGGGAAGGCCGGGACCGGGGTGTCGTGGGTGGAGGGGGTGGAAGGGGCCGGGGAAGACGATGTCCTCGGCGAGGGCGTCCCCGGGGAAGCCGCCGGGAGGGGGAGACGGACGGTGCGGGGCCGGGGCCTCGTGCGGCGGGTGGTGCGGGTGGGTGTCGGCGGGATCCACCGGGCCGGTCAGGTAGGGCCAGAGGGGAGCGGGGTGTGCCGTACCGCTCGCGTCCTGGTCGCGGGTGCCGGACGGGGAGACGGCGGGCCGGAAGGGCGACCAGTCGGCGGCGGGGCTTCCTCCGGGAACGGTGCCGGCGGTGTCGAGGGCGGTGACCTGTTCCGCGGAGATCGCGTCGAGGTCGGCCTCGGTGCCGCGACCCAGGTGGTTCAGGAGGTAGTTGAGGAGGACCGCGACCAGGCAGCCGGCGGTGATGCCCGAGCCGAGGACGGTCGCCACCGGGGCGGGAAGGCGGTCGTAGAAGTCCGGATCGAGGACGGGGAAGAGACCGAAGGCGAGGGTGACGGAGACGATCAGGGCGTTGTGGCCGGTGCCCAGGGCGGCCTTGGTCAGGGTGCGGATGCCGGTGACGGCGACGGAGCCGAAGAAGACCACGCCCGCGCCGCCGAGGACGGGCAGCGGGACGAGGGCGACCAGCGACCCGAGGACGGGCACGAAGCCCATCAGGACCAGGATGGCGCCGCAGAGCGTGACGACGTACCGGCTGCGGATCCGGCTGAGGGCGACCAGGCCGACGTTCTGCGCGTACGACGTGCTGGTGAACGCTCCGAGGACGCCGCCGAGGACCGTGGCGAGGCCGAGGGCGCGGAGACTTCCGGCGATGGTCCGGTCCTGGACCGGCCGCTCGGCGACCGCGCCCAGCGCCAGCAGTGCGGCGGTGGACTCCATCATGGACACGACCATCACCACCGCGGCGGTGGCGATCACGGTGGGGACGAACTGCGGAGCGCCGAAGCCGAAGGGCGTGGGCAGGGCGAACAAGGGCGCCTGGGTGAGGGCGTCGAGGTCGACCTTGCCCAGCGGGACGGCGATCAGGGTGCCCGCGAGCATGCCGATGAGGATGGCGACCCGTCCGAGGAAGCGGCCCGAGAGCATGCGGTGCACGGTCAGGGTGATGACGAGGGTCGTCGCCGCCAGTACCAGGTTGGCGGGCGAGCCGAAGTCGGCGGCTTCGGCGTCTCCGCCCCGGGCCCAGGTGCCGGCGACCGGTAGCAGGGAGATGCCGACCAGGGTGATGACGCAGCCGCTGACGACCGGTGGGAAGAACCTGACCAGCCGGCGGAAGACGGGAGCGAGCAGGAGGCAGAGGACTCCGGCCACGAGGGTGGCCCCGAAGATCGCCGGCAGGGCGCTGTCGCGCCCCTGGGTGGCGGCGGTGGCGAGCGCCGGTGCCACGACGGCGAACGAGACCCCGTTGACCAGGGGCAGCCCGGCGCCGACGCCGTGGACGCCGAGGGTCTGGGCGATCGTGCCGAGCCCGGCGATCAGCAGCGCGGCGGCCAGGAGGGCGGAGAGTTGGGACGGGGTCAGCCCCAGGGCGCTGCCGATGATCAGCGGTGGGGCGGTCAGGCCGGCGTACATGCTCGCCACGTGTTGGAGGGCGGCGGGCAGCATGCGGCGGGCGGGAAGGATCTCGTCGACCGGATGGGGTGGGGTCCGGGGCGTGCGGACAGTGGCGCGGGGCAGCAAGGCAGGTCCTTGGGACACCGCCCGCGGGCAGGGGGCTGCCGAGGGCGTGTGGGCAGAGTGACCGGTGCCGGGGGACGGCCCGAACCGGGAGCATGGCCGATGGGGCGCGTCGCGGGGGTGGGCGACTTCCACATTGGTTCCGCATGACGGAAATGCTTTTCCGTCCTGGACGGACGGGACTTTATGACCCGCCCTGAACCTCGTCAACTCCCCCAAGCCGGAAGCCGAGTTCCCGGCAGATTCTGGAGGAACCGACAGTCACCGTGCCGTCCGCTCCGCTGAGCCCGCTGGCATCCGTACGCAAAGGACCAGGTCATCGACGGTCAGCGTACTCAGGAGATCCGACGAAGCCGCCGGATGCCGGCCGACGGGAGCCTCATCGGAGCGTCTCGGCCCTTGGCCACGACCGGCACGGTCCCTACGGTGTGCCGCTATGTCACCCGCAGACGATCCGTACGCCCTGCCCCCCTTCCACCCCGCCCGTGCCGCCGCCGTCCGCACCCAACTCGGCCTGACGCTCGGGCAGGTCGCCTGGGCCGTCGCCGCCTACTGCGGTTCCCCCGTGCACCCGGGCCTCGTCGAGGCCTGGGAAGCCGGCACCGCCACGCCCGAGAGCGCCCAGGTGAAGGCCCTCGCGGCGGCCCTCTGGTGCTCCCCGGCCGACCTCGTCACAGAGCCCACCACCCTCGCCCAGTGCCGTACCGTCGCCGGACTCACCGTCAACGAGACCGCGGCGGCCCTCGGACTCACCCTCGGGCAGTGGCAAGACGCCGAACGCCGAAACCACTGGCAGGGCACGCCCGCGCAGACGGACGCGCTCCTGAAGCTCCTCTGCCCGCCACCGGCCTGCTTCGTCGCCGCGTGCGGCAGAACCGCCCAGCTCCGCGTACTGCTCAGAGAAGCGGCCACCACCTGGTGGCCCCCCTACGTCGGCTCCCTCACGCGCATCGTGCCCCTCGACCCCGCGGTACTGCGCCACGCCCTCGAACGTCTCCACCTCGCCTACCAGCAGTGGGAGGGCGCGGCCGGCGGAACGCCCCGTCAGGCCGCCCGCGCGGAGGCGCTGGCGGCCGACTTCCTCGAACGCATCGACCTGCACCTGTGGCACCACGTCCGCGAGGCCGTGAACCCGCCCCGTCCCGCCTCTTGACTCCCACGCCGCGCCATGAGGAACTGTTCCGACTTCGCCGGACGGAGTGGCACCGCACGCATCACGGACAGATGCGCGAAGGCCGGTCGAGGGACCGCGGGAACGCAGGGACACCCATCCCCTCCCGCCCGTTCCCCGGCGCCCCACTCCCCGCTCTCCGGCCGCGTCATCCAGGTGCGGCGGCCCGTTACGGGCCGCCGCCCGGTGCCGCGTCTCCCACCCCCCGTCATCACCCGCACCCGCAGAGCCTCGCGTCTCGTACGCAGGCTCTCCCACAGGGCTGCCCGCGCTCCCAAGGGACCGCCGCGGCCAGGAGGCACCCATGCCGGAATCCCACACCGCCCCGGAACCGACGAAGACCGAGGCCGGATCCGACGCCCGTCCCGACAACCCCGCAAGACCGGACGACACCCATCCGGTCGATCGGATGCTGCCCCCGGTGAAGCTCTTCAGCGCCGGCCTGCAGCACGTCGCAGCCATGTACGCGGGTGTCGTCGCACCCCCGCTGGTCGTCGGCATCGGCGTGGGACTGTCCACCGCCGACATCGCGTTCCTGATGAGCGCCAGCCTGTTCACCTCCGGGATCGCCACGCTGCTGCAGACGCTCGGGTTCTGGAAGGTCGGAGCACGGCTGCCGTTCGTCAACGGCGTCTCCTTCGCCGGCGTCGCACCCATGCTCGCGATCGCCAAGGCCGAAGGGCCCGAGGACGCCCTGCCCGTCATCTACGGCGCCGTGATCGTCGCCGGAGTCTTCGGGTTCCTCCTCGCCCCCTTCTTCTGCAAGCTGATCCGCTTCTTCCCGCCCGTCGTCACCGGCACGGTCATCACCCTCATCGGCGTGTCCCTGCTGCCCGTGGCCTTCAACTGGGCCCAGGGCGGGAACGCGCAGGCACCGGACTACGGAAGCCTCGAGTACATCGGCCTCGCCACCGCCACCCTGCTGATCACCGTGGCCCTGCGCCGGCTCCTGACGGGATTCCTGAAGCAGATCTCCATCCTGCTGGGACTCGTCGCCGGCACGCTGATCTCCCTGCCGCTGGGGGTCGCCGACTTCAGCTCCGTCGGCGACGCCGACATCATCGGCATCCCCACCCCGTTCCACTTCGGCGCACCGCAGTTCGCGGCGGCGGCGATCATCTCCATGTGCATCGTGATGCTCGTGTCGATGACCGAGTCCACCGCGGACGTCCTCGCCCTCGGCGAGATCGTCGAGAAGCCCGCGGACGAGAAGACCCTCGCCGCCGCTCTGCGCGCCGACGGCCTCGGCACCGCCCTCAGCCCCCTCTTCAACGGCTTCGCCGCCAGCGCCTTCGCCCAGAACGTCGGCCTGGTCGCCATCACCAAGGTCCGCAGCCGCTTCGTCGTCGCCGCGGCCGGCGGCATCCTCATCCTGCTGGGCCTCTGCCCGCTGCTCGCCTCCGTCGTCGCGCTCATCCCGCAGCCGGTCCTCGGCGGCGTCGGCATCGCCCTCTTCGGGACCGTCGCCGCAAGCGGCATCCAGACCCTCGCCGGAGCCGCCCTCGAACGCGGCGACAACGTCCTCATCGTCGCCATCTCCCTCGGCGCCGGCATCATCCCCATCGCCGCCCCGGACTTCTACCACGCCTTCCCCGAGGGCGCCCGCATCGTCCTCGACTCCGGCATCAGCACCGGATGCGTGGTCGCCGTCCTGCTCAACCTCGCCTTCAACCACCTCGGCCGGAAGACCGACCCGGCTCTGGAGGCGCTGCCCTCGCCCGCCGCCCACCACTGAAATGACCCCGTGACAAGGGCGCCGCGCCGTCCGGCGGAAGGCGGTGACACGGGGCCGCCGGTGCACGTCGCGCCCGCTTCGGCGGCGGGGGCGGCGTCCTCGGCGGTCAGAAGTGGTTGGACTGCTCGTGCGTGAAGTCCATAGGAGTTCCACCTGATTTGAACGCATCTTCCTGGTGTCGGAATAGCGGCACTGTCGGACTTCCGGCGTACGGTGCCGGGATCTTGTCCGGGCGTGCCGGCCGTCGCCGGGGAGCGCGCCCACCGGCATCGTCGTCCTTCGGCAGAGCACGGCGACGGGACATGAACGCCCTGAACAAGCCCGCAAGTTGCCGGGAGCAGGCATGTGACCCGGAGTCGGGGCCATGGCACGCTGCGGCGGGCACACAGGGGCTCCGCCGGACCGTTCGTCGCCGCGTCGGAGCCCTCGTACCCGCCCGGCCGGCGTCACGTCACGGTCGTCGGATCAGTCCGCACCACGGGGGAAGCATGTCCTTGCTGCCGCATCAGGAGAATCCTCGGACCGACGGGCACATGGTGGTCTGCGGCGACGACGGACTCGCGCACCGGCTGGCGGCCGAGCTGCGAGAGGTCTACCGGCGCCAGGTGGTCCTCGTCGTCCCGGTCACCGAACCGCAGGACCACGGCGCCGAGCCGACGGCTCCGGTCCCGGCGGGGCAGTTCTCCGCGGGAACCGGGCCACCGCCGCGGGAAGTACCCTCCCCGGCACCCACCCGCGAAGCTCTCCGGCGGGCCCGGGTGGAGTCCGCCGCCGCCCTCGCCCTGCTCTACGAGGACGACGAGACGAACCTCCGGGCCGCGCTCGCCGCGCGCCGGCTGAACCCGGGGCTGCGCCTGGTCGTCCGCATGTACAACCGCAAGCTGGGCGACCGGCTGGAGGAGCTCCTCGACCAGGCCGTCCTCGTGACCGAGCCGGGCGTGGACCGGACCGTCCTGGACGCGTCCACGACGGTGCTGTCCGACGCGGACACCGCCGCGCCGGCGCTCGTCGCCACGGCGATCGCCGACACGAGGAAGGTGGTGCAGGCCGGCGGCCTGCTGCTGCGCGCGGCGGAGCGGCCCGCGCCCGGCCGGGGCGAGGTCCCCGACCCGGGACTGTGCACGCTCGCGCTGCTGTCGTCGACCACCACGGACCCCGCCGGGGCCGAGGGCTCGGACACCAGCGGGGCGGGAGGTCCCGACCTCCTGCCCGACGACCGGGTCGTCCTGGCGTCCCAGGGCCGGGGAACGATCGTCCTGGAGGCGGTCCGCCGGGCCGGCCCCGCCCTGCCGCCCCGGCGCCTGGCACGCCGCGGCGCCCCGCTCGGCGAGGTGTTCTCCGCCCGTCTGCGGTGGGCGCTGGCCGGTGTCGTCGCCGCGGTGCTCGTCCTGACGGGCACCACGATCGCGCTCACCGACGCCGGGCCCGTCCAGGCCGCGTACCTGACCCTGCTCGACCTCTTCTCCATCAACGACCCGGCCCTGGAGGAGCCGACCACCCGGCAGGTGCTCCAGCTGCTGTCCGGACTGGCCGGCCTCGCCCTGCTGCCGCTGCTCGTGGCCGGAGCGCTGGAGGCCCTGGGCACGTTCAGGGCGGTCGGCGCGCTGCGCCGCCCGCCCCGCATCCTCTCCGGTCACATCGTGCTGCTAGGCCTCGGCAAGATCGGCGCCCGGGTCCTCGCCCGCCTGCGGGAGTACGACATCCCGGTCGTCTGCGTCGAACAGGACCCGGACGCCCGCGGCATCCCGCTCGCCCGCGACCTCGGCGTCCCGGTGATCCTCGGTGACGTCACCGAGGACGGCGTCCTCGACGCCGCCCGCGTCCACCGGGCCGACGCCCTGCTCGCCCTCACCAGCTCCGACACCACCAACCTGGAGGCCGTCCTCGCCGCGCGGACCCTCCACAGCGGCCTGCGCACGGTGCTGCGGCTCTACGACGACGACTTCGCCACCGCCGTCTACCGCACCCTGCGCTCCGCCCACCCCGACGCCGTCACCCGCAGCCGCAGCGTCTCCCACCTCGCCGCCCCCGCCTTCGCCGGCGCCATGATGGGCCGCCAGATCCTGGGGGCGATACCCGTGGAGCGCAAGGTCCTGCTCTTCGCCGCGCTCCTCGTCGCCGGCCATCCCCAGCTCGAAGGGCGGACCGTCGCCGAGTCGTTCCGTGCCGACTCCTGGCGGGTCCTCGCCCTCGACACCGCCGACGCCTCCGCCCGCCGCCCCGACCTCGCCTCCACCCCGCTCGACGGCGAACGGTCCGAACTCCTCTGGGACCTCCACCCCGGTTACGTCCTCCAGCCCCGCGACCGCGTCGTCATCGCCGCCACCCGCCGCGGTCTCGCCGAACTCCTCGCGACCGGCCCGCAGCCCGCGTCCGAACCGGCCGCCGGGTGAGGCGCCCCGCGCCACGTCCCGGTACGGCCGTCGTCGGCCGGGCTACGGGGACCGGCCATCGACCGGGCCGCCCGTGGCGGGGACCCGCGCGCCGTGGACTTCCCCCGCCCCCTGACGCGCCCCGGCGACGACCCGTACGCCTTCTCCTTCTCCGGCCTCAAGACGGCCGCCGCCCGCTGGGTCGAGAAGTACCGGGCCCAGGGTCTCGACCTGTCCGTCGCGGACGGGGCCGCCGCCCTCCGGGAGGCCGTCGCCGACGTCCTGACCCGCAAGGCCCTCGCGGCCTGCAAGGCGTACGGCGTGAAGACGCTGATCGTGGTCGGCGGCGTCGCCGCGAACTCCCGCGTCCGCGGCCTGGCCGAGCAGCGGTGCGCCGCCGCGGGCGTCGAGCTGCGCGTCCCGCCGATGACGCTGTGCACGGACAGCGGTGCCATGATCGCGGCCGTCGGCGACCTCCTCGTACGGTCCGGAGCCGAACCCGCCCCACTGGACGTGTCCATCGACCCGTCCGCACCCCTGGAGTACGCCTCCCTGACCCCGCTGTCGGCACTCCCGGCGAGAGCCGCCTGATGCCCGCCCTCGTCCGGCCCGTCTCCGGGAACCGAGCCGCCTCCTTGCGCACGCGGACGGCGTCCGTGCCGTGTACGCGGAGGCGGACGACGGTCCGCCCTGACGTGAGGACGCCGACCGGGCCGACGGCGGCGAGGACACCTTCCGCGGATCGGCCCGGCTGGGTTCGGGGCATGACGACACCTCCCACCGCCGGCGCCTGGAAGCCGGGGCAGTGGCTGACGGCGGACGCCCAGCCGGCCTCGGCCGAGGTGACGCGGGCCCGGCTGCGCATGCCGGAGCTGACGATCGCCGACATCGAGCAGGCGGAGGCGGACTCGCTGATGTGACGGTACGAGTGACGGGCCGAGAGGTGAGATCCGTCGACACCTCCGAACCGACCCGTCCACCACGCCGCACGGCGCGCGGCCCCGCGCCGTGCCCCGGGCGTGCGGATCCCGTGGTGGGTTGCCACCGCCGGATCCGCACGCGGGTCGCCGGGTCGCGCGGGGAGGCGGTGGCGGTACGCCGTGCCGCGGGGGGCCGGATCGCCGCCCGGTTACTTGCTGGCGGCGAAGCGCATCAGGGCCTGCTCGTCGCCCTGCTTGATCTTGCCCGTCTCGTTGATCACTTCGAGCTTCCAGCCGTCGGTCGCGCGGATCGCCTTGGCGACCGCGCACCCGTTGTCGCTGCTGAGCATGCTCGGCCAGATGTCGGCCACCTGCTGGGAGTTGCCGCCGGTCGCGTCGTACACCTTGAAGCTGATGTTGCGCGCCTGCTGGAAGGAGCTGCCCTTCTTGTACGCGGCGGCGACGAACACGATGGAGGTGACGTGGGCCGGCACGCGGGCGAACTCGACCGTCACCGTCTCGTCGTCGCCGTCCCCGTGTCCGGTCTGGTTGTCGCCGCTGTGCACGAGGGAGCCGTTGCCCATCGGGTCCAGGGAGTCCAGGCCCGCGAGGCGCACCGGGTCGCCGTTGTGCATGGCGATGGCGATCAGGTCGAGGTCGGTGCCCTTCTTGCGGCGGAGCACGCCCATCACACCGCCGCTGCTTCC
This sequence comes from Streptomyces hydrogenans, assembly GCF_014656075.1. Lineage (GTDB taxonomy): Bacteria > Actinomycetota > Actinomycetes > Streptomycetales > Streptomycetaceae > Streptomyces > Streptomyces hydrogenans. The sequence continues at coordinate 75,762 of NZ_BNBS01000026.1, forward strand.
GGCGGTGGGGTCCCAGGACACCCCGATGGACATGTGGGTCACGCCGGCCAGGTCCGCCGGGCCGTCTTCCTTCGTGAGCGTAATCATCCGTCGATCATCCTTCTTCCTGCTGTGCTGTGAGATGCGTAGCGGCCGGTGCGGCCCCCGACGCGCAGGCGGCGTTGACCGGTGGCGTGAAGTCGTGTCGCCTCGCACGGCCACCCAACCCGGGCGGTGCGGCCGCGCGCAAGCTCCTGCGCACGCGCGTGAGCGGAGGGGCCGATTCCCTGCGACGCGCCGGGTCAGACGTTCACGCCGAAGTCGGCCGCGATGCCCGCGAGGCCGCTGGCGTAGCCCTGGCCGACGGCGCGGAACTTCCATTCGGCACCGTTCCGGTACAGCTCGCCGAAGACCATCGCGGTCTCGGTGGCGGCGTCCTCGGAGAGGTCGTAACGGGCGAGCTCGACGCCGTCGGCCTGGTTGACGACGCGGATGAAGGCGTTGCGGACCTGGCCGAAGCTCTGGCCGCGGTTGTCGGCGTCGTGGATGGAGACCGGGAAGGCGATCCTGGTGATGCCCGCGGGCACGGCGGAGAGGTCGACCTTGATGGACTCGTCGTCGCCGTCGCCCTCACCGGTGAGGTTGTCGCCGGTGTGCTCCACCGAACCGTCCGGGCTGGTGAGGTTGTTGTAGAAGACGAAGTGGCGGTCGGAGGCGACCTTGCCGGTGTCGTCCAGCAGGAGGGCGCTGGCGTCCAGGTCGTGGTCGGTGCCGGTGGTCGTCCGTACGTCCCAGCCCAGGCCGACCAGCACCGCCGTGAGGCCGGGGGCCTCCTTGCTGAGGGAGACGTTGCCGCCCTTGGCGAGGCTCACACCCATGTCACGTTCCTTCCCGTGGCGGCCCCCGGCGCGAGGGCCCGGGGCGCTGACTTGCGGAGATTTGAATCTACAACACTGTAGAAAACGAGGACCCCCCTGGTTGCCGCCCGACTTCCGCGAGGGGCCCTTGGCCCCGGCCCGCCGGGGGACAGGTGCCCATGCTGCTGGGGACGGTGCGGGGCGCGTCGCCGGTTCCGGCGGCGGGTCGGGCCGTGCGGCGGCGAGTCGGCCGTGCGGCGGGAGGGGCCGTTCCGGAGCCGTCCGGAACGGCCCCTCGGTCGCTCGCGGGAGGGCGGGGCGGCTCAGACGGGCGTCGCCGGGGTCAGGGAGGCGTCCCAGAAGGCGGCGTAGCGGCCGCCGAGGCGCAGCAGCTCTTCGTGGGTGCCCTGTTCCGCGATCCGGCCGCCGTCGAGGAAGACGACGTGGTCGGCACGGCGGACGGTCCGCATCCGGTGCGCGACCGTCACCACCGTGCGGCCCGCCATCAGGCGCTCGACGCCCTCGTGGACGGCGGCCTCGTTCACCGGGTCCAGCGCGGAGGTCACCTCGTCCAGGAGGACGACGGGGGCGTCCTTGAGGAGGGCCCGGGCGATCGAGACGCGCTGGCGTTCGCCGCCCGACAGGAGGGCGCCGCCCTCGCCGACCGGGGTCGACCAGCCGGCGGGCAGGCGCGCGATCACCTCGTCGAGGCGGGCCGCCGTCGCCGCCGCCCGCACCTCGGACGTGTCGGCGCCGGGCCGGCCGAGGCGGACGTTCTCCTCGATCGTGCCGTCGAAGAGGTAGACGTCCTGGAAGACGACGGCGCACCGCGCCGTGAGCGTCTCCGAGGCGATCGCGCGGACGTCCGCGCCGCCCACGCGCACCGCGCCGGCGTCCACGTCGTGGAACCGCGCGATCAGCTGGAGGAGGGTGCTCTTGCCGGACCCCGACGGCCCGACCACGGCGAGCCGCCGGCCCTGCGGGACGGACAGCGACAGGTCGTCGATGACCGTGCGGTCGCCGCGGCGGAAGGTGACGTTCGCGAACTCCAGGCCGTGGCCGTCCGGCCGGACCGGCACGGCGGGTTCGGGCAGTGGCTCGGCGCGCAGCACCGCGTCGAGGAGCCCCAGTTCGTGGCGCGCCTCGCGGAGCCGTCCTCCCAGCTCCGACAGGGAGAGCAGGGGGTCCGCGCAGCGGGCGGCCAGGACCAGGACCGCGAGCAGCTCCGCCGCGCCGATGTCCCCGCCGAGCGCGAGGTGGGCACCCAGGGCGAGCACGGCGGTGAACGTCGCCTGGACCACGAGCGCCAGACCGACCACACCCGGCAGGGCCGACAGCGCGCTGCGCCGCGAGGCGCGCCGGACCTCCCGCAACGCGTCGTCGAGCAGGCCGAAGCGTTCGGCGGTCCGGCCGCCCGCGCGGAGCACCGGCTGGGCCTGGAGGAATTCGACGACCCGCCCGGCGGCCTCGTGGTCGCGCTCGTGGCGCTCCGCGTCGGACGCGGCCGCCGAGCGCCCCGTACGCAGCCGGACCACCGCCACCAGCGGGACGGCGGCCGCCGCGGCGAGCCCCAGCCGCCAGTCGGCGACCAGCAGGACGACGAGGATCGCCGCCGGGGTCACGGACGCCGCGACGAACGGTGCCAGCAGGTGCGCGATCACGCCCATCGCCCGCAGCACGCCCCGGCCGGCCAGGACCGACACCTCGCCTACGCGGCCCCCTTCGTACCAGCCGAGGGGCAGCCGGGCCAGATGGTCGCCGAGCCGGTGGTACGTGCCGCGCAGCAGCGTGCTCCCGACCAGGAATCCGGACAGGTCGCTGACGTGGCGGAGCACCGCGTAGACCCCGACCGACGCCCCGAAGGCGGCCAGCCAGGGCCAGGCGTCCTCGGGCGTGCCGCCGAACAGGGCGCGCAGCAGGGGGACGAGGAGCCCGTAGGAGAGTCCCTCGACGAGGGCGGCGGCCGCCATCAGGGCCACGGTGCGGCGCACCGGCCGGGCGTACTCGTGGCCCAGCACCCGGAGCAGCGTGCGGATCATCGGGGCTCGTCTCCTCGCGGTACGGGGGTGGGCGTCGGGCTCGGAACAGGGGCAGGAGCAGGGGCAGGGGCGGAGGCTGGGGCCACGGCTCGGGTGAGGAGCGGGGGTGGGGCCGGGTCCTGGGCCTGGGGCGAGGCGGTGGACGGGGCGCGACGGGCCGACCAGAAAGCGGCGAACCTCCCCTCCCTGGCCAGGAGTTCGGCGGGCCTGCCGCACTCCACGACCGCCCCTTCGTCCAGCATCACGACGGTGTCGGCGGCGGCGATCGTCTCCGGGCGGTGGGCGATGACCAGGACGGTCCGGTCGCCCTTGAGCGTCGTCAGGGTGTGGCGGACGGCCCGCTCGGTCTGAGGGTCGGCGAAGGCGGTCGCCTCGTCGAGGACGAGGACGGGCGCGTCGGCGAGCAGGGCGCGCGCGAGGGCGATCCGCTGCGCCTCGCCGCCCGACAGGCCGGCGTCCTCGCCGACCACCGACGCGTAGCCCCGGGGCAGTTCGAGGATCCGGTCGTGGATGTGGGCCAGCCGGGCGGCGCGGACCACGGCGTCGTGGCCGGCGTGCGGCACCGCCAGGGCGATGTTGTCCGCGACCGACGCGCGCAGCAGCCGGACGTCCTGGAAGACGAACGAGACCTTCCGGTACAGCTCCCGGGAGTCGAGGGCGCGCAGGTCGACGCCGCCGAGGACGACCGCGCCCCGGGTCGGGTCGAAGAACCGCGGCAACAGCCGCACCAGGGTGGACTTTCCGCTGCCCGAGGGACCCACGAGGGCCGTGACCGTGCCCGGTTCGAGCACCAGGTCGATGCCGCGCAGCACCTCGTGGCCGGGGTCGTAGCCGAAGCGGACGTCCCGCAGCTCCACCCGGTGGCCGTCGGGCACGGCCGGGCGCGCGGGCTCCGGCAGGGGGCGCACCTCCAGCACGTCCCGGATCCGGCCGACCGCGCGCCGGGCGGCCCGGAGGTCGTCGAAGCCGTGGCCGAGCGCCTGCACGGGGGCGGTCAGGCCCAGGCCGAGCAGCAGGAAGGGGAGGAGGTCGGCGGCGGCGATCCGGCCGGTGGTGAGGAGGACCGTGCCGCCGGTCAGCACCACGAGCAGCACGAACGGCGGCGACAGCGCGACCTGCATCCCGGCGGCGGTCCCGGCGAGCCCGCGCACCATCCGGAGGAAGCCGCCGACGAAGTCGTCGACGGCCGTGCGGAAGCGCCGCTGGACGTGCTCGCTGCCGCCGAACGCCTTGACCACCGCGATGCCCTGGACGAACTCGACGACCGCGCTCGCGATCCGCGCCATGCCGGCGTCGAACTCCTCCTGCTCCCGCAGCCGGGCCGGCGTCATCATCAGCGGGACCAGCGCCGTCGCCAGCAGCACCGGGACCAGGGTGACGAGGGTGAGCCGCCAGTCGACGGCGAACAGGTAGGCCAGCGACACCGCCGGCACCACGAAGGCGGAGACCAGCTCGCCGGGGGCGTGCGCGATGAAGGGGTGCACCGTGCTGACGTCCTCCCCGACCACCTTCGTCAGCTCGCCGGTCCGGCGCCGCGAGAACCAGCCGAGCGGCACCCTTCCCAGCCGCTCGGCCAGCAGCCGGCGCAGCGTCAGTTGCACCTGTCCGTCCAGTAGGTGGCCGAGGCCGGACGAGGCGGCGGTGAACAGCAGGCGGACGAGGAGGCCCGCGGCGCCCACGGCCACGGCGGTCCACACCCGCGCGGGGTCCGCCGGTCCCGGCGACAGCAGGGCGCGGCCCACCTCGACGACGGCCAGCAGCGGCAGCAGGCCCGCGAGGGCCCCGACGACCTGGAGGGCCACCACGGCGGCGAAGCCCGCGGAGTACGGGCGCAGCAGGCCGGCCGTGGACGGTCCTGGCGGGGAGCCGCCCTCGGGCGGGGCGGCGGACGGCTCCGCCGGCGCGGTGGCTTCGGTACTGGTCATGGTCCTCCTCGGAGTCGAACTCCCGCTCGCGCGGAGCCCGTTAACTTTCCGAACATGTTCCGAAAGTAGCATGGGGAGGCCCCGCGGACACGTGCGCCGGTGCTGCACCGGTCGCGTGGCGGAGGAAGGCAGGGGGCATGATGGGACGATGTCCCGAGCGCCCGCCCCGCACGGCCGCACCGGCCGGCCGCCCCTGACCTCCCGCGCGCAGATCCTGGTGGCAGCCCGCGGGCTCATCGACCAGGACGGCTGGGAGAAGCTGACGATCCGCCGTCTCGCCGCCGAACTGGGCATCGGGGCGACGACCCTGTACCACCACATCCGGAACAAGGACGACCTGCTGCTCCTGCTGCTCAACCACCACATCGAGCAGATCGAACGGCCCCCGCTGCCCGCCGACCCGCGCGAGCGCGTCGTCACGGCCGCCCTCGCCATGCGCGACGCCCTCCAGGCATGGCCCTGGGCCGCTGAGGTGCTGTCCGCCGACGGCTTCGTCGGCCTCCTCGACGAACCGGCGATGTGGATGGTCGAAGCCATCGTGTCCGGAGCCGGTGACCACGGGTGCACGCCCGAGCAGAGCGTCGACCTCTTCCGGGGCGTCTGGTACCTCACCGTCGGCGAGGTCCTCGTCCGCGCCCGCTCCGCCCGCCGCCAGGACGAGGGGCGGCCCTTCGCCCACCGCGACGACCTCGACCCGGCCCAGGTGCCCCACCTGGCCGCCATCGGCGTCCGCTGGGCCCCGCTGGCCGCCCGGGACGTCTACCCCCGGACGCTCGGCACGCTCGTCGACGGGCTGCTCGCCGGAGCCGGCGGAGGAGGAGGCGGGTCGGCCGACCGACGGTGGTCCGACAGCGGCGTGACCGCGGACTGACGGAGCGGCGACCGGGCTGACGGCGGTGTGACGCGGCTCACCGGAACACGTCGCCCGCCCCGGTCAGTACCCGTCATGAACGTTTCTTCCCCGAAGCCCTCGTCCACCCCCGCCGGCGCGTCCACCCCCGCCGCCGACGACGCGCACACTTCCTCCGCCCTCCGCGCCCGGCCGTCGTCCCGCCGGTCCGGGCGGCGCGGGCTGGCCGTCACGACCGCCGCGGGCGCCGCCGCGGCCGTCCTCCCGGCCGGTCCGGCC
>NZ_BNBS01000027.1 GCF_014656075.1 Streptomyces hydrogenans
ACCCACACCATGCACAACATCCTCACCCTGCGCGGCGCCCAGGTCCGCGACGCCCACGCCTGGGCCGGCTACCTCACCGAGTCCATCGGCCTCTACACCGGGGCCGCCGACGTCGCCTTCGCCTCCCACCACTGGCCCACCTGGGGCAACGACACCATCGTCGAGCTCCTCACCCACCAGCGGGACCTCTACGGCTACCTGCACGACCAGACCGTCCGCCAGATCAACCGGGGCCTGACCGGCACCGAGATCGCCGAGACCTTCCGCCTCCCGCCCGCGCTCGAAGGGGTCTGGGCGAACCGCGGCTACTACGGCTCGCTCAGCCACAACGTCAAGGCCGTCTACCAGCGCTACATGGGCTGGTTCGACGGCAACCCCGCCCACCTGTGGGAGCACCCGCCGGCCGAGGAGGCCCGCCGCTGGGTGGAGACCCTCGGCGGCCAGGCGGCGGTCCGGGCCCGGGCCCGGCACTACGCCGACCGCGGCGACCTCCGCTTCGCCGTCACCCTGCTCAACCACGCCGTCTTCGACGACCCGCGGAACGAACGCTCCCGCCGTCAGCTGGCCGAGCTGTACACCCGCCTCGGCCGCAAGGCGGAGAACGCCGTCTGGCGGAACTTCTACCTCACCGCCGCCCAGGAACTGCTGCACGGGATCACCCCGCACGCCACCGCCTCCCTCGGCCCCGACATGTACCTGGCGCTCACCGTCGGGCAGATCGTCGACAGCATGGCCGTACGGGTCGACGGCCCCCGCGCCTGGTCGCTCCGGCTCGTCCTGGACTGGCACATCGGCGACACGTACTGGCACCTGCGCCTCGTCAACGGACTGCTGACCTGGACCAGCGACGACCGGCCCGCGCCGGACGCCGCCCTGACCCTGACGATGACCCGGCCGCAGCTGCTGCGGCTGCTCGCCGGCCAGGGCACCGCGGGCATCACCATGGACGGCGACCGGACCGTGCTCTCCCGGCTCCTCGGCGTCCTCGACACGCCCGAGCCGGACTTCCCGATCGTGACGCCGTGACGGGCCGGGGCCCCGACCGCCCCGGGCCCGCTCAGAGGGAGGCGAGGAGGTCGTCGAGCGGGGCCGGTACGCGGCCGAGGTCCAGGCCCTCGACGAGGACGCGGCCGTAGCGGATCTTCCGTCCCGAGGTCGTGCCGAGGAAGCGGCGCATCCGCGGCAGCGGGCCGCGGTCGCGCTGGGCGGGCTGGTTCAGGAAGGTGCGCAGGGCCCGGCCCTCCCCCTCGGCGTCGACGAGTTCGCCGACCCGGTCCACGCCGAGGGCCCGGATCAGTTCGTCCTCCAGGTCGGCGACGCAGACGAAGAAACCGTCCGGATCCGCCCCCGCGGCGGCCAGGCCGCGGGCGTAGTGGGCGCGCTCCGCCTCGTCGCACAGGCCGGTGAGGCGCAGGCCGAGGCCGGACGGGCCGAGGAGCCGGGCGTGCCGGGCGGCGTTGGTGGCGCCGTTCATGGAGAGCACGCCGACGCCCTCGGCGGCGAGGTCACGACCCCGGCGGGCGGCCAGGGCCTCGACGGCGGCGACGTCGCTGCGCCCCTCCAGGAGCACCACGGTGCGCACGGGCAGGCGGGCGGCGAGGTCGCGCGCGGTGTCGCCCGGTCCGCCGGCCGCCCAGGCGGTGACGGCGGTCCGGAAGGCGTCCATGTCGGTCATGGGAGGAGTCTGGGCGCCGGACGGCCCGGACGGTACCGGTTTTCCGCCGGGCGCGGCGGGCTCAGTAGCGCAGGGCGCTCGCGACCGTGGGGGTCACGGAGCCGGAGAGCTTGTGGGTGCTGCGGGCGGTGCCGTCGCCCGGCTTTCCGGCGGGCACGTCCGAGATCGTGAGGACCACGGCGTCGAGCAGCTTGCCGTCGCCGTCCTCGAACCGCACCTGGATGGCGAAGGACCGGGACGCGTCGTCGGTGTTGCGCACGGTGACCGGGACGGTGGTGCGTCCGTCGGCGTCGGTGGCGGGGTCGCCGAGCTCCACCTCGTCCTTGGCGTCGACGCCGTCCTTGATCTCCGCCATCTGCGCCTCGGCCTTGTCGGCCGCCTCGGAGGCGGCGTCCGTGACGCCCTCGGCGGCGGAGGCCACCGCCGAGGCGGCCTCGCTGACCGCCCCCGACACGGGGTTGTCGCCGTCGTCGGAGCAGCCCGCCGTGCCCATCAGGACGGCTCCCGCCAGCAGGCCGCCCGCGGCGCCCCGTACCCAGCGTCCGGTCATCTCGTGGTCTCCCTCGGCTCGCCCGTCCTCGTCGGAGCCAGTCAACGGCAGCGTCCGGCACCCCGCATCCCGGGACCGGCGTTCAGCGGGGGCCGAGGGCGATGACGGCGATGTCGTCGGCGAGGTGGTGGGTCCAGTCGCGGACGTCGTCGTCGAGGTGGCGGACCAGGTCGTCGGGCGTGTGCCGGCCGACGGAGACGAGCCGCTCGGCCAGGGGGTAGAACTCGCCGCTGGAGTTCCGCGCCTCGCTGAGGCCGTCGGTGTGGGTGAGCAGGGTGGCGCCGGGGTCGAGGGAGACCTGGTGGGGCCGTACGGCTCCGGCGGCGTCCAGCAGCCCGAAGCCGAGCGGGAGGACGGCGGGGACGTCCAGCTCGCGGGTGCGCGCGGGACCGACCTCCAGCGGGGCGAGGTGACCGCAGTTCACCACGTGGAGGTCCTGGGAGGGGCCGGAGTGCTGGAGGAGGAGGGCGGTGGCGAAGAGCTCCTCGTCGCCGCGGGCCAGGGCGGCCCGCCGGACCTGGCGGTCCAGGGAGGCGGCGACCTCGCCGAGGTCCTCGGTCTCGTGGGCCCGGCTGCGGAAGCAGCCCAGGAGGTCGGTGACGGTCTGGACGGCCTGGAGGCCCTTGCCGCGCACGTCGCCGATGAGGATGCGGGTGCCGTAGGGGGTGTCGAGGGCTTCGAGGAAGTCGCCGCCGATCGCGGTGCCGGCGGTCGCGGGACGGTACAGGCCGGCGAGGCGCAGGCCGCCCAGCCGGGACGGGATGGGGTGGAGCACCGCGCACTGGAGGGCGCTGGCGGTCTCGCGGGTCCGGGTCAGCCGCTCGGTCTGCTCGCGGCGCGACCAGGCGACGGCCCCGGCGGCCGCGCCCACGCCGAGGGCGACGATCACGCTCATGGGCTGGCTGGTGTCGGCGTCCACCATCACGTACTGGAGGACCGAGGCGGCGGCCACGACGAGGGCGACGACGGGCCGGCCCAGGGCGAGCGCGGCGACCGCGACCACGATCGTGCCGACCCACAGCAGCTCGCGCGCCTCGGTCGGCAACGGCATGGGCCCCAGGGCGGAGGTGTAGGGCAGCGCCTGGGCGGCGGCGGTGCCGACCAGGATCGCCACGGGCAGCAGGGCCGCGTTCACGCCCAGGTGCGGGCGGGGGACGGCGGCGAGGAAGCGGGCCATCTGCGGGGCGGCGGCCAGCATGGTGCCGAAGCCGACGAGGGTGACGACGGCGAAGCCGCCGACCAGGGCGTGCGAGGCGTGGTCGACCAGGGCGTGCAGCAGCGCCAGCCCGAGCGCGGCCAGCGGCAGCCCGAGGGAGGCCCCGGCCAGCGGGGAGACGTTCCGGTGACGGATCAGGAGGCAGGCGGCGGCGCCGCCGACGCCGAAGGCGGAGAGCACGAGCGCCGTGATCCAGCCGGCGAAGCCCACGGCGGAGACCAGCGTGGGCACGGCCATGGTGAGGACGACCTGGGTGAAGCCGAGGGCGAGGCCCGCGACCAGCGCCCCGGTCCACACGGCACCGGGCACCTGCTCGGCCCTGCGGCGCTCGGGGGCGCGGCGCAGGGCCCTGGCCCGGGCCGCGGCGCAGGCGAGCACGGCGGCGGCGAGCAGGGCGCCGACCCTGAGGTCCTGCCAGCCCCAGAGCGGGGCGAGCTGGAGGGCGGCCGCCAGGCTGACCGCGCCCAGCACGCGGGCGAGGGTGCGGACGGCGTCGGGCAGGGCCTCGCGGGCGAGCGGCCCCGCCTCGGGGAGCAGCCGGCGGACGAGCAGCAGGGCGGCGGCCGCCGCGGCGGCCATGAGGGCGGCGGTGATCCGCCAGCCGGTGAGGGCGGCGGCGTGCGGGGCGAGGTTGACCGCGAGCACGAAGCCGGCGGACATGGCGGCGAGCCAGCCGCCCATGATCCGCCGGATCCGGCCGGGCATGGAGACGGTGGCCATGAAGGCGAGGCAGGAGACGAAGACGGCGGCGAGCGCGGCGGCGACCACGATCCGGCCGAGCACGTAGGTGGCGGGGTCGAAGGAGACGGCGAGGGCGGCGGAGCCGAGGCAGAGCGCCGCGAGGGAAGCGGTGAGGGTGGCCCGGCGGCCCTTGAGGTCGCCGGCCCTGCCGGTGACCGCGAGGACGCCGATGGCGAGGCAGGCGCCGGCGATCTGGGCGACGGCGTTGTCCTCGGCGGTGACGCCGAGGTCGGTGTGGACGAGGGGGGCCACGGCCGCGTTCATGGCGGGCGCGACGACGTACAGTGCGGCGACCAGGGCCAGAACCAGCCCGATCACCCGGGGGGAGACGGCGTGGCCGCTCCCCGGCGCCGGTGCGGCACCCGCCCGGTACGGCGTGGTGGTGCCGGTCATCGACAGGACCTCCTCGTGTTCCCCCGTGGACTTCCCCACCCACGAGGGTGGCAGCGAAGAGGTATGCGCATACAGGGACAAAAGACCTTAAAGTCGTATCAATGCGTGGTGGCGTCGGCCCCGGTCCCCTCAATGCGTGGTGGCGTCGGCCCCGGTCCCCCAGGCCGCGCGGAGGGCGGGCAGCAGGGTGGTGCGGGCCCATTCCAGGAAGGGGGCCTGGTGCCCGCCGCCGATCTGGACGAGCGCGAGGTCGGTGAAGCCGGCCCGCCGGTAGGCGTCGGCGGCCTCGACGACCGCGCCCGGGTCGTCGCCACAGGGGATCGCCCCTGCCACGTCCTCGGGCGTGACGTGCCGGGTGGCCTGGGCGAAGCCGGCCGGGAGCGGCAGCTCGGGGTTGACCCGCCAGCCGCCGAGCGACCAGCGGAACTGCTCGTGGGCGCGGGCCACGGCGGCGTCCCGGTCGGTGTCGTAGCAGAGCGCGAGCTGGCCGATCCTCGGCTTTCCGGTGCCGCCGTGCCGGTCGAAGTCCTCGGTGAGGTCGCGGCGCGGCTCGACGGCGACGAGGAGGTCCGCACGGCGGCCGGCCAGCGCGCAGGAGCGCGGTCCCGAGGCGGCGATGCCGAGCGGGGGCGGCCGGTCGGGCAGGTCCCAGAGGCGGGCGGCGGTCACGTCGAAGTGGCGCCCGTGGTAGGTGACGTCCTCGCCGGCGAAGAGGGCGCGGATGATGTCGACGGCCTCCTCCAGGCGTTCCAGCCGGGTCCGGGCGGTGGGCCAGCCGGCTCCGGTGACGTGTTCGTTGAGGTTCTCGCCGGAGCCGAGGCCCAGCCGGAAGCGGCCCTCGGAGAGCAGCTGCACCGTCGCCGCCTTCTGCGCGACGACCGCCGGGTGGTAGCGGAAGGTCGGGCAGGTCACGAAGGTCATCAGCGGGATGCGGGTGGTGGCCTGGGCGGCCGCCCCCAGCACGCTCCAGGCGTACGGCGAGTGCCCCTGCGCGTCGAGCCACGGGAAGTAGTGGTCGGACACCACGGAGAAGTCGAAGCCGACCCGTTCCGCCTCGACCACGTGGTCGACCAGCTCACGCGGGCCCGCCTGCTCGGTCATCATCGTGTAGCCGAAATGTGTCATGCGCGGCGCCTTGCCGGAGCCGCCCGCCCGTAAACGGAAGCCGGGCGACCGGCCGGACCGGCGCCGCCCCGCACGTGGTCGCGCGGCGGGCACCGCGGCGGGATTCGGCCCCCGCCGTCCCGCCGGGCGGGGCTCCGCCCGGCGGGACGGGGCGGGCTACTCGCGGAGCCGGGCCGCCGCGGCCCTGACCGCCCTGACGACGGTGAGGGGTATGCGGACGTTCTCGCAGAAGCGGCGGACGCGGGAGAGCACGCTCAGGGAGGCGGGCGAGGGGTCCGCGGTGGAGAGCTGGACCCGGACGAGCCGGGGCCGGTGGGCCAGGGCCAGGGCCTGGGCCTCCAGGTCGGCCGCGGACCGGCTGGTGAGAGCGAGGTCGCCCGGGAGCGACAGGTGCAGGACGCCCTCTTCGAAGGCGTGGCCGATGAGCATGGCCGCCTCCTTCCGTCGTACGCCGTCCCACCGCCCGGAGGCGGTGGGACGGACGGTTTCCGTCAAGGCGTTGTGCCGGGCACGCTGGCACCAGGCTGGCAGACGCGGACCGTGTCCGCACCCGCACGGCCCGCAGCCGCCGGGCCGGCGGCCCGGGCGAATCCGCTGGTCGGAGGGGTCACGGGGTCAGCGGGACACGGTGGCCTCCGGGCTGGTCCGGTCGCCGTCGGCCCCGGCCCCTTCGAGGAAGCCGCCCGACTGGTGCCGCCACAGCTTGGCGTAGGTGCCGTCGGCGGCGAGCAGTTCGTGGTGGCCGCCCTGTTCGACGATCCGGCCGCGGTCGAGGACGACGAGCCGGTCCATCCCGGCGACCGTGGACAGCCGGTGTGCGACGACGAGCGCGGTCCGGCCCTCCATCAGCCGCCACAGGGCGTCCTGGACGAGGAGTTCGCTCTCGGAGTCGAGGGCGCTGGTCGCCTCGTCGAGCAGCAGGACCGGCGCGTCGCGCAGGATCGCCCGGGCGAGCGCGACCCGCTGCCGCTGCCCGCCGGAGAGCTTCACCCCGCGCTCGCCGACCAGGGTGTCGAAGCCCTCGGGCAGCGCGTCGGCGAACTCGGTGACGTGGGCGGCCTCGGCGGCCCGGCGGACCTCCGCCTCGGTGGCCCCGGGGCGGGCGAAGGCGATGTTCTCCCGGAGGGTGCGGTGGAACATCGCCGGGTCCTGCGGGACCGAGGCGATGAGGCCGCGCAGGTCCGACTGGCGCATGCGGCTGATGTCCTGACCGCCGATCAGGATCCGTCCGCCGTCGACGTCGGTCATCCGCAGCAGCAGCCGGGTGAGGGTGGTCTTGCCGCCGCCGGAGCGGCCGACGAAGCCGACCTTGGTGCCGTCGGGCACGTCCAGGTCGAGCCCCTCGAAGAGCGGCTTCGCGCCCCGGTGGGCGAAGTGCACCCCTTCGAAGCGGACCGCGCCGGACCGGCCCGCGAGCGCCTCCGGGGCGGGCGGGTCGAGCACCGTCGGCGGCTCCAGGAGGAGTTCGGTGAACTGGGCCGCCTCCGTCATGGAGCTCTCCAGCCGCCGGTAGATCTGGTTGAACTCGAACATGATCCGGGTGGCGTTGGCGTAGTACGTGAACGCCACGATGATCGCCTCCACGCCCCGCTCCCCCGCGCCGAGCATCAGCGCGAGCACCAGCCCCAGCACGTTGGTGAGGACCGAGAGCGGCGCGACCAGGGTGTCGATGCGCAGGTTGCCGTAGTCCCAGGAGCGCAGGGTGATCCGCCGTGACTCGGCGACGCGCGAGCGGTGTTCGTCGGCCTCGCGCCGCTCGGCGGCGAAGGAGCGGACGCTGTCCATGTTGGTGAGCACGTCGGCGACGTGCCCGGAGACCCGGGCGATGGCCTTCTCGCGGTCGGCGACGATCCGCTGCCGGCGCCGCACCAGCGGGAAGACGCAGAACCCGGTGAGCGCGATCATGACCAGCAGGCCGACCACGAGCGTCGGGTCGTACTGCCACAGGACCACCGAGGCGAACAGCAGCGGGACGAGGCTGCCCATCACCTGGAAGGTCAGGGTGTCGACGAAGTCCTCGAACCGGGAGGCGAAGCTGATGACCCGCTTGGTCAGCGAGCCGGCGAAGTTGTCGTGGAAGAAGGCGGCGTCCTTGGCGAGGAGTTCGTCCATGCCCACGACGTAGAGGTGCTCGATGCCCCGGGCGTCGAGCCGGTTGAGGCAGTGGAAGCCGACCCGCCACAGCGCCTCGCCGAGCAGCAGGACGGCGGCGAACACCAGCGCGTAGGGCAGCACCGCGGAGAAGGTGGTGGGGCCGCCGTCGGCGACCCGGCCGACGAGTTTGGCGACCACGAGCGGAGCGAGGTACTGGATCCCGATGTTGCCGAGCGCCGGCAGCAGCAGCGCGGGCACGGCCACCCGCCGGAGCCGGACCAGCTCTCCCCCGTAATGGCGGAGCGCGAGGCGGACGGAGCCTTTGCCCGGTCCGCCGTCGCGTTGTTCTGACGTTCCCATCACGACCTTCCGTCGTCGTTCCGATACGTTCGGTGACGGAGTGTGGCGGAGGGCGGGCGCGCCGGTCCACGGGTTTTCCGGCCGGGCGCGGACCGGAGGGCGTACGGTCAGCGGCGCAGCGCGGCGGCGAAGGCGGCGAGTTCGCGCACGACCCGGTCCGGGTCCTCCCAGTACACGACGTGACCCGCGCCCTCGTGGACGAGGAGGCGCGAGTCGGGGATCGCGTCGAGGATCAGCTGCTGGTCCGAACGGGTGAGGAGGGGGTCCTGGTCGCCCCAGACGACGAGGGTGGGCACGAGGATCCCGGTGAGCGTGGCCGCGAGGTCGGTCTCCAGGAGGCCGCGCAGGGTCTCGCGCCAGACGCGGGCCGGGGCCTTCAGGCTCTCGTCGACGACGGTCTCCAGGAAGCCGGGCGCCACCCTGCCGACGACGAGCCCGCGGGTGAACTCGGCGGCGAACGCCCGGTCCACGGGGTCCTCCAGGGCCCGGACGGCCTCCCAGAAGCCGGTGACTCCGGGCTTGTCGGCGAGCAGCGCGGGGACCCCGAGGAGCACGAGTCCGGCGACCCGGTCGGGCCGCCGGCCGGCCACGATCCGCGCCTGGACGCCGCCGCTCGACCCGCCGACCAGGACGGCCCGCTCGATGCCGAGGTGGTCGAGGAAGGCGACCAGGTCGTCGGCGAAGTCCTCCGGGAGGTAGCCCTCCTCCGGTTTTCCGGCGTCGCCGTGGCCGCGCTGGGTGGGCGCGTAGGCGTGCAGGACGGCCGGCATGGCCCGCAGCATCGGCTCCCAGGTCCACCAGGAGTCGGCGTAGCCGTGGACCAGGACGAGCGGCGGCCCGTTCCCGGGCCGTCCGGTCTCCGCGTACGGCAGCGTGGGGCGTCCGTCGCCGAGGACGGCGCGGTGCGCGACGACGCCGGCCATCGGCACCTCCCGGTCGCTCGCCCATTTCCCGAACCGCGGACCTTTTCAGCGTAGGGAGGCGATTCCGGGGGCTCAACAGGAACGCGTCCGCACGGGGCCGGCGGCCCTTCCGGCGTCATTCCGCACGGCCCGGCCCTGCGTGTTCGCGTGGCCGCGAGCACCTCGGTGCGCGACCATACGGACGCGCCGCCGTGAGAATTCCGGCCGGCGGCGGGAAAGAAGCACGCACACAGGAAGAAGGCCGTACGTGACCGGCAGCGAGAGCGAGAACCCGGCAATTCCCTCCCCCAGCCCGAAGGACACCCGGCCCCGGACCAATCGGGACTGGTGGCCGAACCAGCTGGACCTCTCCGTACTCCATCGGAACGATCCGCAGGCCGACCCCCTCGACCAGGGCTTCGACTACGCGAAGGAGTTCGCCGGACTCGACGTCGAGGAGCTGCGGCGCGACGTCTTCGCCCTGATGAAGGATTCGCAGGACTGGTGGCCGGCGGATTACGGCCATTACGGTCCGCTTTTCATCCGGATGAGCTGGCACGCGGCCGGCACGTACCGCATCGCCGACGGCCGGGGCGGCGGCGGAAGCGGCGCCCAGCGATTCGCGCCGTTGAACAGCTGGCCGGACAACGCGAGCCTGGACAAGGCGCGCCGGCTCCTGTGGCCGGTCAAGCAGAAGTACGGACAGAAGATCTCCTGGGCCGATCTTCTGGTTTTCGCCGGAAACTGCGCGATGGAATCCATGGGGTTCAAGACCTTCGGTTTCGGATTCGGCCGCGAGGACATCTGGGAGCCGGAGGAGATCTTCTGGGGCCCGGAGGACACCTGGCTCGGCGACGAGCGCTACAGCGGCGACCGGGAGCTGAAGGGCCCGCTCGGCGCCGTCCAGATGGGCCTCATCTACGTCAACCCGGAGGGCCCGAACGGCAATCCGGACCCGCTGGCCGCCGCCCGCGACATCCGCGAGACCTTCGCGCGGATGGCGATGGACGACGAGGAGACGGTCGCGCTCATCGTCGGCGGCCACACCTTCGGCAAGTGCCACGGCGCCGTCGGCCCCGAGCACATCGGCCCGGAGCCGGAGGCCGCGCCGGTCGAGCAGCAGGGCCTCGGCTGGAAGAACCGCCAGGGCACCGGCTCCGGCTCCGACTCCCTCACCAGCGGCCTGGAGGGAGCCTGGACGAACCACCCGACCACCTGGGACAACGGCTTCCTCGACAACCTCTTCCGGTACGAGTGGGAGCTGACCACCAGCCCGGCCGGCGCCCAGCAGTGGAAGCCCACCGACCCGGCCGCCCAGGACACCGTCCCGGACGCGCACGACCCGTCGAAGCGGCACGCGCCGATGATGCTGACGACCGACCTGGCGCTGCGCATGGACCCGGTGTACGGGCCGATCGCCCGCCGCTACCACGAGAACCCGGAGCTGCTGGCGGACGCGTACGCCAGGGCCTGGTTCAAGCTGCTCCACCGCGACATGGGCCCGCTGTCGCGCTACCTCGGCCCGTGGATCCCGGAGCCGCAGCTCTGGCAGGACCCGGTCCCGCCGGTCGACCACGACCTCGTCTCCGACGAGGACATCGCCGCGCTCAAGGAGCGGATCCTCTCCTCCGGGCTGAGCGTGCCCCAGCTGGTCACCACCGCCTGGGCGTCGGCGGCCAGTTTCCGCGGCACCGACAAGCGCGGCGGCGCCAACGGCGCCCGGATCCGGCTCGCGCCGCAGAAGGACTGGCCGGTCAACGACCTGCCCGAGATCGCCGAGGCGCTGCGCACCCTGGACGCCCTCCGCGAGGAGTTCACCGCCGGCCGGAGCGACAACACCCGGATCTCGCTGGCCGACCTGATCGTGCTGGGCGGCTGCGCCGCCGTCGAGAAGGCCGCCGCGGACGCCGGTCACACGGTGACCGTGCCCTTCGCCCCCGGGCGGACGGACGCCACCCAGGAGCAGACGGACGTGGAGTCCTTCGCGGTCCTCGAACCGCGCGCCGACGGCTTCCGCAACTACCTGCGCCCGGGCGAGAAGCTGTCCCCGGAGACGCTGCTCCTCGACCGGGCCAGCATGCTCACGCTCACGGCGCCGGAGATGACCGTGCTCATCGGCGGGATGCGGGCGCTCGACACCGGGCACGGCGGGGCGCGCCACGGCGTCCTCACCGACCGTCCGGGCAGCCTGACGAACGACTTCTTCGTCAACCTGCTCGACATGGGCACGGAGTGGAAGGTCTCGGAGCGGGACGAGAACGTCTACGAGGGCCGCGACCGGGCCACCGGCGAGCAGCGGTGGACGGGCACCGCCGTCGACCTGGTCTTCGGCTCCCACGCCCAGCTGCGGGCCCTGTCGGAGGTGTACGCCGCGAAGGACGCGGACGCGAAGTTCGTCCGTGACTTCGTCTCCGCCTGGTCGAAGGTGATGAAGCTGGACCGCTTCGACCTGCGCTGACGGTCCGCCGCCCCGGGCGGCTCCGGACGCGGGCCGGCGCCCGGACGGTCGTGCTGCGACCGTCCGGGCGCCGGAGTCGTGCGGGGCGCCCGCGGGGCGGTGGGGCGGGGGGCGGCGGTCAGGTGGAGATCTCGGGGAGCAGCCCGGTGACCGGCGCGGCCTGGTCGGTGAGCTGGTGCAGCTGGTGGAGTTCGTTGACCCGGCTCAGCCCGCCGAGCTGCTCACCGACACCGGGGTAGGCGGCACGGGCCTCCTCCGTCATGCCGGTGGTGGCGAGGGCGTCCAGTTCGGCGATCGGGCTGATCGGCGGGCCGAGCGGGCCGGCGGGCGCGGCGACGGCCTGCGAGGCGGCACCGCCGAGGCAGGTGAACGCGGCGGCGACGGCGAGGACCGAGGAGATGCGTCGAGGTGAGGTCACACCCTCACAACGGAACGTTCCGCCGGGGGACACGCGACCGGTCCCGGCGTCCACCGAACGGGCCACACCTCCCCCGGGACGCCCGGCCGCTCCGGCCCCTCAAAGCGCCCGGAACCGCGCTGTAGGCTGGCCGTTCGAACCGAGGCCGACCCGCGTGCGGAGGGCAAGTGACCGAGCTCGTCCGGGGGACTCCCGGGCTCGTGCGGGCGGTCAACGACCGCGCCGCGCTGCACCTGCTGCTCCGTCAGGGGCCGCTCACCCGACCCGAGATCAGCCGGCTCACCGGTCTGTCCAAGCCCACCGCCTCCCAGGTCCTGGCCCGGCTCGAAGGTGCCGGCCTCGTCGTCGGCAACGGGCTGCGCACCGGCCTGCCGGGCCGTGTCCCGGAGACGTACCGGGTGAACGCGGCGGCGGCCTACGCGACGGCCGTCGACGTGACGCCGGACCGGATCGCGGTGCGCACCGCCGACCTCGCCGGGGCGGTGCTCGGCGAGGCGGAGGCGCCGGTGCCGGCCGGGCCCGGCCGGGAGGCGCTGGACGAGGCGCTGCGCGCGGCCCTCGCCCTGGCCCCGGCCCCCCGGCCGCCGCGGCGGGTCGTGGTCGGGGTGCAGGGAGCGGTGGACCCGACGACCGGCCGGCTCG
The DNA here is from genome assembly GCF_014656075.1 of Streptomyces hydrogenans. Taxonomy (GTDB): domain Bacteria; phylum Actinomycetota; class Actinomycetes; order Streptomycetales; family Streptomycetaceae; genus Streptomyces; species Streptomyces hydrogenans. The sequence goes on from NZ_BNBS01000027.1 coordinate 12,575, forward strand.
CCTACGCCAGCGAGGAGGACATGGCGGCCTGGCTCTTCCCGGACGTGGAACGGACCCTCGCCGAGGCCCTCGGGCTGCCCGTCCGGATCGAGAACGACGTGAACCTCGCGGCCGTCGCCGAACGCGCCCACGCCGCCGCCGACTGCCCGGACTTCGTCCTCCTGTGGGCCGACGAGGGCCTGGGCGCGGCCCTGGTGATCGGCGGTCGCCTGCACCGCGGCCACTTCGGCGGCGCCGGCGAGGTCGGCTACCTCCCCCTCCCCGGCGCCCCCACCGCCCGCGAGGCCGGCCACCCCTACGGCCGCCACGGCTACCAGGAACTCGCCGGTGGCGAGGCGATCCGGGACCTGCTCCACGCCCACGGGGTGCCGGGCGCGGACTTCACCGAGACGGTCACGGAGGCGGTACGGCGGGCGGGGGCGGGGCCCGGGACGGGCGCGGAGGCCGGGACCGGCGCTGGGGCCGAGGACGGGGCCGGGGCCGGGGGCATGGCGGGGGTCGGGGCTGCGGCCGTGGCAGGAGCCGGAAGCGGGGCCCCGGAGAGCGTCGAGGCCGCGCGGGCGGGGCTCGCGGCGGTGGCCGGGCGACTCGCCTCGGGGCTGGCCTCGATCGTGACCGTCGTCGACCCGGGCCTCGTCGTGCTCGCGGGCCGGCTCTGCGCGGCGGGGGGCGAGCCGCTGCGCGCGCTGGTCGAGCGCGAGCTGCACGCGCTCGCCCACTCCCGGGCCCGGATCCGGCTGTCGGCCGTGACCGGGAACCCGGTGCTCGCCGGGGCGCTCGACCTCGCGCTGACGGCGGTCCGCGACGAGGTCTTCGGCGGACCGCCACCCGTCACGCCCTGCCCCTGACGCGCCCTCAGCGGCCTCGGGACAACCAGCCCTTCCGCTCGGCCGGGGCGGGCACGTGCCAGGGGTTCACCGGCACACCGCCCTCGAACAGCGAGCGGGTGCGCGGCTGGACGCGCTTGAGCCGGGCCCGCCACGGCCCGTCCGCCATCTCGAACTGGACGACGAGGGGTCCTTCGGTGAGCGGCACGGTCTCGCGCCGCTTGCCGATCTCGTTGACGACGTTCTCGTCGTCCGGCAGGACGGTGTGGTCGTCGTGGCCGGTCAGCTCGAACACGTTGACGATGAGGTTGTCGTCGCCCCGGTAGTGGATCGCCAGATCGGCGACCCCGCCGGTGTGCAGCAGCACGTCCGGCCCCTGGAACTGCGCCTCCTCCTCGGTCAGCCGCCGGGCACTCGCGAGCGGTGAGACCTCCACCCTCCAGTGCCCCTCGGCCTCCAGGCGGAACCGCAGGGTGCCGTGGGAGGGGACGGTGGCGAGGACCCGGCCGAAGTAGTGGTCCTCGGTGCTGTTGACGAGGTTGTCCCCCTCCTTGTTGCGCCGGTCGAGGAGCGTGAGACCGGTGTACCCCGCCTCCGGCACCTCCAGCTGCACGACGACGGGCCCCGGCGGCAGCCCCTCCACCGTGATGACCTCGTTGTCGCGCCCCGTCTCCGTGTACGGCGCGAACACCGGGCCGTACGCCCACGCCTCGTCCTGGCCGGCCGCCACGGGCGCGGGTGCGGGCGCGGCGGGGGTGGGGGCGGGGTACTGCTGCGGTACGGGCGCGGGCGGCGGGGCGGGGGCCGCGGGTGCCACGGGCGCGGACGGCGGCGCGAAGGCCGGGGCGGGCGCCGGGAAAGCGGGGGGCGCCGGGGCGGGCGCGGGGGCCCCGAAGGCGGGCGGCGTCGGTGCGGGCGCCGAGAAGACGGGCGGCGTCGGTGCGGGCGCCGAGAAGACGGGCGGCGTCGGCGCGGGAGCCTGCGGCTCCGCGTCGGCCACGTGGACGCCGTGGTCGGTGGCGAGGCCCTCCAGACCGTCGGCCCAGCCCTGTCCGACGGCCCGGAACTTCCAGCCGCCGGCCCGCCGGTAGAGCTCGGCGAGGACCATCGCGGTCTCCCCCGCCGCCTCGGCCACCTCGTAGTCGGCGACCGGGGTGCCGTCGGGCGCGAAGGCGGCCACGCCGAGTCCGGGCACGTCGCGCAGGGCGCCGCGGTCCGTGGAGCCGACGACCAGGACCCGGGCGACGTCCGGTTCGAGGGTCGGCAGCCCGAGCTCCAGCCAGTCGGTGCCGTCCTCGGCCCGGAGGAGCCGTACGGCACCGTTCGGGTGCGCGGGCTGCCCGTGGAAGACCACGTCGGCGTCGCCCCGGACGAGCCCCCGTTCGGTCAGGAGGAGCGCCATCGCGTCCACCCCCCGCCCCCGCACGACGATCCGCAACGGCACCGAGGGCACGAAGCCGTTGCCCCCCTTGTTCAGCGTCGTCATCCCGCTCGAACCCTTCCCCTCGTATCCCCACCTGGTCGAACAAGGAAGATCCTCCGCGACCGGCGGCCCGCCGACAAGTGTCGAACCGGCGCGTACCCGTCCGCCGTGACCGTCCTCGGCGTCCCGGCCGCGGCCGGCACCCGCGGCGCTCCCCGCTCGACGGCACCCGCCGAGGGCTCGGTTCGCGGTTTCGCGAGTGGGGCGGGCGGTGCAGGGCATGCGCGGGGGTGTGACGCCGGTTCCGCTCGGGCGTCCGAGGAGGTGAGGGCGGTGGTGCACGGCACGATCAGGGTCGACGCGCCGCTGCGGCGGGTGTACGACCAGTGGACGCAGTTCGAGGAGTTCCCCCGCTTCATGCACGGCGTGGTGGCGGTGGAGCAGACCGACGCGCGTCACCTGCGCTGGCGGACGGGGATCGCGGGGGTGCGGCGGGACTTCGACGCCGAGATCGTCGACCAGCTGCCGGACCAGCGGATCGCCTGGCGGACCCTGAGCGGCGGGGTCCGGCACCGGGGCGTCGTCACCTTCGAGGCGATCGACGCCGGCCACACGCGCGTGCGGCTGGCGATGGAGGTCGAGCCCGAGGGGATGACGGAGCGGGCGGCGGCGGCGCTGGGCATCGTGTCGAGCCGGGTCTCGGGCGACCTCCGGCGGTTCAAGGACTTCGTCGAGGACCGACACGCGGCGACCGGCGCCTGGCGCGGCCGCCTCCGGCCGGGCGACGCGGGCCGGCCGCGGAACCCGGCGCCGGGCCCCGTACCGCCCGTCTCCCCGCCCCCGGCCGATCCCTCCGATCCCCCGGATCCCCCGGATCCTCCGCCCGAGCGGCAGCCGATGCCGCCGCGCTGAGCCCCCCCCGATACGCGAAAGGCTTCGTCATGGTCCCTCTTCTGCTCGTCCTCCTGCTGATCCTGGTGCTGTTCGGCACCGGCTTCGCCGTCGAGGCCCTCTGGTACATCGCTCTGGCGGTGCTGATCCTGTGGGCGCTGGGCTTCCTGTTCCGCAGCTCGGGTTCGCGGTGGTACCGCTGGTGATCCGCGCACCCTCGTCATCGGAGTCCGCCGCCCCTCGCGGGCGGCGGACTCCCGCACGGGGAAGGAGGCGGCAACCTTTAGTTTGATTTTCAACTACTGTTCGGGGGAAGATGAGGCCCAGGCCCCGCCGCACGCGCGGGACCGGCGAAGGAGCGGACAGTGAGCGACGTCGTGGCGGCATCGGCCGGGCAGCGGATCTACCTGGACAAGCAGACCCCGGACGCCTACCGGGCCTTCGTCCGGGCCGCGCAGACGGTCCGGACCGCCGCCGACGCCGCGGGGCTCGACCGGATCCTGGTCGAGCTGGTGAACCTGCGGGTGTCGCAGCTCAACGGCTGCGCCTACTGCCTCGACACCCACACCCGCGCCGCGCTCGCCGCCGGCGAGACCCCCCGTCGGCTGGGAGTGCTCGCCGCCTGGCGGGACACCGCGCTCTTCACCCCGCGCGAGCGGGCCGCGCTGGCCCTGGCCGAGGCCACCACCCACCCGGCCGAGGCCGACGCGCAGGAGCGGGCCTACGCCGAGGCCCGCGAGGTCCTGGACGACGCCGAGCTCTCCGCCGTCGTCTGGGTGGCCATCGCCATCAACGCCTTCAACCGCGTGTCCGTCCTGAGCAAGCACCCGGTACGACCGAGCTGACCACCGGCCGCGCCCGGTCCGAGCCCTCCGGCGGCACGTGACGGGCCCGGCCGCGCGGAGGTGCGCGACCCGCCCGGCGCGGCCGCCCGGACACGGCCCCGGCCGGACCGCGCGCACCTCGCGGCGGAAGACGCCCGGATCGAACGGGCGAGCTGCCGAACGGGCGGGCGGTGAGCCGGCGGGTAAAGTCGGTGGGTCGCCCCCGACCGCCGGGCCCACGCCCGGGTGGCCGCCCTCCTTCGTACGACAGGTCGCTCTTCCTTGCCTTCCCCCGCCGTCCCCGCCCCCGCCCGCCCCGCTCCGGCCGCCTCCCGGCTCCGTGCCCTGAAGCCCGACTGGCTGCGTGACCCCCGGGTGTGGCGGACCGAGGTGCTGGCGGGGCTCGTCGTCGCCCTGGCGCTGATCCCCGAGGCCATCGCCTTCTCCGTGATCGCCGGCGTCGATCCGGCGCTCGGACTCTTCGCCTCCTTCACGATGGCCGTGACCACGGCGATCGTCGGCGGCCGGCGGGCGATGATCTCCGCCGCCACCGGGGCCGTGGCGCTCGTCATCGCGCCGGTCAACCGCGAGCACGGCGTGCAGTTCCTGATCGCCACGGTCATCCTCGCCGGCGTCTTCCAGATCGTGCTGGGGCTCGTGGGCGTGGCCAAGCTGATGCGGTTCGTGCCGCGGCCGGTCCTGGTCGGCTCGGTGAACTCGCTCGCCGCGCTGGTCTTCCTCGCCCAGCTGCCCGAGACCCGGAACGTGCCCATGGCCGTCTACGGGCTGATCGCGGCCGGGATCGTCCTGCTCGTGCTCTTCCCCCGGGTGACGACCCTGGTGCCCGCCCCGCTCGTCACGATCGCCGTCCTGACCCTGGTCACGGTGGCGGCCGGGATCGCCGTGCCGACCGTCGGCGACCGGGGCGCGCTGCCGTCGGCGCTGCCGGTGCCGGGCCTGCCCGACGTGCCGTTCACGATCGGCACGCTGACCACCATCGCCCCGTACGCCTTCGCCGTCGCCCTCGTCGGCCTGGTGGAGTCGCTGCTCACGGCGAAGCTCGTCGACGAGCTCACGGACACGCCGTCGAGCAAGACCCGCGAGTCGGTCGGGCAGGGCGTCGCGAACGTCGTCACCGGCCTGTTCGGCGGGATGGGCGGCTGCGCGGTGATCGGCCAGACGATGATGAACGTGAAGGTGGCGGGCGCCAGGACCCGGCTCTCCACCTTCCTGTCGGGCGCGTTCCTGATGGGCCTGTGCGTGGCCCTCGGGCCGGTGGTCTCTCGGATCCCGATGGCCGCGCTGGTGGCGGTCATGGTCATCGTGTCGGTGGCCGCCTTCGACTGGGAGTCGGTCGCCCCGCGCACCCTGCGGCGGGCCCCCGTCGGGGAGACCGTCGTCATGCTGGTCACGCTGGCGTGCGTCCTGGTCTCCCACAACCTCGCCCTCGGCGTGATCATCGGCTCCCTCACCGCGACCCTCGTCTTCACCCGGCGGGTCGCCCGGCGGACGGTCGTCACCTCGGTCACCGACCCCGACGGCACGACGGTCGTCCACCGGGTCTCGGGCGAGCTGTTCTTCGCCTCGGCGGAAGCCTTCGCCGACCGCTTCGATCCCGCCGGTGACCCGGACCGGGTGGTGATCGACCTGTCCGCCGCACGGGTCTCCGACGCGACCGCCGTCGCCGCGCTGGACTCCGTCGCGGCGGCGTACGCCCGGCACGGCAAGACCGTCGAACTCACCGGACTCGACCCCGAGGGCGCCGCCCTGCGCGCCCGCCTCGGCGCCGCTCCGGCAGCCGTCCCGGCCCCCGCGGACGCCCCGGACAGCACCCCCGAGCCCGCCTCCGCCTCCGTCGGCTAGGGAACCTCGGGCTCTTCGCCCGGCAGCGAGCGGGCCGCCACCCGGCGCAGGTGGCCGGCGAAGACCTCGGGCGCGTCCGGGGTGAGGGTGCGCAGGGCGACCATCGCGGTGATGACGACGTCGCAGAGTTCGGCCTGGACGTCCTCCCAGCTGTGGCTGGTGCCCTTGCGGGGGTTCTGCCCGGTGGCCCCGATCACCGCCTGCGCCGCCTCCCCGACCTCCTCGGAGAGCTTGAGGACCCGCAGCAGGACCTCCTGCCCCGGCGGTACCGCCTGATGGGCGGTGAGCCAGTCGTGGAGGCGGGTGACGGTGGTCCAGGTCTCTTCGTCGCTCATCCCCGCAGCCTGTCAGCTTCCCGGGGCGGACACGCGGGGCCGGGGACGCGTACGGCTCCGGGGCCCGCGGCCGGGTGCGGCCCCGGAGCCGGAGGCCGTACGCGGCCGGCCACGGGCGCGGGAGGGCTAGGCGTCCTCGGCGGGGACGTCCTGGGGGTACCAGCGGAGCTCGACGGTGTTGCCGTCCGGGTCCTTCACGTAGACGGACTGCGCGGAGCCGCGGGCGCCCCAGCGCGGGACGGGCCCCTCGACGACGTCGAAGGCGCCGGAGCCTATGACCTCCTGCCAGTCGAGCGGGTCGACGACGAGACAGATGTGGTCCACGTTGGACTCGCCGCGGGGGCGGGAGAAGAGGTCGATGACGCTGCCCTCGTCGATGCGCACGGACGGGAACGGCACCTTTCCGGCCCGCCACTCCTCCACCCGCTCCGGCGCGAGGCCGAGGGGACCGGTGTAGAAGGCGAGGGACCGCTCGACGTCGGTGACGTTGAGGACGAGGTGGTCGAAGGCTTTCACGCGCATGCGCTGTCTCCCGTTGTTCCGTTCGATGGTGCCGGTCGAACGGGGGCGGTGAGCCGCGACGTCCGGCCGCTCCCGCCCGCCGGACCTCCATGCGCGCGTGCGCGCCCGTGACCGGCCCGCACCTCCCCCGTGCAGGTAGTGCCTATCACGGCGGACCGCCCGCCACCCACCGGTTTCCGGCGGGTCGTCAGGTCGCGCGCCGGGTCCGGCGGTCACCTGGTGGGCCGGGGGTGGGGAAAACCCCCGTAATGATCCACCTGCCGCCGTCATGGTCCCTGACCTGCCCGTTTCCGTAGGTTCGAAGGGAACCACCCAGGTACGAGAGCGGAGACACCATGCGCCTGCGACGCGGCGGCACGCGACGCGACCACGACCACGGACGGCCGGCGGACGCCCATCCGGCGCCGCCCTGGCGCCCCGCCGGACACCCGGTCGGGCACCCGGTCGGACACCCGGTCGGGCACCCGTCGGGGTACGCCGTGGAGCTCGGCGGCGTGCGGCGCCAGTACGGCCGGGGCGGCTCCGCCGTCCATGCGCTGCGGGGGCTCGACCTGGCCCTCCCGCACGGCAGCTTCACGGCCGTGATGGGGCCGTCCGGATCGGGCAAGTCGACCTTCCTCCAGTGCGCGGCGGGGCTCGACCGGCCGACCTCGGGCTCGGTCCGGCTCGGCGGCACCGAGATCACCGGGCTGAGCGAGAACCGGCTGACCGAGCTGCGCCGCAGCCGGCTCGGCTTCGTCTTCCAGGCGTTCAACCTGCTCCCCTCGCTCACCGTCGAGCAGAACGTGCTGCTGCCGATGCGGCTGGCCGGGCAGCGGCCCGACCGGCGGCGGGCCGCCGACCTGCTGGCCCGGGTCGGCCTCGACGGCAAGGCCGGGCGCCGGCCCTCGGAGCTGTCCGGCGGCCAGCGCTCGTCACCCGGCCCGACGTCGTCTTCGCCGACGAGCCGACCGGCGCGCTCGACACGACGACGGCGGCCGAGGTGCTCGCGCTGCTCCGCGACGCGGTGGACACGCTGGGCGCGACGGTCGTCATGGTCACCCACGACCCGGTCGCGGCGGCCTGGGCGGACCGGGTCCTGTTCCTCGCGGACGGGTCGATCGCCGACACCCTGGACCGGTCGGCTCCGGACCGGATCGCGGCCCGGATGGCGGCGCTCACGGCCCCGGCGGCCCCCGCCGGGTTCGCCGGTGCGGCCGGCACGGCGGTGGCGCGCTGATGTCCTTCCGCACCCACCCCGCCCCCGCACCCGCCCGCCGGTCCTTCCGGCCGAACGGGCTCGCCCGCGCGGCCGTGCGGTTCAAGCCGTCCTCCTTCGTCGGCACCTTCGTCGCGCTGCTCCTCGCGGCCGCCGTCGTCTCCGGCTGCGGACTCCTCCTCCAGACCGGTGCGACCGCCTCCCTGCCGGCCGCGCGGTACGCGGGCGTGCCCGTGGTCGCGGCCGCCGACCAGGAGGTCCACATGACGGTGGACCTGGGCGACGAGCGCGACGAGGCCTCCTCCCCGGTGCCGGACCGGGCGCGGCTGGACGCCGCTCTGGCCGGGAAGGCGGCGGGGGTCCCGGGCGTGGCCCGGGCGGTCGCCGACGTCGCCTTCCCGGTGCGGATCCTCACGCCCGGCGGCGGCGCCTCATCGCCGCTCACCGCCTCCGGCTGGGGCTCGACGTCCTTCACCGGCGCCGGCCTGACCTCCGGGCGCGCCCCGGGGGCCGGCGAGGCTGTGATCGGGACGGGTACGCACGCGGGTGCGGGCCCGGCCGACGGCTCCGGCGTCGGTGTGGGCGAGCGGGTCGTGCTGCGCACACCGGGCGGGGAGCGGGAGTTCACCGTGTCCGGGACGTCCGGGACCCCCGGGGTGTGGTTCTCGGACGCAGGGGCGCTCGCCGTCTCCGGTCACCCGGGGAAGGCCGACGCCATCGCCGTCCTCCCCCGGGAGGGCGCGGACGCGGGCGCGGTCGCGGACCGGGTGGCGGCCGCGCTCGACGGTCGCGCGCGGGTGCTCACCGGGGACGACCGGGCCCTCGCGGAGGGCACGGCGGTGCCGGCCGCGCGGGAGCTCCTGATGGGGCTGGGCGGGTCGTTCGGCGGCGTCGCGACGATGGTCGCGGTCTTCACGGCGGCGGGGACGGTCGCGCTGTCGGTGGGGCAGCGGAGCCGTGAGTTCGCGCTGCTCCGGGCGATCGGGGCGACGCCCCGGCAGCTGAGGCGGTCGATCGCGACCGAGGCGCTGCTGGTGGCCCCGCTCGCCGGGGTGCTCGGCTGCCTGCCCGGGACGGCCCTGGCCGTCTGGTGGTTCGGGCAGCTGCGGGCGAAGGGGGCGGTGCCGGAGGGCCTCGCCCTGGACCGGGGCGTGCTGCCGTACGGGGTGGCGGTGGCCGCCGTGGTGGTGACCGCGCTGCTGGGCGGGCTGCTCGCGGCGCGCCGGCCCTCGCGGACCGAGCCGGGCCGGGCCCTGGCCGAGGCCCAGGTGGAGCGGGCCGCGGTGGGTCGGGTGCGGACCCCGCTGGGGATCGCCGCGCTGGTCGGCGGCACGGTCTTCGCGGGGGTGTCGGCGGGGCTGTCCGGCGACGCCGCGGCGAACACGGCCCTCGGCGTCGTGATGCTGTACATGCTGGCGGTCGCCCTGCTCGGGCCGGTCGTGGCCCGGGTCTGCGCGGGGCTCGCGGGGACGGTGCTGGGGCGCTCGGGCGCCTCCGGTCACCTGGCCGCCGCCAACTCCCGCACGAACGCCCGGCGGCTGGCCTCCGCGATCACCCCGATCGTGCTGGCGACCGCCTTCGTCTCCACCCTGCTCTTCCTGCACACGAGCACGGACCGGGCCGCCGAGCACCAGCGGCGGGCGGCGGTGACCGCGGACCACGTCGTGGCGGACCCGGCCGGCCTGCCGGGCGACGCGGCGGAGCGCGCGGCCCGGGAGCCGGGCGTGAGGGCCGCCGTGACGGTGCTGCGGACCTCCGTCCTCGTCCCGTCCGACGTCCAGTTCGCCCCGGCCTCCGCACAGGCCGTCTCCGCCGATCCGTCACCGGTGCAGGACCTCGGCGTGCGGACGGGCGCGCTCGCGGACCTGCGGCCCGGCACGGTGGCCGTGGACCAGCGGCTCGCCGACTCGGCCGGCGTGCGGACGGGCGAGCGGCTGACCCTGCGGATGCCGGACGGCGGCGAGGCGAAGCCGCTGGTCGTGGCGACGTACGCGCGGGGCCTCGGCGTCGCGGAGGTGACGCTGCCGCAGTCCGACCTGACGGGCCGGGTGACCTCTCCGTACCCGACCGAGCTGCTGGTCCGGGGCGGTACGGCCGAGGGCCTGGCCGCGCTGGGCGCGGTCACGGGCCCCGACGGCGCCGCGGCCGCGCACGCTCCGGAGCGCGAGCTGAGCGCCTGGGCGAACCGCACGATGGCCGCGGTCCTCGGCGGCTTCGCGGCCGTCGCCGCCGCCAACACGCTGGTGATGACCGTCCTCCACCGGCGCCGCGAGCTGGGCACCCTGCGGCTGATCGGCACCACCCGCCGTCAGGTGCTGCGCATGATCCGCCTGGAGGCCCTGCTGGTCGCCGTCGGCGGCCTGGTGCTGGGCTCGGCGATCGCGCTGGCGACCCTGGTGCCGATGACGAACGGCCTCACCGGCGAGGCGCCCCACGTCCCGCCGCTGCTGTACGGCTCCCTCGCCGCGGGAGTCGTGGCCCTGGGGCTCGTCTCCACCGCGCTCCCGGCCCGGGCGGCGCTGCGGCACCGGTGATCCTTCCGGCCGGTCCGCCCCGGTGGGCGGACCGGCCGGTGGTCGGTGGTCGGTGGTCGGTGGTCGGTGGTCGGTGGTCGACGGTCGGTGGTCGGTGGTCGGTGGTCGGTGGTCGGTGGTCGGTGGTCGGTGGTCGACGGTCGGGCGGTCGACGATGGCCGGTGTCCGGTCGCCGGCTGGTGCTGGTCGCCAGTCGTCACCATCCGCCATCCGGCCTCCCCCTCGCCCCCGGGCACACATGCCTCAGGAAGGGGCAATCCGTGGGAGCGCTCCCGCACCTGCCGCGGGTCCATGGATTCCAGCCACGTCCGAAGTCTTGTCAGGTACGCGATCGCCCGCCTATCGTCACCCGCCAGAAAGCGCTTTCTAGCGCTTCGGCCCAGGGACGGGACTCACGACGACACGTCACGCGCCGGCACGCCGCCGGCGCGGACGCCAACGAAAGGGCAGGCGAGCATGGGACGACGCTCCCCCTCCACGCGACTCCAGGCGGCCCTGGCCGCCCTGGCGGTCGCGGCCGCCACCGGCGTGATCCTGACCATCCCGGAGGCATCGGCCGCGGTGGCCGCCGGCGCCACCGGCTACGCGAGCCAGAACGGCGGCACCACCGGCGGCGCGGGCGGCCAGACCGTCCGGGCGACCACCGGCACCCAGATCCACGCGGCCCTCTGCGGGCGCGCCTCCAGCAGCACCCCGATCACCATCCAGGTCGAGGGCACGATCAACCACGCCAACACCGCCAAGGTGTCCGGGACCAGCTGCAACACCGCAGCCGGGGTCATCGAGCTCAAGCAGATCAGCAACGTGACGCTCGTCGGCGTCGGCGCGGGCGCGGTCTTCGACCAGGTCGGCATCCACATCCGCGAGTCGAGCAACATCATCATCCAGAACGTCACCGTCAAGAACGTCAAGAAGTCCGGCTCGCCCACCTCCAACGGCGGCGACGCCATCGGCATGGAGAGCGACGTCCGCAACGTCTGGGTGGACCACAGCACCCTGGAGGCGTCCGGCGGCGAGTCCGAGGGCTTCGACGGCCTGTTCGACATGAAGGACAACACGCAGTACGTGACGCTCTCCTACAGCGTGCTGCGCAACTCCGGCCGCGGCGGCCTGGTCGGCTCCAGCGAGACCGAACTGAGCAACGGCTTCATCACCTACCACCACAACCTGTACGAGAACATCGACTCGCGCGCCCCGCTGCTGCGCGGCGGCACCGCCCACATGTACGACAACCACTACCGGCAGCTGAACGAGTCGGGCATCAACTCCCGCGCCGGCGCCCACGCCAAGGTGGAGAACAACTACTTCGAGGACTCCAAGGACGTCCTCGGCACCTTCTACACGGACGCGGCCGGCTACTGGCAGGTCGCCGGCAACGTCTTCGACAACGTGACCTGGTCCCCCAAGGGCACCGACTACAACCCCGCCGGCCCGAACCCGACCTCCAACGCCACCGTGTCGGTGCCGTACGCCTACACCCTGGACAGCGCCTCCTGCGTCCCGGACGTGGTCGCGCGGACGGCCGGCGCGGGCAAGGGCCTGCTGGTCTCGGACGGCTCCTGCACCCCGCAGTCGCCGAGCCCGACGCCCACCGCGACCGCGTCCCCGACCCCGACGGCCACGGCCAGCCCGACGCCCACGCCGACGGCCACGGCCACCACCGCCCCGCCGTCGGGCACCAACCTCAGCATCGGCGCCGGTTCGGACGGCTCCAGCAAGGCCGACGGCACGAGCTACGGCAACGTCCGTGACGGCAACCTCTCCACCTACTGGTCGCCCGCCGGCACGACCGGCTCGGTCTCGGTCAAGTGGGGCTCCCCGACGACGATCTCGTCGGTCCGCGTCCGCGAGGCCGCCGGGGCGGGCACCGTCACCGGCTGGCGCCTCCTGAACGGCGACACCGGAGCCGTCCTCGCCACCGGCGGCGCGGCCGGCACGGTCACCTTCCCGGCGACCGCGCTGAGCAAGGTCACCTTCGAGATCACGGGCGCCACCGGCACCCCGCGCGTCGCCGAGTTCGAGACGTACGCGTAAGGGTTCAGAAGTCCACCGGGTCGCGGACGAGGGGGCAGGTCATGCAGTGGCCGCCGCCTCGTCCGCGGCCCAGTTCCGCGCCGACGATGGTGATCACCTCGATGCCCGCCTTCCGCAGCAGCGTGTTGGTCTGGGTGTTGCGGTCGTAGGTGACGACCACGCCCGGCTCCAGGGCGACGGCGTTGTTGCCGCTGTCCCACTGCTGGCGCTCGGAGGCGTAGACGTCGCCCCCGGTCTCGATGACCCGCAGGCCCGGCAGGCCCAGCGCCTTGGCTACGACGTCCGTGAAGGGCGTGTCGCCCTCGTCGGTGATCTCGACGCCCGGGGCCCGGTCCGAGGGGCGCAGCGAGAAGCTGTGCACGGCGTCCACGATCCTCGGGTAGAGCGTGACGACGTCGCGGTCGGCGAAGGTGAAGACCGTGTCGAGGTGCATGGCGGAGCGCAGCCTGGGCATGCCCGCGACGACGACGTGCTCGGCGGCCCCCTGGTCGAAGAGGGCGCGGGCGACCTGGGTGACGGCCTGCCGCGAGGTGCGCTCGCTCATGCCCATGAGGACGACGCCGTTGCCGACCGGCATGATGTCGCCGCCCTCGAAGGTGGCCTGGCCCCAGTCCCGCTCGGGGTCCCCCCACCAGACGGTGGCGTCCCTGAAGTCGGGATGGTGGGTGTAGACCGCCTTCATGAGCAGCGTCTCGCCGTGCCGCGCGGGCCAGTAGAGCGGGTTGAGCGTGACGCCGCCGTACAGCCAGCAGGTGGTGTCGCGGGTGTACAGGGTGTTGGGCAGCGGCGGCATCAGGTACTCGCGGGCGCCGACGCCCTCGCGGGCCAGGGCGGCGTAGCCGGAGCGGACGTCCGGGGGCAGGTCGGCGGTGGACAGGCCGCCGATCAGGTACTCGGTCAGTTCGCGCGGGGCGAGGGAGTCGAGGAAGGCGCGGGTCTCGTCGATGAGCCCGAGGCCGACCTCGTTGGCGATGATCTTGCGGTCGAGGAGCCACGCCCTGGCTTCGGGGAGGGCCATGGTCTCGGTCAGCAGGTTGTGCAGCTCGACGACCTCGACCCCGCGCTGGACCATCTTGTTGACGAAGTCGGCGTGGTCGCGCTGGGCGTTCTCCACCCACATGACGTCGTCGAAGAGCAGGTCGTCGGAGTTGGTCGGGGTCAGCCGGCGGTGGGCGAGGCCCGGTGAGCAGACGAGGACCTTGCGGAGCCTGCCGACCTCGGAGTGGACGCCGAGGGGACGGGCGGCTGCGGGCGTTTCGGGGTTCATCGCCGGCCTTTCCGGGAGGGGTTCACAGCTCGATCCAGCCGGCGCCGAGGGCGATGACGCCGACCACGGCACCGGCCACGGAGACGGCGCAGACGACCGCCTCGCGGGGGGAGAAGAGGCGCCGGCCCTGCTCCCGGCGGGCCTTGACGAAGAGCAGGGTGGCGGGGGCGTAGAGGATGAGGGAGACGAGGACGAACTTGAGTCCGGCCGCGTAGAGCAGGAAGGCCGTGTAGAGGGTGGCGACGGCGGCGACGACGAGTTCGCGGCGGGTGCCCGTCCCGGCCACCCGGTTCTCCCGGGGGCGCAGGGCGATCTTGAGGGCGAAGCCGGCGGCCAGCAGGAAGGGGATGAGGCTGAGGGCGCTGGTCAGGTCGAGGGCGAAGTTGAAGGCGTCGTCGGAGAAGGCGGTGACGACGAGCACGACCTGGCTCAGCGCGGTGGTCAGGAGCAGCGCGGGGGCGGGCACGTCGTTCGCCGTGGTGCGGCCGAGGAAGCGGGGCATGTCGTCGTCCTCGGCGGCGACGAAGAGGACTTCGGCGGCCATCAGGGTCCAGGCGAGGTAGGCGCCGAGGACGGAGACGATCAGGCCGACGCTGACGAAGACCTTGCCCCAGGTGCCGACGGCGGCCTCCAGGACGCCGGCCATGGAGGGCTGGCGCAGCTCGGCGATCTCGCTCATGGGCAGGATGCCGTAGGACACGATGGTGACCGAGGCGAAGACGGCGAAGACGCTGAGGAAGCCCAGGACGGTGGCGCGGCCGACGTCCTCGCGGCGCCGGGCGTGCCGGGAGTAGACGCTGGCGCCCTCCACGCCGAGGAAGACGAAGACGGTGGCGAGCATGGTGCCGCGGACCTGCTGGAAGAGGGAGCCCGCGTAGTCGGCGCCGCCGAAGTTCTCGGCGAAGACGGCGGGCTTGAAGCAGAACAGCGCCAGGAGGACGAAGACCAGGATGGGCACGACCTTGGCGACCGTGACGATCCGGTTGATGGCCGCCGCCTCCTTGACGCCGCGCCGGATCAGCAGGAAGAAGCCCCAGAGGCCGAGCGAGGAGAGGACGATCGCGAGGGCGGAGTCGCCGTCGCCGAGGGCGGGGGCCACGGCCCCGATCGTCGACATGATGAGGACCCAGTAGGTGACGTTGCCGACGCAGGCGCTGGCCCAGTAGCCGAAGGCCGAGAAGAAGCCGAGGTACTCGCCGAAGCCGGCCTTGGCGTACGCGTACACGCCGGCGTCCAGGTCGGGGCGGCGCACGGCGAGCGTCTGGAAGACGAAGGCGAGCATGAGCATGCCGGTGCCGGCGACGGCCCAGGCGATGAGCGCTCCGGCGACGCCGGTCTCCTGGGCGAAGCGCCGGGGCAGGGAGAAGACCCCCGCGCCGACCATGGAGCCGACGACCATGGCGGTGAGCGTGAGGAGACTGAGCTTGACCGACGGCGGAGCGCCGTCGGGGGCGGCCTCGGCGCTGGGTTCCGCTGCGGTCATGGCGTACCTCCCCGGTGCGCACGCGCCCCGGTCTGGCGCGAAGAGGAGCGTCGGGCCGCTCAGACTCTAGCCGGTGATCACCCCTTACGCCCCTTTTGTAGCGATTGATGGTTACGGGGCTCCGTCGGGCGGTACGGGCTCCGCGGCGGCGCGCCCGGCGCCCGCGGAGTGCGGGGGCCGGGCGCGCGGAGGGTGGACAGGGTCAGCGGACCGGGGTCGCGTGGGCCGTCTCGAAGGCGGCGAAGGCGGCCTCCTGACGCCATTCGAGGGCGGCCTTCGGGCTGCCCTCGACGAGCCGGCGGCAGGCCGAGGAGCGGACCGGGGTGCCGGGGCGCTCGCCTCGGCAGGCGGGGACGGTGCGGTAGCCCTCGGCCGTCGGGTTGCCGCGCCACAGGCTCGCGCCCGGGACGAAGGCGTACTCCAGGGAGGCGCGGGCGAGGTCCTTCAGCTCCGGGTACGACAGGCCGTAGGTGCGGGACGCGTACGCGTACTCGTGGCTGATGTCGATCCGGGACACCCCGGGGTCGTCGGTGGCGAGCACCACCGGCACGCCGTAGGCGCGGTACGTCTCGAAGGGGTGCTCGGCGCCGCGCACGCCGAGGATCTGGGCGTTGCTGGTGAAGGGCACCTCGACGGCGACCTCCCGGGCGGCCATGGTGCGGGCGGTGGACCGCCAGTCGGTCTCGTGGACCAGGTCCACGCCGTGCCCGACGCGCTCGGTGCGGGCGACGTCGACGGCCTCGGCGATGTGGAAGGTCAGGTCCTCGGGCTTGACCAGGCCGGGCCACAGCTCGCCGGCGTGCAGGGTCACGTGCGCCTCGGGGTGGATCCCGCGCAGGTGGGCCAGCATCCGCATCTGGAGGCTGTAGTTCGCGAGGGAGCTGTCCCAGTCCTCCGGCTGGACCAGGTTGACGGCGACGAAGCGCTCGTCGCGCTCGGCCAGCCGCATGCCGAGCGCCATCTGGGTGAAGACCCGGACGGGCGTGCTGCCGCGGGAGACCTGGGAGATCCAGCGGACGGTGAGCCCGCAGGCGGGCCGCTCGCGCTCGGTGCCGCAGCCCGCCGCCTTCCGGAACTCGGCGTCGCCGTCGTCGGCCTCCTTCACCGCCTCGTCGACGAGGGCGTCCAACCGGCCGTCGGCCGTGAGCTTCTTGTACAGCGCGGCGAGGTCCGGGTCCCATCCGACGCTGTCGGCGAGCTTGTTGGCGCTCCACGAGGCCGGGCTGACCATCGTCTCCAGGTACGACTGGTTCTGCGCGGCGACGTCGTCGGCGAACTCGGCGAGCAGCTTGCCGCGGTGACGCCAGGTCACCTCGCCGAACTTTCCGAAGGTGTCGAAGAAGTGGTCGTGGCCGTTGCCGTCCGGCGGGAAGTCCTCCATGGACCAGGCGCGGACGAGCGCGTCGTGGAAGGCCCGGTCCCCCGCCGCGTCGGCGGCGGGACGGGTGCCGGGGCCGCAGGGCGGGACGACCGCGGTCATCGTGGCGGTGTCGACGCAGAGGCCGTCCTCGGCCGCGAGGGTGATCAGGTACTCGGTGGAGACGGCTCCGGAGAGGTGGTTGTGGAGCTCCCCGCCCTTGGGCATCATCCGGAAGAACGCGTCGAGCCGGGCGGGCCGGTCGCGTACGGACGCGAGGTAGGCGTCGGTGCGGGCCTCGCCCGGGGTCGGCACCCGGAGCGCGGCGGCGGGTCCCGCGGCCGGAAGGGCTGCGGTGGACGCCGGGGCGCCGGCGGCGGGATGGGCGGAGGCGGGGAGGGCGGCGCTCAGCGGCAGCAGGCCGAGCGCGGCCACGGCGGCCGGGAGGAACCGGCGGCGGGTGGCGGATCGGTGGGGCGTAGTCACCCCGGCATGATCGTGAACTCCGGGTGGGACCCGGGGCCGGTGAAACGCCGCGCGGGGCCCGACCACCCGACCGAGTGACCGGAACCGCCTCGAACGAGTGATCCCGGGGATCACGTTCGCGTGTCCGGCGCGGCGCATGGTGCCGGACGGAGCGGGCAGCCGCCGCGTGAACGGGTCCACGACGGCACGAACCGCGGCAGGGGGTCGCCATGTCCACCGCACGCGACATCATGACCCCGGACGTGACCTGCGTCCGGAGCGAGGAGAGCGTGGTCGACGCCGCGCGGAGGATGGTCGAGCGCGACGTCGGCGCGCTGCCGGTCCTCGGCCCCGACGGCCGCGTGCGGGGCATGCTCACCGACCGCGACATCGTGGTGCGGGTGGTCGCCGAGGGCCGGGACCCGGCCGCGTGCACCGCCGGCGAGCTGATCCGGGGCGAACTCCTCACGGTCGGCGCCGACGACTCCCTGGCGCTGGTCCTGGAGCTGATGGCCGACCGCAGGGTCCGCCGGGTGCCGGTGGTCGACGGATCCGTGCTGGTCGGCATCATCGCCCAGGCGGACGTGGCCCGCCGGCTCCCCGACGGCACGGTCGGCGACCTCGTCTCGGACGTCTCCCGGGCCACCTGATCCGCCGCCGGAGGAGCCGGTCCGGCAGAACGCCGTCGGAGGAGCCGGGCCGGGTCGGAGGCCCCCCGAGGGGCCGGGCCGCTCAGAGGCGCCGCAGGGCGCCCTCCGCGCGCAGGTCGGCGAGGGTCGGGTAGCCGTCGACGGCCATGAGGAGGTCGGCCTCGGCGAGGAGCGCGCGCAGGACGTGCACGATCCCGTCCTCGCCGCCGGCCGCCAGGCCGTACGCGTAGGGGCGGCCGACGCCGACGGCGGTGGCGCCGAGGGCGAGCGCCTTCACGACGTCGGCGCCGGTGCGGACGCCCGAGTCGAAGAGCACGGGCAGTCCGTCGGCCGCCTCGACGACGCCGGGGAGCGCGTCGAGGGCGGGAAGGCCGCCGTTGGCCTGCCGGCCGCCGTGGTTGGAGCAGTACACCGCGTCCACCCCGCCGTCGCGGGCGCGGCGCACGTCCTCGGGGTGGCAGAGGCCCTTGAGGATCAGCGGCAGGTCGGTGAGGGAGCGCAGCCACGGCAGGTCGGCCCAGGTCAGGGGGTTTCCGAAGACGCCGACCCATTCGAGGATGGCGGCCCCGGGGTCCTCCTCGGGCGCCTTGGCGAGGCGGGCCCGGAAGACCGGGTCGGAGGTGTAGTTGGCGAGGCAGTGGCCGCGCAGCTGCGGGAAGTTGCTCGCGGCGAGGTCGCGCGGGCGCCAGCCGGTGACCCAGGTGTCGAGGGTGACGACGATCCCCCGGAAGCCGGCGGCCTCGGCGCGCCGCACCAGGCTCTCGGCGAGGTCCCGGTCGGTGGGCGTGTACAGCTGGAAGAAGCCGGGGGTGTCGCCGAACTCGGCGGCGACGTCCTCCATCGGGTCCACGGTGAGGGTGGAGGCGACCATGGGCACGCCGGTGCGGCGGGCCGCGCGGGCGGTGGCGAGGTCGCCGTGCCCGTCCTGGGCGCAGAGGCCGATGACGCCGACGGGCGCCATGAACAGCGGGGAGGGCAGCCGGAGTCCGAAGAGGTCGACGCCGAGGTCCCGGGTGGTGGCCCCGACCATCATCCGGGGCACCAGGCCCCACCGCTCGAAGGCGGTCACGTTGGCCCGCTGGGTGAACTCGTCGCCGGCGCCGCCCGCCACGTAGGAGACGACCGACGGGGGCAGCGCGGCGCTCGCCCGGGCCTCCAGTTCGGCGTAGCTCATGGGGAGGGCGGGGAGGACGCCGCCGAGCCCGGCGAGGTAGATCTCGTTCTGGTAGTCGCCGTACCGCCCGCCGAACGCGCCGCTCATCCTGGGCCCCGCCCTTCCGTCGCCGTCCCGGGCCGGGCCCGCCCCGGCCGCCGGTGGCGCCCACGGTGCCATTCCGCGGGCCGGAGCGCCATGGTCAGGAGGGAGGCGCGAGGCGTCCGGGGCCGTGCCCGGGCAGATGGAGGCACATGCGGAGTTCGTCCTCCGGCACGGCCGTGACCTGTTGTCCCCAGTGCGCGGTGAGGCGGCGGGCGACGTCGAGGAGGCGGCGCCGGTCCTCGGGGGTGTGGGCGGGGAAGCTCGCGCGGCCCCGGGCGGAGATCGCGTGGCCGAGTTCGCCGAAGAGCACGTCGCGGAAGCGGCGTTCCTCCTCCTCGGTCAGCGGGGAGGGCGCCGGCCCGTCGGTCACCGGCCGGACGTTGTACAGCTCCCGGGGCTCCATGGGATCGCCGCTCCTTGTCGTCGCTTGTCGTCGGGTGGGTGCGGGATCGAGCCCGACGGCCCGTGGGCGAGCATATTCCGGTGCGCGCGGGGCGGGACCGGTGGTGGAATCGCCGGATGCGCAGCAGCGACGGGCCGGCGACGGCGGCGGTGGAGACGGTGGTGGACCGGGGGCGGTTCCCGGACGCGGCGACCCCCTGGGACGACGGGCGGTGGCGGCGGGAGACGCTCGGCTGGGCCGAGGAGGTCCTGGCGGAGCACGGCCTCGCGGAGACGGGGGCGCGTGAGGTGCGGGTCCGCCCGTGGTCCGTCCTGATCCGCTTCCGCACCGGCGACGGCGGGCGGGACGCGGTCTGGCTGAAGGCCGGCGCCCCGTCCAACGCCTTCGAGGCGGGGCTCGCCGGGGCGCTCGCCGCGTGGGTGCCCGAGCACGTGATGACCCCGCTGGCGGTGGACGCCGGGCGGGGCCGGGTGCTGCTGCCCGACGGCGGACCGCTGTTCCGGGGGCTGCTCGACGAGGGCGCGGCCGGCCCGGAGGCGTGGACGGCGGCGCTGGGGCGGTACGCGGACCTGCAGCGGCGGCTCGTCCCGTACGCGGACCGGCTCGTCGGCCTCGGGGTGCCGCGGGCGCGGACCCGGGACCTCCCGGACGCCTTCGACGCCCTGGTGGCCGACAACCCCCTCCTCGACGCCGCCGAGCGGGCCGCGCTGCTGCGGCGGCGGCCGCGGCTCGTCGAACTGTGCGCGGAACTGGACGCGTTCGGCCTGCCGGACACGCTCGACCACTGCGACCTGCACGACGGGCAGGTCCTCGCCCCGGCCCCCGGCCGCTTCACCTTCTTCGACTGGGGCGACGCCTCCGTCGCGCACCCCTTCGGCAGCCTCCTGATCCCCGTCCGCGCGGTGCGGGAGCGGTACGGTCCCGAGCACGTGGCCCCGATGGTGGACGCGTATCTGGAGCGGTGGTCGGGGCTCGGCCCGTCCGCCCCGGAGCTGCGACGGGCCGCGGCCCTGGCGGTCCGCCTGGCGGCGCTGGGGCGTGCGGGCACCTGGTTCCGGCTGTTCCCCGGGACGCCGCTGGCCGACAGTCACGATTCGAGCGCGTACTGGCTGCGGGAGCTCTTCGGAGCGGAGGACCTGACGGCGGTGTGACGGCGCCCGGGCGGCTACAGCCCGACGTCCCGGGCCCGCAGGTCCTCCAGGGTCTCGCGCCGGACCAGCAGCCGGGGGGCGCCGTCGCCGACGGCGACGACCGGCGGGCGGCCGACCAGGTTGTACGAGGAGGCCATCGAGAGGTGGTACGCGCCGGCCACGGGCACCGCGAGCAGGTCACCGGGCCTCAGGTCGGCGGGGAGGGCGACGTCCTCGGCGAGGATGTCGCCCGCCTCGCAGTGGCGCCCGGCGACGGTGGTGCGGGCGGTCGGGGCACTGGAGCGGCGGCCGATCAGGCGGGGCGCGTACCGGACGCCGTAGAGGGCGGGGCGGGGGTTGTCGCTCATGCCGCCGTCGACGGCGACGAAGGCGCGGCCGGGCGTCGTCTTGACGGCGAGGACCCGGTAGACGGCGACGCCGGCCGGGCCGACGACCGCCCGGCCCGGTTCGACGAGCAGCCGGGGCACCGGCAGCCGGGCGGCGGCGCAGCTCTCGGCGAGGGCGGCGCGGAGCCGGCGGGCGAGCGCGGTCGGGTCGAGGACCGGGTCGCCGGGCCGGTAGGCGATGCCGTGCCCGCCGCCGAGGTCGAGCTCCGGCAGGACCACGCCGTGGGCGTCCCGGATCCGGGCCGTCAGCCCGACGAGCCGCCGCAGGGCGGTGAGATAGGGCTTGGTCCCGGTGATCTGGGAGCCGAGGTGGCAGTGCAGGCCGGTCAGTTCCAGCTGCGGCTGCCCCAGCACCCGGGCGACGGCGTGCTGGGCGTGCCCGTCGCGCAGCGAGAGGCCGAACTTCTGGTCGTCGGTGCCGGTACGGATCTTGGCGTGGCCGCCGGCGCCGACGCCCGGGGTCACGCGGAGCATGACCTTCTGGTGACCGCGCGGGCCGACGGCGGCGGCGAGCCGGGCGATCTCGGAGGCGCTGTCGATGACGATCCGGCCGACGCCGAGGCGCAGCGCGGTGTCGAGGTCGGCCGGGGACTTGGCGTTGCCGTGGAGGAGGATCCGCTCGGGCGGGAAGCCGGCGGTGACGGCGAGTTCGAGCTCGCCGGCCGAGCAGACGTCGAGGCCGAGCCCTTCCTCGTCGACGAGCCGGACGAGACCGCGGCAGAGGAACGCCTTGGCCGCGTAGTGCACGTCGGCGTCGGGAAAGGCGGACCGGTAGGTGCGGCAGCGGTAGCGGATCTCGGCCTCGTCGAGGACGTAGACGGGCGTGCCGTGGGCGTCCGCGATGTCGTCCAGCGGGACCCCGGCGATCAGCACCCGCCCACCGGGCTCCTCGGTGGTGGTGGCGGGCCAGACGGAGTACTCCTCCGCGGCGCCGTCCGCTCCGGTTCCCGCGCGGGGCTCTTCGGTGCCCGAGCCGGGCAGTTCGGTGACGGTCATGCGGCGGTCCCCCTCGCGGCCGCGTCGAAGCGGCGGGCGCACGGGGTGCCGGGGCGGGGACGCGCGGGGTACGGGGACTCGGCGACGGGCCCGGGGACGGCTTCGGGGGCGGGGGCGGGCCCGGCCGGGGCCGGGGTCGGGGCCGGTGTGAAGGGGGCGGTGAGGACCGGGTCGACGGTCAGGGCGCGGACGCCGAGGGGGCGGGTGAGGGCGCGCAGGGCTGGCTCGGAGAGCGGGATCCAGGGCTGGTCGCCGCCGAGGGTGGCGCGGAGCCGTTCCGGGCTGGTGAACGCGACGGCCGTGCGGGCGCCGACGGGCGTGCGGTAGAGGCGGGTGGTGACTCCGTGGGCTCCCGGCCGGACGGGCACGCAGAGGCGTCCGACCGGGGCCGGTTCGGCGGGTTCCGCGTCCGTGGGCTCGGGGGCCGGCTGCGCGGGGCCGCGGTCGTCGGCGAGCGGGGTGCGGGGCATGGGGTCCTCCGGTCGGTCCGGCCCCGCCGACGGTTCGGCGGGGCGCGTCCTCGCAGCCTTGCCCGGTGCGGGGCGCCCCGTCCGCCTCCCTGACGCGGTCCTGACGCCGACCCCGGCCACTCTTGACGCGTTCGTCACGGGGGGGCGGGGGCACGGCGGGGAGGTCCCGGGGCCGGGGGGCGGCCGGGGACAGCTCGGGCCGTGCGGCCGAAAAGCAGCTCGGACCGTACGGCCGGGAGGCAGGCTCGGACCGTCCCCGGCACCCCGAACGGACATTGCTACTAATCCTCTAAGCTGCTTAGTATTCACGAGCCTTCGCACCCGGCGGCCGCACCGCGGCCGCCCCCTGAGGAAGAGGGAGCACCGCCGTGCCGTCGCACCGCCGCCCGAAGCAGCCGCACCCCCGTTACGCCGGTGTCGTGACCGCCACGGCGGCCGCCGTCGCCCTCTCCACCCAGCAGGCGACGGCCGACCCGCTGCCCGACCCCACCAAGAAGGGCGTCCAGGCGCAGGTGGACCGGCTGTACGAGGAGGCGACGCAGGCGACGGAGAAGTACAACGGCGCCAAGGAGCGGGCCGACGGGCTGCGCCGGCAGGTCGGCCTCCTCCAGGACGGGGTGGCGCGCAAGCAGGCCGAGCTCAACGAACTCCGCGACCGGATCGGCCTGCTGGCGGCGGGTCAGTACCGCGCGGGCGGCCTCGATCCGGCCCTCCAGCTCTTCCTCTCGTCCGACCCCGACGCGTACCTGGAGCGCGCCACGGCCCTCGACCGGGCCGGCGACCGGCAGACGGCGGCGCTCCGGCGGTACCTGGACGAGCAGCGGACGCTGCGGCAACAGCGCGGCGAGGCGTCGGAGCGGCTGCGCGACCTCGGAGCCGTCCAGCGGGAGCTGGGCACGCGCAAGGGCGAGATCCAGGGGAAGCTGCGCGAGGCACAGCGACTGCTCAACACCCTGTCGGCGAAGGAGCGGGCCCGGATCGCCGAAGCGGAGCAGCGGGCGAACCGGGCCAGCTCG
This sequence comes from Streptomyces hydrogenans, assembly GCF_014656075.1. Classification (GTDB taxonomy): domain Bacteria; phylum Actinomycetota; class Actinomycetes; order Streptomycetales; family Streptomycetaceae; genus Streptomyces; species Streptomyces hydrogenans. The sequence goes on from NZ_BNBS01000027.1 coordinate 35,928, forward strand.
CGGGTGGAGCCGGGGAACGAGCCGAGCGCCTCCGGACGGGCGGCGACCGCCTTCGCCGCGGCGAAGAGCCGGGTCGGGCTGCCGTACGTGTGGGGCGCGAGCGGCCCGTCCTCCTTCGACTGCTCGGGGCTGACCTCGTGGGCGTTCCGCCAGGCGGACGTCGCGCTCCCCCGCACCTCGCAGGCGCAGGCGTCGGCCGGGACCCGGATCGACCGGCCGGCCGACCTGCGGCCCGGGGACCTGATCGTGATGCGGACCGACCTCAGCCACATCGGCTTCTACGCGGGCAACGGACAGATCCTGCACTCCCCCAAGCCCGGCGCGCAGGTCCGCTACGAGTCGATCGCCCGCAGCGGGATGCCCTTCATGTGGGGCGTGCGGATCGGGTGACGCGGGCCCGCCCCTGACGCACACGGATGGATGTAACGCCTGCTACATTCGCCCGCGTGACAGAGAAAGCACAGACCGCCCGCTGGCTGCTCCTCGTGGTCAGGCTGCCGTCCGAGCCGTCCCGGCACCGCGTCGCCGTCTGGCGCGAGCTGCGCAAGGTCGGCGCCCTCTCGCTCGGTCAGGGCGTCTGGGCCGTGCCCGACGTCCCCGCCTTCGAGGGCGGGGTGAGCCGCGCCCTCGAACTCACCGACCGGGCGGGCGGCGAGGCCATCCGCCTCGACGCGACCGGCCGCGGCCCCGAGGACGCCGACCGTTTCGCCGCGCTCTTCACCGCCGCGCGGGAGGAGGACTGGACGGAGTTCCTCGCCGACTGCGGGAAGTTCGAGGAGGAGATCGCCAAGGAGATCCGCACCGCCAAGTTCACCCTCGCCGAACTGGAGGAGGAGGAACAGTCCCTGGAGCGGCTGCGGCGCTGGCACCGCGACCTGACGGCCCGTGACGTCTTCGGCGCCCCGCTCTCCGGACCGGCCGGCGAACGGCTCGCCCACTGCGTCACCGTGTGCGAGGGGTACGCGGAACTGGTCTTCGACGCCCTGCACCGGCCGGGCGGTGAGGAGCGGTGACGGAGGAGAAGGGCACTCCGGGCACGCCGCCGTCGTGGCGGTTGTGGCCGCTTTACGCCGCCGGGTTCACCACCGCCTTCGGCGCCCACGGCGTCGCCGCCGTGCTCGGCGGGGACACCGACGACGTCGTCGGCTCGCTGCTGATGCTCGGCGCGCTGCTCGCGCTGTACGACGGGGCCGAGGTCCTGCTCAAGCCGCTGTTCGGCTCGCTCGCCGACCGGATCGGCGCCCGTCCCGTCATGATCGGGGGCCTGATCGGCTTCGCCGCCGCGTCCGCCGCGTACGTCGTCGCCGACAGCCCCGGCTGGCTGTGGGCGGCCCGGCTCGGGCAGGGCGCCGCCGCCTCCGCCTTCTCGCCGTCCGCCTCCGCGCTGGTCGCCCGGCTCAACCCGGCGGCCAAGCACGGGCGCGCCTTCGGCTCGTACGGCTTCCACAAGTCGATCGGCTACACCCTCGGTCCGCTGCTCGGCGGCGCGCTGATGTGGCTCGGCGGACTGCGGCTGCTGTTCGGCGTGATGGCCGCGCTGGCCGCGCTCGTCGCCGTCTGGGCCCTGCTCGCGGTGCCGGCCGTGCCGCCGCTGCCGCGCCGCCGCCAGACGGTGCTCGACCTCGCCCGCCGCCTCGCCGACCCGGTCTTCCTGCGGCCGACGGCCGCGCTCGCCGCGGCGACCGCCGCGCTGTCGGTCGGCGTCGGCTTCCTGCCGGTCTCCGGGGCCGCCGCCGGATACGGCACGGTCGCCACCGGCGCCGCCGTCTCCGTCCTCGCCCTCACCGCGGCCGTCGTCCAGCCGAAGGCCGGACGGGCCCTCGACGAGGGCCGGCTCACCACCGGCCGGGGCCTGACGACCGGTCTGCTCGTCACCGCCGCCGGGCTCGGCTGCGCCGCGATCCCCGGCCTGCCGGGGATCCTGCTCGCCGCCGTCCTGATCGGCGCGGGCACCGGACTCATCACCCCGCTCGGCTTCGCCGCGCTCGCCACCGCCACCCCGAAGGAGCGCCTCGGCCAGACCATGGGCTCGGCCGAACTGGGCCGCGAACTCGGCGACGCGGGCGGCCCGCTGCTGGTCGCGGGCGTGGCCACCGCCGCGGGCCTCGGCACCGGCTACGACGTCCTCGCCGCCGTCATCGCGGCCGGCATCCTGATCGCACTGGCGCGCGCGGGACGGGGACGTACGGCCCCGGGCGCGGCGGGCACGCCGACGGGGGGCGGCCCCGCGGCCTGACCCGCCCGGCCCCGCTCCGCCGGGCGGCGGACCGGGGAAGCCGTCCGGTCGTGCTGGCACTTCGTGTCTCCGTCCGGGGACCGGCACACCCCTCACCGCCAGGTCGCGATACCGGTGGGGGGTATCGGATTCCCTGGGGGGCGCCGGGAGTCGGGGCCGGCACCGGCCGGGAGGCCCGTATGGCACCGCGTGCCTGGTCGGAGGGGACCGGGAAGTCGGCTGGACGGAGGGCCTGGGAAGCTGAAAACCTCGGCGATTGAGGACCCGATCACCGGTCCCGTACGTGCGCCGCCGCGAGGGGAGCGTGGCGCGGGCCCGTGATCGTCGCGTCCTCGAAGGCGCGTCCGCCGCACCCGTACGCGCCGGTACCGCGAGGAGGAGGACCACCGATGACCGCCGCCCGGGAAGAACGGCTGCAGCTCGACGCCGCGAGCGTCGACAACGCGAGGACGACGCTGCTCCAGCTCCTCGCACGGGCGGGGGTGTACTCCGGCGACGCCGAGGAGCTGATCGGCCTCGTGGAGGCGGGCGCCCTCGCCGTGGCGCACGAGGAACTGTCCGGCACCGGCCGGCAGGCCCCGCCGGGGAGCGGCGAGCCGTACGCGGCGGGCTGGCGCGAGGGCTCACGGGCCGTCACCGAGGGGCTCGCCGGCCTCGCCGACCGGGCCCTGGGCAAGGCCGTCGCGGCGGACGCCGAGGGGGAGCCGGACCCGCGGACGCGGGTCGGGCGGATGGAGGTCGAGCGGGCCAAGGTGGCGGTCGTGCCGCTCTACCTCACCTTCTCCGAGGAGTCCGACCTCGACCCCGAGGTCACCGAGCAGGTGCTCGCGTCCGCGCTCGCCACGATGGGGGCCCGGCAGCGGGCCGCGTATCCGGGGCGGCTGACCTCCTTCGCCGCCGACCACCGGACCCATCTGGAGCGGCTGTACGCCACGTACGGGCCGGGCAGCGCGATCGCCATCCACGGCCGCTACACCCTGGTCCACTCCCCCACCAGCCTCGCCGTCCTGGAGCGGCTCGCCGCCCACCCGGCGGAGCTGCGGGAGGAGTGGGACGCGGCCGAACTCCCGCCGGCCTGGCTGGACGGACTGACCCGCGCCTGGGACGCCACGGTCTGACGCCGGGCCACCCCTTCACGGGCCCGCGGGCGCGGCGGCCGGCGCCGCGTGCGGGTCGGGGAAGGGCGGGAGCCGCACGGGGTGAGGCCCGGCGGCGGTGTGCCGTTCGGCCCACGCGGTCATCGCGGCGCGGCAGGCGTGGTCCAGGTGGTGCAGCCCCGACAGATCCACCTCGACGGGCCGGTCCCGGGGCAGCGCCTCCAGGGCGTCGAGGAGCTTCGGCAGCCCGAGGAAGGTCGCCCCGCCGCTGAGCCGGACCCGGAGCACGCCGACGGCGGGCGGACGGGGCAGGCCGTACGGGGACGGTGCGTCGTGCGGGGACGGACAGGGCTCGCCGTGCGCGGGCGATTCGCCGTGCGGGGGCAGTACGCCGCGTGGGGGCCGGTCGTCGTCCGAGGGCGATGCGCCGTCCGAGGGCGATGCGCCGTCCGGGGGCGGTTCGTCGGTGTGGTCCACGCGGAGGTGGGACGCCTCCCAGGCGGCCTTCGCGACGGCGAGGCCGAGGCCGACGAGCACCCCTTCGAGCATGCCGACCGCCACGATCGCCGCCGCCGTCGCGGCGAGCACGGCCGCCTCGCCCCGGTGACCGCGCCACAGGGCGACGATCCCCCGGAAGGGGATGAGCTTCCAGCCCGCGTGGACCAGGATCCCGGCGAGCGCCGGCAGCGGTACGTGAGCGAGCGCACCCGGCAGCAGCACGGCGAAGACCAGCAGCCACACGCCGTGCAGCACCCGGGAGGCCCTGGTCCGGGCGCCCGCCCGGACGTTGGCCGAACTGCGGACGATCACGGCCGTCAGCGGCAGTGCGCCGAGCAGGCCGCAGAGGGTGTTCCCGACGCCCTGGGCGACCAGTTCGCGGTCGTACTCGGTGCGCGGCCCGTCGTGCAGCCGGTCCACGGCCGCCGCGCTGAACAGCGACTCGGCGGAGGCGATCAGCGCGAAGGCCAGCACGGCCCCCAGGACGGCCGGCTCGGCCAGCAGCAGGAACGCGGCGGAGTCGGGCGGCCGGACGGCGGCCAGGACGCCGTCCACTTGGACCGTCGCGACGGGCAGCCCGGCGAGGGCGGTGACGAGCCCCGCGAGGAGGACCGCGACCAGGGCGCCGGGCAGCGCGCCGACCCGCCCCGGCAGCCGGATCCAGGCGACGATCACCAGGACCGCGCCGGCGGCGACGGCCACCGAGGCGACGGCACGCGGGTCGGTGGCGGCCCCGGCCAGCTCCGCCGGCAGCGCGGCCAGGCGGGCGGGTCCGCCGTCCGGGGCGGCGACCCCGGCGGCCGCGTACAGCTGTCCCGCGACGATCACCAGCCCGATGCCCGCCAGCATCCCCTCCACGACGGAGAGCGAGATGGCCCGGAACCAGCGCCCCCAGCGGAGCAGGCCCAGCGCCGTCTGGACCAGCCCGGCGGCCAGCACGATCACCCCCAGCCCGGCCAGGCCGAAGGCCCGCACCGACTCCAGGACCAGGACCGTCAGCCCCGCGGCGGGCCCGGAGACCTGGAGACTGCTGCCCCGCATCACACCGGTCACCAGCCCCCCGACGATGCCGGTGACCAGCCCGAGTTCCGCCGGAACCCCGGAGGCGACCGCGACGCCGACGCACAGCGGCAGGGCGACCAGGAAGACGACGAGCGAAGCGGCGAAGTCCTGACGGAGGTGGGCACGGGAAAGGCGACGGGGCCGCCCGGGCGACGGGGAAGACGGCATGCTGAGGAACCCCTCACGGTCGGAAGGACGACGATCGGGCGGGTCCGCGACAGGGCGCGGGATTGCGCTGGGAGGCGCTCGTGCGGGAGGGGGCGCCGGGGTGGTGCGCGCTCGCGTGGGGGTGGGATGCGGGGCGCCCGGGGCCTGGAGGCGAAGCCGGCGCGGGACCGCGGGCATGGCCCCGGTTCGGGGCGGCGGCGAGGGGTGTCGACCGCAGGCTAGTGCGGGCCGGGGCGCGGACGGCGCGGCTCGGTGGCGGCGGCCCGTTTCCGGCCGGAAGCGAGCGCTACGTGACGCGAACCGCCGCCGGACCGGCGCGGGGGCGCTCCGGCAGGAACGGCGCGTCGGCCGCGAGCGCCGCGCACTCGGGCACCGGTGGGGCGCGCGGAGGCATGACGGGAGGCGCGGGTCCGGGTCCCGGGTCAACAGCCGGGTCGGCTGTTGACAGCCCTCGGCCTCACCGTCGCCCCAGGTACCGGGTGAGAAGGGACAGGGCGGCCGAAAGGGGTGTGGGCTGGGGTGACGGAGGTGGCGGGGGCGGGTGCGATGCGTCACAAGGGGGTCGGCAGGGGGGCGGTCCGGTAGCGCACGGGGCGGGGGGCCCGCATAGGGTGGCGGCATGCCCAGAACATCTCCGGCCCTTGCCCTCGACGCCCTCCTCGACGGCAACCGTCGCTTCGTCTCGGGCACGCCCGAGCACCCGAACCAGGACGCCGCCCGTCGCACGGAGCTCGCGCCCGGCCAGGACCCGTTCGCCGTCATCCTCGGCTGCTCCGACTCGCGGCTCGCGGCCGAGATCATCTTCGACCGGGGGCTCGGCGACCTGTTCGTCGTGCGCACCGCCGGTCACGTCATCGGCCCCGAGGTCCTGGGCAGCGTCGAGTACGCGACGAGCGTCCTCGGCGCGCGGCTCGTGGTCGTCCTCGGCCACGACTCCTGCGGCGCGGTGGCCGCGGCCCGCGCGGCCGTCGAGGACGGCTTCGCGGCGAGCGGCTTCGTGCGGGACGTGGTGGAGCGGGTGACGCCGAGCATACTGGCGGCCCGGACCGCCGGTCTGACGGCGGACAGCGACATCATCGACGAGCACATCAGGCACACCGTGGACCTGCTCCTGGACCGCTCCCGGCTGCTGTCCGAGCAGGTGGCGGCCGGCGAGATCGCCGTCGTCGGCCTCGGCTACGAGCTGGCGGGCGGCAGCGCCCGTCTGGTGACCACGCGCGGGGTCGTGGCGGAAGAGGGCGCCGCGGCGTGACGTCCCGTTTCGACTGTTCCGATCCGGCGGCCCGCGCGGCGGGCCTCGGCGAGGCCGCGGCCGCGGTGCGCCGCGGCGAGCTGGTGGTCCTGCCCACGGACACCGTGTACGGGGTCGGGGCCGACGCCTTCGACCCGAAGGCGGTCGCGTCGCTGCTCGCGGCGAAGGGCCGCGGCCGCCACAAGCCGTCCCCCGTCCTGGTCGACTCGGCCGCCGCGCTCGGCGAGCTGACCGACGAGCTCCCCGACGCGGCACGGGCGCTGATCGACGCCTTCTGGCCGGGCGGCCTGACCCTGGTGGTGCGCCACCGGGCGTCGCTCGACTGGGACCTGGGCGAGACGGGCGGCACCGTGGCGGTCCGGATGCCGGACCACCCGCTGACGCTGGAACTCCTCGCGGCGACGGGCCCGCTGGCCGTGTCGAGCGCCAACCTCACGGACCACCCGTCCCCGCAGGACTGCGACGCCGCGCAGGCGATGCTGGGCGGCTCCGTCGCGGTGTACCTCGACGGCGGCCGGACCCCCGGCGCCGTCTCGTCGTCGATCGTCGACCTCAGCGGCGAGACCCCCGTCCTCGTCCGCGACGGCGTCCTCCCGGTCGCCGAACTCCGCGCCCTCGTCCCGGACCTGATCGTCCCCTGACGCGCCCGCGCCTCTTCCCGGCCCCGGCCCCGATCACGCGAAAACCGCGTTGCCCGGGGCCGGGGCCGGTGGCTAGCGTCTGTGGCATCGACGTGTAGCTCAGCAGCAGAGCGCCGGGCTCGGGACCCGGAGGGCGCGGGGGCGGCACCCGCCACGTCGGCTCATGAACACGCACGCTGATCAGCAGCCTCCGATGTCCACGCCCTTCACCCCCTCCCCCGACCATGTCCGGGGGATGCTGGCACGGGCCTTCACGACCGCGCTCACCCACGCGGACCCGGCGACCCGGCAGCGGGCCGAGGAGCGGGCGCGCGGCTGGCGGGACGTGCTGGCGGGGATGGCCTCCGGCACCCTGCGGATCGGGTCCCGCACGCCCGTGGCAGGCCTGCCGGCCTGGGTGACGCCCGAGGTCCTGCACGGTGGCTTCGCGACCGGGGCGGCGCGGGCCGGCGGTCCGCTCCAGCCGTACGAGGCGGAGGCGGCGCGCCGCGCCGGGGTGCCGGCCGACCGGGCGGCGCTCTTCGCGTATCACCTGACCGAGCCGGGGCTCGCCGCCCTGTGGGCGCTGCTGGACTCGGCGCGGTACGAGGTGACGCTGCCGGAGGAAGCGGCGCTCCTGACGGTGGCGTGGCTGGTCCGGGCGGGCGAGACGGACGCGGCGGTCGAACTGGTCGGTGTACTGGGGCCGTTCGCGGACAAGTTGCGTTTCCTCCCGCGTCCGGCGGAGCGGGCCGCGCCGGAGCCGGGCGCGGTGCACCGCTCCACGGTCGCGCAGGCGCGGGCCGCGCTGGCGGGTCGACGGCCGCACCGCGCGGTGGAGGCGCAGCGTGAAGCCCTGAGGGTGTGGCGCCCCTTCGCCGATGAGGTCCTCGCCCATTGGCTGGAGTTCACGGGACCCGCAGGCGAGGTGGGACGCGGTGCGGAGCCGGACGCCGGGTGGCTGGCGCACGGCCGGGCGCTGCTGGACCGGTACGAGAGGCTGGCCGCCGCGCATCCGCTGACCGGCCGGCACCGGGATCCGCGTGGCAACGAGGGGATCCTGCGCGGGGCCTTGGCGGAGCTGGTCGCCGGGCGGCGGCTGGACGCGCGACGGGCCGGGCTGGTGCGGGTCGCGGTGACGGGAATGGTGCGGAAGCGGGGCCTGCCGGGTTCGGAACGGCACGCGGCGCTGCGCGGAGTCCAGGCGGCGCAGGCCGCGCTGCCCGCGCATCACGCGCTGGCGCGGCTGGTCGGCGACCGGCTGGCCGGGCTCCCGCAGGAGTCGGGGCTCGCCGACGTGGCACCGTACGTGACGCCGGTGACGGCGGCCGAAGGAGCGCGGACGGGTCTGCCCGAGGGGGCCGACGTGCCGCCGTCGGTACGGCGGGTGGTGGCGGTGACGCGCAGCGCGCCGCTGGGCGTCCTCGTGGCGGCCGGGGTCGTCCCCTCGGCGGAGGCGATGGCCGAGCTGGTGCCGCAGCTGGTCGCCGCCGAGCGGACGGCGGTCCACCGGGACCCGGAGCTGCGCGCCCTGATGGCGGCGAACTACCGGGCCTTCCGCGTCCGCCGCTCGCTGCTCCTGGTGAACCTCGCCCGCCAGGTGACGCCGGAGGAGCTGCCGTGGGTGCGGGCGGTGGGCGGGCACGCGGCGGGCGACGACACGACCCGGAGTTCGGCGGTCGCGGCGGCACGGACCCTGGCGGAAACGGCGGTGGAACACTTCCCGGGCACGCTGCTGCCGAACCCGTTGGTGCGTGAACTCGGCGTGCTGCTGGGCGCGTCGGGGCTGGACGCGCCGCTGACGGAGGAGCTTGCCGCGGACATCTTCATGGGCCGGTTCAGCGGGAAGTTCCTCGCGTCGGCGGGGGTCGCGGCCGAACTCCTGGGCGGGGGTTCGCTGTACGAGCGGTACTACGGCATCGACTACGCCGAGCTGGGCGCCCTGGCCGCGCGTCGGGACGGCGGGCACCGAGGCCGGGGGCGGCCTCGAACGGGCGGGGGCGACGACGTCCTGGCGGAGTTCGCCCGACTGTGCCACGTCCGGGCGGGCCGGACGCGGGGTACTGGTTCGGTCGCCGAGAACGGCATGGTGATCGAGCAGGCGCAGATCCTCACGACCCACAACCTGGCGACGCTGGTGCGCCGGGTGGGGGTCGCGCCGGAGCCCGGCTGGGCGGAGACGGCCCGACGCTGCTTCGGCACGGTGGAGCGGCTGACGGAGCGGGCGGGGCGGGGCCCGTACCCGCTGTCGGCCCTGAAGGACGCCGCGTACGCCTGGCGGCAGCTGGTCTTCCACCTGACGCTGTGCGGGGAGGCGGAGCGGTCCGAGGTGCTGGCGTGGCTCCCGGCCGAAGCCGCCCGCCGCCCACTGGTGGCGTCCCGGCTCGCGCCGGCGCTGCTGGGGCTGCGGCACGTGGCCGGCGGCGGACTGTTCGAGGCGGACGGGACGGCCCTGGCGGGTCGGGCGCGGCGGCTGACGGGCTGGACGGCGTCGGGCCACTGGCTGCGGCCCGACCCGTGGAAGTGACGGCGGGCGCGGAACCGTGCCCCGGCCCCCCTTCCAGGGGTGCCGGGGCACGGTCGTGGTGGCGGTGGTGGTTACGGGACGAGGCGGAGGAGGCGGTTGGGGGAGCCGGTGCCGGGGGTGGTGACCTTGTCGGGGGTGGCGCCGTTCACGAGGGCGGTGGCGACCTGGGCGGGGGTGGCAGAGGTGTGGCCCGCGAGGTAGACGGCGGCGGCGCCGGCGACGTGCGGGGCGGCCATGGAGGTGCCGGAGATGGTGTTCGTGGCGGTGTCGCTCGTGTGCCAGCCGGCGGTGATGGAGACGCCCGGGGCGAACAGGTCCAGGACCGCGCCGTAGTTGGACCAGCTGGCCTTGGCGTCGGTGTTGCCGGTGGCGCCGACGGTGAGGGCCTCGGTGACGCGGGCGGGCGACGAGTTGCGGGCGTTCACGCCGGAGTTGCCGGCGGCGACGGCGTAGGTGACGCCGTCCGCGATGGAGCGCTTGACCGCGTTGTCCAGGGTGGTGGAGGCACCGCCGCCCAGGGAGAGGTTGGCGACGGCGGGGGCTCCGGCGGTGTGGTGGGAGGTCACCCAGTCGATGCCGGCGACGACGCCGGCGGTGGTGCCGGAGCCGTTGGCGTCGAGGACGCGGACGGCGACCACCTTCGCGGCCTTGGCCACGCCGTAGGTGGAGCCGGCGATGGTGGTGGCGACATGGGTGCCGTGGCCGTTGCCGTCCTGCGCGACCGTGTCGCCCTCGACGGCGTCGTAGCCGTTGACGGCCCGCCCCGCGAGCTCGCCGTGGCTGATCCGTACGCCGGTGTCGATGACGTACGCGGTGACCCCGGCGCCCGCGCTGTCCGGGTACGTGTAGGTGCCGGAGAGCGGCAGGGACGCCTGGTCGATGCGGTCGAGGCCCCAGGGCGCGTTCGTCTGGGTCGCGTCGGCGCGGACGATCTGGTTCTGCTCGACCGTGGCCACGGCGGGGTCGGCGGCGAGCCGGCGGGCGGCCGCCGCGTCGAGGGTGACGGCGTAGCCGTTGAGCGCGGCGCCGAAGGTCTTGCCGACCTTGCCGCCGTACCCGGCTATGAGCCCGCGGCCCTTGGCGGAGCCGGCCGCGAAGCCGGCGCCCGGCTTGAGGGTGACGAGGTAGCTGCCGCCGACGGCGTCGGGCGAGCCGGCCGCGACGACGACGCCCTCCGCGGGGGCCGGGGCGGCCTGGGCGGGGGCGACGGCCAGGCCGGTGGCGAGCGCGGCGACGGTGGCGGCGGAGGCGATCAGGGTCCGGCGGGCGGTGCGGTTCGGGAGTGCCATGGTGAGGGGTTCCTCCTCTGGGCGGCGCGCCCCGGTTCGGGCGGCACGGCGGTGGGGGTCGCGTGCGGTCGCACGCACCGCCGGGGAGGGGGTCCTCCGCTCGGCGTGGGCAGAAGCCTGTGCCTCACCGGCCGCGCGGATCAAGGAAGTTGGCCGCCTGTCATGTATCTGCCATACATCGGCAACGGAGACTCCCCCGATCCCCTGCCGAACCCCCGCGAACCACCCCGCCCCCACCGCCGTCGCGTTCCGGCCGCCATGCGCGAGGACCGGCCACGGGATGCCGGGGCGGGCCAGGAAGTGGGGCGGTCCTGGGGGCAGGGTGGTCCTGGGGATGGGGGCCTCGGGGTGGGGTGGCCCTGGGGCGGGGTGGCCCTGGGGCGGGGTGGCCCTGGGGCGGGGGCGGTCGCCGTACGAGGAGTGGCGTCCGTCATGATCGGCGGATGCCGAGGAAGACCGCGCCGGACGCAGACGCCCCCACCCTGTCCCCGTATCAGGAGGCGCTGCGCCGGCGTCTCCTCGCCGCCCCGGTCGTCCCGGCCCCGGCGCCGTGGCGGAGCGTCTTCGGCGGTCACGCCGCCGTCGGCGGGCTCACGGGCATCGGCTTCGGCGAGGACCCCGGCACCGGGCACGACCTGGTGATGGTGGTGTCCCACGCCGGGTACGGCGTCTTCGACGCGGTGACGGGCGAGCGGATCGCGCGGGACAGCGACCCGGAGGACGACGGCCCGGACGGCACGCCCGACCTGTCGTGCCCCTGGATCGGACCGCTCGCCGGGCGACGGGTGCGGATCGCGGGACTGTCCGGCGGCGGTCTGCACAGCACGGGCGGCGACGGCTGGACGGTGGACGTCGAGGCGCCCGACTGGCCGCACCACCGGGTCCTGCTCTCGGACAACGGCGGGAACTGGCACCGCCCGCCGCACACCGAGGGCTGGTGGCACGTCCTGCACTCCACCTGGTCGACGCTGCGCACCGTCGGGTTCTCCCCGTCGGGCCGGACGCTCGCGGTGGCCACGTCCAGCGACCTGACCCTATGGACGCGCTCCGGGTGAGGCGCGGTCAGGCGTCGAGGACGGCGGCGACGGCCTCGATCTCGACGAGCTGGTCGTGGTACCCGAGCACGGTGACGCCCATCAGGGTGCTCGGCACGTCGTGGTCGCCGAAGGCGTCCCGGACGACCTGCCAGGCGGCCACCAGGTCGCTCTGACGGGTCGTCGCGACGAGGACCCGGGTGCTGATGACGTCGTCGAGGCCGGCCCCGGCGTCCTTCAGCGCCGTCCGCAGGTTGACGACGCAGGCGGCCGCCTGTCCGGCGACGTCCCCGACGGCGACGGTCGCGCCGTCGGCGTCGAGGGGGCAGGAGCCCGCGAGGAAGATCAGCCGGGCCTCGGCGGGCGCGGTCGCGGCGTACGCGTACTCGGCGACGTCGGACAGGGTGGCGGAACGGATGAGGGTGACGGCGCGGGGCACGGGGGGTCCTCTCGACTGCGGCGGTCCCGGGCCTCGCCGGCCCCGGACGGTTGTCTGGCCCCACGGCGGGGCGTCACCACCCTCTCAGGCGAGCCCCGGCGCTTCGACCCCATTTCTCCGGCGGCGGCGCCCCCGCCCGATCCGAAGTCCGCGCCCTAGGGCAGCTCGCCGTACCGCACGGGTCCGATGCCGTCCGGCAGGAGCCGCAGGGCCGCCGCGACGGCCTCGTGTGCGGTGCGGAACTCCTGTCCCTGCTCCGACATGACCGGCGCCATCCTGAATCCGCCCTCGCCGGTGCACCACAGGACCGGGCCCACGATGTCCAGGAGCGGGCGGGTGGAGGAGGAGAAGCGCAGGGCCCAATGACTGGTGAAGGGGTAGAGGGCCCTGAACTCCGGTGCGGCGTGGGCGGCTTCGACCAGGTCCCGGTGCGCGTGCGCCCAGGGCGTGGTCAGTGCGGCGGCCTCGGCGCGCAGCTGGCTCCACTCGGACTCCACGAGCTGTACGGGGTCGGGCTCGGCCAGTTCGAGGCGGCCGGTGGGACGCGCGAAGGGGGCCGCCGCGTGGACTTCGTCCAGCGACTCGCCGTCGTGCCAGGCACGGACGGCCCGCGCTATCTGCGCGAGGTCGTCGGTCTCGCCCCGGAGCACGGACAGGCCCAGGATCCGGTCGTCGGCGTCGACCGACCACTTCCGTTCGTGATTCCACGCGGTCACGCGCAGCGGTTCCCGGTGGGGCGGCACGCTCCCCGTGGAGGCGGCGGAGAGCGGCTCGTCGGCGGGCGAGGTCAGCGGTACGTCGTCGAGGGCGCCGTCCGCGACGGCGCGGAGCGCGGCGGCGAGGCTTCCGGAGGCGGCGACGTCGGGGTACAGGGCGGCGGGTTCGGGCGGCGGGGGCATGAGGGGGATTCTGCCCGGCCCCGCCGCCACCCGTTCAGCCGGTGGGGGACGGCCCGGAGGCGGTCGGCCAGTGGCGGTGCAGCGCGTCGATGCGGAAGGCGTGGACGTGGCGGTGGCCGGGCCCGGCCCCCGCGGCGGTGTGGGGGTGGCCGGCGGGGAGTTCGGGGTGGGCGTGCTCCAGCTCCTCGGGGTCGCGGCGCGGCCAGAGACGGGTGGCGGCGACGGTGGCGGCCAGGGCGACGGTGGCGAGGGCGGCCGCCGAGGCGGCGGCGTCCACGCGGGAGGCGAGCCAGCCGGCGAGCGGGTAGGTGAGCAGCCAGCAGGCGTGCGAGAGGGAGAAGCGGGCGGCGAAGAGGGCGGGCAGGTCACGGTCGGACGCGGACCGGCGCAGCAGCCGCCCGCCGGGGGTGAGGACCGTCGAGGTGGCGGCGCCGAGGCAGGCCCAGAGGACGAGCAGGGCGGGCCAGGCGGCCGCCCGGTGCGCGTCGGCCCAGCCGGAGGCGAGCCCGGCGGCCAGCAGGGCCGGCGCGATGGTGAGGGCCCCGGCGGCCGGGAGCATGAGGGCGCGGTCGCCGGTCCGGCCGAGGAGCCTGGGGAGCAGCAGGGCGACGGTCATCGAGCCCGCCCCGTACGCGGCGAGGGCGAGGGACACGTCGCCGGCCGGGCGTCCCAGTCCGTCCCGGACGAGGACGACGGTGTCCACGAGGACCAGGGCTCCGGCGGCGGCGACGGCGAGGTCGAGGGCGAGCAGGGCGCGGAGCCGCGGGGTGGCGAGGAGGACCCGGACGCCGAGGACCCGTCCGGCGTCCGGGCCGGTGTCCGGGTCCGGGTCCGGCGGGAGCCGCAGCGGCAGGACGAGGAGCGCGGAGAGCAGGAACCCGGCGGCGGTGCCGGCGAACAGCCAGCCGTACGGCACGAGGGTGAGGAGGGCGGCGGCGAGGACCGGGCTGAGCAAGCTCTCCAGGTCGTAGGCGAGCCTCGAGAGCGCGAGGGCCCGGGTGTAGTCGCGCTCCTTCGGCAGGACGCGCGGGATCGTCGCCTGAAAGGCGGGGGTGAAGACCGCCGAGGCCGCCTGGAGCAGCAGCACGAGCCCGTACACCTGCCACACCCGGTCCACGAACGGCAGGGCCAGCGCCGCGCCCAGTCGCACGAGGTCGGCACCGACGAGCAGGGCCCGGCGCGGCACCCGGCGGGCCAGCGCCCCGGCGAGCGGCGCGAGTCCGACGTACGCGGCCATCTTGAGCGCGAGCGCGGTGCCGAGCACGGCGGTGGCGTGCGTCCCGGCGAGGTCGTACGCCAGGAGCGCGAGGGCGACGGTCGCCAGGCCGGTGCCGGTGAGGGCGACGGCCTGGGCGAGGAAGAGGTGCCGGTAGGTGCGGTCGCGCAGGACGGACAGCATGGGGACGCCCTCGTTCGGCAGCGGGGTGCGGTCTGTCTCACCGTAGCGGACATGTGCATGCGTGCGCACATGTACACGCGATATGAGTGGGAGGCGGAGCCCGGCAGAGCCCGGCAGAGCCCGGCAGAGCCAGACAGAGCCCGGCAGAGCCCGGCGGAGCCAGACAGACCCAGGTGGACCCCGATGGCCCCTTCGGCTCCTTCGGCCTCTTCGGCCTCTTCCGCCCCTTCCGCTCAGTCGTGCCAGGGCTCCCCCGTCACCACGTGGTCGGCGCGGTTCAGGGCCTCGACCACCAGCCGCTTGAGGTGCCCGTCCGGTAGCGCGTACACCACGCGCCTGCCGTCCTTCCGGGTCTGTACGAGGCCGCCCAGGCGCAGTTTCGCGAGGTGCTGGCTCACCGCCGGTCGCGCGGCTCCGCAGGCCTCGGTCAGCGCGCTCACGTCGGCCTCCCCGCGCGTCAGCACCCACAGCAGCTGGAGCCGGGTCGGATCGCTGAGCAGCCCGAAGACCTCGGCGGCGGCGGCGAGCTCCGCCGCCCCCGGCGTCCGCGGATGGACGGGGGACACGACCTGTTCACGCACGGAATCCGCCATGCGCCCATCGTAGGGACGGGGCCGGGGGTGGTGGGCCCGGCCGGTCATCGCGCTCCGGGGCGCCGCGCCGGACCGCCCGCCGGCCGGACCGCCGGTGTCCGCTTCTCGGGACGGGTGACCGATCCGTGGACCGTCGTGCACGGGGGCGGGGTCTCGGGTGAGGATGCTGCGGACGGCCGGGACATGGCCGGGAGCGAGGAGAGACGACGATGACCATCGAGTGGCGCTACACGATCCACCCCGGCCTCGGTGTGCTCTCCCTGGCCGGTTTCCTGGGGCAGGAGGCCGTGGGGCGGTTCCAGGGAGCCGTCGGCTGGGCCGTCGCACGGGGCACCGGCCCCGTCGTGCTGGACCTGACCGGGCTGCGCGGGTGGTCCGACGGCGGCCGCCTGGCCGTGTCGGAGGCCGCGCTGCGGCTCGCGGCGGAGGGACGGGGCCTCGAACTGGCCGCCGTGCCGGAGAGCGGGGCGCCCTCGGGCGGCTCCGGCTTCGGCGACGGGAAGGTGGTCGTCGCCGTGCACGGCGACCTCGCCGCCGCGCTCGCCGCCCACCGGGACCGGGGCGTCGAGGAACGCGAATGGCGGAGCGACGCCTGGCCCGAGGACGCCTGAGGCCGGTCGCCGTCCTCGGACGGCCGTCCCCGGGCGCCCCGGCGCCCCCTCAGAACCAGTGCAGGCGGTGCGGCGGGCGTTCCCCGCGCGGAAGAGGGCGTCGTCCCAGGTCGCCGGCTTCGGAGCGCCCCGGGGCCCCTCAGAACCAGTGCAAGCAGTACGGCGGGCGCTCCTCGTACGGAAGAGGGCGTCGCCCCAGGCCCAGTCGGCTTCGGAGCGCCCCGGCGGCGCCCTCAGAACCAGTGCAGGCAGTGCGGCGGGCGCTCCGTACGGAAGAGGGCGTCGGCCCGGGCGGCCGCCTCGGGGTGGTGGGCCCGGATGTGACCGGCGCGGATCAGCGTGCCGGGGGTCGTGCCGCCGAGGTAGAGGGAGCCCAGGTCGGACACGTCCAGGGTGAGGTCCGGGTCCCGGTCCGTGGGGGTGCACTCGGCCTTGCCGTCCCGGACGGTCAGCAGGTGGCGGCCGCGCTCGCCCAGGAACGGGTCGTCGACGTCGAGCACCAGTTCCCCGTCCGCGAGCCAGCCGCCGCGCGCGGTCAGCGCGCGCGGGACGTCGAGGAGCCGCACCCAGAGCCAGTCGGTGTCGTCGGTCAGCTGCCCGGCGCGGAAGTCCGCCAGCCAGTGGCGCAGCGGATGGCCAGGCGGGACCTGCTTGAAGACGACCTTGGTGACGAGGTCGTGGCCGAGCGCGAACCGGGCCAGCTCGCCGAAGACCGCGTCGTCGACGGTGATGATCTCGTCGACCGTGAGGGTCCCGGAGTCGACGGTGTAGGTGGCGTAGCCGTCGGCCACCCCGTGGGCGTCCCGGTGCGCCGCCACGTAGCGCGGCGCCGCCGCGACCGGTGGCTGGCCCGCGCCCCGCGCCCACCAGTGCGGCGGCCGTCCGAGCGCGCCGGGCTGGGTGCGGCGGTACCGCTCGTAGACCTCTTCGAGGAGGGCGCCGCAGTCGGCCCGTCGCAGCACCTCGACCGTACCGCTGCCGCCGTCGGCCGGGCCGAGTCCGCGGGGCCGGGCGAAGGCGCCCCGGTCGCGGGGCACGGTCACCCGTTGCGTGGAGGTCGCCGGTCCGTAGCCGAACCGGCGGTAGATGACGGCCTCGGAGGCCAGCAGCACGGAGAGGGCCTCGCCGCGCGCCCGCAGGTCGCCGAGCTGACGTCGCATCATGGCGGTGAGGACGCCCTGCCGTCGGTGTGTGGGCAGGACGCCCACGGCGGTGACGCCCGAGACGGGCACGACGGTCTCCCCCGGCAGGGTCAGCTCGAAGGAGTACGCCCCCGCCGTGCCCACCGGCCGGCCGTCCTCCGCCAGCGCCAGCAGGCTCCGGTCCATCTCGAACGCCGACCACCAGACGCCCGAGCCGTCCTCCCCCGGGGTCTCCGGGAACAGCCCGAACGCGCGATGCAGGGTGTCGACGAAGACGCCCAGGTCCTCGTCGCCGGTGGACCGAATCTCCGTCACTGCCGCTTCCTCCCCGTGCGGCGGCACCGCACGTCGCGGTTCCGTCCGGGACCCAGTGCAGCGGCGGTCCGGGGCCGGGTCAAACGGTTAAACGGTTCGAAGGGGGTGGGGGTGGTCGCGTCCGGGTGGACGGGCCTGCCGGTGCGGCGCGGCATCATCGGCCGGGCGTTCCAGACCGGCCGTCCGACCGCACGGGCCGCCGGGCCGCCCGTCCGCCCGTCCGCCTGACCGCCGTGGCTCATCCGTCCACCGCGGACGGCAGCCAGATCTCGGAGAAGGCGAGGCCGTGCTCGCGGGTCTCGGCGCCGCACGCGCAGCCGAGCACGGCGACCCGCCAGTCGCACGTCACCCTCCACGGGCCGTCCGCCGCTCCGCACCCGGGGCAGTGGACGGTCTCCGCCGTCCAGACCCCGGGGGCGGGCCTGCCGTGACGACGGAACCGGCCCTCGTGCACGATCCGCCAGGGCCCGATCACGGGGGTACGGGGCACCGCCCCCGGCACCGGCGGCGCCGCCAGGACCGTGAACAGGCCGATCAGACGGGGCAGTAGAGCCTCGCCGGCACCGGTCGGGACGGCCGCCGTGCCGTCCGCCGCGCACACCGGCGTCCCGTACGCCGGCGCCGCCGCCGCGACGGGCGGGTTCGGAAAGGCGTGCCAGGGCAGGAAGGCGCGTGCCATGGCGGCGAGCAGGGCGGCGGCGGGCGGGCTGACCGCGCCCCCGTCCAGGTGGTGCAGGACCGTGCGCAGCAGCCTCTGGAGCCGCCGGTCCCGCGCGTCCGCGTCCGGGCGCGCCGGAAGCGGGGCCGCGAGGCGTGCCCGTACGGCGGCCCCGGCGGCGGAGTCCCCCGGCCCGGGCCGCCACCGTCCCGCGTCGAGCGCCCGCTCGGCCCACTCGACACGGTGCAGCAACTCCCGCATGAGGGGCGTCGGTTCCGTGGGATCCGACGGCCCTCCGCACGACCCGTTCACCGTCGCGGCCTCGCTCTCCTCCTCGACGCCCCACAGCGCTGGGGTAGCGTCGTGATCATGGAATCGCAGCCCGACACCCCTCGGACCGACCAGGCTCCGGCCGACCCCGCCGCCACCGACGACCTGCTCGCCACGCAGCCCGTCGGCTACTGGAGCGGCCTCGCGCACGCGGCGGTCACCCGACGACTGCGCGACACCATGGCGCGGGTCGACGTCACGCAGCCGCAGTACTGGGTGCTCAACCACGTGCGGTACCGCCCCGAAGCACCGAGCCGCCGGGAGGTCGTCGACGAACTGACGCCCCTGGCCGACGGGCCCCATGAGATCGGCAGGGTCATCGACCAGTTGACGCACCGCGGCTGGGTTCGCCTCGACGCCCGGCGGCGACTGGAGCTGACCGACGACGGAGAGGCCGCCAGGGCGCGGCTGCGCGCGCTCGTGTCCGAGCAGCGGGCCGTGGTCCACGAGGGCGTCAGCGACGAGGAGTACGTGGCCGCGCTCAAGGTGCTGCGCCGCATGATCGCCAACGCCGAGCGGGAGGACGAGGAGCCCACGGGCCGGGCCTGACCCGGCGCCCGGCCCGACGCGAGCGCGCCGGCGCCCGCTCGGCGACGCGGCCCGCCGCCCTCCTCCCCCGGGAAGGAGGGCGGGTGCGACCAGCCGTCAGTCGAGGCAGAACTCGTTGCCCTCGATGTCCCGCATGTTGATGCAGGACTCGTTCTCGCCGTCCGCGTACAGCGTCTGGTCGTGGACCGCGCCGAGCGCGACCAGGCGCGCGCACTCGGCCTCCAGTACGGCCAGACGCTCGTCGCCGACGAGTCCGGTGCCGGCCCGGACGTCGAGGTGCACCCGGTTCTTGGCGACCTTGCCCTCGGGAACCCGCTGGAAGTACAGGCGCGGCTCGTCGCCCACCGGAGGGATGGCGGCCCAGTCCGCGCCCCGGCGTCCGGGGGTCCCGCGGTCGAACTCGTCCCAGGAGTCGAAACCCTCCGGGGCCGGCGGCGCGTCGTACCCGAGCACCGACCGCCAGAAGCGGGCGACGCGCTCCGGTTCCGCGCAATCGAAAGTGATCTGGACCTTCTTGATCAACGACATCCGGTCATCATAGGGGCGGCCTTTCCGTCGTCTCCCGGATTATTCGCGGCGCCCTCAGGAGCCCGTGAGCGATGATCACCGGCATGGACGCCCACTTCCTCCCCATCTCCCGAGTCCGCCAAGTCCCCTCCGTGGCCGTCGTCGTGGACGTCATGCGCGCGTACACCGTCGCCGCCTGGGCCTTCGCCCGGGGCGCCGAGAAGATCGTGCTCGCCGAGTCGACGGCCGACGCGCTGGCGCTCACGGGCCGTCACCCGGGCTGGGTGGCGCTGAAGGACGGGCCGCCGGCCCCCGGTTTCGATCTCGTCAACTCGCCCGGCCTGCTCCGCTCCGCCGACCTGTCCGGCCGCACGGTCGTGCAGAAGACCACGGCCGGGACGGTCGGCGCCCTCGCGGTGAAGCACGCCCCGCTCGTGCTCTGCGCCGGATTCGTGGTGGCCGAGGCGACGGCGCGGGTACTGCGGGCCGGCGGGTACGAGGAGGTCACGTTCGTCGTCACCGGGGAGGACGGGCGGGCCGACGAGGACCTGGCCTGCGCCGAGTACATCGCCCACCGGGCCACCGGACCCGACACGACCGCCGCGACCGCCACCGGACCCGCCACGGAAACCGCCGGCGCACCAGGCGCCACCACCGGACCCGCCACGGACACCACCACCGCGCCCGGCTCCACCGCCGACCGCGCCGCGCCCTACCTCCGCCGCGCCGCTGCGTCGCGGGCCGCCGTCGAGCTGGCGACCGGGATCCGCGAGGGCGCGCACGCCGACGACGTCGCCCTCTGCCTGGAACTCGACCGCTTCCCCTTCGCCATGGCGGCGACCCTGGAGGACGGCCTCATGGTCCTGCGCCCCCACACGCCCCACTGACCGGCACCGGAGCCCGCACCCCCTCCGCACCACACCGCCCCTTCCGCTCAACGCCGCCCCCTCCCCCTCAGCATCACCCCCTCCCCCTCAGCATCACCCCCTCCCCTTTGCATCACCCCTTCCCCTCTGCATCACCGCTTCCCTCCGCACCGCCTCACCCCGCTCCACGCCCCCGCACGACCTCCGCCGCGACCACGGACGGCCTCCGCGCAGGGCCACGGATGACCTCCGCACAGGGCCAGGAACGACCCCCCACCCAGGGCGACGGACAGGGGGCCATTCGTTCATGTCCATGAACAGCAATCACGTACCCGCATATTGACGTGTCTCCGACACCCGCCCTAGCGTCGTCGCCAGCACCGAGAAAGCGCTTTCTCCCCTGTGTCCGAGCCGCCTCCCCCACCAGGAGACACCTGATGCGTCGCACCACTCCCCTCGCCCTGAGCGTGGGCCTCGTCGCCGGCACCCTCGTCACGCTCGCCGCCGCCGGCGGCGCCCAGGCCGCGACCGGGCGGTACGAGGCCGAGACCTTGCCCGCCGTCTGCACCGGCACGATCGACTCCGACTGGACCGGGTTCTCCGGCAGCGGTTTCTGCAACGGCACCAACGCCGCGGGCGCGTACGCGCAGTTCGCCGTGACGGCGCCCGCCGCCGGGACGGCGACGCTCACCGTACGGTTCGCCAACGGCACCACCACGGCCCGGCCGGCCGATGTCGTGGTCAACGGATCGACCGTGGCGGCGGGGGCGTCCTTCGGGTCCACCGGCACCTGGACCGGGTGGACGTCGAAGACCTTCACCGTGCCGGTCGTGGCGGGCACCAACACCGTGCGGCTCAGCCCGACGACCGCCGCCGGGCTGCCGAACGTCGACCACGTCGAGCTCACCACGGACGACTCCCCCGCCCCGTCCGGTCCCGCCCTCTACGTGTCACCGGCCGGCACCGCGGGCGCCACCGGTACGCAGGCCGATCCGACGACGCTCGCCTCCGCGATCACCCGGATCGGGGCCGGCGGCACGATCTACCTGCGCGGGGGCACGTACGCGCACGCGCAGACCGTCACCGTCGCGGCGGGGAACAACGGCACCTCCGCCGCCCGCAAGACGATCGCCGCCTACCCGGGCGAGACGCCGGTCCTCGACTTCTCCGCGATGGCCGAGTCCTCCTCGAACCGGGGCCTGGCGCTGAACGGCGACTTCTGGCACGTGAAGGGGCTGATCGTCCAGCGCGCCGGCGACAACGGCATCTACGTCGGCGGCAGCGACAACGTCATCGAGCGCACGGTCACCCGCTTCAACCGCGACACCGGCCTCCAGCTCGGGCGGATCGCCTCCACCACCCCGCGCGACCGCTGGCCGGCCCGCAACCTGATGGTGAGCGTCGAGTCGCACGACAACGCCGACGCCGCCGGTGAGAACGCCGACGGCTTCGCCGCCAAGCTGACCACCGGGCCGGGCAACGTCTTCCGGAACGCGGTCGCCCACCACAACATCGACGACGGCTGGGACCTCTACACCAAGCCGGACACGGGCGCGATCGACCCGGTGACGGTCGAGTACTCCCTCGCGTACACCAACGGCACCCTCTCCGACGGGACCGTGAACGCCAACGGCGACCGCAACGGCTACAAGCTCGGCGGGGAGTCCATCGCCGTCGACCACGTCGTGCGGCGCAGCATCGCCTATCGCAACGGCAAGCACGGCTTCACGTACAACAGCAACCCGGGTTCGCTGAAGGTCTCCGAGAACATCTCGGTCGACAACGCGCAGCGCAACTACACCTTCGAGGCGGGCACCTCGGTCTTCCGGGGCAACACGTCCTGCCGCGGCACGAGTTCCGGCACCAACGACAAGCTCGTCGGCGACGTCGACGCGTCGAACCAGTTCTGGTCCGGGACGAACGGCTCGCGCTGCGCGAACTACGCCGGCGCCCTCGCGTGGTCCTTCGCCTCGGACGGCTCGCTGGCCGTCACCTTCGGGGGCAGGCCCGTCACCTGGTGACCGCACGCACCGCGCGCCCGCGCCCGGCCGTTCAGGCGCGGGCGCGCAGCTCCCTGCCCAGGGCGTACGCGGCCCGCAGGTCGTCGCCGTCGTAGCCGGTGGCGGCCAGGGCGCGGAGCCCGGGCGTGGCGTTGACGGCGACGGTGTGGCGCAGGACGGAGAAGAGCGGCACGTCCGAGCCGGAGTCGCCGTAGGCCACGCAGGCGTCGCGGCCGAGGCCGAGGGCGGCGCGGAGGCGGTCGACGGCGGTCACCTTGTCCTCGGGGACGAGGATCCCGGCCGGATCGGGCGCCGCGCGGAAGGGCGGCGGCGGGAAGCCCGAGGCCACCACGTCGTCGACGCCGAGGCCGCGCAGCCGGCCGGCGAAGAAGTCCGGCGACATGGTGACGACGACGGCCCGGTCGCCCCGGCTCCGGATGTCCGCGAGGACCTCCGCCAGGCCGCCGATCCAGGGCGCCCCGTCGAACGCCTCGGCGACGACGGCGGGGGTCAGCTCCCGCCACAGTCCGTACAGGGCGGCGGCGAAGCCGCGGGTGTCGATGATCCCGGCGGCGAACTCCGCCTCCAGGGAGCGGAGTTCGTCGAGGCAGCCGAGCCGGGCGGCGATCTCCAGACTGGCCGAGGTGTCCCTCAGCAGGGTGCCGTCCATGTCGAAGACGTGCAGCAGTCGGCCGTCCATCGCCGCCTCCCTCCGGGTCCGGGGGTCAGCGTACGTTGCGGACGAAGAAGACCGACACCGCGCCGGCCAGGGTGATCAGGGCGGCGATGACGTACAGGCCGTCGTAGCCGAGGGAGCCGACGATCGCCGAGGCCAGGAACGGGGCGATGATCTGCGGTCCGGCGTTGGCGACGTTCAGGACGCCCATGTCGCGGGCGGCGTCGCCGGCGGACGGCAGGACGAGGGTGACGAGGGCGGTGTCGACGGCGAGGTAGGAGCCGAAGGCGAGGCCGATGAGGACGGTGAAGATCAGCATGCCGGTCCAGTCGGGACGGACGACCGGGACGAGCATGGCGACGGCGCACAGCGCCGAGGAGACGAAGATCAGCGGCTTGCGGCGGCCCGTCCGGTCGGACAGGACCCCGCCGAGGACGGTGGCGAGGAGGGTGAAGCCGGCGTCGATGGGGGCGATGAAGGCGACGGCCTCCTCCGGCTCCAGGCCCGCGGGAAGCGCGATGTGGTCCTGGAGGATGTAGATCTGGAAGAGGGAGACCGCGAAGAAGCCCAGCATCATCAGGAAGCGGCCGATGAAGACCCAGCGGAAGTCGGCGGACCTGAGCGTGACGGCGAAGGCGCGGAACTGGCCGCGCAGCGGGACCGACCGGACCGCCGGACGGCGCTGGTCGCGGACGACGGCGGTGAAGAGGACCGCGGAGACGGCGATGACCGCACCCATCACGAGGTAGCCGAGCGCGATGTCGCCGGGGACGAAGACGGCGGCGGTGGAGATGCCGACGGCGGTGCCGATCGGGGTGCCGATGCCGACCATCGCGGAGGCGAGGCCGCGGCGCTCCACGGGGACGCGGTCGGGGACCACCGCGGTCAGGGCCGCCTGGTAGATGTTCATCATCGCCTGGACGAGACACCAGCCGATGGCGACGAGGAGGACGCTGCGGGCCTGGCCCAGCAGGGCCAGCGCGCCGAGGGCGGCGAGGCCGCCGCCCAGGATCCACGGGTTGCGCCGGCCGGAGCGGTCGGAGAGCACGCCCGCGAGGGGGTTGAAGACGGTCGCGAAGATCGCCGCGACACCGGCGACCAGGCCGAAGTTGGCGACCTTGTTCGCGGGGTCGACCTGCTCGACCTGGAGCGGGAGCAGCACCGCCCCGATGCCCATGTAGACCATGTACATCGCCGCGTTGGCGACGGTCAGCATGGGCATCAGGCGGAGCAGGGGGCCCTTGCCGAGGGGCACCGCGGCGGCGCCGGCGGGTTCGCCGGGGGCGGTCGGCACGGTCTCCGGGGTGGTGTTCATGGTGGTGCTCCTCGGCCGTGGGGGGGCGTGCGCCGCCCGGGAGGAGCGCCCCACGACGGTCGTGCCGGTGGGACGGGACGGATCAGCTGCCGAAGCCGAGGCCGAGGCGGTCGAGGGTGCGCAGCCACAGGTCGCGGCGGCCCTCGTTGCGGTCGGACCGGGTGAGCGAGCGCTGGGTGATGCCGATGCCGATCGAACGGGCGGGCTCGGGCGGGAAGGGCAGCGGCTTGCGGCGGACGAGGGCGAGGGAGGTGCGCTCGGTACGGGCGCCGGCCAGCAGGTCGAGCATCACCTCGGCGCCGAAGCGGGTGGCGCCGACGCCGAGGCCGGTGAAGCCGGCGGCGTACGCGACCTTGCCGTGGTGACTCGTGTCAAAGAAGACACAGAAACGGGTGCTGGTGTCAATGGCTCCGCCCCAGGCGTGACTGAAGCGCAGCCCTTCCAGCTGCGGGAAGGTCCCGAAGAAGTTGCGGGCCAGGGTGGCGAAGGTCTCCGGACGCCGGTTCCGCTCGGCGCTGACGCGGCCGGCGTAGTCGTAGACGACGTCGTAGCCGCCCCACAGGATCCGGTTGTCGGCGGAGATCCGCACGTAGTGGAAGTGGTTGGCGGGGTCGGACCAGCCCTGGCGGTTCTTCCAGCCGACGGCGGCGAGCTGCTCCTCGCTCAGCGGCTCCGTCATCAGCGCGTAGTCGTAGACGGGCACCGTGTAGAGGCGGTGGCGGCGCAGCAGCGACGGGTAGGCGTTGGTGGCGAGGGCGACGCGGCGGGCGGTGACCCGGCCGTACGGCGTGCGGACGGCGACGACGGCGCCGTGCTCGTCGAGGGAGAGGCCCGGGGTGTGCTCGTGGATGCGGACGCCGAGGCCGAGACACGCCTGCTTGAGGCCCCAGGCGAGGCGGGCCGGGTTGACCATGGCCGTGTCGCTCTTGTTCCACATGCCGCCGAGGAAGGTCGGCGAGTCGATCTCGGCGCGGACGGCGTCGGCGTCGAGGAGGGCGGTGTCGGCGCCGTGGCGGGCGGCGGTCTCGGCCTCCTCGGTGAGCCACTCGACCTGGTGGGGTTCGGTGGCGATGGTGAGGGAGCCGGTGCGCTCCCAGTCGCAGTCGATGCCGTACCGCCGGATGGCGTCCTCCATGGCCTGGAGGTTCTCGCGGCCGAGGCGTTCGAGGGTGCCGATCTCGTCGGGCCAGCGGTCGAGGCCGTTGCCCAGGCCGTGGGTGAGGCTCGACTCGCAGAATCCGCCGTTGCGGCCGGACGCCGCGTGGCCGATCTCCTCGCCCTCGATGAGGACGACGTCGGTGGACGGGTCGCGCTCCTTGGCGACGAGCGCGGTCCACAGGCCGGAGTAGCCGCCGCCGACGACCAGGAGGTCGCAGGTGGTGCCTCCGACGAGGGCGGGTTCGGCCTGGGGCCGGCGGGGATCGTCGAGCCAGAACGGAGCCGGCGCGGCGTCCCGCAGCGAGTGCAGGTGGTCCATGGGGGTGTCCTTCGGATCGCGGAGAAGCTCGGTCGCGGAGCTCCTTCCGAGGTGCGGCCCATGAGACCCGGCGGTGCGGGACAAGGTCAATGGTGTTGACATAAGGGCGATGGCGCCCACGCGGGCGGGGTGTGGAGGCGGGGCGGTCGGGCGTACGCGGGCGGGGTGTGGCGGCAGGATGGTCGGGCGTACGCGGGCCGGGCGTGGAGGCAGGACGGTCGGGGCGGGCCACGCAGGCCGGGGCGAGAGCCGTACTCAGTCCCCCGCTGGGCCTGGACGGGAAGCCCGTCGGGCCCACGCGGGCCGGGGGGCCGGGGGCCGCATTCAGGCCCAGGTCAGGGATGGGGTCGCTCAGCCCCCCACGCTCCGGGGCGAAAACCACTCCGCCCCGCGCGGGCCAGGGACGCGTCACTCCCGCCAGCGTCTGACGCGCACGGACCGACCGGGCCCAGCAGGACGGGAACCAGTCAGGCCGCACGGGCTTCCGGTCTCGGCGGCATCCTCAGGCTCGACGGCGTCCCCAGACTCGGCGGCGTCCCCGGTCCCGCCGGAGTCCCCGTCGCGGTCTCAGTCCTTCGGGTCCCAGCGGTCGAGGAGGGTTTCCGCGGTGTGGCGGGCGCCGGGTTCGTAGCGCTTCGAGAGCGTGCGGAAGGTGCGTTCGGCTTCCTCGGCCGGCCAGTCGGCGGGGAGGTGTTCGGCGGGGAGGTACGGGTCGCGGCGGACGAGCTCCAGCCAGTCGGTGTGGAGCAGGAGCCGGCGCCCGAGGTCGTCGTGGGCGTCGGCGGGGGCGGGGCCGTCGTCGTTCCAGCGGGCGAGGAAGGCGCGGTAGTCGGCGGCGATGGCGTCGAGGTCGAAGGCGGTGCGCAGCAGGGGGCCGGCCTCGGTCGGCGCGGCGGCCTGCCCGTGGAAGGCCCTGATACGGTCGCCGAGTCCGAGCTCCGCCGCGACGGGCGCGACGTCCACGCGGCCGGGGGCCGCCCACAGGCCGCTCTGGAGCGGGCCGAAGCCGGCCCAGACGAGCCGGGAGCGCAGGTCGTGACGCTCCCGGCGCCAGGACTCCGGGAGCGAGAAGCCGACGAGGGTCCAGGTGCCGTCCCAGGCGCGGTTGACGGCGCTCGTGCGCCGGACGCGTTCCTCGCCGTCGGCGAGGACGGCGGCGGCGCGGCCGGTCAGCGAGAAGTACATGCGGCGGCCGCGGCGGTGCCGGTCGAGGAGTCCCCTGCCGACCATCCGGGTCAGGGTGGAGCGGACGGCGTCCTCCCCGACGTCGGCGCGGGCGAGGGCGTCGATGACGCTCGCCGAGGAGAGCGCGGTGCCGGTGCCGAGCACGTGGATGCCGAAGAAGCTCAGCATCAGGGACTGGGGGCGCGGCGCGGAGCCGCGTTCCCCTGCGTCGGGCTCGACGTCGGGGGCGCGCCGCACGGTGCTCCGCGAGGCCTCCCGCAGGGGCTGCGCCTCGCTCCGCGCGGAGCCCCGCGAGGACTCCGGGCCGCTCTCCCCGGCGCCCCCCGAAGCCCTCCGCGGGGGCTGCGCCTCGTTCCGCCCGGCGCTCCGGGAGGTCTCCCGCGGAGGCTGCCGGTCGCTCCGCACGGTACCCGCCGAAGCCTCCCGCGAGGACTCCGGGGCGCTCGTCGTGGCTCCCGGCCGAGCCTTCCGCGAGGACTCCGGGCCACCCTCCCCGTCGCCCCACAAGGTCTCCCGCGGGGGCCGCCGGTCGCTCGTCGCGGCACCCGACGAAGCCTCCCGCGAGGAATCCGGGCCGCCCTCCCCGGCGCCCCCCGAAGCCCTCCGCGGGGTTCGCGGGCCGGTCTGCGCCGTGTTTCGCGGGGGTTCCCCCGAGGGGCGCGGGGCAGACCGCCCGGAGCTTCGCGTGGGCTTCCCGGGGGGCTGCGGGGCGTTCTGCGCGGCGCACGGCGGGGCGGGTGGGGTCACGGGGACAGCGTAGGGGGGCGGGTCTTCCGGGAGGAGGGTTCAGAACGAATATTCGGCAGTTTCTTGACCACAGACGAGAAGTTGCCTAGCTTTGGCGCCGCCGGTGCGTGTGCGAGGCGGGGATCCCGCGCCCCGCCCCCGGCGTCCCTCGACTCACGGGAAGGACCCCGTCATGACCACTCCCCAGGTGAACCCGGTGGATCTCACCGGCAAGGTGGCCGTCGTCACCGGCAGCGGCCGCGGACTCGGCCTCGCCTACGCCCGCTCGCTCGCCGCCGCCGGCGCGGCCGTCGTCGTCAACGACGTCGACGCGGAGGCCGCCGCCGCGGCGGTGAAGGAGATCACCGAGGCGGGCGGCCGGGCCGTCGCCGAGGTCGTGCCGGTCGGTTCGACCGAGGCCGCCGAGGCCCTCGTCGCCCGTGCCGTCGACAGCTTCGGCCGCATCGACACGATGGTCACCAACGCCGGTGTGCTCCGCGACCGCGTGCTCTGGAAGATGACCGACGAGGACTTCGACACCGTCGTCCAGGTGCACCTGCGCGGCACCTTCACCTGCGTCCGCGCCGCCGTGGAGCGCATGCGCGAGCAGGGCGACGGCGGCCGGATCGTCGTCGCCGGTTCCCCCGCCGGGCAGCGCGGCAACTTCGGCCAGACCAACTACGCCGCCGCCAAGGCCGGCATCGCGGCCATGGTCCGCACCTGGGCGATGGAGCTCGGCCGCGCCGGCATCACCGCCAACGCGGTCATCCCGGTCGCCGCCACCGCCATGACCAAGACCATCCCGGTCTTCGCCCCGCACATCGAGGCGCTGGAGCAGGACGGCACGCCGTTCCCGGACAGCCTGCGCAAGGGCGAGGGATTCGGCACCGCCGAGGACGTGGCCGGCCTGGTCGCCTTCCTCGCCTCGGACGCCTCCGCCGGGGTCACCGGCCAGTGCATCGGCATCGGCGGCGACAAGCTCGCCCTCTGGTCGCACCCGCAGGAGATCGCGGTGGCGTACGCCGACGGCGGCTGGAGCGCGGACGCGATCGCCGCCGCCTGGCCGGTCTCCGTCGGCCGCGCCCCGGAGACCTACGGCATCCCCGCCCCGGTCCTGTGAGCGGCGCCGTGATGGACCTCGACGCGCTCGTCGCCATCGACATGCACGCCCACGCGGAGGTCTCCGCGAAGGGCGGGGCCTCGCTCTCGGCCGAGCTGGACGCCGCGGCCGGCGCGTACTTCAAGGCCGAGCACCGGCACCCGACGCTTCCGGAGATCGCCGCCTACTACCGCGAGCGGTCGATGGCCTGCGTGGTCTTCACCGTGGACGCGGAGTCCGCGACCGGCACCCCGCCGGTGCCGAACGAGGAGATCGCCGAGGCGGCCGCCGAGAACCCGGACGTGATCATCCCCTTCGCGGGCGTCGACCCGTTCAAGGGGAAGGCGGCGGTCCGTCAGATCCGGCGTCTGGTCGAGGAGTTCGGGGTCAAGGGCTTCAAGTTCCACCCGAACATCCAGGCCTTCCACCCCAACGACCGGATGGCCTACCCGCTGTACGAGGCGATCGAGGACGCGGGCGCGATCGCGGTCTTCCACACCGGGCAGACCGGCATCGGCGCGGGCGCCCCGGGCGGCGGCGGGATCCGGCTCAAGTACTCGAACCCGATGGACGTGGACGACGTCGCCGCCGACTTCCCCGGCATGCGGATCGTGCTCGCCCACCCGTCCTTCCCCTGGCAGGACGAGGCGCTGGCGGTGGCGACGCACAAGCCGAACGTCCACATCGACCTGTCCGGCTGGTCCCCGAAGTACTTCCCGCCGCAGCTCGTCCGCTACGCGAACAGCCTCCTCCAGGACAAGGTCCTCTTCGGCTCGGACTACCCCCTGCTCACCCCGGACCGCTGGCTCGCGGACTTCGCCGGTCTGCCCCTCAAGGACGAGGTCCGGCCGAAGATCCTCAAGGAGAACGCCGCCCGCCTGCTCGGCCTCACCACCACCTGAGGGACACGCCATGCGCAATCAGGGCATCGGGTCCTGGCCGGCTCGCCGGAACCGTAGGACTCCCCGCCGCACCGCCCTCCTCCACGAGGGGCGCTCGTACGACTACGCGACGCTCCACGACCGCTCCACCCGGCTGGCCCACGCCCTGCGGGACGCGGGCGTGGAGCGCGGGGACCGGGTCGCCTTCCTGGGCCCGAACCATCCGGCGTATCTGGAGACGCTGTTCGCCGCGGGGATCCTCGGCGCGGTCTTCGTCCCCCTCAACAACCGTCTCACCGTGCCGGAGTTGGCCTTCCAGCTGACGGACTCCGGCAGCCGGGTGCTGGTGCACGCCCGGCAGCCGGACGGCAAGGCCGCCGAACTGGCCGCGTCCGCCGGGCTCGCCACCCTCCTCTCCGTCGAGGGCGAGGGACCGGGCCAGGTGTACGAGGAGCTGCTCGCGGCCGCGTCGGCGGAGCCGATCGACGAGGAGGTGGGGCACCACGACGCCTGCCTCATCATGTACACCTCGGGCACCACGGGCCGGGCCAAGGGCGCCGTCCTCACCCATGGCAACATCGTCTGGAACAGCCTCAACGTCGTCGTGGACACCGACATCGCCGGTGACGAGGTCGCCTTCGTGAGCGCCCCGCTCTTCCACACCGGCTCGCTCAACATGAGCTGCCTGCCGACCCTCCTCAAGGGCGGCACGGTGCTCCTGGAGTCCGCCTTCGACGCCGAGCGGGCCCTGCGCCTGATCGAACTCCACGGCGTCACCGCGCTGTTCGGCGTGCCGACGATGTACGACGCGATGGCGTCCGCCCCCGGCTGGAAGGAGGCGGACCTGACCAGTCTGCGCCTGCTGCTGTGCGGCGGCGCGCCCGTGCCGACCCGGACGGCGCAGACGTACCTGGAGCGGGGCCTCGCCTTCGTCCAGGGGTACGGGATGACCGAGGCGTCGCCCGGCGCCCTGGTCCTGGACCGCGCGGACTCGGCCCGCAAGGCCGGTTCGGCGGGCGTGCCGCACTTCTTCACCGACGTGCGGGTGATCCGCCCGGACGGCACGGAGACGGCACCGGGCGAGAAGGGCGAGGTCGTCGTCTCGGGGCCGAACGTGACCCCGGGCTACTGGAACCTCCCGGAAGCGAGCGCCGCGGCCTTCCGCGACGGGGGGCGCTTCCGGTCGGGCGACGTGGCCACGGTCGACGCCGAGGGCTACGTCACGCTCGTCGACCGCCTCAAGGACATGATCATCTCGGGCGGGGAGAACATCTACCCCGCCGAGGTCGAGGACGCCCTGCTCCAGCACCCCGACGTGGCCGAGGCCGCCGTCATCGGTGTCCCCGACGCCCGCTGGGGCGAGGTGGGGCGGGCGGTCGTCGTCCTGCGCCCCGGGACCTCGCCGACGGCCGGGGAACTCCTCGCCCACCTCCAGGGCCTGCTGGCCCGCTACAAGATCCCGCGGAGCTTCGTCCTCGTCCCCGAACTGCCCCGCAACGCCACCGGAAAGCTGCTGAAGGGCCCGATCCGGGACCGCTACGGCAGCACCCCCACCGACTGACCCTCTGGAGAAACCACCATGTCCCTCACCGTCCACGGCATCGACGAGATCCGCGCCCGGGCCGGCGCCGACCTCGGCCACAGCTCCTGGGTCGAGATCGCCCAGTCCCGCGTCGACACCTTCGCCGACGCCACCGACGACCACCAGTGGATCCACGTCGACGTGGAGCGCGCGGCGACCGGCCCCTTCGGCGGCACCATCGCCCACGGCTACCTCACGCTCTCCCTCCTCATCCCCATGTGGAGCGAGCTGCTCCAGGTCGAGGGCGTCTCGATGGCGGTCAACTACGGCCTGAACAAGGTCCGTTTCCCCTCCCCCGTCCGCGTCGGCTCGAAGATCCGCACCCACGGCCGGATCGCCTCGGTCGAGGACGTCCGCGGCGGCGTCGAGGTCACCGTCGACCTCACCGTCGAGATCGACGGCTCCGAGAAGCCGGCCTGCGTGGCCCAGGCGGTCTACCGCTTCTACGCCTGACCCGCAGCACACGCCTCGGGGGCGGTCGCCGGCACCGGCGACCGCCCCCGAGGCGTGCCCGCGCACCGGGTACGGTTCTCCCGCGTCCGGCGGAGGAAGGGGAGGGACCATGACGACCAGGCCCCGTGAGGTGGTCGGCCCCCTGGAGCGGGGGCTCGCCGTGCTGGAGGCCGTCGCCGCCGGTGACGGCGGGCGGCGGGGGCTCGGCGACCTCGCCCGCACGACGGGGCTGGCGCGGTCCACGGTCGACCGTGTCGCCACCACGCTCACCGTCCTCGGGGTGCTCCGGGCCGAGGGGCGGGACCTGCTGCTCGCACCCGGCGCGGCCGGTCTCGGCAACGCCTACCTGGACTCCTGCGGACTGCCCGCGCTCCTCGGCCCGCACGCCGCCGCGCTCGCCGAGCTGCTCGACGAGGCGGTGTCCCTGGCCCTGCCCGACGGGGACGGGGTCCGCTTCCTGGCGCAGGCGAACCGGCGCCGCGCCGTGGCGATCGCCTTCCGGCCGGGGGACCTGCTGCCGGCCGCGGGCTGCGCGCCCGGCGCGCTGTTCGCCGCCGGGTGGGACGAGGAGCGCTGGGCGGGGCACCCGGACGACGCCGGTTTCCGCACGCGGGCCGCGCGGGCGCGCGAGCGGGGCGTGGCGGTCGACGACCAGCTGATCGAGCCGGGACTGGTCTCCGTCGCCCTGCCGGTGCGCGATCCGGCCGGGGCCGTCGTGTGCGCGGTGAGCGTCGTCAGCCACACCAGCCGGCGCGACGCCGGGGCTCTGGAGGCACTGGCGCTGCCGCCGCTGGGGGACACGGTCGCGGCGATGGAGGCGGCGCTCGCCACCGGACCCGACCGGGCGGTGGAGCCCGACCCGGCGGCCGGGCCCGGGGGCGGGGTCGGGGTGGGCACGGCCGGGTTCAAGGAGGAGCTGGGGTCCGGGTTCCTCCAGTCACTGGCCCGGGGTCTTGACGTGCTGCGCGCCTTCGGAGCCGTACGCGGACCGGCCCGGCTCACCGACCTCGCCCGGCTCTCCGGACTGCCCCGGGCGACCGCCCGGCGGTCGCTCCTCACCCTGTGCCACCTGGGGTACGTGCGGGAGGACGCCGACGGCTTCGTCCCGCTCCCCCGCGTCCTGGCCCTCGGTCACGCCCGGCTCTCGGCGCTCACCCTGCCCGAGATCGCCACCCCGCACCTGGTCCGGCTGGTGCGGAGCGTGCGCGAGTCGGCGTCGGTGGCGGTGCTGGACGGGGACGACATCCGGTACGTGGCGCGGGTGGCGGGCAGCCGGCTCCTGCACATCGACATCGTGGTGGGCACCCGGCTGCCCGCGTACGCGACCTCGATGGGGCGGGTGCTGCTCGCCGCGCTGCCGGAGGCCGAGCGGGACGCCCGGCTCGGGCGGCTCGTCCCGGAGGCCCTGACGCCCCGGACCCTGACCGGGGCCGGGGAGCTGCGCGGGGCCGTGGCGGCGACCGCGGAGCGGGGTTTCGGCTGGGTGGAGGAGGAGCTGGAGGAGGGCCTGCGCTCGATCGCGGTGCCGGTGCGCGACGGGGCGGGCCGGGTGGTCGCCGCGCTCAACGTCGCCCTGAACGCGGGCCGCTGCTCCCCGGAGGAGAGCCTGGCGACGCTCCTCCCGCAGCTGCGGGAGGCGTCCGGCCGGATCTCGGCGGACCTGGCGGCGGTGGGCCGGCACGCTCCGGTACCGACGGCGTGACGCTCCGTCAGGGTGCTTGTCTGCGTGCCTTCCTGGGGTGTCCGGCCGCGTCCGGGTGCAGGGTCTCCAGCGCCGTCAGCATCAGCTCCAGGGCGAATGGGTAGCCGCTGTCCCGCATGTCGGCGACGAGGAGCGGGTACGTCGCCGCGATGTTCGGATGGGTCTCCGTGGGAAGGCGGCCGTAGACGTCCCCCCACACCTCGGTGTCCGCCTCGCCCGCCGCCTTCGGCAGCGCGGAGGCGGCCGCGTCCTGGGCGGCGAAGGCCAGCGCCTGGTCGACGAAGGCGTGGTAGACACGGACCGCCAGCGGGTCGGGGAAGCCGCCGTCCCGCAGGATGCCGAGGATCTTCTCCACCGCCCCCGTCTCGTTCGGGCGGCCGGTCGTGCGGTGCGCGGCCAGCAGGGCCGCCTGCGGCTGGGAGACGTAGGAGCCGTGGATCCGCATCCCCATCGCGCGCAGGTCGGTGCGCCAGTCCCCGCTCGCCTCCCAGCCCTCCTGCGCCCGCCCGATGATTTCGTCGCAGATCGCGAGGAGCAGGGCGTCGGTGTTCCGGAAGTAGCGGTAGAGGGCGCTGGGATCGGCTCCGAGGGCCGCGCCCAGTCTCCGTACCGAGAGCGCTTCGGCGCCGTGCTGGGCCACCAGGCGCAGCGCGGTGTCGACGATGAGCCGTTCGGAGAGGACGGCGCCCTGCTTGGTCGGCCGGCGGCGCTGCCGGCTTCCTTCGGGTACGACACGTGCGGACATGGCCGGGACCTTACGTCAACACCATTGACGTGTAAACGGCTCGCGGGCTTCCATGACGCCCGTCACCTGAACGGCGGCGCCGGTACGATCCGGCCGCCGCAGCCGGTGCACCTCCGTCCGACGCCTGCCGCGCGGCGCCCCGCGCCCCGGCCGCCGTCGTCCGCCCCGCGCCCCTCCGGCGCGACGCAGCAAGGGAGCCGCCTCATGGCCCAGGCCGATCTCGTCTTCACGCGAGGCCCCGTCCTCACCCTGGATCCGGCGCGGAGCCGGGCCACCTCGCTCGCTGTCACCGGCGACCGGATCACGGCCGTCGGCCACGACGAGGTGCGCGAACTGATCGGCCCCGGCACCGAGGTGGTCGACCTCACCGGCAAGCTGCTGCTGCCCGGTTTCCAGGATTCCCACATCCACGCGGTGGGCGGCGGCAGTGAGCTCGCCGAGTGCGACCTCACCGGGAGCGTCGACGTCGCGGAGTACCTGGAGCGGATCCGCGCCTACGCCGAGGCGCACCCGGACCGCGAGTGGATCACCGGTGGCGGCTGGTCCATGGAGAGCTTCGAGGGCGGCATGCCGACCCGCGGGCTCCTGGACTCGGTCGTCCCCGACCGTCCCGTCCTGCTGTCGAACCGCGACCACCACGGCGCCTGGGCCAACACCCGCGCCCTGGAGCTGGCAGGTCTGACCGCCGCCACCCCCGACCCGGCGGACGGCCGGATCGAGCGGGAGGCCGACGGCACCCCGAGCGGCACGCTCCAGGAGGGGGCGACCGGCCTGGTCTCCCGCTTCGTGCCGCCGAGCACCGCCGAGGACCGCCTCGCGGGCCTGCTCCGGGCGCAGCGCGTGCTGCACTCGCTGGGCATCACGGGCTGGCAGGACGCGCTGCTCGGCTCCTTCAACGGCATGTCCGACCCGGCCGACGCCTACCTGACGGCGGCCCAGGACGGCTCCCTGACCGCCCGGGTGACCGGCGCGCTGTGGTGGGACCGCGAGCGCGGAGCGGAGCAGATCCCGGAACTCGTGGACCGCCGAAAGCAGTTGAACGCGGGCCGGTTCAAGGCCACCTCGATCAAGATCATGCAGGACGGCATCGCGGAGAACTTCACCGCCGCGATGACCGCCCCGTACCTCGACGGCTGCGGCTGCGCGACCGCCAACACCGGGCTCAGCTTCGTCGACCCGGAGGCGCTGCGCGGCTACGTCACCGAGCTCGACGCCCTCGACTTCCAGGTGCACTTCCACGCGCTCGGCGACCGCGCCGTGCGGGAGGCGCTGGACGCGATCGAGGCGGCCGTCGCGGCCAACGGCCGTCGCGGCAACCGGCACCACCTCGCCCACCTCCAGGTCGTCCACCCCAGCGACCTGAACCGCTTCGCCGCGCTCGGCGCGATCGCCAACATCCAGCCGCTGTGGGCGGCGCACGAGCCGCAGATGGACAACCTGACGATCCCCTTCCTCGGCGAGGAGCGGGCGGCCTGGCAGTACCCGTTCGGCTCGCTGCTGCGGGCCGGCGCGACCCTGGCCGCGGGCAGCGACTGGCCCGTCTCCAGCCCGAACCCGATCGAGGGCATCCACGTCGCGGTGAACCGGCGCGACCCGGAGTCCCCGGACGGGAAGGTCTTCTACCCGGAGGAGCGCATCGACCTGCTCTCCGCGCTCACCGCCTACACGGCCGGCACGGCGCACGTGAACGGGCACGACGACGCGGGCAGCCTGATGCCGGGCAACCTCGCCGACCTCGTCGTCCTCGACCGCGACGTCCTGGCGGCACCGGCCGACGAGATCGCGGAGGCCCGGGTGGAACGCACCTACGTCGGCGGCACGCTGGTGCACGGGGGCTGACGCACTCGGTACCGGGGTCCCGGAGGCCGGGTCCCGTCCGGTCCTACCCCCTCCGCACGGAGGACGCCCGGACGTCCAGCCTGACCGGCACGAGTGCCCCGCCGGTCTCCCGCAGGCCCTGCTCCAGCACGGCGACGAGGTGGGCGATCCCCGCCTCGGCGACCGCGTCCGGGCGCAGGCTCAGCGTCGTCACCGGCGGCTCGGTGTGCACGGCGGTCTCGTCCTCGCTGACACAGGCGAGGAGGAGGTCGCCGGGGACGTCGTAGCCGATGCGGCGGGCCGCGTCGAGGACGAGCGGCGGGCTGGCCTCGGCGACCACCAGGAGGGCGTCGGGGCGGTCGGGACCGACTCCGAGGGCGGTCTCCACGGCCTGGATCACCGGCCCGTTGCCGGGTTCGGCGGCCCGTACGGACAGCACCGGCAGTCCGTGCGCGGCGCACCACGCCCGGTGCGCCGCGTCGACCTCGCGGTGGAAGCGGGTGGTGCTGTCGGGGACGACGAGCACCGGCCGGCGGGCGCCCTGGGCGTGGAAGTGGTCCAGGGTCTGTCCGACGACGGCGGTCGCGTCGACGTCCACCCAGTGGGCGCCGGGCCGGCCCTCGACGGACCGGTCGCTGAAGACCGGGATGCGGGCGGCCAGCAGGTCCTCGACGATCCGGTCGTCGGCGACGGGGTCGGCGACGACCACGGCGTCGAGGGGCAGTGCCGCCCACTCGCTCTGGAGCGATCCCGCGGGCAGCAGCACCACGGCGTAGCCGCGCGCGAGCGCGGTGGCGGCGGTGGCCCCCGTGAGGCGGGCGAAGTACGGCGACTCCAGGAAGGTCCAGGGGGTGTCGGCCAGCTCGCCGACGACGTAGCCGATCAGCCGGGCCCGTCCCGCGCGCAGCTGGCGCGCGGTGGCGTTGGGCCGGTAGCCCATGCGGCGCGCGGTGTCGCGGGCCTTCTCCCGGACCTCGGGGGAGAGCCGGCCGGTGCCGTTCAGGGCCGCCGACACGGTGGTCTTGGACAGGCCGGCCTCGCGGGCCTCGTCGACGAGCCGCACCCGCGGCACGGGCGGCGCGGCGGCCCGGCCGTGGCGCGCGGCGCCGGAACGCTCGGCCCACGCACCCGCGTCCCCGGCACCGGTCCCGGCTTCGGCTTCGGCTCCGTCCCCGGCACCGGTCCCGGCTCCGGCTCCGGCTCCGGTGCCGGATCGGGTCCGGGTCCCGACTCCCGCGTCCCCCGTCCCTCCGCCGTGTCCGTCCTGCCCCGGGACCGCCGCGCCACGCTCCGGGGTCGCTCCGTCATGCTCTGAGGCTTCGGTCATGCGGCTGATGGTGCCACCCCGCTGACCATTGCAAAACCGTTCCCGCAAAGCTGGTCCGGAACCCTTGTGCGGGAACGTTCCCGCATCAATACTCGCTCCATCCCCCCAGCGCCCGTCACTACACCCGTAAAGGGGTGGGTCTGCATGCGCACGCCCAGATTCATCGCACTCGCCTGTACCGCCGCCGTCGCGGCCTCCCTCACCGCCTGCTCCGGCGCCACCCAGCCGCAGCAGGGCACCACCGGCGGCGCCGACTTCAAGGTCTCCCCGACCTCGCCGGCCGCCAAGGGCCCGCTCGACTCCTTCACGTGGTCGCTCTACGCGGAGCCGTACACCCTCGACTACGCCCTCGCGTACGACTACCCGCCGAACACCGTGCTCGCCAACGTCTGCGAGCAGCTGCTGCGGGTCACCCCGGACCTGAAGATCGAGCCCGGCCTCGCGGTGAAGTGGACGCGGCCCGACCCGCGCACCCTCGTCTACACCCTGCGCCCGAACGTGAAGTTCCACGACGGCACGGTCATGACCGCGGACGACGTCGTCGCCTCCCTGAAGCGGCAGATGGACCCGGCCACCGGCTCCCCGTGGGGCACCGCCTTCAAGACCGTCGACTCCATCGAGAAGAGCGGGCCGCTGGAGGTGACGATCAAGCTCGGCAAGGCCGACGCCCTCTTCCACGAGATGCTGGCGGCCTCCCCCGGCACCGTCGTCAGCGCCGCCTCCCTCGCCGAGCAGGGCAAGGACTACGGCACCCCCAAGGGCAAGCTGAACTGCACCGGCCCCTTCTCCCTGGAGAAGTGGGCGCAGGGCGACAGCATCACCCTCAAGAAGAACGCCGACTACTGGGACGAGAAGCTCGTCGCCAAGTCCGAGTCCGTCAAGTTCACCTTCGTCGAGGACGCCGCCGCCCGCGCCAACGCCTTCCTGTCCGGGACGGCCGACGGCGGCTACATGGTGCCGTCCGCCTCCTTCGCCCAGCTCCGCAACAGCGGCAAGGGCTCCCTGCTCTTCGGCCCCAACACGGCCGCCGCCGACCTCGCCGTCCTGAACTTCAAGGGCACCCTCGGCGACCTCCGGGTCCGCCGCGCGCTGTCGATGGCCCTCGACCGGAAGAACATCGTCAAGGCCGCCGCCGGCGGTGTCGGCGTCCCGGCCAAGGCCCCCGCGGCGCGCGGCGCCTGGGCGCTCGTCCCCGAGAAGACCGCCACCCACTACGACACGCTGCCCGAGCCCGTCCACGACGTGGCCGGCGCGAAGAAGCTGGTGGAGGAGGCCAAGGCCACCGGCAAGAAGGTCACCATCGCGACCAGCTCGATGGCCCCCGAGATCAGCGTCCTCGCCAACGCCGTCCAGGCGGCGGGCCGCGAGATCGGCCTGGACGTCAAGCTCCAGCCGGTCGCCCCCGACGCGTACAGCAGCATCTTCGTCGACCCGGCCGCCCGCGAGGGCCTGGACCTGGTCATCACCAACGGCTACGACAACACGCCGGACCCGCTGGAGTTCTACCAGTACCTGCGCACCGGCGACTTCGGCAACTACGGCAACTGGTCCGACGCCGAGTACGACGTCGCCTTCGACCGGGCCAACACCGAGTACGACCCCGCCAAGCGCGCCGACCTGACCGCGAAGGTCCAGGAGATCGCGCTGCGCGAACTGCCGGTCATCCCGGTGTACGAGGCACCGTTCTCGGTCTTCCTCGGCAAGAGGATCACCGGCGCGCCGACCGGCATCACCCAGCTCTACTACCCGTGGGCCGCGACGATCGGGGCCGCTCAGTAATGACCCGCTTCCTCGTCGGCCGGCTCCTCGGCCTGGTGGCGGTGGTGTTCGTGACCTCGGTCGTCGTCTTCGGCACCATCCACCTCGCCCCCGGCGACCCGGTCACCTTCCTCCTGCACGGCCGCCCCGCGACTCCCGAGACCGTGGCGGCCCTGCGGGCCGAGCACCACCTGGACGACCCGCTCCTCGTCCAGTACGGCAAGTGGCTCGGCGGCGTCCTCACCGGCGACCTCGGACGCTCCGCCCAGTACCACCAGGACGTCACCGCACTCCTCGGCTCGCGGCTGCCGGGCACCGCCCTGCTCGTCGGCTACGCGGCGCTGCTGGTCGCCCTCCTCGGTGTCGGCGCGGGCATCCTCGCCGCGCTCCGCCCCGGCCTCCTGGACAAGACCGTGCTCATCGGCACCGGCGTGGCCACCGCCACCCCGTCCTTCGTCACGGCCATCGCGCTCGTCTCGGTCTTCTCGGTGCAGCTCGGCTGGTTCCCCGGGCCGGGCGGCGGGGCCGCCGAGGGCCTGGGCCCCCGGCTGTACCAGCTGACCCTGCCCGCCTTCGCGCTCGCCCTCACCTTCGCGGGCCTGCTCGCCCGGGTCACCCGCTCCGCGATGCTCGACGAGATGGGTCGCGAGCACGTCGAGGTGGCGCGCGCCCGGGGCGTCGCCGGCCGGGCCGTGGTCCGCCGGCACGTGCTGCGCAACGCGCTCGGCCCCGTCGTCACGGTCGGCGGCACCATGCTCGCCGGCCTGCTGATCAGCACCGCGATCGTGGAGACCGCCTTCGACGTGCCCGGACTCGGCTCGCTGCTCGTGCAGTCGGTCACCGCCCAGGACTTCGCGGTCGTCCAGGCGGTCACCCTGCTCAGCGTCGTGGCCTTCGTCCTCGTCAACCTCGCGGTCGACCTCCTCGCGCCGCTCATCGACCCCCGTCTCTCCCCCGGGGAAGGCTCCTCATGACCACCACCCTCACCACGGTGCCGTACCGCAGGCCGGGCCTGCGAAGGCTGCGCCTCCTCGGGCAGGGTCCGCTCTTCACGGTCTCGGTCGCGGTGCTCGCGCTGCTCGTCCTCGTCGCCGTGTTCGCGCCCCTGCTCGCCCCGTACGACCCCGAGGCGCTGGACCTGGGCGCGAGCCTGGTCGGCACCTCCGGCGACCACCTCCTCGGCACCGACCAGTCCGGGCGCGACATCCTGTCGCGGCTCCTCCACGGCGCCCGCACCGGCCTCCTCGGCCCGCTCCTCGTCGTCGGCGTCTCCACCCTGCTGGGCACCCTCCTCGGCGTGGTGGCGGCCTGGCGCGGCGGCTGGGCCGACGCGATCGTCTCCCGCTCGATGGACCTGATCTTCTCCATCCCGGGCCTGATGATGGCGATCCTCCTGGTCGCGGTCACCGGCCCCGGCATGACGGCCCCCGTCATCGCCATGGCCGTCGCGTACACCCCGTACGTGGGCCGGCTGGTGCGCGGCATCGCCCGGCAGGAGAAGGCGCGGCCGTACATCGAGGCGTACGTGGTGCAGGGCTGGTCCGGCTGGACGGTCTGCGTCCGCCATCTGCTGCCCAACATCGCGCCGACCGTCTTCGCCCAGTCGGCGATGAACTTCGGCTACACCCTGATGGACCTGGCCGCCCTGTCCTTCCTCGGCTTCGGCGTCCAGCCGCCGACCGCCGACTGGGGAACCATGATCAACGAGGGCCAGGGGGCCGTCCTCCAGGGCGCGATGCTGCCGGCGCTCGCGCCGTCCGTCTGCATCGTGCTCGCGGTGGTCGCCTTCGGCATCGTCGGCGAGGGCCTCGCCGACCGCATCGCACGGCGGGAGAAGTGAACGCCATGAACCTCTCGACACCCCCGCCCGTCCTGGAGATCGACCGCCTCGAACTGCGGCTCCCCGACGACCGGGCCGCCCGGCCCATCCTCGACGGCGTCAGCCTGACCGTGCGCGCCGGGGAGACCGTCGGCCTGGTCGGCGAGTCCGGTTCCGGCAAGTCCGTGGCCTGCCGCAGCGTCCTCGGCCTGCTGCCCAAGGGCTCCCGCACCGCCGGCCAGGTCCGGGTCAACGGCGCCGACGTCCTGACCATGGACCGGGCCCGGCTGGCCGCGCTGCGGGCCCGCGAGGTCGCGATGGTCTTCCAGGACCCGCGCGCCTCGGTCAACCCGCTGCGCCGGGTGGGCGACTTCCTCACCGAGGGCCTGCGGGCCTCCGGCACCCCGGCCGCCCGGGCCACCGCCCGCGCCGAGGAACTCCTCGACGCGGTCGGCATCCGCGACCCGCGCGGGGCGCTGCGCCGCCACCCGCACCAGTTCTCCGGCGGCATGCTCCAGCGGGTCGTCATCGCCGCCGCGCTGGCCGCCGAGCCCGCGCTCCTCGTCGCCGACGAGCCCACCACCGCCCTGGACGTCACCACCCAGGCCGAGGTCATCTCGATCCTGGCCCGGCTGCGGGCCGAGCGCGGCACCGGCATGCTCTTCGTCACCCACGACCTGGAGCTGGCCTCGGCGATCTGCGACCGGGTGTACGTGATGTACGCGGGCCGGATCGTGGAGACCCGGTCCACCGACGAGCTGTTCGACCGCCCCCGCCACCCGTACACCGCCGGTCTGCTCGCCTGCACCCCCCGGATCGAGGCCGGCGCGCCCGCGCCCCGGCCGATCCCGGGCCGCCCGGTGTCGCTGGCCGAGGCGCCGGCCGGCTGCCCCTTCGCCGCCCGCTGCGCGCACGCGGTGGCGCGCTGCGCGGAGGAGAAGCCCGAACTGGCACGGCACGGCGAGGGCTTCGCCGCGTGCCTCCGCGCCGAGGAAGGGATCCGGCTGTGACGACCGTCGTGGAGAAGGGGCTCGTCGTCGACGGGCTGCGCAAGCGGTACGGCGACCACCTGGCCGTGGACGGCGTGTCGTTCGCCCTCCCGGCGGGCGGTTCGCTGGCGATCGTCGGGGAGTCCGGCAGCGGCAAGACGACCACGGTCCGGATGCTGGTCGGCCTGGAGCGCGCCGACGGCGGCACGGTCCGCCTCGACGGTAAGGACCGCTCGGCCCGCCCCCGGAACCGCGCCGAACGCCTGGCCCGGGCCCGGGACGTCCAGATGGTCTTCCAGGACCCGTACCTGTCGCTGGACCCGCGGATATCGGTGAGCGGCTGCCTCGACGAGGTGCTGCGGCTGCACACCTCGCTGGACGCCGCCGCCCGCCGGGCCCGGGTGGCCGACCTCCTCGACCGGGTCGGGCTCGGCGCCCGCGAGGCGGCCGCCCTGCCCCGGGGCCTGTCCGGCGGCCAGCGGCAGCGGGTGGCGATCGCCCGCGCGCTCGCCGTGGAGCCCCGCGTGCTGGTCCTGGACGAGGCGGTCGCGGCCCTCGACGTGTCGATCCAGGCGCAGATCCTGGACCTGCTCCGGGAGATCCGCCGCGAGGCCGGCATCGGCTACCTCTTCGTCACCCACGACCTGGCGGTGGTGCGGCACGTCGCGGACGACGTGCTGGTCCTGAAGTCGGGGCAGGTGGTGGAGTCCGGTCCGGTGGACCGCGTCCTCGGCGCTCCCGAGCACCCGTACACCCGGCTCCTGCTGAACTCGGTGCCGCGACGCGGCTGGGATCCGGCGGCGGTGACGGACCGGTTCTGACGGACCGCGTGTGGCGGACCGGTTCTGACGGACCGCGTGTGGCGAGCCGGGTGTGGCGGACCGGATGTGGCGCGCGGCTCCGGGGCCGGACCCGGTCGTGATGCCGTCGGGGGGGCGGCGTCACGGCCGGGCACA
Organism: Streptomyces hydrogenans; assembly: GCF_014656075.1. Classification (GTDB taxonomy): domain Bacteria; phylum Actinomycetota; class Actinomycetes; order Streptomycetales; family Streptomycetaceae; genus Streptomyces; species Streptomyces hydrogenans. The sequence goes on from NZ_BNBS01000027.1 coordinate 78,527, forward strand.
CCGCCTTCGCCGCCCGCCTCACTCGGCCGGGCCCGCCACCGTCTCGATGGGCGGGAGCGGCCGGCGCTCCGCGCGGGTCGGGGCGGCCAGTTCCTCCGGTGGTTCCGCGCCGTCCCTCACCGCCTCGACGTACGCCCTCGCCTCGCGCGGGCCGAGGCGGGGCGCCCGCCGGCGCAGGTGGGCCATCGCGGCCACCGCGCCCCGGGAGCGGACGAGTCCGCGTACGGCGGCGGCGAGCGGGTCGGGCGGCCGGACGCCCCGCACCTCGGTGAGGTACTGCTCCTCCCAGCCCTCGTCGTCCCACCGGACCGCGGGGACGAAGTGGAGGCTCCCGTCCTGCCGGTCCACCAGGTAGTGGCCGCCGACGAAGCTGCCGCGCGGGCCGTCGCCCCGGGCCTGTTCCGCCGAGCGCCAGAAGACGAGCCAGCCGACCGCCCGTTCCTCCACGTGATAGAGGTCGGGCGTCGGCGGGGAACCCTCCCACGGCCAGGTCGGCAGGTCCCGGGCGAGGAAGGATCCGACGAGCGCGACCGCGCGTTCCCTGGAGATCACCAGGTCATCATTCCGCACCCGTCACGCGGTCCAGCACGGCCCGGACCGAGCGGGCGACGGCGTCCCGGGACGCGTCCGTGCGGTCGAGGGCCTCGAAGCCGTGCCGGCCGTCCGGCACGTCGACGATCTCCACGTCCGTGCCGTGCTTCCCGGCGGCGGCGAGGAACGCCTCCACCGTCGCCGCGAACGCCGGGTGTTCCCGGCCGGCGCGGACCAGGACCACGGGCAGGGTCCCGGCGCCCGCGAGCGCGTCGACCGGGCGGAAGCGCGACTCGACGGTCTCCCAGCCGGGCGGCGCGGCGAGGACCGGGTACGAGAGGGCGAGGCAGCGCAGCCACGGCGGGGGCTCCGCCAGCCAGTGCGCGGCGAGCAGACCGCCGCCGGAGAAGATCCAGACCGCGATCCGGTCCGGGTCGACCCGGGGGTGGGCGCGCAGCCGTCGCAGCGCCTCGGAGATGTCCCCGGCGGCGCGGGCGTAGTCGGTCAGGGCGTACAGCCGGTGGTCGACGGTGGCGCCGACGACGCCGAGTGCGGCCAGGTGGCGGGCGTAGCCCCGGTAGAAGGGGGTGTCGCGCGGAGTGGGGACGCGGTCCGCGTCGACGGGCCCTCCGTGGACGAAGAGGACGGCCGGCCGGCGTCCCTCCGCGTCCGGCGCGTACACGTCGAGCCTGCCGTGCCGCTCGTGCGGGACCTCCGGAGTCGGCAGCAGGAACTCCTGCCGCTCGTAGGAGGGCTGGTCCTCCCCGAGGGTGATCCGCTGCCCCTCCCCCGCGGCGGCCCGCAGAAGCAGGCCGGTGAGTTCGGCCGGGTGCGAGAGCATCGGCCAGTGCCCCGCGGCGAGTTCGAAGAAGGCGTAGCCGGGCCCGGCCAGCTTCCTGAGGTGCGGCGGGCCGGTGCGGACCAGCATCTCGACGACGTCGACGCCCGGGCCGTCGGCCGTGCACATGACCGCGGCGGCCGGTACCCGCTCCACCTCGTCGCCGAGCCGGAGGGGTTCGGTGAGGGTGCCCGCCGGCTGCGGCGCCGCCAGCCGGTCCAGGCGCTCCAGGTCCTCGGCGGAGAGCCCGTCGAGGCTCCCCCAGCGCGACCACTCCGCGCCCCGGGGCGGCGGCAGCGGCGAGGTGTCGTGGCCGAGCCGGTCGCGGACGGCCTCGTCGCGGACCAGGAGCAGGGCGGGGTCCCCGTCCGAGGGGAGCCCGGCGGCGACGTACACCACCCGGGAGACCCGGTCCGCCCGCAGGCCGGCGGCGCCGAGCACGGGGTGGATGCCGTAGTCGTGTCCGACGAGGACCACCTCCGGCTCGTCGATCCGGTCGAGGAGCGCGGTCAACTCCCCGATGTGCGTACCGAGTCCGGCCTCCGGGTCGACGTCCAGGGTCACCGGGTGCGCGGTGGCCCCGGCCTCCCGCAGCCGCTCCGCGACCCCGTCCCACACCCATCCGCCGGTGAACGCCCCTCCCACCAGTACGAACGCCGTCATCGTCGCCTCCTCGCGTCTCGTGGCCCCAGCGGCCTCCGGCAGACTAGGAACTCCCCCAGGGGGAGATTCCACCCCGGACCCGAAGGGCCGGGGCCGGCTGCGGGAGGTGCGCGTGACGGACGGGGACGGGACGTGGAGCATCGGTGAGCTGGCCGGGCGGGCCGGGGTCACGGTGAAGACGGTGCGGTACTACTCGGACCGGGGGCTGCTCCCGGAGGCGGGGCGCAGCGGCGGCGGGCACCGGCGGTACGGCCCGGAGGCGCTCGTGCGGCTGCGGGAGATCCGCTCCCTGCGGGGCCTGGGCCTCGGCGTGCCGGAGGTGGAGCGGGCGCTGGAGGACGACGGCCGGCTGGCGGACGTGGTCGCCGGGGAGCTGGCGGGCGTGGCGCGCGAGCGGGCCGCGCTGGCGTGGCGGGAGGCGTCGCTGCGGCTCCTTTCGGAGTGCGGCCCGGAGGAACGGGCCGAGCTGCTGCCCCTGTTGGGCGCCGCCGCGCTGCCGCCCGAGCCGGACGCGGTGGTCCGGTTCTGGCGGCGGTCGCTGCCCGTCCGGCTGCCCGCGCCGCTGGTGGCGCGGGTCCTCGACGAGGTGGTGCCGGTGGCCCCGGCCGAGCCGACGCCGGAGCAGGTACGGGCCTTCGCCCGGCTGCGGGCGCTGGTCTGCGACCTCCGGCCCGGCCGGGCGCCGGGTCCGCCGCTGCCGGGCGAGCGGTACCGTCCCGCGGTCCTGTACGAGGGGCTGGGCGAGGCGTACGACCTGGCGGGGGCGGAGGTGCGGGCGGGGCGGGCGCCCGGCGGCCGGGACGCCCTGGACTGCTTCGCCGGGGCGTACGCCGTGGCCCTCGCCACCTCCGACTCCCCCGCGTTCCGCAGGAGGCTCGTCGGGCTGCTCGGCCGGGAGAGCACGGCGGTGATGGCCCGGTACTGGAAGCTGGTCGTGCCGCTGCTCCCGGCGGACCGGCCCGGCCTCGGCCTCCTGCACCACCACCTCACGGAGGCCCTGGCCGCGTCCGTCGCCGACTGACGGGCCGGAACGCGGCGGGCCGGAACGCGGCGGGCCGGAACGCGGCGGGCCGGGCCGCGAACCGGGCCCGCGCGGCCGCGACCC
>NZ_BNBS01000028.1:0-21162 GCF_014656075.1 Streptomyces hydrogenans
GTGCCGTCCGGCCCGGCTTCCCCGCCGGCCCGGGTGCCCCCGGCGGTCCTGGCGGCGCCGGGGGCCCCGGCCCTTCGGGCGGCTACGGCTACCCCGGACCCGGTGCGCCCGGCGGCCCCGGCTCTTCGAACCACCCCGGCGGTCCCGGCCCGTCGGGCGGCTACGGCTACCCCGGCCCGCCCGGCGGCCCCGACCGGCCCGGCGGCCCCGGCCCCTCGGGCTACGGCTACCCCGGTCCCCCCGGCGGACCCGGTGCGGCCGGCGGCCCCGAAGGCCCCGGCGGCCCGGCGGGCTCCGGCTTCCCCGGCTTCCCCGACCGTCCGGGCACTCCCGGCGGTCCGGCCGGACCCGGCAACTCCGGTGGCCCCGGCTTCCCCGGTGCGCCGGGTGGTCCCGGTGCGCCCGGCGGCGCCGACCGGTCCGGCTTCTCCGGCGGCCCCGACGGTCCCGGCTTCCCCGGTGGCCCGGCGGGTGCCGGCCGGTCCGGCTTCCCTGACGGCCCCGGTGCGCCCGGCGGCTCGGGAGGTCCCGGCTTCGCCGGTGGACCCGGCGCTCCGGCGGGTGCCGGAGATCCCCGCTTCTCCGGCGGCCCCGAAGGCCCCGGCGGCCCGGCGGGCTCCGGCTTCCCCGGCGGCCCCGGTGCTCCCGGCGCCCCGGCGGGCCCTGGCTTCCCCGGTGCTCCTGGTGCTCCCGGCGGACCCGGCGCGCCCAACGGACCCGGTACGGCCGGCGGTCCTGGTGGTCCCGGCTTCCCCGGTGGCCCTGGTGCTCCCGGCGGACCCGGCGCGCCCGGCGGCCCCGGTGCCCCTGCCGGTCCCGGCTTCCCCGGCGTGGGCGGCGGCCCGGGCTTCCCGCCCGGTGGGCCCGGCACGCCCGCCGGTTCCGGCTTCCCCGACGGGCCTCGTGCGCCCGGCGGTTCCGGCTTCCCCGACGGGCCTCGTGCGCCCGGCGGTCCCGGCTTCCCGCCCGGACCGGGCGCCCCGGCCGGTGGTCACGGTGCCCCGGCCGGTGGTCCCGGTGGCGGGGGCGGGTTCCCCGGTGGGCCGGGTACGCCGCCGCCCCCGGGTGCGGGGTCGTACCAGGGCGGGGGGTTCTCCGCGGGTGGGGATCCGAACGCGACCGCGCAGGCGGAGCTGTGCCCGCAGTGCCGTACGCCGCGCGAGCACATGGCGCCGTACTGCGAGGAGTGCCGGTGGAACTTCCTGACCGGTACCGCGACCTCGTACACGCCGATCGCGCCCGCCCCGCAGCAGAACCGTCCCGCCGGCCCGCCGCCGGGGCTGAACCTGCCGCCGGGCTTCCAGTCGCCGCCGGCACCGGCACCCGCGCCCGCGCCGTCGCAGGACCCGTTCGGGTACCACGACTCGCGGCCCTCGCAGGTGAACCGGCCGGCCGAGCCGCTCGGTGCGGAGCCGACCCACCACCAGGCCCCGCCGCAGCCGCGCGCCGACGACGACTGGGTGCTCTCCCCGCCGTCCCAGGCGCAGCCGCCGCAGGCCCCGCAGCCGCAGGGTCCGCAGCGGTGGACCGCGCACATCGGTCCGGACCGTGACTACTTCATGGCGATGATGCGCCGCAGCGGTCCGGAGGCCACGGGCCTCAACCTGCCCGCGTACGCGCCGCCGAAGCAGCTGCCGCTCCAGGGCAACCAGGTGTCGATCGGACGCCGCCGGCACTCCACCGGCGAGGCCCCTGACGTCGACCTGGCCGTGCCGCCGGAGGACCCGGGCGTCTCGCACCAGCACGCGGTGCTGGTGCAGCAGCCGGACGGCTCGTGGGCGGTGGTGGACCAGAACTCCACCAACGGCACCACGGTCAACGGCGGCGAGGAGCCGATCCAGCCGTACGTCCCGGTGCAGCTCCAGGACGGCGACCGGGTGCACGTCGGCGCCTGGACGACGATCACCGTCCGGCGCGGCTGACGTACGTACCGCCCGGGAGGGCCGGGGGTCCTAGACCTCCGGTCCTCCGCCACCCCATCTGAGACGATGGGACGGTGAACGAGATTCCCGGGGACGGCGCGGTGCAGGAGCAGACCTTCTACGAGCAGGTCGGCGGCGAGGAGACGTTCCGTCGCCTGGTCCGGCGCTTCTACGAGGGCGTCGCGGAGGACCCGCTGCTCCGCCCGATGTACCCCGAGGAGGACCTCGGCCCCGCCGAGGAGCGGTTCGCGCTCTTCCTGATGCAGTACTGGGGCGGGCCCGGCACCTACAGCGAGCGCCGCGGCCACCCCCGGCTGCGGATGCGCCACGCCCCCTTCGCCGTCGACCAGGCCGCGCACGACGCGTGGCTCCGGCACATGCGGGCCGCGATCGACAGCCTGGCGCTCCCGCCCGAGCACGACGAGCGGCTGTGGAAGTACATGACGTACGCGGCGGCCTCGATGGTGAACACCGCCGGCTGACCCCCGCCCGACCGCCCGCTCCGTCCTGTCCGATCCCGATGCGGCAGGTTCAGACCACTCCACGCCACCGGATGAACACATTCCGGGGATCGATGACCGAATAACGGTCACGATCGCATCAAGGTCCATGCGTAAGCGGTTTCCAGCAGCCCGTGGCCGATGAAAGCATTCCCAGGACGTTTCGACAGTTCGACAAGCGTTCGCCGCAATGCGGACGCGCGTGGAGCGGCCAGGGGGATGGGTGACGGGGTTCGTACTTCTGCGCGTCAGGGCTCACCGGCTGCTGCTCGGCGCGGCCTTGCTCGCCGTAGTCCTGACCACGACCGTGCTCGCGGCCCTCGCCGGCTTCTCCGGGTCCATCGGGGACGCCGCGCTCCAGGCCGTCCTGCGTGACCGCTCGGCCGCCGCGGCGACCCTGCGCGTCTCCGGCGAGATCCCGGCCGAGCGGCGGGCCGCCGCCGACAAGGCGGTGACCGAGAGCGCCCACCGCGCCTTCGACGGACTGCCCGTCACCGTGCGGCGCCTGGAGAACTCGGGGCCGTACGCGCTGCCGCGCTCGCTCCAGTCGCCCGCCGCCCGCGAGGGCGACCCCGACCTGACCCACTTCGCGGCGCTCGACCGCTCCCGGCTCACGCTCGTCCGGGGCGCCTGGCCGTCGGCCGCCCGCACCGGCGGCGTCGTCGAGGCGGCGCTGCCCCGGGAGGCGGCCGAGCGGCTCAGGACCGGGCCCGGTGCCGTCCTCGAACTCACCGACCGGCTCACCGACCGGCGCGTGCAGGTCCGCATCACCGGCGTCTACGCGCCGGCCGACCTCACCGACCCGTACTGGCTGCTCGACTGGGCCGGCGGTCAGGGCGTGCGCACCGTCTCCTTCACCACCTACGGCCCGCTGCTCGCCGACCCCTCCCTGCTCTCCTCCGGGGCCCTCGCCGCCGGCGAGACCTCCTGGCTCGGCACCGCCGACTTCTCCCGCCTCGACACCGGCGGGATCGCGTCCCTGCGCACGGCCGCCACCCGCGAGCCGGAGCGGCTGCTCGCCGACGGCACCACCTTCGGCACCACCCTCAGCGTGGACACCGGCCTGCCGACCGTCCTGGCCCAGACCGAACGCGCCCTCGCCGTCTCCCGCTCCACCCTCCTCATCGTCGCCGTCCAGCTGGTGATGCTCGCCGCCTACGCGCTGCTGCTCGTCGCCCGGCTGCTGAGCACCGAACGCTCCGGCGAGACCGCGCTGCTGCGCGCCCGCGGCGGCTCCCGGCGCCGGATCGCCGGGCTCGCCGGAGCCGAGGCGCTGCTGCTCGCGCTGCCCGCGGCCGTCGTCGCCCCGCTGCTGTCCGGCCCGCTGACCCGGCTCTTCGCCGAACGCTCGGCGCTCTCCGCGCTCGGCGTGCGGCTCGACACCTCGGCCGGCCCGACGGTCTGGCTGGTCTCCGCCGGTGTGGCGCTGGCCTGCGCGGCGGCGGTCGTCGCCCCCGCGCTCGCCGCCCGGGACGGCGACGCCGTCTCGCTGCGCAAGGCCCGGGCCGGCACCCTGCCGTGGCCGGTGCGGGCGGGCGCGGACCTCGCCCTGCTGCTCCTCGCGGGCATCGCGCTCTGGCAGCTCCAGCGGCAGCCGGAGGCCGCCGCGGAAGGTTCCTCCGTCGATCCGGTGCTCGTCGCCGCGCCCGCGCTGGCGCTGCTCGCCGGCACCGTCCTGACGCTGCGTCTGCTGCCGCCCGCCGCCAAGCTGGCCGAGCGGCGGGCGGCGGGCGGCCGGGGCCTGTCGGCCGCGCTGGCCGGCTGGCAGTTCAGCCGCCGCCCGCTGCGCGGCGCCGGCCCGGTGCTGCTGCTGGTCCTCGCGGTGGCGATGGGCATGCTGGCGATCGGGCAGAGCCGTTCCTGGGAGCGGTCGCAGCACGACCAGGCCGACTTCCGGGCCGGCAGCGAGATCCGCGTGATCGGCGTCGGCCCCGGCGACCCGGCCAGGACCTCGCAGCTCGCGGCCGTCCCGGGCGTCCGCGACGTCGCGCCGGTCCACCGGTCCTCCATGGACCTGGCCGGCCGCGGCGCGACGGTCCTCGCCGTCGCCACCGAGCGGCTCGCCGACGGCATGCTGCTCCGCGAGGACCTGGCCGGCGGCAGCGCCGCCGAGCTCCTCCGCCCGCTCTCCCCCGAGGACGGCGCCCGTCCCGGCCTCACCGTGCCGGAGGACAGCCGTTCGGTCGTCGTCGGCCTGCGCAGCCAGGCCCCGCCCGGCACCTCCGCGGCGCGGGTCACGCTGGTCCTGGAGGACGTGTACGGCGTGCCCTTCCGCAAGCACGTCGGGGAGCTGCCCGCCGACGGCCGCACCCACCGGCTGACCCTCGACCTCGCCGCGCTCACCGCGAACGGCGCCCGCGCCGGCGGCGGCTTCGTCCTCACCGGCATCGAGCTCGCCGCCGACTTCACCGAGGGCGACCGGCGGGCCCAGACCCTCCACGTCGACCTGCTCGGCACGACCGGGAAGGACGGGGCGCTGCGCACCGCCGACCCGGCGGGCACGCTGGCCGGCTGGGCCGTGTCCCGCGAGCAGACCGAGCGGGGCGACGTCCAGGACCCCGAGTCGGTCAAGGGCCGGGCCGGCACCCCGGCGGCGGGCGGCCAGGGGACCCCGTACTCCGTCCCGTACGGGCTGAAGGGCTTCTTCTCCGAGCGCTACGCGCCGCAGGCCGAGAACTACTCGGTGCGGCTGACCTCCCCGGTGGGGCGCCAGGACCACCTGCTGCCGGCGATCGCCTCCGAGGCGTTCATGAGCGCGGCCAAGGCGAAGCCCGGCGACCACCTGGAGCTCTCCCTCGGCGGCCGGCGGCTCTACGTCGTCGTGAACCGGGTCGTCGAGGACCTGCCGACGACCGGCACCGCCAGCCGGACCACCGACGCGGAGGCCGCCGGGAACGTGCCGCAGGACGGCGGCGGCGTGCTCGTCGACCTGACGGCCGTCAACCGCTACCTGGCCACGACCGACCCGCTGGCCCCGGTGGCGCCCACCGAATGGTGGCTGACCCCCGAGCGGGGCGCCGCGGACGACGTCACGAAGGCGCTGCGCGCGGCCACCGACGGCGCCTCCGGCACGCTCGTGGTCCGCGACGAGATCACCGACGACCTGCTCGGCGACCCGCTCGGCGCCGGCCCCAACACCGCCCTGATGGCGGTGGCGGCCGCCGCCGCGGCCCTCGCCGCGGTCGGTTTCGCGGTCGGCTCGGCCGGGTCGGTACGGGAACGGGCCGCCGAGTTCGCCGTCCTGCGGGCCCTCGGCGCACCGCGCCGCCGGCTCGCCCGGCTCCTCGCCGCCGAGCAGGGCGTGCTGATCGGGGTGGGCCTGCTGGTCGGCCTCGCCCTCGGCAGCCTGCTGGCCCGGGTGGTCGTCCCGCTGGTCGTGCTCACCGGACGGGCCACCCGCCCGGTCCCGCCGGTCCTGGTCGAGCTGCCCCTCGGGGAGGTGGCCCTGCTCCTGGCGGGCGTCGCCGCCCTGCCGCTCGCGGTCGTCGCGGCCATCGCCCTGCGCCGCAACGACCCGGCGGTGACCCTGCGCCACCAGGGAGACAACTGATGACCGACGCCCCGCGCGAGGAGTCCCGCCCGATGCAGCCCGCAGGCGAGTCCCCCGACCCCCGGCCGACCGCCCCCGCGAAGGGCGCGGCGCGCCCCGTCGCCCCCTGGGTGCGCACCCGGCTGCGGGCCGCGCCGGGCGACGCGGCCGGCCTCGCGCTGCTGGTCTTCGTCACCGCGCTGCTCGCCGCCGCGCTGCCGCGGGTGATGGACGCGTACGAGACGAGGGGGCTGCGGCACGGCATCCGGACCGCGCCCGCCCACCAGGCCCAGATGGAGATCACGTACCCGCTGGAGCAGGGCGCCGTCGTGGCGCCCGCCACCCTGCGCGAGAACCAGGAGGAGCTGCGGCGCCTGCTGCCCGCGCCGCTGCTCACCGACCCGGAGCAGACCGTCAACGGGATCAGGACCATGGAGATGATCCAGGGCCTCGATCCGTGGCTGCCCGCGCCGGGCGGCGAGCCGGTCCGGTTCAGCCTCGCCTCCCCCTCGGACCTCGCCGCCCACGCCGTCCTGCGGCAGGGGCGGATGGCCCAGGGCGACCCGCGGCGCCCGGAGGCGGTGGTGACGACGGCGATGGCGAAGGTCCTCGGGATCAAGCCCGGTTCCGTCGTGCACGTGCCCGGCGTCGCCGCCGAGCCGATCGCCCTCACCGTGACCGGCGTCGTCGAGCCCCGCGACCCGCGGCGGCCGTACTGGACGGTGGACCCGCTGCTGGCCACACCGGTGCTGGCGATGACGGACCACCCCACGGAGCCGAAGCCCTACTGGCAGGCCGCCCTCCTCGTCGCCCCGGAGTCGGGGTCCGCCCTCGTCTCCACCACCGGCACCCCCGAGGTCTTCTGGCGCTTCCCCGCGGTCGCCGACCACCTGACCGCGCGGGACGCCGGGCCCCTCGCCGCCGCCGTCGACTCGGCGCGCAGCGGCCCCGCCTCGTCCGAGATCCGCAAGGTCACCGGCGACACCGGCCTGGTCGCCACCGGCCTCGACGAGATCTCCGCGGGCTACGCCGCGACGAAGGCCGCCATCTCCCCCGTCGTCGCCGTCGCCGTCTTCGGCATCGGCGCGGTCGCGGTGGTGGTCGTCGCCATGACCGGCGGGCTCTTCCTCACCCGCCGGGACACCGAGCTGACCCTGCTGCGCGCCCGCGGCGCCTCCCTGCCCGGCATCGGCCTCCGGCTGCTCGGCGAGACCACCGCGATCGCCGTCCCGGCCGCCGCGCTCGGCCTGGTGGCCGCCGTCGCCCTGGTCCGCAGCCCCGACACTCCCGGCGCCCCGGCGCTCACCGGCTCCGCGCCGCTCCTCCCGTCCGTCCTCGGCGCCGTGCTCGTCGCGCTGGTCGCCGCGCTCGTGCTGCCGGTCCGGGCCGTGCTCCGGCACCGGGCGCCCCGGCTGCACGGGGCCCGCGAGGACCTGGTCGACGCCAAGCCGTCCCGCCGCCGCACCGTCGTCGAGCTGACCCTGCTCGTCCTGGCGGCCGGCGCGATCGGCTCGCTGCGGCTGCGCGGCACCTCCGACGACGGCGACCACCTGGTCAGCGCGGCACCGGTGCTCGTCGGCGTGATCGCCGCCCTGGTGCTCGTCCGCGTCCAGCCGCTGCCGCTGCGCTGGCTGGCCCGCCGGGCCCGCCGGATGCGCGGCGCCGTCGTCCCGCTGGCCATCGCCCGCGCCGGCCGCTCCGCGACCGCCGGCGCGCTGCCGCTGCTCGCGCTCGTCCTCGCGCTGACCGCGGCGGCCTTCGGCGGCTCGGTCCTCGCCGGGGTCGCCGACGCCCGCGACCGGGCGGCGACGCTCTTCACCGGTGCCGACGCCCGCGTCGAGGGCAGCACCGAGGGCGTACCGCTGCCGGCCGGACTCACCGAGGCGGTACGCGGCGTGAAGGGCGTCCGCGAGGCGCAGCCCGTACAGATCGAGTACGGGGTGGCGCTGCCGTCCCCGGTCGCCGCCGACCAGCCGATGAGCGCCCGCCTCGTCTCCGTCGACCCGGCCGCCTACGCGGGCCTCGCCCGGCGGACCGACAACGGCGCCTTCCCCGACGAGCTCCTCGCCTCCACCGGGAAGGGCGGCCCGGAGGCGGTCGGCGACACCGACCGGGTGCTGCCCGCCCTCGCCTCGCCGGAGGTCGCCGCGCGCCTCGGCGACGCACCGATGCTGCTGATCGCGGCGACCGGCAGCTTCCACGTGAAGGTGGTCGCGGTACGGGACTCCACCCCGGCGGTGAGCGGCGGGAACTTCCTCGTCGTCAACGCCGCCGACATCACCAACCGGCGGCCGACCACCGTCCTGCTGAGCGGCACGCCCGACGGCGCGTCGCTGCGGGCGGCGGTCGCCGCGAAGTCCCGGGAGTTCGACGTGACGCTGAGCGCCGAGGCCCGCGGATCGTACGTGGACTCGCCGCTCCAGTCCGGCGCCGAGGGACTCTACTCCGCGGCGATCGGGGCGGGCGCCGCCTACGCGGTGGTCGCCGTGCTGCTGTCGCTGACGCAGAGCGGCCCCGAGCGGGCGACGCTGCTGTCCCGGCTGCGGACGATGGGCCTCACCCGGCGGCAGGGCCGCCGGCTGCTCGGCCTGGAGGCGCTGCCGCCGGCGGTCTTCGCCGCGCTCGGCGGGGCGCTCGCCGGCTGGGCCACGGTGCCGCTGCTCGCGCCCGGCGTCGACCTGCACCGGCTGGCGCTGGCCACGGTGGCGGACGCCGTGAGCACCAGCGGTGTCGCCCTGCGGGCCGACCCGTGGTCCCTGGTGGTGCCGGCCGTGGCCGTGGTCCTCCTGACGGGGGCGGCGGCGGGCGTACAGGCGTGGTGGACGGGCCGGCAGAGCTCGGTGAAGGAACTCAGGGCAGGAGACGCACGATGACGACGACCGCGAACACGACCCTGGAGGAGCTGGAGCGGCGGGCCAACGCGCACCGCGACCGGCCCTCGTACGGCCATGACGCGCTGATCGCCTGCGACCGGCTGGTGCGGATCTTCACCACCGACGGGGTGGAGGTGCAGGCCCTCCAGGGGCTCGACCTCCTCGTCAAGGAGGGCGAGTTGATGGCCCTGGTGGGGGCGTCGGGCTCCGGCAAGTCGACCCTGATGAACATCCTGGCCGGCCTGGACGTGCCCACCGCGGGCGCGGCCCGGGTGGCCGGCTGCGACCTGCTCGCCATGACCGGCAAGGACCGGCTGCGCTACCGCCGCGAGATCGTCGGCTTCGTCTGGCAGCAGACCGCCCGCAACCTCCTCCCCTACCTGACGGCCGCCCAGAACGTGGCGCTGCCGATGCAGTTGGCGGGCAGCAAGGGGAAGCGGGCCGAGCGGGCCGCGGAACTGCTCGCCATGATGGACATCGCGCACCTCGCCGACCGGCGCCCGCACCAGCTCTCCGGCGGCCAGCAGCAGCGGGTCGCGATCGCGGTCGCCCTCGCCAACGACCCGAAGGTCCTCCTCGCCGACGAACCGACCGGCGAGCTGGACTCGGCCACCGGCGAGCAGGTCTTCGCCTCCTTCCGCCGGGCCAACGAGGAGCTGGGCACCAGCATCGTCATCGTCACCCACGACCAGGCGGTCGCCTCCGAGGTGCGCCGCACGGTCGCGATCCGCGACGGCCGCACCTCCTCCGAGGTGCTGCGCCGCACGGAGGTCGACGCGGAGGGCCAGGAGTCCCTGGTGGCACGGGAGTACGCGATGCTCGACCGCGCGGGCCGGCTGCAGCTCCCGGCGGACTACACCAAGGCGCTCGGCATGGAGCACCGGGTGGCGCTGGAGCTGGAGCAGGACCACATCGGGGTGTGGCCGGACGACGTCGAGGGCTGAGGAACCGACCCCGCCCCGGCCCCGTCCCAGTCCGGGGGTGGTCGGGATGGGAAAGGCACGCGTACTCACGTACGCCGGCGCGGTGGCCGTGCCGTTCGGCTCCGGCACGCTGCTGCACCTGTGGGGCGGCTGGTCGATGCGGTCCCCGCTGGGCACGCCGACCGCGCTCGCGGTCCTCGTCGGCCTGGTCGTCGCCGGGCTCGCGGTGGCGGCGCACAACGCGCTCTTCCGCGAGGGCGGCAGCGTCCTGGCCCTGGTGCTGCTCCTCGCCGGCCTGGGCGCGGTGTGGATCGAGGCCCGGGACTCGCGGGTGCGCGGGGAGACGGTGGAGTGCGTGGTGGTGGGGAAGGTGCGGGTCACCGACCATCCCACCTTCGGCGAGGGCGCCCCGGAGGCGAAGCGGCTGTACCACCACACGCTGGACTGCCCGGGCGGCTACCCGGCCGCGTTCTCCTGGGAGGAGAGGCTCGGCGAGGCCGGCAAGCCGATCAGGATCGCCTACGACCCGGCCCGCCGGATGGACCCGGTCCCGGCCGACGAGAACGTCGCCCGGGGCGCCCTCTTCGTCCCCGCGGGCCTGCTGCTGCTCGCGACGGTCCTCTCGGTGGCCGCGCTGGCGGTCGAGGGGACGGACGACCGGGTCTGGTGAGGGCTACGGGGCGGGGGTGACGGTGAGCCCGGACGGGGCCGTGCGCAGGGCGACGGAGCCGTACGGGGTGCGCAGCCGCAGCCACGGTCCGGCGGCCATCAGCGCGACGGGCAGGTCCCCGGGCGGCAGGAAGCCCAGCGACTGGGCGGCGTGCACGGCCCGCAGCGGCAGGCCGGTGGTGCCGAGGACGCGGGACCAGATCTCCCGGCCGACGCGGTCGCGCTCGGCGCGGGTGCGCCGCTCCTCGGGCAGTTCCTCGTCGCGGCGGCGGAACTCGGCGACGGCGGCGGCGACCGCCCCGCGCAGTTCCCCGGCGCCGGGGAGGCCCTCGACGGGACGCCAGCCGGTGCGCGGCGGGAGGACGCCGGCCCAGGGCGGGCCGGTGACGGCGCCGGGGACGACGGCCTTGCCGGCCGTCTCCTCGACGCCGTCAAGGAGCTCCCCGGCGGAGACGGTGACGTCGAGGTCGACGGCGTCCTCCAACCGGGCCGTGCGGATCGCGAGGACCTCGAAGGACGGCGGGCGTCCGAACACGGCGAGCGCGCCGCCCCCGGCCTGGAGGCGGACGGCGGCGGCGCGGTCGTAGTGCACGAGCCGGCCCAGGAAGGCGGCGAGGGCCGCCGCCTCCCTGGGGTCGGCGAAGTGCAGCGGGGCGAGCACGGTCATGCGGCGGACGTCATCCCGTCGTCGACGTACTCCTGGAGGAAGCTGCGCTCCTCCTCGGAGATGCGGCGGGGCCGCTGCGCCTCCAGGTCGAAGGGCACGACGACCGTGGACGCCCGGACGTAGGTCACGTCGGGGTCCTTGATCTCGTACGCGATCGTCAGCGACGCCGCGCCGATCTTCGTGACCCAGGACTCGATGGTCACCGGCTCGTGCCGGTGGACCAGCGGGCGCAGGTAGTCGATCTCGTGGCGGGCCACGACGGACCCGCCGGAGAAGGACGGGCTGCCGTCCCCGGGCGCCAGCCGGAACATGAAGTCGATCCGGGCCTCCTCCAGGTAGCGGAGGAAGACCACGTTGTTGACGTGCCCGAAGGCGTCCATGTCCGACCAGCGGAGGGGGCAGCTGTAGATGTGTCTCGCCACGACGACCTCAGCCCCGGGTGAGCTTCTTGTGCGTGGCGCGGTGCGGACGGGTCGCGTCCGGGCCGAGCCGCTCGACCTTGTTCTTCTCGTAGGACTCGAAGTTGCCCTCGAACCAGAACCACTTGGAGTCGCCCTCGTAGGCCAGGATGTGCGTGGCCACTCGGTCGAGGAACCAGCGGTCGTGGGAGACGACCACGGCGCAGCCGGGGAAGTCGAGGAGCGCGTTCTCCAGCGAGGAGAGGGTCTCGACGTCGAGGTCGTTGGTGGGCTCGTCGAGGAGCAGCAGGTTGCCGCCCTGCTTGAGGGTGAGCGCGAGGTTGAGGCGGTTGCGCTCACCGCCGGAGAGCACGCCGGCCGGCTTCTGCTGGTCCGGGCCCTTGAAGCCGAACGCGGAGACGTAGGCGCGGGACGGCATCTCGACCTGGCCGACGTTGATGTAGTCCAGCTCGTCGGAGACGACGGCCCACAGCGTCTTCTTCGGGTCGATGTTGGCGCGGCCCTGGTCGACGTAGGAGATCTTGACCGTCTCGCCGATCTTGATCTCGCCGGCGTCGGGGGTCTCCAGGCCCTGGATCATCTTGAACAGCGTGGTCTTGCCGGCGCCGTTCGGGCCGATGATGCCGACGATGCCGTTACGGGGCAGGGTGAAGGAGAGGTCCTCGATGAGGACCTTCTCGCCGAACGCCTTCGAGAGGTTGTTGACCTCGACGACGACGGAGCCCAGGCGCGGGCCCGGCGGGATCTGGATCTCCTCGAAGTCCAGCTTCCGCATCTTGTCGGCCTCGGCGGCCATCTCCTCGTAGCGCGCGAGACGCGCCTTGGACTTGGCCTGACGCCCCTTGGCGTTGGACCGCACCCACTCGAGCTCTTCCTTGAGGCGCTTGGCGCGCTTCTCGTCCTTCTTGCCCTCGACCTTGAGGCGCTCGGCCTTCTTCTGGAGGTAGGTCGAGTAGTTGCCCTCGTACGGGATGGCGCGGCCGCGGTCGAGCTCCAGGATCCACTCGGCCACGTTGTCGAGGAAGTACCGGTCGTGGGTGATGGCCACGACGGTGCCCTTGTACTTGGCGAGGTGCTGCTCCAGCCAGTTCACCGACTCGGCGTCGAGGTGGTTGGTGGGCTCGTCGAGGAGCAGCAGGTCGGGGGCCTCAAGGAGGAGCTTGCAGAGCGCCACGCGGCGCTTCTCGCCACCGGAGAGGTTGTTGACCGGCCAGTCGCCGGGCGGGCAGCCCAGGGCGTCCATGGCCTGCTCCAGCTGGGTGTCGAGGTCCCACGCCTCGGCGTGGTCCAGGTCCTCCTGGAGCTTGCCCATCTCGTTCATGAGCTCGTCCGTGTAGTTCGTGGCCATCTCCTCGGCGATGGCGTTGAACCGGTCGAGCTTGCCCTTGATCTCCGCGACGCCGTCCTCGACGTTCTCCAGGACGGTCTTGGACTCGTCGAGCTTCGGCTCCTGCATGAGGATGCCGACCGAGTAGCCCGGGGAGAGGAAGGCGTCGCCGTTGGACGGCTGCTCCAGCCCGGCCATGATCTTCAGAACGGTGGACTTACCGGCACCGTTCGGGCCGACCACACCGATCTTCGCACCCGGCAGGAAGCTCAGCGTCACGTCATCGAGGATGACCTTGTCGCCGTGCGCCTTGCGCGTCTTGCGCATCGTGTAGATGTACTCAGCCAAGAGAAACCGTCCGGCAAAGAGTGAGTGGGCAGATACACCCATCTTGCCGCACCGCCGCCCCCAGGCGGAAACCAGTACCTGGCGCGCCCGGGGCCCAGGGGGTGCCGGGCGGGTCTCGGCGGGCCGGACCGGGCGGGTCGCGGCGGGGTGGACGTGCGACGGCCCCGGTCGCCGAGGGCGTCCGGGGCCGTGCGGGTCACGGGGTGTGGTCACCCCGTGACGTCATGCCGTACTGCGGGCCGTACTACTGACCGGCGGCCTTCTTCTTGCGGAGGAAGAACACCGCGCCGCCGCCGGCCAGGACGAGCGCGACGGCGATGCCGGCGATCATCGGGGTGGCGTTGGAGCTGCCGGTCTCGGCCAGGTCACCGCCGGTGGTGCCGGTGGTGCCGGTGGAGGCGTCCGTGGAGGCGCTGGGGGCCGGGGTGGACGCGCTCGCCGAGGGGGTCTCGGACGGGGTGTCGGTCGACGGGGTCGCCGACGGGGTGCCGGTGGACGGCTCCGGGCTCGGGGCGGTCTTGCAGTCGAGGACGCCCTGGAAGGACTTCGAGAAGCCGTTCGGGCCCGTGATGGTGAAGTCGTACGCGGTGTCCTCGGGGACCGGGACCGTGACGGTCTTCGTCTCGCCGGCCTTGATCGTGTAGGAGACGCCCTTCACGTCGAAGGTCCAGTCCTCGTCACCCTCGTTGGAGGCGGTGATGTCGAGGCCGCCCTTGGCGCAGTTCTCGGCGACGGTGACGGCCGGGACCGCACCCTTCTTCGCCCAGGCGGCGGTGACCTCGGTGTTGACCGTGGACTTGCTGCTGCCGGCGAGGATCAGCGTCTGCTCGTGGCCCACGACGCTGCCGAAGACGCGGCCGATCGCGACCTCGGTCTCGGTCTGCAGGGAGACCTTGGTGGTGCCGTCCGGGGTGCCGGCCGGGACGTCGAGGAAGAGCTCCTTGCCGTTGCCCGTCGTGGTGACGGCCTGGCCGCCCGCGTCGACGACCTTGACGCCCGCCGGGGCGTCGGCCGGCAGGGAGACCTTGACGGCGCCGTCGGCGGCCGTGGTGGTCACCTTGAACGGGCCGATCTTGTCGCCGGCCTTGCCCGCGATGGAGGCCGGGGCGGCGGCGAGGGAGACCTTCGGCTCCTCCTGCTCCGGGGCCTTGGCGGCCTCGGCGACCAGGTAGCCGGTCAGCGCCTTGGCCTCCGGGTCCAGCGGGGTGGCCTTGACGTTGTCGGAGTACGTCCAGATCGCGGCCTGGGTGGCCGTGGCGGCCTCCTCGCCCGTCAGGGCGCCGACGCCGGCCTTGCCGGCCAGCGCGTTGAGGTCGTTCACCTCGGGGTACGAGTGCTGCAGGATCCAGCGGATCTTGCCGGCGTTCGGGTTGTCGTGGAGGGTCGACTTGTCCCAGTCGGTCTCCTTGTACGCCGTACCCGGGTCGGTGGAGGTCCACAGGTCGATGCAGTACGCCTGCAGCGAGCCGCCGCCATCCACGGTCAGGTCGAAGAGGCCGCCGCGCTCGACCGAGTCGCCCCGGTCACTCTCGATCTTGATCTTGCCGGACTCCTTGAGGCCGCCCAGCGTCGCGGCGACGCCGCCGTCGGCCATCGCCGGAGCCGCGAGGGCTATCGCGCTGGAGGCGACCAGGCCGGAGACCAGGGTCGCGGCTGCCGCACGGGCAGCACCGCGCCCACGAACTGAAAACATTGCATTCCCCTCCGGGCGAGTCGCTCCGCGAACTTGGTCGATTCGCGTGGGGGGAGCGCCCGCCAGCAGACTCAGTGACTCGATGGGCTCGCGTGCCTCATGAGTACTCAGGGATCCTAGGGATGCGGAAGGGCCCGGTCCCCGGTCATACGGTGAGATAACCATTCCGTCTCGGAATCGTTATACCCCAGGCGAGTTGGTCGACAAATCCCCACAACTCAAGGTCAGGACGCGGTTACCAGCTGGTGAGCGGCGCTCGTCCAGGGGTCTTTTCCGTCCGCCGGGACGAGTTCCGGAAGCGCCTCGCTCTCCGTCAGGTCGCCCTCCCCCGCGGGCCGCGGCTCTCCCCGCGGACTCCTGCGGAACGCGGAGGTCCCCCGGGTGAGGTCGTGTCCGACGGACAGCGCGTCGATGTCCACGAAGGTCTTGCGCTGTCCGTCCCGCTCGTCCTCACGGACCTTCAGCCTGCCGTGCACCACCAGCGGTTCCCCCACCGAGACCGAGGCCATGACGTTGGCGCCGAGCGAGCGCCAGGCCGAGACCGTGTAGAAGCTGGTCGGTCCGTCGGTCCACACCGCCCGCTCGCGGTCCCATCGCCGCGCGGTCACCGCGAACCGGAACCGGGCCACCTTCCCCGCCACCGTGTCCCGAAAGTCCACGGCCGTCGCCACGTTCCCCACCAGGGTCACCATCGTGTCGTTCATGCCTTCCGTCCCCTCCCCGAGCGGTGGGCCCCGCTCCCGATCTGGTGGACACCATGCTGGCCGGACGGCGAGAAGCCCGCCGACGCCTGTGGACGACCGACGGGCTGTGGACAACTCGCCCACCCGACAGGGGGACGGACCGGGGCACCGCTCCCCGCCCGGGCACTACCGGACGCGGGCTCCCGCCCGCGTCGCGCCCAGCCGCGGCGCACCCCCGCGGCCCCGCCCGCCGCCGCGGCCGCCCTCGCCGACGATCCGCGGCGAGGGCCGGGGCCCGGCCACCTTCGCGTACTGCTCGCGCACCTCGCGGTAGCGCAGCAGTTCGGCCGAGACGGGGTCGAGGACCCGGGCCCGGCCGCAGGCGGCGGCCGCCTCCGCGAGCTTGCGTTCGGCCTCCTGCCCGTACCGCCGGGCCGGTCCCTTCACGGCGCTCTCGCAGGCCCACTCGATCAGCGGCCCGCCGGCGATGCCGCCCACCATCACCAGGACCGGGACCAGCAGCCCGGGTTCCACGAAGCCCACGATCTGGCCGACCAGCCACAGGGCGCCGAAGAGCTGGAGCAGCGTCATCAGGGCCTGGGCGAGGACGGCGGCCGGCCACCAGGCGGGGCGCGGCGGCCGGGCGGCCGGGTCGCCGAGACCCGCGGCCAGCTCGTCCAGCGCCTCGGGCAGCCCCTCGGCACCGCGCGTGGCGGCCTCCCGCACGGCCTGCGCCCAGGGCGCGGGAAGCCCGTGCGAGGCCTCGTCGGCCACGATCCGCACCGCCTGTTCGACGCGCTGCCGGGCGGTCAGCTCGTCCTCGACGGGCGAGGCGAGCCGGGGATCGGTGGAGCCGTGCGCGCGCAGTCGCCCGTACCAGCGGTGGAGTCGCAGCCACGGCGAGCCGCAGGCGCGGATCGCGCCGCGCCGCCAGACCCGCTCGGCGGCCTCGCCGGCCGCCTGGGCGCCGACGGCGACGGCGAGCCGGCCGGCGAACTCCTCGCGGCTCCGCTCCCCCAGCCCTGTGCGGGCGTCGGCGACGTAGGCGGGCCGCAGCCTGGCCGCGGCAGCGTCGATGTCGGCGGCGATGCGCCGCTCGGGCGCGGTGCGCTCCTGCACGAACCGGGCGAGGAGTTCGCGGAGTTCGGGCACGCCCTCGCCGGTGAGGGCGGAGACGGGCAGCACCGTGGCACCGGGCTCGCCGTGCTCGCCCAGGGCCATGCCGTCCTCGTCGAGGAGCCGGCGCAGGTCGTCCAGGACGAGCTCGGCGGCCTCGGTGCCCAGCCGGTCGACCTGGTTGAGCACCACGAAGGTGACCTCGGCGTGCCCCGCGAGCGGCCGCAGGTACCGCTCGTGCAGGGCCGCGTCGGCGTACTTCTCGGGGTCGACCACCCAGATGACGGCGTCGACCAGGCCGAGCGCCCGGTCGACCTGGTCGCGGTGGGCGGTGACGGCCGAGTCGTGGTCGGGCAGGTCGATGAGGACGAGGGACTGGAGTTCGGCGTCGGCCGCGCCGCCCGCCAGGGGCCTCCGCCGCAGCCGCCCGGGCACGCCCAGCCGGTCGAGGAGCCCGGCGGCCCCCTCCGACCAGGTGAGGGCCAGCGGCGCGGAGGTGGTCGGCCGGCGCAGCCCCGTCTCCGAGACGGAGACGCCGGCGAGCGCGTTGAAGAGAGTGGACTTGCCGCTGCCGGTGGCGCCCGCGAGGGCGACGACGGTGTGCCGGGAGGAGAGCCGCTGCCGGGCGGCGGCCTCGTCCAGCACCCGGCCGGCCTCGGCGAGCGCCTCGCTCTCGACCCGGGTCCGGGAGAGCCCGACGAGCTCGTGGAGGGCGTCGAGCCGGGTCCGCAGCCCGCTGCCGTAACTCCCCCCGAAGCCCCCGGTGTCCTCGGCCTCCTCCCCCTCCACCACGGCCGGCTCCTCGGGCACGGCCCGCTCGGCGGCGCGGCGCGCGATCAGCCCGTCGGCCCACCGCTCCCGGTCTTCCTTCTCCTGCGGCTTCTCGGCCACGTCACTTCTCCTTCTGCAGTACGGAGAGCGCGGCGATCAGCTCCGCCTGCGGCTCGGGGGTGACGCCGAGGGCGTCGAGCGGCGCGAGGCGCCGGTCGCGCTCGGCGTGCAGGACGCGGTCGACGTGGGTGAGGACGAGGTCGCCGCCCTTGTCGCGCAGGCGCAGCGCGGCCTGGGCGCCGAGGAGTTCGGCCAGCCGCTCGCCCGCGGGCCGGGCGCGGCGGCCGCCGTGGTGGGAGGCCGCGAGCAGGCCGGCGACGGTCTCGGCGTCGGGCAGCGCGGCCCGGGCGGCGCCCCGCCCGGCGGGCTTCTCCACGCCCCGCACCTCCTCCTCGGCCAGCTCCTCCAGGACCCGCCGCCAGCGGCGCACCTCCAGGCCGATCCGCTCGGCGACCTCCCGGTCGGCGCCGGCGGGGACGGTCCGCAGGGCGGCGGCGGCCGGCTCGCGGCGGTGGACCTCGCGGATCCCCTCCTCCGCCGCGGAGACCGCGCAGTGGAGGAGGGCGGCGAGGGACTCGGTGAGCGCGTCGAGGAGTTCCTCGGCGGAGCTGTCGCGGGGGTAGGCGCGCCAGCGGGCCCGCGCGTCCCCGGCGAGCACGGCCCCCTTGCCGAGCTCCTTGCGCACCCGCGCGCCCTGGCCGCGGTAGGCGGCCTCGACGGCGCCGGTGAGGCGGACGGAGGCGGCGTACTGCGCGGCGACGGCACCGGCCAGTTCGGGAAGCCGGGCGTCGAGCGAGTCGATCACGCCGGAGGCGGTCCGGGAGACGGCCTGCTGCCGGGCGGCGGGGTCCTCCGCGCGGTGCGCGAGCCACCCCCGGAGCGCGGCGACGGCGCTCTCGGGCAGCAGCCCGCTCCCGCCGCCCGTCGACTCGGGCAGCTCGGGAACGGTGAACCGCGGCACGTCCCCGAGCCCGGCCTTGTCCAGCAGCGCCCCGTACTGCCGGGAGACCTCGCCGACGACCTGGTGCGGCACCCGGTCGAGGACGGTGACGAGGGTGGCGTCGTACTCCTTGGCGGTACGGAGCAGGTGCCAGGGCACGGCGTCGGCGTACCGGGACGCGGTGGTGACCATCACCCAGATGTCTGCGGCGCACATCAACTCGGCGGCGAGCAGCCGGTTCTCCACGACGAGGGAGTCGATGTCGGGGGCGTCGAGGAGCGCCAGCCCGCGGGGCAGGGTGGCGGCGGTCTCGACCCGCAGCGCGTTGTCCTCGCTGTCGGGCACCTCGGCGGCCGGGTGCTCGTCGTCGGTCTGCGGCAGCCACACCCGGGTGAGCTGCGGCAGCACGCGGAGCCCCGCGAACCAGTGGTGGTCCTCGGGATGGCAGACCAGTACCGGCGTCCGCGTCGTCGGCCGCAGCACGCCCGCCTCGCTCACCCGCCGCCCGACGAGCGAGTTCACCAGCGTCGACTTCCCGGCCCCCGTCGACCCGCCCACGACGGCGAGCAGCGGCGCGTCCGGATCCTTCAGCCGCGGCACCAGGTAGTCGTCGAGCTGCGCCAGCAGTTCGGCCCGCGTCTGCCGGGCACGCGGCACGTCGGGAAGGGGAAGGGGAAGACGCACGGCCGCGACTCGGTCGCGCAGGGCGGAGAGTGCGTCGATCAGCTGAGGCCGTTCGTCCAAGGTCACCACATGCGAAGAATGCCCAATTTATGAGCGTTTTTGAAGCGTATGACGGCCCTGCGCGCCGAAGAAGGGGAGGGTGACCGGAACCCCGGGCATAACGAGTGCACAACACCCGCCGCGCGTGGCGTGAAAAGCGCTGCGCGAATCGCACCTGCCTGCGATTATCGGTTCGCTTCACCGAACCTCCACATCGTGCCACGCAGGTGAAGCACCCGGGCCAAGCCGCCGGTCCCCCTATCCTTGTCCCGGCAGCCCCACCCCACCCACCCGGGCCACCAGGCCCAAGGCCACCACCGGCCCCCGTAGCTCAGCGGATAGAGCAGGTGCCTTCTAAGCACTTGGCCGCAGGTTCGAGTCCTGCCGGGGGCGCACAGTGAGACCCCTCCTTCGGGAGGGGTCTTTTTTGCTGGTCGGGGGGTTTCGGCCGGTGGGGAGGGGTGGTCGGGGAGGAGCGGGGTGGCTCGATCCGTGCGGCGGGAGGGCTCGCCGTTCGAGTGACGTGTGGGGCTTCGGGTCGACGCGGGGTCAGGCGGCGCGACGGGTGCCGTTGTCGTCGCAGGGGAGGGGGTGGTGGGAGACGAAGTCGAGTACGCCCCCTCGGCGCGTCCGCGCGCCGGTCAGGCCGTGTGGAGGGTGCGGAAGCGGGTGGGGTCCGCCGGGTCCCGGTCGGTGACCTGGAGCGGGGGGCCGGTCCACTGCCACACGGGGGAGCCCTCGGGGCGGGTGAAGCGGATCTTGCCGCGGGTGCCCTCCACGACCACGTGCGGCCAGCAGGCGGCGACGGCCTCCCGGTCGGGGCCGTGGGAGCGGAGGGCCTCGGCGAGGACGGTGACGGTGTCGTGGCCCTCGAAGGCCACGAAGGACGGGGCGGTGCCCAGCCGTTCGCGGAGGGCCGCCGCCACCTGGGCGCCGAGCGGCGTCGGATCGGCGGGGAGGTAACGGAGGAAGGGGATCGCGCCGCCGTCGCCGCCCAGGAGTTCCGCCCACCCGGCGAACTCCGGCTGGCCGGCCGGCGCGCCGATCAGGAGGTCCGCGAGCCGGGGGTCCCGGCGTACGGCCCGGACGAGCGGGACCGCCGGGTCCGGGAAGCCGGTCAGCAGGAGCAGCGCCGTCGCGTCCCCGGCGGCCAGGGCGTCGCAGAGGGCCCCGAAGGACGGGGTGCGGGCGTCGAGTTCGGTGACGGTGCCGCCGTGCGGGGCCAGGTGCGCGCGGAGGATGCCGGTGCCCGCCGCCCAGTAGGCGCTCGGCTCCGTCGCCACCGCCACGCGCGCGTGGCCGGCGGCGAGCAGGAAGTCCGCGTAGGCGCGCCAGCCGCGGGACTGCGGCGGGGCCAGCCGGGCGATCCGGTCGGTCGGCCGGTCGGTGAGCGCGTCGATCACCGCCGAGGAGCAGAGGAAGGGCAGGCCGAGGGCGTCGGCACGGGCGGCCGCGGCGCGGGCGGCGACGCTGTGGTACTCCCCCGCCAGGGCGACCGCGCCGAGGCCGGCGAGTTCGTCCACGGCCGCCTCGGCCCGGCGCGGGTCGGCCGCGGTGTCCCGGACCACGAGCGCGAGGGGCCGCCCGGCGATCCCGCCGGTCGCGCCGACCTCCTCGGCGGCCAGTTCGCACCCGGCGACCAGGTGCCGCCCGGCCTCCGTCCAGCCGGGGCGGCTCAACGGGGCGAGGACGCCGATCCGGACGGGGGGCGGGGGCGGTGCGCTCATGGGCGGGAACTCCGGTGGGGTGGTTCAGGCGGTACGTACCGTTCCCTCCCCATTCTTCGTACGCCGCCGGGCGCGCGGCCTCGCGGCGCGCCGTCGTCCTCCGCGGGAGCTCTGGCGGCCGTCCGTCGCCAGGCGGAGGGGCCTGTCGGAGGCGCGGGCCGCCCGGCCCCGGGATAAGGAGACCGTCGGAGGCGCGGGGCGTCCGACCACGGAAGAAGGAGACCGTCGGAGGCGCGGGGCGTCCGACCACGGAAGAAGGAGACCGTCGGAAG
>NZ_BNBS01000028.1:21258-81653 GCF_014656075.1 Streptomyces hydrogenans
AGAAGGAGACCGTCGGAGGCGCGGGGCGTCCGACCACGGAAGAAGGAGACCGTCGGAAGCCCGGCCAGTCCGACGCCGGGCGGAGAAGCCCGCCGGAGGCCCGGGCCGGGCCCGGGCCCGGGCGGTCAGGCCGAAGGGCCCGCCGGGGGCTCCGCGGCCGTGTCGCGGACGCCGAGGCGGAGGTGTTCCACGTGGTAGAGGGCCTGGTCGAGGAGTTCGGCTACGTGGTTGTCGTAGAGGGCGTAGACGATCGAGCGGCCGTGGCGCTCGCCCGTGACCAGGCCGAGGTTGCGCAGCAGGCGCAACTGGTGGGAGCAGGCGGAGGGTTCCATCCCGACGGCCTCGGCGAGGTCGCCGACCGCGCAGGGGCCTTCCTGGAGCCTGGCGAGGATGTACAGGCGGGACGGGGTGGCGAGGGCCTGGAGGGTGGCGGCGACGTCGGCGGTGCCGACGGCGTCGAGCCGCTCGCGGGGGGTGGCGGCGGTGGCGGCGTCGATTCCGTGGCCCATGGGCCCATCATACGGATGACACATGAATAGGTGTTCAGGTGTTCCGGTATGGTGAGGGAGTAGCTGCCGCCTGCCCGCGAAGGGTCGCTCCGTCATGTCTTCTTCCCTGGATCAGCGGACCGCCCCCGCTCCCGAGGGCTCCCGCCCCACGCCGCTCCCCCGCCGCACGCGCGCGTACGCCCTGCCGGAGGTGCGGTGGGCGCTGGCGGCGCTCGGGCTGTTCCTCCTCGCCCTTCCCCCGTACCTGCTCGGCGGCCCGGCCTGGCTGTGGGGGGCGCTCTTCGCCGGCGCCTACGCCACCGGCGGGTGGGAGCCGGGCCGGGAGGGGCTCAAGGCGCTGCGGGAGCGGACCCTCGACGTGGACCTGCTGATGGTCGTCGCCGCGCTCGGCGCCGCCGCGATCGGTCAGGTCCTGGACGGCGCGCTGCTCATCGTCATCTTCGCGACCTCCGGCGCCCTGGAGGCGGTCGCGACCGCGCGGACCGCGGACTCGGTGCGCGGGCTGCTCGACCTGGCGCCCGCGACCGCGACCCGGCTGCTCGCCGACGGCGCGGAGGAGACCGTCGACGCGGGACTGCTGGCGGTCGGGGACACCGTCCTGGTGCGGCCCGGGGAGCGGATCGGCGCGGACGGGGAGGTGGTCGGCGGGGCGAGCGAGGTCGACCAGGCGACGATCACCGGCGAGCCGCTGCCGGTGGCCAAGGAGACGGGCGACGAGGTGTTCGCCGGGACCGTCAACGGCACCGGCGCCCTGCGGGTACGCGTCGGGCGCGAGCCGTCGGACTCGGTGATCGCCCGGATCGTGCGGATGGTCGAGGAGGCGTCCCGGACCAAGGCGCCCACGCAGCTCTTCATCGAGAAGGTCGAGCAGCGGTACTCGGTCTCCATGGTCCTCGCGACCCTGGCCGTCTTCGCCGTCCCCCTCGCCTTCGGCGACGACCTGACGTCCGCGCTGCTGCGGGCGATGACCTTCATGATCGTCGCCTCGCCCTGCGCGGTGGTGCTGTCCACGATGCCGCCGCTGCTGTCCGCGATCGCCAACGCCGGCCGGCACGGCGTCCTCGCCAAGTCCGCCGTGGTCATGGAGCGCCTCGGGCAGGTCGACGCGGTCGCCCTCGACAAGACCGGCACCCTCACCGAGGGCGCCCCGCGCCTCACCGACGTCCGCCCGCTGCCCGGCACCGGCCTGGACGCCGACGCCCTGCTGCGGCTCGCCGCCTCGGCCGAGCACCCCAGCGAGCACCCGCTGGCCCGTGCCGTCGTCGACGCCGCCCGGGAGCGCGGCCTCGCCCTGGCCCCCGCCGACGCCTTCGCCGCCACCCCCGGCCGCGGCGTCACCGCCACCGTCGAGGGCCGGCGGATCGAACTCGGCTCCCCGGCCCGACTCCTGCCCGACACCCACCAGGCGCGCGTGCACCCCCGCTCCGACACCCGCCCCGCGCACCCCGAAGCCCACCATGCCCGCGTGCACCCCCACCCCGACACCCGCCCCGCGCACCCCGACACCCACGCCGCGCACCCCGAAGCCGACCACGCGCGCGTGCGCCCCGAGAACGACCCCGCCCCCCTCGTCCGGGAGTTGGAGGAGGCCGGGAGCACCGCGGTGGCCGTGCTGCGCGACGGGGAGCCCGTCGGGGTGCTCGGTGTCGCCGACCGGCTCCGCCCCGACGCCGCCGCGACCGTCGCCGCGCTCACCCGGCTGACGGGCCGCGCCCCGGTCCTGTTGACCGGCGACAACGAGCGGGCCGCGCGGCGGGTGGCCGGGCGGGTCGGGATCACCGACGTGCGGGCCGGGCTGCTGCCCGAGGAGAAGGTGGCGGCGGTCCGGGCGTGGGAGGCGGAGGGCCGGCGGGTGCTGGTCGTCGGCGACGGGGTGAACGACGCTCCGGCGCTGGCCGCCGCCCACTGCGGGGTGGCGATGGGGCGGGCCGGCTCGGACCTCGCCCTGGAGACCGCCGACGCCGTCGTCGTGCGCGACGAGCTGGCCGCCGTCCCCGCGGTCGTCGCCCTCTCCCGCGCCGCGCACCGGCTGGTCGTCCAGAACCTGGTGATCGCGGGCGCGTTCATCGCCGTCCTGGTCGCCTGGGACCTGTTCGGGACCCTGCCGCTGCCCCTGGGCGTGGCCGGCCACGAGGGCTCCACCGTCCTCGTGGGGCTCAACGGGCTGCGCCTGCTCCGTCCGACGGCCTGGCCCCGCCCGGCGCGGGATTGAGGGCCGCCGCCGCGCTGTCCAGGAGCATCTCCAGGGCGGTCGGGTAGGCGCTGGTGTTCATGCGGGCGACCAGGCGCGGGGCGGTGGCGGCGATGTGCGGGTGGGTGCCGGCCGGGAGGCGGGCGTAGGTGGCCTGCCAGACGGCCTCGTCCGCCGCGCGGGCGGTGTGCGGGAGGGCGAGGGCCGCCGCGTCGAGCGCGGCGAAGGCGAGGGCCTGGTCGATGAAGGCGTGGTAGACGCGGACCGCCTCGGCGTCGGGGAGTCCGGCGGTGCGCAGGACGCCGAGGATCGCCTCGTCGGCGGCGATCTCGTGGGAGCGGCCACTGACCCGGCTGGCGGTGAGGATCGCCGCCTGCGGGTGGGCGAGGTAGGCGGAGTGGACGCGCAGGCCGAGTTCGCGGAGGTCGGCCCGCCAGTCGCCGGTGGGCGCCCAGCCGCGCAGGGCGCGGCCCGCGAGTTCGTCGCCGACGGCGAGGAGGAGGTCGTCGGTGCTCCGGAAGTAGCGGTAGAGGCTGCTGGGGTCGGCGCCGATCGCCGCGCCGAGCCGGCGCACGGTCAGCCCGTCCCTGCCGTGTTCCTGGAGCATGCGCAGGGCGGTCTCGATGTAGAGCCGCTCCGAGAGGACGACCCCTCCCGCCTTGGCGGGTTTTCTGCGGCGCCGCTCCCCTTCGGGGACCACTTTCTTAGCCATGGGGACCTCTTTCCCTAGCCTTCCCAGGTTATGCCAACACCGTTGACCCGAACCGCGGCGCGCGGCTTTCATGGGCGCACTCCAGGGATCTGTCTCGTTCCCTCCCGTTTCCTCACGATGAGAGGTGGTTCGCCGCTATGCGCGTCCTGCTCGTCGGTGCCGGTGGTGTGGGGACCGCCGTCACCCGGATCGCCGCCCGCCGCTCCTTCCTCGGCCACATGGTGGTGGCCGACTACGACCTGTCCCGCGCGGAGGCGGCCGTCGCCGCGCTCGGCGCGTCGGCCGGCGGCCGGTTCAGCGCCGCGCGCGTCGACGCCTCCGACCGGGAGGCGGTGACCGCCCTGCTGGAGCGCGAGCGCTGCGACGTCCTGCTGAACGCGACCGACCCGCGGTTCGTGATGCCGCTCTTCGAAGCCGCCCTCACGGCCGGGACGCACTACCTGGACATGGCGATGTCGCTGTCCCGGCCGCACCCGGAGCGCCCGCACGAGGAGTGCGGGGTGAAGCTGGGCGACGCGCAGTTCGAACGGGCCGCGGAGTGGGAGAAGTCCGGGCGGCTCGCGCTCGTCGGGATCGGCGTGGAGCCGGGCCTCTCGGACGTCTTCGCCCGCTACGCCGCCGAGGAACTCTTCGACACCGTCGAGGAGATCGGCGTCCGCGACGGCGCGAACCTCACCGTCGACGGCTACGACTTCGCGCCCTCGTTCTCCATCTGGACGACCATCGAGGAGTGCCTGAACCCGCCGGTGGTCTGGGAGGCGGACCGCGGCTGGTTCACCACCCCGCCGTTCAGCGAGCCCGAGGTCTTCGACTTCCCCGAGGGCATCGGGCCGGTCGAGTGCGTGAACGTCGAGCACGAGGAGGTGCTGCTGATCCCGCGCTGGGTGGACGCCCGCCGGGTCACCTTCAAGTACGGCCTCGGCGAGGAGTTCATCCGGACCCTCAAGGAGCTGCACCGCGTCGGGCTCGACCGTACGGAACCGGTGACGCTGCCGGACGGGACGCGGGTCTCGCCCCGGGACGTCGTCGCGGCCTGTCTGCCCGACCCGGCGACCCTCGGCGACCGGATGCGCGGCAAGACCTGCGCCGGCACCTGGGTGAAGGGCACCAGGGACGGGGCGCCGCGCGAGGTGTACCTGTACCACGTGGTCGACAACGAGTGGTCGATGCGCGAGTACGGCTCCCAGGCCGTCGTCTGGCAGACCGCCGTCAACCCGGTCGTCGCGCTCGAACTGCTCGCCACCGGCGCCTGGACCGGCTCCGGCGTCCTCGGCGCCGAGGCCCTCGACCCCCGCCCCTTCCTCGACCTCCTCACCGCGTACGGGTCCCCCTGGGGGCTGCGCGAGCAGTGACCGCCCGTGGCTCGGGGCGCCGTCCCGCCGGGCCCTGCCGCCCGTTGTCGGTGCCCCGCGCCACAATCGGGACCATGACCGCGACCGTTCCGCCGCCCGCCCTCACCGCCCGCGCCCTCAACCGGGCCACGCTCGCCCGCCAGTCGCTGCTCGCGCGGGAGCCGGTCGGCGTCGAGGAGGCGGTCCGGCGGGTGGTGGCGCTCCAGGCGCAGCAGCCGGGCTCGCCGTACGTGGCGCTGTGGAACAGGGTGGCGGATTTCGACCCGGCCGCCCTGGACGCGGCGATCGGCGGCTTCCGGCTGGTCCGTTCGACCCTGATGCGGATCACCCTGCACCTCGTGCACGCCGAGGACTACCGCCCGTTCCGGCAGGCGGTGGAGCCGACGCTGCGCGGGAGCCGGCTGCGCGACCGGCGGTTCACCGACACCGGGATCACGCCGGACGGCGCGGACGCGCTGCTGCCGGAGCTCCTGGCGTACGCGGACCGGTCCCGGACGGGCGAGGAACTGCGGCGCCGGGCGGAGGAGTTGTGGGGCGGCGGGAGCCTCACCCCGGCGGCGGGCCGGATGCTGCGGCAGTACGCGCCGCTGTGGCACGTGCCGAGCGGCCCGCCCTGGCAGTACGCCACCTCCCCCGGTTTCGTCGCCTCCGGACCCGCGCCGGTGCCGACCGCCCCGGAGGCTGCGGCCGAGGGCCTGGAGGCACTGGCCCGGCGCTATCTCGCGGGCTTCGGCCCCGCGTCGGCGGCGGATCTGGGCCAGTTCGGCCTCGTCCAGCGGGGCCGGGCGCGCGCGGCGCTCGACGCGCTGGTCGCCCGGGGCGCGGCGGAGGTCCTGGCCGGTCCGGACGGCGCGGTGCTGTACGACCTGCCGGGTGCGGTCCGCCCGGACGGGGAGACTCCGGCCCCGCCGCGGCTGATGGCGATGTGGGACAGCACCCTGCTCGCGTACGCCGACCGCAGCCGGATCGTCCCCGACGCGTACCGCCGGCACGTCATACGGATCAACGGCGACGTGCTGCCGACGCTGCTCGTCGACGGCCATGTCGCGGGGGCCTGGCGGCCCGTCGAGGGCGGCGTCGAGGCCGCCGCCTTCCATCCGCTGACGGCCGGCGACTGGGCCGGGCTCGCGGCCGAGGCGGCGTCGCTGGGGACGCTGCTCGCCGACCGCGACCCGAGGGTCTACGGCCGCTACGACCACTGGTGGGCCAAGGGCCTGCCGGCGGCCGAGACCCGGCTGCTGCCGTACTGACCGCGCCCGGCGGCCGGGACCGCCCGCGCCCTCCCCCATTGCCACTGACCAGGAAGGCCCTTATCTTCGAGCCACAACCTACGGACCGGGATGCTCGTCAGTCCCGGGGCGGTCCGCCGTTCACGGGCCGGACGGCGGGGAGCGCACGGCCGCGGGACGCGGGCGCGCTGGACGCCGGGCGTACGGGATATCCGTATCCGCGTACCCGCAGGAGCTGAACCGCATGAGCAAGCACGTCCTGGCCCAGAACCAGTACGGCAAGGCCGAGAACCGCATCGTCAGGATCGCCCGCAGGGGCGGCGAGGACGGCGCCTGGCACGAGATCCGCGACCTGAACGTGTCGGTGGCGCTGCGCGGCGAGTACCGCGACGTCCACCTGACCGGCGACAACGGCAACTGCCTGCCGACCGACACCACCAAGAACACGATCTACGCCTTCGCCAAGGAGCACGGCATCGCCTCCCCCGAGGCGTTCGCGATCCTCCTCGCCAAGCACTTCGTGACCTCCCAGGAGGTGATCCGGGAGGCGCAGATCCGGGTCGAGGAGTACGCCTGGGAGCGGATCCCGGTGCCGACCCGCAAGGAGCAGCACTCCTTCGTCCGCCAGGGCCAGGAGGTGCGCACCGCGCAGGTCACGTACAGCGAGACCACCGGTCTCCAGGTGCTGTCCGGGCTCAAGGACCTGACGGTCATGAACTCGACGAACTCCGAGTTCCACGGCTACATCAAGGACCGGTACACGACGCTCCAGGAGGCGTACGACCGGATCCTGGCCACCAAGGTCACCGCCCGCTGGGCGAACTCGGCCACGGCCGCCGCGGACCCGGAGCACGACTGGGACCGCTCGTACGCCAAGGCCCGCCGGCACATGCTGGAGGCGTTCGCGGAGACGTACAGCTACTCGCTCCAGCAGACGCTGCACGCGATGGCCTGCCGGGTCCTCGACCACGTGCCGACGGTCAACGAGGTCCGGCTCAACCTGCCGAACAAGCACCACTTCCTGGTGGACCTGGAGCCCTTCGGCCTCAAGAACGACAACGAGGTGTACTTCGCGGCCGACCGCATGTACGGCCTCATCGAGGGCACCGTCCACCGCGACGGCGTCCAGCCGGTGATCGCCACCTCGGACTGGATCACCGCCTAGCCGCGGCCGGTCAGGCCGCCGTCGCGCCGAGCCAGGCGGCTCCGAGCCCGGCGGCCAGGCTGACCAGCACGTAGAGGACGGCGCGGGCCTTCGCGCCGTCCTCGTACAGCTTCAGCGTCTCGTGGGAGAACGTCGAGTAGGTGGTGAGGGCGCCGCACAGGCCGGTGCCGAGGAGCAGCTGGGCGTGCGCCGAGGCCAGGCCCGTCACCAGGCCGAGGACGAGGGAGCCGGAGACGTTCACGGCGAGGGTGCCCCACGGGAAGTCCGGTCCGAAGCGGGCCTTCGCGACGAGGTCCGCGTACCAGCGCAGGGGCGCGCCGACGGCCGCCCCGGCGACGACGAACAGCCAGTTCACCCGGCCTCCGTCCGGTCGCGTACGAGGCTCCGCGCGGCGGCGGTCCCGGCCCAGACGGCGGCCAGCGCCGTGACGAGCGTGCCGCCGAAGTAGAGCAGCCCGCGTGCGGTGTGACCGGTGCTCAGCAGCCGCTGGGTGTCGAGCGCATAGGTGGAGAAGGTGGTGAAACCGCCGCAGAACCCGGTGCCGAGGAAGGGCCGCAGCAGCGGGTGCGGGGTCGCGCGGGTCTCGGTGAGCAGCACCATGAGGACGCCGAGCAGGGCACAGCCCGTCGCGTTGACCAGGAAGACCGTCCACGGGAACCCGCCGGCCGGGGTGGGCCACAGGAGCGCCGCGCCATAGCGCGCGGCAGCGCCGATCGCGCCGCCGGCGGAGACCACCAGGGCGACCGGCGGCCGACCGCGCGCGTTCACGGCCTCAGGGTACGGGGAGGCCGTCGGAGCGAGGCGCACGGGCACGGGTCCCGGCCTGGGGCATTAACCGGGCCCTCCCGTGTCGCCTCGCTCTGCGATGGTCCGGCGACGGAGCGCGACGGGTCAAAGGGCGTCCGGCGAGTCTGTCAGCTCCTCCGGAGGGGTGTGGCCGGGCCACCGTCCCCGGTCCCGGGGGGTGGTGGCGGGGCACCCACGGGGTGCTCCGGGGGTCCTCGGGGAGTGCGTCGCGGCCCGCCCGGAGGGGCGGGAGGCCCAGGTCAGGGGCGGGACGGTGGTCCGGCCACCATCCGGCGGCCGATTCGGGTGCCGGGTCCACCTCGTCGGGACGCCCGTGGACGGGAGACGGTGGAGGGGCAGCGGGAGGCAGCTGCGCAACCCTCGGGCAGGACGGGCAGGAGTGTCGTGAGTACATCCGTCGCAATCAAGCGCGGGACGGCCGTCGCGGCCGTCCCTCCGACCGTGCCGCGCCCCCGGGTCCGCGCCGTGCCCCGGGCCGCCGCGCCCCGTCCCGGCGAGGACGTCTACACGGAGCTGACCTCCGCGCTCTTCTCCGGCTTCGCCCGCCGTGACCAGCGGCTGAAGGCGGAGCAGTACCTGCACGGGCTGCTGACCGCGCAGGGCCGCAAGTCGATCCGGAACATCGCCGCGCAGATCGGCGGGCCGGCCGCGGAGCAGAGCCTGCACCACTTCATCTCCAGCTCCACCTGGGACTGGCAGCCGATGCGGGCCGCGCTCGGGCGGTTCCTGGAGCGCGGCGGACACCCGCAGGCGTGGGTGGTGCGGCCGATGCCGATCCCGAAGGCCGGGGAGCACTCGGTGGGCGTGGACCGGCGCTTCGACCCCGAGCGCGGGCAGGTCTTCCAGGGCCAGCAGGCGTTCGGCGTGTGGTTCGCCGGCGAGGAGCTGAGCGCGCCGGTCAACTGGCGGCTGTTCCTGCCGGACCCGTGGGTGAAGGACCGCACGCGGCGCGACCGCGCGGAGGTCCCCGACGAGGCCGGCGAGGAGACGCTGGAGGAGTGCGCGGTCGCGGCCGCCCTCGACACCGCCCGCTGGACCGACATCACCCGCAAGCCGGTGCTCCTCGACATCCGGGGCGGCGCGGGCCGCGCGGCGCTGACCCGGCTCGCCGCGGCCGGGGTGCCGGTGGTGGCGCGGATCGGGGCCGGTTCGCGGCTGGCCATCGCCGACCGCTCGCTGCCCGGTTTCGGCGCGGGTCCGCTGCCCGCCGCGCAGATCCTGGAGTCCCTGAAGGGGCTGCGCCGGCCGGTGAGCTGGGTGGACACGGTCGGTGGCGCGCGGACCTCGCGGACCTCGCTGGCGACCGCGGTGCGGGTCGCGCTGCCCTCCCCCGGCGGGGAGCGGATGCGGCCGCTGATGCTGCTCGGCGAGTGGGACGACCCGCGCCGGGGCCCGGCCCGGGTGTGGATCAGCGATCTGACGCAGGCGACGGTCGGTTCGCTGCTGCGGCTGACGAAGCTGGCGCAGCGGGTGGACCGGGACTTCGCCGCGGTCGGCGAGGAGGCGGGGCTGCGGGACTTCGTGGGCCGCTCCTACCGCGGCTGGCACCGGCACATCACGCTGGCCTCGGCCGCGCACACGGCGACGGTGCTCGGTTCGGCGTGGGACGCGGCGGGCTACGGCACGCGCCGCGCCGCCGGCTGACGCCCCCTCGGCACTCCTCCCGGCCGGACCCCGTCCGGCCGTCCGCCCGAGCCCGCCCCAACGGGCCGCCGGGGCGGGGTGCCCGTCCGCCCGGCGCGGGCGGGCACCCACGCGCGCGTGCCGGGCGGCCCGGACCCGGCGGGAATGGTCAGACAGGCCCTAGTGCGTTCAGTCGGCCGGCGCCGCCGGGGGGCGGGCCGGGGCGGTGGCGGCGCGGCGGCGGGTCAGCACCTCGCGGGTGCGCTGGAGCCGCAGGGCGAGCTGGACCTCCAGGACCTGGCCGGGCTTCTGCCACTCGGGGCCGAGGAGTTCGCCGATCCGTTCCAGGCGGCGGGAGACGGTGTTGGGGTGGACGTGCAGGGCCTCGGCCGCGTTGGTGGGGCTGGAGCCGGAGGCGAAGTACGCCTCCAGGGTGCGGGTGAGGTCGGTGAGCCGCTCGGCGTCGTAGTCGAGGACGGGCCCGATCGCGTTCTCCACGAAGCCGTCCACGTCGTGGTCGTCGGAGAGCAGCATGCCGAGGAAGCCGAGGTCGGCGACGGCCGCCGCGGAGCCCGTACCGCCGAGGGCGCTCATCGCGTCCAGGCAGCGCAGCGCCTCCGCGTACAGCGGCCCGACGGCGTCGGGGCTGCCGCCGGGTCCGGCGGCGGCGACGGAGACCGGGTGGCCGAGGAGCGGGGTGAGCTCCTCGGAGACGGCGGAGGCGGCGGCGGAGGCGTCCACTCCCGGGAGCAGCAGCACGACGCAGCCGCCCTGCACGGTCTTGAGTCCGGAGAGCCGGTACGCGTACGAGGACGCCCAGACCACGGCCCTGCCCTGCTCGCCGCCCTCGGGCCGGGCGACCACGAGGACGTGCGGCTTGCGCAGGTCCACGCCGAGGCGCCGGGCACGCCGGGCGCTCTGCTGCGGGGCGTGCGGCGGGTCGGCGATGAGGTCGTCGAGGAGTTCGTCGCGGACGGGTCCCTCGGCGACGGCGGTGGACCGCTGCATGAGGAGGAGCAGGGCGACGGACTGGGCGACGAGTTCGAGGAGCCGTTCGTCCTCGTCGGTGAGGCCGCCCTCGGCGCGGACCACCAGGCCGCCGAGGTCCTCGGAGCCGGCGATGACGGGGGCGACCCAAACGGAGTCGGCGGCGAGCACGGGCCGGCGCAGCGCGTGGGCGTCGAGGGACGCCTTGGCGACGGCGTCCTCGTCGAGGCCGGGGAAGTCTCCGCTGGCGGCGAGACGGCGGCCGCCGGGGTCGCGGACCATGACGGTGGCGTCGAGGGCGTCGCCCGCGGCCTTGGCGACGTGCGGGAGGTCGCCGCCGGCCAGGACCAGGTTCATGATCCGGCCGTGGGCCTCGCTGACGTGCCGCATCCGGGTGAGGCTGGTGCGCACGCGCGCGCTGTCCCGCTCCAGTTCGAGGAGTTCGGCGCGGGTGCGGTCGAGGAGTCCGGCCTTCTCGACGGCGAGGGCGGCCAGGTCGGCGAGGGCGCCGAGGAGGGCGATCTCCTGGGGGGGTGTGCTCGCGGACCCGGCGGTCGGCGCCGAAGAGGGCGCCGATGACGGAGTCGCCGCTGCGCAGCGGGACGGCGACGATGGCGCGCAGTCCCTCGGCGCGGGCGGCCTCGTCGCCGGGGTCGACGACCTCGGCGCCGCCGAGGGCGGCGGCCGGGTCGGGGGCCTCGCCGCTGGTGAAGCGCTCGTCGACGGGGTAGTCGGGGGTCCAGACGGGTTCGCCGGTGCGGTGGACGATGCCGCCGAGGCAGTTGCCGGTGCCGATGCGCAGTCCGACGCAGAGCCCGGGGCCGGTGGTGGCGCCGGTGTCGCCGCCGGTGCGGGAGCCCTCGGTGACGCGGATGTAGCAGGCGCCCTCGGGGCCGCGCAGGGTCACGTACGCCATGTCGAGGCCGAGGAGGCGGCGGGCGCGGCCGGTGACGATCCGGAGCAGGCCGTCCAGGTCGTAGCTGAGCGTCAGGTCGCGGGCGGTGTCGGTGAGTACGGCGAGGGAGGCCCCGCTGCGGGCGGCCAGCGACCGGTCGTCGGCGCGCTCGTCGTGGACGGAGCGGGCGAGGGCGACGGCCCGCTCCAGCCGGGCGAGTCCGGCCTCGTCGAGTCCGGCGAGCCGGGCCTCGTCGAGGAGGGTCTCGAACTGGCCGGGCAGGGCCTGTCCGGCGAGCAGCTCCAGGACGGCGAGCAGCGCGTCGGCGCCCGCTTCCCCGTCCGCGCCGTGCGTGTCCATGGCCCCCACCCCCGTAGTCGAGCTTAAATCGGGCACCTCGGAGGAAACCCGTCCTCACGGCCGAAAGTAATTCGGTCCCGGGAGCGGGTCAACGGTGACGTGCGGCACTTCATTCCCCGTGGCCCCCGTTCCCCCCATGGGCCGAACCGACTCTCCGTCAGACGGGCACCGCCACACCGGTGGTGACGGTGTCCGCGCGGCCCGCCTGGGGCTGGGCGGGGACGCGCGGCAGGGCGGGGCCGTACCAGGTGACGGCCGGCGTGCCGCCGGCGTGCGCGGGCGCGGCCGGGTGGCCGCCGGTGTAGCCGAAGACGCGCTCGCCGGGGGTGCCGGGGAGCGGGGAGCGGCCGCCGCTCCCGGCGGCCACGCGCGTGTGGCGGACGGCGAGGACGGCGTGCTGGAGGCGGCGCAGCCGGGCGCAGGGCTCCATGCCGGTCTCGCGGTGGAGGATCACGCGCAGCCGCTCGTAGACGGCGAGGGCCTCCTCGTGCCGGCCGCAGCGGAGCAGGGCGACCATGAGGTGGGCCTGGAGGGGTTCGTTGGTGGCGTAGCGGGCGGCGAGTCCGGGCAGTTCGGAGAGGATCTCCTCGTGCCGGCCGAGGCCGAGCTGGGCCTCGACCCACTGGTCGAGGACGCTGAGCCGGGCGCTCTCCAGGCGCTCGATCTCCCGGCGCAGGCAGGGGCCGGCGGCCACGCCCGCGTAGGGCTCGCCGCGCCAGAGGGCGAGGGCCTCGCCGAGCCGCAGCGAGGCGCGGGGCAGGTCGCCGGCGTCCATGGCGCGGTAGCCGGCGCCGGCCGCGCGCTCGAACTGTCCGATGTCGTGGACGCCGACGCCGGTGTCGAGGCGGTAGCCGCCGGGGAGCGAGACGAGGACCGCGTCGGCGGTGCGCCGCTCGGTCCAGCCGCCCGCGGCGCCCTCGTCCTCGGTCTCGTGCAGGGCGCGGGCGATGAGCGCGCGGAGCTCCGCTATGTGGGTCGCGAGTTCGGTCCGGGCGCCGCGCGGGGCGCCGGAGGGCCACAGCTCCTCGGTGAGGACGGTGACGGGCACGACCTGGCCGGCGAAGGCGGTGAGCAGGGCGAGGACCTGGCGTGGCGCGGCCGCGGTCGGGGTGATCGGTACCCCGCCCTCACGGACCGACAGCCCCCCCAGGATGTGGACGTCCACTATGCCCCCTCGGTGTCTGCGCACGCGGATCCTCGGTTGATTAAAAAAAGACCCCCCTGGTCATGTCAATAAGAAACCGGAAGGTATGAAATCCGGATCCCTGAAATCGGGGTGATTCACCCCCTTTGATGGGATATAAGGACGGCAGCTTCTCGCCAGGGGCCGGAACTCGATGCATGCCAGCACCATGTTTCGGACTTGGTAGTTTGGTTTTGAAGGGTCCCTGCGGATGCGGGGCGGGTGATCTTCGACGAGATCGCGCCATCCCCGACGACAAGCCGACCCGACGGTCTGTTTCACCGCCGGGTCGGGAGTGCGGAGGAAGGGGTTCCGGAGTCAGCCGACGGCGGCCGCCGTGAGCAGGCCGAAGGCGGCGACGACGAGGGCCGTACGGATCCGGTGGTAGGCGTTCCAGCGCGACTCGAAGGCGGCGCGGCTCACGGCCGGGTCCTCGTCGGGGCCCTCGGCGGCGGCGAGCGCCTCGTTGAGCGGGACGTTCCCGACGATCGTGACCAGGTGGTTGAGGGCCGCGCAGACGAAACCGGCGAGGACCAGCCAGCGCTGCGCGTCGGTCCTGCCGTCCGCCGGCACCAGATAGGCGGCGATCGGGAAGACGGCGGCGGCGACGAAGACGGTCATGAAGACCGCCCTGGGCACCGCCTCGTTCACCCGGCGCATCGCGGTGACGAACGCGGCGTCCGTGAGGCGGCCCAGGGCGGGCATGATCCCGGTGAGGAAGATGAGGAGGAAGCCGGCGTAGAGGCCGGTGCTTCCGACGGCGAGGGCGAGCAGCAGGGTGGCCATGGGGTCATGATGCCGCCCCCGCGGCGGAGCCGCCCGTTCCTCTCCGCGCCCCCGCCACGCGCGTGCGTGGCAGGGGCGCGGAGCGTGGCGGTACGGCTCAGGCGTACGGGTCCGAGGAGCGGAACTCCCCCTCCCCCGAGGGGCGTTCGCCGATCAGCCGGTCGGCCTGCCGCACCGCCTCGGCCAGCTCGCCGACCACCGCCGAACCGGAGCGCGCGCGGATGGAGTCGGCGTACCCGGCCAGTTCGCCGAGGCGGGGCGCGCCCGGCAGCGAGCCGCCGCGCAACTCCTCCGCGAAGTAGGCGGAGATCGCGGAGAGCCGCAGGCTGTCGTGGCCGGACTCCCAGAGCCCCGCCGCCAGGGCGCCGGACGCGACCGTGCCCGAACGCTCCTGCGGGGAGCGGGAGTCGGGGTCGAGCCAGCGGACGGTGGCGGTGGCGATCGGGCCGCTCGCGCCGGGCCGGGTCTTCACCACGTACAGGGCGGTGACCGTGTGCCCGGCGCCGACCTCGCCGCCGTCGACCCGGTCGTCGCGGAAGTCCTCGTCGGCGACCTCGCGGTTCTCGTAGCCGATCAGCCGGAACCGCTCCACGGTCTCCTTGTCGAAGGCGACCTGCGCCTTGGCGTCCCGGGCGCGCAGCTCGACCTGGGCCGGCAGCTGGTCGACGAAGACCTTGCGGGCCTGGTCCCGGGTGGAGACGTACGTGGTCTGGCCGTCGCCCTTGTCGGCGAGCCGTTCCATCAGCTCGTCGCCGTACTCGCTGCCGACGCCCACCCCGAAGAGCGTGATGCCGTGCTCCCTGCGCTGGGCGTCGATGTGTCCGAGGAGGGCGTCGGCGGCCGTCTCCCCGGTGTTGGCGAGGGCGTCGGAGAGCAGCACGACCCGGTTGGTGGCGCCCTCGCGGTGCCCCTCCGCGGCCACGTCGTAGCCGGTGCGCAGGCCGGCCTCCAGGTTGGTGGAGGAGCGCACGGCGAGGGAGTCGACGGCCTCGCGGACCCGGTGGCGGGCGTCGCCGAGCCGGGTCATCGGCAGCAGGGTCTCGGCCTCGTCGCTGAACGCCACCAGGGCGACGGAGTCGTCGTCGCGGAGCCCGTCGGCGGCCAGCCCCAGGGCGTGCCGGACGAGGTCGAGGCGGCCGGGCTCGCCCATCGAGCCGGAGACGTCGACGACGAAGGTGAGGGCGGCGGGCGGGCGTTCGCCGGTCCGGTCAGCGCCCCGGGTGGCGAGGCCGACGCGGACGAGGGACCAGCCCTCGGCGCCGGTGCGGGCCCCGTCGACGGTGACGCTGAAGCCGTCGTCGGCGGGACGGGGATAGTCGGGGCGGAAGCTGTTGACGAACTCCTCGGGCCGCACGGTGGCGGGGTCGGGAAGCCTGCCGTCGGCGAGCGAGCGGCGGGCGTAGCCGTACGAGGCGGTGTCGACGTCGAGGGCGAAGGTCGAGAGGTAGTCGGGGGCGGGGCTCGGGGCCCGCCGCTCCCCCTCGGGCGCGACCTCGTCCGCGCCCACCCCGACGACCGGGGCGGGGGCCGCGGTGGCGCTGCTGCCGTCGGGGACGAGGGGCGCGGCCTCCCGGTGGTCGGTCGCCGAGCGCTCGCCCCCGGCGCCGCAGCCGCCGAGGAGGAGGCCGGCGGCGAGCGCCCCGGCGAGGACGGCTGTGGTCCGGTGCGGACGTTTCATGAACAACTCCCCGTTTTCGTACGGCTCTTGTCTATCCGTTACGGCCCTGGGGCCGGGCGCGGGCCATCGCCGGGTGCGACGGGAGCCGCGCCCGGCTCCTGCGACTGTGACGAACGGGAGGCGCGCGCGGACCCCGCGAAGGAGTTGCGGATGGATCTCGATGTGGCAACGAGTGGCGGAACGGGGGCCGGTGGCATGGAGACGCCAGGTTTGTCCCCAGGGGTTGTCACCGTGCGCAGTCACGTGAGTACATGGAGTGGACATCGATCGGGCGGGGGTGGTCAGCGGTGGCAGAGAGCGCGGGCTCCGTGTTGCTCGCCCGCTCGGCGATGAACCGGGCCGCGACCGAGGGACAGCGGCCGGCGGGGCGCCCGGTCCGGGGCGCGCGGCGCATCAGCGCGGCGCTCGCCGGGCTGGCCGCCTCGACCCGGCACGAGCTGCTGACCTTCGACGACCCGGTGGCCTCGGCGGACCGCGCGATCCCCGAGCCGTTCCTGAAGCTGGCGGGAGCGTGCATGCGCGCGGCGGCGGAGCGGGCCGGGGAGGTGCGGCGGATCGTGCCCCGGCACGCGCTGCCCCGGCTGGAGGACGGGCCGCGGATACCCGGGCAGGCCCGGTTCGCCGACGCGATCCCGTTCAAGCTGATCGTGGTGGACCGGACGGTGGCGGCGGTCCCGCTCGATCTGGAGCTGTTGTACAACGGGCTGTTGCTGATCCGGGACCCGGTGGTGGTGCAGGCCCTGGTGCGGGCCCACCACGTCTGCTGGGCGGCGGCGGAGGAGCTGGTCCGCATCCCGCCGCCGCGGCCCCCGGGGGCGCCGCCCGAGCCGCTGCGGCCGGTCCTGGAGGCCCTGCTGTCGGGGATGACGGACGAGGCGGCCGCGGCGCGGCTCGGCATGTCGGCGCGGACGTACAGCCGGCGGGTCGGCGAGCTGCTGGCCGCGCTGGGAACGACGAGCCGCTTCCGCGCGGGCGCGGAAGCGGCTCGGAGGGGATGGTTGTGAGGCGGGGGCCGACGTGTACTAGGACACGATGTCCTTGCGGGCGAAGCCCCGGAAGGCGAGGGCGAAGAGGACCAGGGCGTAGGTGACGGAGATCGCCGCTCCCTGGGCCATGCCGCCCCATTCCAGCCGGGGCTGGAGGGCGTCGATCCAGGCGAACTGCCAGTGCGCGGGCAGGAAGTCGCGCCAGTCGCCGAGCGCCGTGACCGCGTCCAGGACGTTGCCGACGATGGTCAGGCCGACGGCTCCGCCGACCGCGCCGAGCGGGGCGTCGGTGCGGGTGGAGAGCCAGAAGGCCAGGCCCGCGGTGACCAGTTGGGAGACGAGGACGAAGGAGGTGGCGATGAGCAGACGCAGGACGGCGTCCCCGGCCGGGAGCGAGCCGCCGGTGGGGAGCTGGAGCGGGCCCCAGCCGTAGGCGGCCGTGCCGGCGGCGAGGGCGAGGAGCGGCAGGAGGAAGAGCGCGGCGGCGCTGTAGCCGAGCGCGACCGTCAGCTTGGCGGCGAGCAGCCGGGACCGGGGCACCGGCGCGGCCAGGAGGTAGCGCAGCGAGGACCAGCCGGCCTCGGAGGCGACGGTGTCGCCGCAGAACAGCGCCACGGGGATGACGAGGAGGAAACCGGCCGAGACGAAGAGGCAGGTCGCCGCGAAGTTGGCGCCCGAGGCGGTCGCCGTGTCGATCAGGGTGATCCGGCCGCCGCGGTCGTCGGCGTCGGGGCCGCCGATGGCGAAGGCCACGATCAGGACGAGGGGCAGGGCGGCGAGCACCCCGGCCATCACCAGGGTGCGGCGGCGCTTCCACTGGCGCAGGGCCTCGACGCGCAGCGGCAGGGTGCGTCCGGGGCGGTAGCCGGGGGCGAGGGCCTCCGGGTCGGGTCCGGGGCGGGGCCCGGTGGCCGTCGCGGTCATGCGGATCCTCCGATCAGGGTCAGGAAGGCGTCCTCCAGGCGTCGGTGCGGTCCGACCCCGGTCAGCGGGACGTCCAGGCGGACGAGTTCGCCGATCAGCGCGGTGGCGTCGGCGGAGCCGCCGTCGGGGGTGTCGAGGCGGACGAGGATGCCGTCCTCGGCGCGGACCGCGGAGCCGACGCCGGGCAGGGCGGCGACCTTCTCGACGACCGCGTCGGGGACGGCCGCGCCGAGGGTGACGAGCAGGGTGTCCCCGGCGCCGGTGATCTCGGCGACCGGGCCCGCCTGGACCAGCCGGCCGCGGTCCATGACGACGAGGTGGGTGCAGGACTGTTCGACCTCCGCGAGGAGGTGGCTGGAGACGATGACGGTGCGGCCCCCGGCGGCGTACCGGATCATCACCTCCCGCATCTCGCGGATCTGCGGCGGGTCGAGGCCGTTGGTGGGTTCGTCGAGGATGAGGAGGTCGGGCAGGCCGAGCATGGCCTGGGCGATCGCCAGGCGCTGCCGCATGCCCTGCGAGTAGGTGCGGACGGCCCGCTGGAGCGCGCCGCCGAGGTTGGCGATGCGCAGGGCCTCGTCGAGGTGGGCGTCCTCGGCGGGGCGGCCGGTGGCCTTCCAGTACAGCTCCAGGTTCTCCCGCCCGGTGAGGTGGGGCAGGAAGCCGGCGCCCTCGACGAAGGAGCCGACCCGGGAGAGGACCGGGGCGCCGGGGCGGATGGCCTGGCCGAAGACCCGGATCTCGCCCTCGTCGGGGGTGATCAGACCCATGAGCATGCGCAGGGTGGTGGTCTTGCCGGCGCCGTTGGGGCCGAGGAGGCCGAGGACCTGGCCCTGTTCGACGCGGAAGGAGAGCTCGCGGACCGAGTACCGCTCGCCGCCCTTGTACTTCTTCGACAGGCCGGTGATCTGGAGGGGGACCGAGGAGAGCGCGGGGTCGGGAGCCGGGCTCGCCGTGCGGCGCCGGGCGGTCAGCAGGAGCGCGGCCGCGACGACGAGGCCGGCGAGCGGCAGGCCCCAGACCCACCAGGGCAGGCCGGCGGCCTGGGTGGTGACGGCGGGCGCGGTCGGCACGGTGAGCGGGCCCTCGACGGCGACGGTGTAGCCGGCGGTGGTGACCGGGGAGGCGTAGCCGAGGTCGGTGGCCGAGACGACGAGCCGGAGGCGGTGGCCTGCCTCCACCTCGTGGTCGATCGCGGGAAGGGTGAGGGTGACGGAGCGGCCCTTCGCGGCGTCCTCGACGCGGACCGGGGCGACGAGCTGGGCGGGCAGCACCTGCTGCCGTCCGTCCGGCCCGACGTCGTACACCTTGCCGAAGAGGACGGCGGAGCCGTCGGGGGCGGTGGAGGTGACCTTGACGCGGACGGTCGGGGTGCCGGTGACGCGGAGCGGCTCGGCCTGCGGGGCCGCGTCGAAGCGGGCGTGCTGGCCGGGGAAGTCGAGGGCGAGGCCGACGCCGAGGGAGGAGGAGAGTCCGCCGAGTCCGCCGCCGAGGCCCGGGACGGAGGAGACGGCGGGCGGGGCGCCGCCGGCCGGGTTGGTGAAGCGCTGCGCCGGTCCGGCGAGGGCGAGTGCGCGGGTGCCCTCGGCGAGGCCGGGGTAGCGGTCGGCGGT
Source organism: Streptomyces hydrogenans (assembly GCF_014656075.1). GTDB lineage: Bacteria > Actinomycetota > Actinomycetes > Streptomycetales > Streptomycetaceae > Streptomyces > Streptomyces hydrogenans. Next base: position 40,259 of record NZ_BNBS01000028.1, read on the forward strand.
GGCGGCGCGCAGGGTGGCGCGGCCGTCGGTGGAGTCGACGCCGCCGGTGCGGCTGACGCGGAAGGCGGGGCCGGTGTCGACGGAGGCGTCCTTCTTCAGCCAGCGGTCGAACCAGGCGCCGATCCGGTCCTCGACGCGCGCGGCCTCGCGGTCGCCGCCGTCGTGGCCGCCGGCGATCCAGTCGACGGCGACGGGGGCGCCGTTGGCGGTGAGGGCGCGGGCCATGGCGTCGGACTGGTCGAGGGTGAAGAGGGAGTCGGTCTGGCCCTGGACGATGAGGGTGGGGACCTTGACGCGGTCGCCGACGGCGGAGGGGCTGCGGGCCTCCAGGAGGGCGCGGGCGGCGGCGTCGGGCCGGCCGGAGACGGCGACGCGTTCCTTGAGGGCGCAGATCTCGGGGGTGAAGCGGCCGCAGGCGTCGCCCCGGGCGTCGGTGCCCATGGAGAAGAGGATCCCGGACCAGAGCTTCTTGTAGACGCCTTCGGGGAAGAGGGCGTCGGCGAGGTTCCAGTAGGTGATCTGCGGGGCGACGGCGTCGACGCGGGGGTCGTGTCCGGCGGCGAGGAGGGAGACGGCGCCGCCGTAGGAGGCGCCGCTGACGCCGACGCGCGGGTCGCCCTGCTCGTCGAGCAGGACCTCGGGGCGGGCGGCGAGCCAGTCGACGAGGCCGCGGACGTCCTGGACCTCGTGCTCGGGGTCGTTGAGGCCGATCTTCCCGCCGGAGGCGCCGAAGCCGCGGGCGGACCAGGTGAGGACGGCGTAGCCGTCGCGGGCGAGCCGTTCGGCCTGGGGGCGGACGTCGTCCTTGGAGCCGCCGAAGCCGTGGGCGAGCAGGACGGCGGGACGGCGGCCGGAGGCGCCGGCGGTGAAGTACGAGGTGTCGATCCGCACCCCGCCGAGGTCGAGGGCCCGGTCCTCGCGCTGGACGGGCGGGGGTTCGTCCAGGGCGGCGGCGGTCCAGGTGCCGGCGCCCGCGAGGACGGCGAGGACGGCGGTGACCGCGGCCCACCGGGGAAGTCGGAGTCGCATGGCCCCGAGCCTAGGCGGCCCGCCGGTGCGGTGGCGGCGCCCCCGGGGCGGAAATCGGCGGCCTCCTGGAGTCGTACGCAGTACGGTCCGCGTACAGCGGTCGCGGTACGCGAGGGCCTGGAGGCGGCGTGGTGGGAGCGGACGGTTTCGAGATCCGGCGGGCCGGGACGGTGGCCGAACTGCTCGCGGCGGAGCATCTGTACGACGGTCCGGCGCGGGCGGAGTGGGCGGAGCGCTTCCTCGCGTCCTCCGGTCACGTGATGCTGATCGCGTACGCGCCCGGCGGTGTCCCGGCGGGTTTCGCGACGGGGATCGAGATGGTCCACCCGGACAAGGGCGCCGAGCTGTGCCTGTACGAGCTGGGGGTGGACGAGGCGTTCCGGCGGCGGGGGCTGGGCCGGGCGCTGACGGAGGCGCTGCTGGCGGAGGCGCGGAGGCGGGGCTGCGCGGGCGCCTGGGTGCCGGTGGACACGGACAACGGGCCGGCGCTCGCCACGTACCGCTCGGCGGGCGCGGTGGACGAGGGCGTGTGCGCGATCCGCGCCTGGTCGTTCGGCGGCGGGAACGACCGAACCTGACCCTTGTACGGAGCATGACATGCCGTCAGGCTGGGCCGGAACCCGCCCGGCACACGGCCGACGGCCCCCGGGGTGCGGCGGCACGCACCCCGGGGGCCGTCGTACGACCCGGTGGGTCAGTGGTTGCGCGGGAAGCCCAGGTCCACGCCGGTGGGGGCGTCGGCCGGGTCGGGCCAGCGGGTGGTGACGACCTTGCCGCGGGTGTAGAAGTGCACGCCGTCGTTGCCGTAGATGTGGTGGTCGCCGAAGAGCGAGTCCTTCCAGCCACCGAAGGAGTGGTAGCCCACCGGCACCGGGATCGGCACGTTGACGCCGACCATGCCGGCCTCGACCTCCAGCTGGAAGCGGCGGGCGGCGCCGCCGTCGCGGGTGAAGATCGCGGTGCCGTTGCCGAACTTCGAGGCGTTGATGAGGGCCAGGCCCTCCTCGTACGTCTCGGCGCGCAGCACGCAGAGGACCGGGCCGAAGATCTCGTCCTGGTACGCCTTGGCCGTGGTCGGCACGTGGTCCAGGAGGGAGAGGCCGATCCAGTGGCCGTTCTCGTGGCCCTCGACGGTGTAGCCGGTGCCGTCCAGGACGACCTGGCAGCCCTCGGCCTCGGCGCCGTGCACGTAGGAGGCGACCTTGTCGCGGTGGACGGCCGTGATGAGCGGGCCCATCTCGGAGGTCGGGTCGGTGCCGGGGCCGATCTTGATCTTCTCGGCGCGCTCGCGGATCTTCTCGACCAGCTCGTCGCCGATGGAGCCGACGGCCACGACCGCGGAGATCGCCATGCAGCGCTCGCCGGCGGAGCCGTACGCGGCGGAGACGGCGGCGTCGGCCGCGGCGTCGAGGTCGGCGTCCGGGAGGACCAGCATGTGGTTCTTGGCGCCGCCGAGCGCCTGGACGCGCTTGCCGTTCGCGGAGGCGGTGGTGTGGATGTACCGGGCGATCGGGGTCGAGCCCACGAAGGAGATCGCGGCGACGTCCGGGTGCTCCAGGAGGCGGTCGACGGCGACCTTGTCACCGTGCAGGACGTTGAAGACGCCGTCCGGCAGACCGGCCTCGGCGAGCAGGTCGGCGATCTTGAGGGAGGCCGACGGGTCCTTCTCGCTCGGCTTGAGGATGAAGGTGTTGCCGGTCGCGATGGCGATCGGGAACATCCACATCGGCACCATGGCCGGGAAGTTGAAGGGCGTGATGCCGGCGACGACGCCGACGGGCTGGCGGATGGACGCCACGTCGACCCGGTTGGAGACCTGGGTGGACAGCTCGCCCTTGAGCTGGGTGGTGATGCCGCAGGCAAGGTCGACGATCTCCAGGCCGCGGGCGACCTCGCCGAGGGCGTCGGAGTGGACCTTGCCGTGCTCGGCGACGATCAGCTCGGCGATCGCGTCGCGGTTGGCGTCGAGCAGCGCGCGGAACTTGAAGAGGATCGTGGTGCGCTGGGCCAGCGAGGAGGTGCCCCAGGTGGCGAAGGCGTCCTTCGCGGCGGCGACGGCCGCGTCGACCTCCTCCACCGAGGCGAGGGCGACCTGGGTGGTCACGGCGCCGGTGGCCGGGTCGGTGACCGGGCCCCAGTTGCCCGACGTGCCCTCGACGGTCTTGCCACCGATCCAGTGGTGGACGCTCTTCGTCATGACGAGTTACTCCTTCAGAGATGGCGGCGTCGGGCGGTGACGTGCCGGTCGTACTCCTCGCGGGCCTTGACCGCCGACGGGCGGGTCGAGATCTCGGCCACGGGCACATCCCACCACGCCTGGGCCGGAGGCGGGCCCGACACACTGTCTGCCGTTTCGGTCTCGATGTAGACACATGTGGGATCCGTGGCGGCCCGGGCGTCCGCGAGGGCTTCCCGCAGGTCACGGATGGTGCGGGGGCGCAGCACGCGCATCCCGAGGGACGCGGCGTTGGCACCGAGGTCCAGGGGGAGCGGGGGGCCGGTGAAGCCTCCGTCGTCGGCCCGCAGCCGGTAGTCGGTGCCGTACCGCTCGGCGCCGACCGCCTCGGAGAGGCCGCCGATGGAGGCGTACCCGTGGTTCTGGAGGATCACCAGCTTCAGCGGCAGCCGCTCCTGCACGGCGGTGACGATCTCGGTGGGATTCATCAGATACGTCCCGTCCCCGACGAGCGCCCAGACGGGCCGGCCGGGGGCGGCGAGGAGGACGCCGATCGCGGCGGGGATCTCGTAGCCCATGCAGGAGTAGCCGTACTCGACGTGGTACTGGTCGCGGGAGCGGGTCCGCCACAGCCGGTGGAGGTCGCCGGGGAGCGAGCCGGCCGCGTTGATCAGGATGTCGGTGGGGTCGACCAGGGTGTCGAGTACGCCGAGGACCTGCGTCTGGGTGGGGCGGGCGGTCTCGTCGGGGACGGTGTAGGCGGCGTCGACCCGGGCCTCCCAGCGGAGCTTCCCCTCGGTGTACTCGTGGACGTAGTGCGCGGCCACGTGGTGCGGGCCGAGCAGGGCGTGGAGCCGTTCGATCCCCTCGCGGGCGTCCGCGACCAGGGGCAGCGCCGCCAGCTTGTGCGCGTCGAAGGCGACGACGTTGAGGTTGACGACCCGCGGGGCGGGGTGGCCGAAGAGGGTCCCGGAGGCGGTGGTGAAGTCGGTCCAGCGGGTGCCGATGCCGAGGACCACGTCGGCCGTGCGGGCCAGGTGGTCGGCGACGGCGGTGCCGGTGTGGCCGACGGCCCCGACGTCCTGGGGGTGGTCGTGGGGCAGCACGCCCTTGCCGGCCTGGGTGGAGGCGACCGGGATGCCGGTCAGCGCGGCGAACTCCGCCAGCGCCTCCTCGGCACCGCTGTGCCGGACGCCGCCCCCGGCGACGATCAGCGGGCGGGCGGCCCCGCCGAGCGCCTCGACGGCCGCCGCCAGCTCGTGCTCGTCCGGGGAGGGGCGGCGGATCCGCCAGGTCCGGTCGGCGAAGAACGCCGCGGGCCAGTCGTACGCCTCCGCCTGCACGTCCTGCGGGAGGGCGAGGGTGACGGCGCCGGTGGCGGCGGGGTCGGTGAGGACCCGCATCGCTTCGAGCGCGGCCGGGATCAGCGCCTCGGGGCGGACGATCCGGTCGAAGTAGCGGGAGACGGGTCGCAGGCAGTCGTTGACGGAGACGTCGCCGGCGTACGGCACCTGGAGCTGCTGGAGGACCGGGTCGGCGGGGCGGGTGGCGAAGGTGTCGCCGGGGAGCAGCAGCACCGGGAGGTGGTTGACGGTGGCGAGGGCGGCGCCGGTGACGAGGTTGGTGGCGCCGGGGCCGATGGAGGTGGTGACGGCGTGGGCGGAGAGCCGGCCGGTCTGGCGGGCGTGGCCGACGGCGGCGTGCACCATGGCCTGCTCGTTGCGGCCCTGGTGGAAGGGCATGGCGTCGGCGTGCTCGACGAGCGCCTGGCCGATCCCGGCGACGTTGCCGTGGCCGAAGACGCCCCAGGTGGCGGCGATGAGCCGGTGCCGGTCGCCGTCGCGCTCGGCGTACTGGGCGGCGAGGAAGCGCACCAGCGCCTGGGCGACGGTGAGGCGGACGGTGCCGGTGAGGCGGACGCTCACGCGTATCCCTCCGTGTGGTCGGGGTGGAAGCTGATCCGCCACTCCCGTGCGGGGCCGGGTCCGGCCATGACGTTGAGGTAGTAGAGGTCGTGGCCGGGCTGGGCGATCGAGGGGCCGTGCCAGCCGTCGGGGACGAGGACGGCGTCGCCGCCTCGGACCTCGGCGAGCAGGTCGGCGCCGCCGGGCCGGGACGGCGAGATCCGCTGGTAGGCGTAGCCGCGCGGGTCCGCGATCTCGTAGTAGTAGATCTCCTCCAGGACGGACTCGGTCCCGGGGCGGTGCTCGTCGTGCTTGTGCGGCGGGTAGGAGGACCAGTGGCCGCCGGGGGTGATCACCTCGACGGCGATCAGCCGGTCGCAGGCGAAGGCGTCGGCCGAGGCGAAGTTCCGCACCGTGCGGGCGCGGTCGCCGCTGCCGCGGGTCTCCACGGGAACCTCCGGCGCGGGGCCGTAGCGGGCGGGGAGTCGTCGCTCGCAGTTCGCTCCTGCCAAAGCGAAGCGGCCTCCCGCGCCGGAGGCGATCTGGGCGTGGGCATCGCGCGGTACGTAGACGAAGTCGGACACGGAGGCGAACACGCTCTCGCGGCCCCCGAGTTCGAAAATCTCCCCGTCGACGCGCACGGTACAGGCACCGGCGAGGGGAAGCACCACCCACTCGGCATCCGCGCTGTCGAAGGCGTGTTCCGCTCCGGCCGGGAGATCGAGGACGCGGAGCGCGGAACGGCTCCATCCGGCGGTCCCCGGGTCGACGTCCAAGGCGTACGGCCCCCGGGCGGCGGTCCCGGCGGGGAGGTGGAGGCGGTGGCGGTGCGGGCTGGTCATGTGCGGGTGTCCTCGGGGGCGGAGGCGGGAGCGGGGGTCGCACGGCCGGTCAGCGGGGGTCGCCCTCCGGCGGGAGGGTGCCCGAGCCGGCCGCGAGGGCGCGGTCGATCTCGGCGGCGTCCGGCATGGCGGGGGCGCAGCCCAGGCGGCCGGCGACGATCGAGCCGGCGGCGCCCGCGCGGCGCACGGCCTCCTCCAGCGGGAGGCCGGCGAGGAGGCCGTGGACGAGGGCGCCGCCGAAGGCGTCCCCGGCGCCGAGGCCGTTGACGACCTCGACCGGCAGCGGCGGGACGGCGGCCCGGCCGGGGTCGGCGGCGACGGCGAGGACGCCCTCGGGTCCGCGCTTGACCACGGCGAGCCGGAGGTCGGCGCCGTCGCCGGGGGCGAGGAGGCCGAGGAGGGCGCGGGCGGCGGCCTCCGGGTCGCGTTCGCCGGTGGCGACCTCGCACTCCTCGGCGTTGCCGACGGCGACGGTGGCGTGCCGCAGGGCCTCGGTGTAGTGGGGGCGGGCGGTGGCCGGGTCGGGCCAGAAGGCGGGGCGCCAGTCGAGGTCGAGGACGGTGTGGGCGCGGCCGGCGCGGGCCCGCAGGGCGGTGAGGGTGGCGGCGCGGCTGGGTTCCTCGCTGAGGCCGGTCCCGGTGACCCACAGGACGCGGGCGGCGCGCAGCGCGTCGAGGTCCAGCTCGTGCGGGTGGATCTCCAGGTCGGGGGCCTTGGGGAGGCGGTAGAAGGTGAGGGGGAAGTCGTCGGGCGGGAAGAGGGCGCAGAAGGTGACGGGCGTGGGCCGGCCGGGGACCTCGGTGACCCAGCCGGCGTCCACGGCGTACTCCTTCAGCTCGCGCCGGAGGTAGCGGCCGAAGGCGTCGGCGCCGGTGCGGCTGACGAGGGCGGTGCGCCGGCCCAGGCGGGCGGCGGCGACGGCCACGTTGGCCGGGGAGCCGCCGAGGAACCTGCGGAAGGTCTCGACCCGGTCGAGTCCCACGCCGCTCTGGAGGGGGTAGAGGTCGACGCCGAGCCGCCCCATGGTGATCAGCTCGTACGGCTCCGACTCCACCCGTGCCACCTCTCGACTCCGGTGCCCGCTCCCAGGTCTAACCCTCCCCCGGGAGGCGTGTCAACGACATGTCCGGACATTCGGGTGCGCCCCGGGCGGTCCTGCGGGCGTCTTGACGCTGCTCCGGGGCGGGGTCAAGGTGGCTGGCATGACGAAGCCGTCGCCGTCGCCGTCGCCGCCCCTCATCCGGATCGGGTCCGCCCCGGACTCCTGGGGGGTGTGGTTCCCCGACGATCCCCGGCAGGTGCCGTGGCAGCGGTTCCTCGACGAGGTGGCGGGGTCCGGGTACGAGTGGATCGAGCTGGGGCCGTACGGCTATCTGCCCACCGATCCGGCGGTGCTCGCCGAGGAGACCTCCCGGCGCGGGCTGCGGGTGTCGGCGGGCACCGTCTTCACCGGGCTGCACCACGGGCCCGCCGTGTGGGAGCGGACCTGGGCGCACGTCGCCGAGAACGCGGCCCTGGCGCAGGCCGTGGGGGCCCGGCACCTGGTGGTGATCCCGTCCTTCTGGCGGGACGACAAGACCGGCGCGGTGCTGGAGGACCGGGTGCTGACGCCGGAGCAGTGGCGGCACCTGACGTCACTGACCGAGCGGCTGGGGCGGGAGGTGCGGGAGCGGTACGGGCTGCGGATCGTGGTCCATCCGCACGCCGACACCCATCTGGACGACGAGGACAGTGTGACCCGTTTCCTCGACGCCACCGATCCGGAGGCGGTGGCGCTCTGTCTGGACACCGGGCACTACGCGTACGCGGGCGGGGACAGCGTCAAGCTGATCGAGACCTACGGGGAGCGCATCGGCTACCTGCATCTGAAGCAGGTGGATCCGGCGGTGCTCGCGGAGGTGCGGGCCGAGGAGCTGCCGTTCGGCCCGGCGGTGGCCCGCGGCGTGATGTGCGAACCGCCGGCCGGGGTGCCGGCCCTGGGACCGGTCCTGGCCGCCGCGGCGGCGCTGGGCACGGAGCTGTTCGCGATCGTGGAGCAGGACATGTACCCGTGCGAGCCGGACGCCCCCTATCCGATCGCCCTGCGCACCCGCGGCTACCTCCGCTCCTGCGGGGTGTAGCCCCGCAGGGCCCTCACGGCCTCACGGCCCGCACGGCCCGGCGGCTCCGGCGCACGGGGGCGCGCCGCTGTGACCGTGCGTCACTTCTGTCACGGCTTTCGCGCCCTCGTCACAGGTGTCTCCGTTACGCGGCCTCCGTGTCACAGACGCTCGACAGCCGCTGCCGGGCGGTCCGGAAGGGGCGTTCACCGGGCACAGGACCGGTGATCACCGACGCCACCGCCCGCAGCGCCCCCGAACGGCACCCCCCGCCACCGCTGCGCGGCACGGGGCGTGAGGGAGGTACAGGCATGACGGACAGAAGCCTCTGGACGTACAAGGACATCGCCGCGCACATCAAGGTCCAGCCGGACACCGTCCGCTCCTACCGGAAGCACGGGCTGCTGCCGCCGCCGGACCACGTGGAGTCCGGCAAGCCCTTCTGGTACCCGGACACGGTCCGCGCCTGGGTCGCGAGCCGGCCCGGCAACCGGGCGCGCCGCGACTGATCCGCGCTCCCCCGCGCCGTGCGGCGCCGGCTCCCGGTGGTCCGGAGGCCGGCGCCGCGCCGTGTCTCAGCCCCGGGCGCCGACGGGTTCGCGTATCTCCTCCGGGTCGCCGGCCGTCGCGTCGGGCGGGGCCGGTGTCCCGGACTCGCTGATGCCGAAGCGGTCGTGGAAGCGGCGCAGCGGTCCGGGCGCCCACCAGGTGAGGCGGCCGGTGAGCTTCATGACGGAGGGGACGAGGAGGCTGCGGACGACCATGGCGTCCATGAGGACGGCGAGGGCGACGCCGAGGCCCAGCATCTTGGTGTTGGTGACCCGGGAGGTGCCGATGGCGACCATGACGACGGCCAGGATGACGGCGGCGGCGGTGATGAGGCCGCCGGTGCGGGCGAGGCCGAAGCGGACGGCGCCCTCGTGGTCGCCGGTGGTGTCGTACTCCTCCTTGATCCGGGAGAGCAGGAAGACGCCGTAGTCCATGGAGAGGCCGAAGGCCACGCAGAACATGAGGACCGGCAGGGTGGTCTCGATGTCTCCGGTGGCGGTGAAGCCGAGGAGGCCGGAGAGGTGTCCGTCCTGGAAGACCCAGACGACGGCGCCGAACATCGCGGTGAGGCTGAGGGCGTTGAGGACCACGGCCTGGACGGGGATGACGACGCTGCCGGTGAGCAGGAAGACCAGCAGCAGGGTGACGAGGACGATGATGCCGGCGGCCCAGGGCAGCCGCTCGCCGATGGCGTCCTTGGAGTCGACGAGGACGGCGGCCTGGCCGGTGACGGAGGTGTCGAAGGGGGCGTCGGCGGCGCGCAGTGCGCCGACGGCCCGCTGGGCGCCGGAGCCGACCGCGGGGCCTTCGGGGACGACGCTGTAGTAGGCGTGGGCGTCCGCGCCGGTGCCGGAGACGACGGGGCCGTCGACGCGGACGATGCCGTCGAGGGCGGCGATCCGCTCGCGGTAGGCGCCGTACTCGGCGGGGGTCGCGGGGCCCTGGGCGAGGACGGTGAGGCTGCCGCCGGGGTCGCCGGGGAAGCCTTCGCGCAGCTCCTCCTGGACGATCCGGGAGGTGGCGGTGGCGGGCAGCTGCCGGTCGTCTGCGGTGCCGAATTCCACGCCGAGGAAGGGCAGTCCGAGCAGGACGAGTCCCGCGGTGGTGAGGACGGCGAAGACGGGGGCCCGGCGCATCACCAGGCCGGCCGCCCGGGACCAGCCGGCACCCGTCGGGGCGTCCTTCGCGGGGGCGTCCTTCGCGGCGGCGCGGCGGCGGAGCAGGCGGCGCAGGTCGAGGGCGTCGACCCGGTGGCCGAGCAGCACGAGGGCGGCGGGGAGCAGGGTGAGGGCGGCGGCCGCGGCGAGCAGGACGACGGCGATGCCCGCGTAGGCGAAGGAGCGCAGGAAGTACTGCGGGAAGACGAGCATCGCGGCGAGCGAGACGGCGACGGTGAGGGCGGAGAAGAGCACGGTCCGCCCGGCGGTGCGCAGGGTGGTGCGGACGGCGGCGCCCGGGTCGGCGCCCGCGGCGAGCTCCTCGCGGTAGCGGCGGACGACGAAGAGCGCGTAGTCGATGGCGAGGCCGAGGCCGAGCGCGGTGGTGAGGTTCTGCGCGAAGACGGAGACGTCGGTGAACTCGGTGATGCCCCGCAGCACGGCGTTGGTGCCGAGGATGGCGACGATGCCGACGCCGAGCGGCAGCAGGGCGGCGACGGCGCTGCCGAAGACCATGACGAGCAGGACGAGGGTGAGGGGCAGGGCGATCAGTTCGGCCCTCAGCAGGTCCTCCTGGATGATCGTCTGCATCTCGTGGCGGACGGCGAGGCCGCCGCCGAGGGTGACCTCGACGGGTCCCCGGGTGCCCTGGTAGGAGGGGGCGATCCGGTCGAGGACCTCGCCGGCCGCCTTCTCCTCGCCGGCGATCCGGGCCGCGACGACGGCCTGGGTGCCGTCCTCGGAGCGCAGTGCGGGCGAGCCGGTGGTCCAGTAGGAGCCGACGCCCTCGACGCCGGGCTCGGCGGTGAGCCGCTCGGTGAGCCTGCGGGCCTCGGCGGCCACGGCGGGGTCGTCCACCCCGGCCTTCCCGGCGTCGACCAGGAGCAGCAGATTGGGCTGGGAGCCGGGGAACTCCCGCTCCAGCGCCTCGGTGGCGTAGGTGGACTCGGCGGACGGGTCCTCCCAGCCGCCGCTGCCCATCCGGTCCCCCACGCCGCCGCCGGCGAACACCGCGAGGGCGGTGAGGACGAGGGCGACGAGCAGGGTGAGCCGGGGCCGCGCGGTCACGAACCGCGTCCATCCCCCGCCGGGCGCCCGGGCCGGCCGCCCGGCCGACCTGTCACCCGGGTCCCGGTCCCGTGCGGGGGCCGGATTCTTGACTTCGGACATGACGCGGTGTCCCCTTCACCGTGGCCCTCGCTCTCGCTTCCCGGCAGGTCGCGGGGGCCGCCCATTGCCATAGACTGGCAAACACGAGTGATCGCTCGCGTTTTCATAGAATGCGAGCGACCTCTCGTGTTTGTCAACGTGTATCGAGGGAGGCTGGGGACGGACATGACCGAGGACCCCAAGCCGCGCCGCCGTCAGGCACGCGGCGAACGCCGCATCGCCCAGCTGCTCCAGGCCGCCGCGGACGTCTTCTGCGCCAACGGCTACACGGCCACCAGCACCAACGCGATCGCCCGCGAGGCCAAGGTCTCGCCGGGCACGCTCTACCAGTACTTCCCCAACAAGGAGGCGATCGCCATCGAGCTCGGCGGCCGCCTCATCCACGAGATGCGCGAGCGGCACGGCCAGGTCTTCACGCCGGAGAACGTGGCCCTGCCGCTGCCGGAGCTGATCGACGCGATCCTCGACCCGATGATCGAGTTCAACTGCCTCAACCCGGCCTTCCTCGCCCTGATGCACGGCTCCGAGGTGCCCGGCCGGATCGCCGAGGAGCACGACGAGCTGCACGCCTCGCTGCTCTCCCAGGTCCGCGAGCTGATCGGCGCGCGGGCCGCCCCGGCGCTGCCGGTCGAGGAGCTGGACCGGGTCGCGGACATGGCCTTCGCCGTCTTCAAGGGCGGCCTCGCCCTGATCGTCGCCGCCCCCGAGGGCCCCGCACGGGACGGGGCCGTCGCCGAGCTCAAGAAGGTCCTGTACCGCTACCTGGAGCCGCTCCTCGCCGAGGAGGGGGCCCGGGTCACCACGACTCCGCCCCGCTGACCGCCTCCTCCGACGGCTGGTCCCGGCCCGCCCTGATCCGCAGCGCCAGCAGCGGGAAGACCAGGACGGAGACCATGCCGGCGCCCACCAGCGCCGCCGCCTCGCCCGCCGACAGGGCCTTGTCGTCCAGGCCGATGGTGGTGATGGCGACGACGAGCGGCAGCGCGGTGGAGCCGTACAGCACCAGCGCGCCCCGGTCCGTCCGGTCGAGGTCGCGCGGCGCGAGGAGCCACATCGGGCCGCCGCGCACCACCAGGAAGAGCGCCAGGAAGACCGGCAGGAGCAGCAGCTCCCGGCCGCCGGAGAGCAGCGAGTCCAGGTCGAACTCGATGCCGGTGACGACGAAGAAGACCGGCACCAGGAAGCCGAACCCGACCCCCTCCACCTTCGCCAGGATCTCCGGGCCGGCCTCGGGCGCGGCCCCGGTGAGCACCAGCCGGGTGATGAGCCCGGCGGCGAAGGCACCGAGGAGGACGTCGAGGCCGAGGGCGGTGGAGGCGCCGAGCATCAGCGCGATGAGCAGGAAGACGAAGCGGACCGCGAACTGGCCGCTGGTGTGCAGGGTCTTGGCGATGACGTGCGCGAACCACGGCGGCCGGGGCCGCAGCGCCCAGTAGACGGCGGCCGCGGTGAGGGCGGCGAAGACGGCGAGCAGCACGGTCGACTGCGCGGCGGTGCGCCCGCTGAGCAGCAGCGCCATGGCGATGATCGGGCCGAACTCGCCGACCGCGCCGAAGGCCATGACGACCGATCCGAAGCGGCCGCGCAGCCCGCCGGAGTCCCGCAGCACGGGGAGCACGGTGCCGAGGGCGGTGCTGGTGAGGGCCACGCCGATGAAGACGCCGGTGGAATAGCCCCCGCCGAGCAGGACACCGGCGGTGAGCCCGAGGGCGAGCGCGGCCAGCCACGCCCACACCGAGCGCCGGAGGGTGTCGCCGCGGACCTTGCCGAACTCGATCTCGTACCCCGCCAGGAAGATCAGCATGGTGAGGCCGAGTTCGGAGAGGCCGTCGATGAGCGCGTCGGAGTGGGCCCAGTCGAGGACGTCGGGGCCGACGCAGATGCCGAGGAGGATCTCGAAGACGGCGAGCGGCACGGGGACCCGGCGCCCCACCCCGTAGGCGAGCAGGGGCGCCAGGACGGCGATCACCATGATCAGGACGAGCGTGCTCCCCGAATGCGACATATCGGGTATCTACCATAAGCTCCGGTCAGACGCCCTGTCGGCGGAGGGACTTGGAGGCCCGCGGATGTACGACTACCGGACCACGCCCCAGCCCCCTCCCCCGCCACCGGCGCCCCCCGGGCCGGCCGGTCCGCGCCCGGGACTGTGGAAGCGCTGCCTGTGGGGCGGCCTCGCGCTGTGGGCGCTGACCGCCGTGGTCACCTACGCCACCGCCAACACCACCCTGCTGCCCACCCTGATCCTGCTGGGCAGCTTCCTGGTCCCGGGCGTCTTCGTCCTGTGGGCGTACGAGCGGCACGGCCGCGACCTCGGACTGCCGGTGATCCTCGGCTGCTTCGTCACCGGCGGCATCCTGGGCGTCCTCGGCGCCTCGGTCATGGAGTACTACCTGCTCCACCCGTCGCTGTGGATGTTCGTCGGGGTGGGGCTGATCGAGGAGGCGGTGAAGCTCGCCGCCCTGATGTTCGTCGTCCGCCACCGGCCGTACCTGCGCGGCCGGCGCGCCGGCCTGGTCCTCGGCGGGGCGGTCGGCTTCGGCTTCGCCGCCTTCGAGAGCGCGGGGTACGCCTTCAACGCGGCCGTCACCATGGACGGCATCGACCTGCGCTCCCTGCTGGAGACGGAGATCCTGCGCGGGGTGCTCGCCCCCTTCGGGCACGGCCTGTGGACGGCGATCGCGGGCGCGGTGCTCTTCTCCTTCCGCCGCCCCGACGGCCGCTTCCGCCTCGCCGGGCCGGTCGTCGGCGCCTACCTGGGGGTGGCGGCGCTGCACGCGCTCTGGGACTCGATGCACGGGATCGCGCTCTGGCTGGTGCTCCGGCTGACCACGACCGACCTCGACCGCTCGCTCTTCGCCCAGGGGTACCTCCCGGACCCCACCTCGCGGCAGGAGCACCTCTTCACCCTGTTCTCGGTGGGGGGCCTCGTCCTGGTGACACTGGTGGGACTGGCGTGGCTGAGATCGCTGGCCCGGCGCGAACCGGACAGGAGTGGAATTTATACCCCCTAGGGGTATAGCATCGTCGGTGTAAGACTCCGAACCGAAGAGGAGAGCCCCATGGCCGCCGAGACGCAGACCGAACTCACCACCGTCTACCAGGTCAAGGGCATGACCTGCGGCCACTGCGAGGGCGCCGTCTCCGGCGAGATCTCCGCCCTCCCCGGCGTCTCCTCGGTCACCGCCGTCGCCAAGACCGGCGAGGTCACCGTGGTGTCCGCCGCCCCGCTCGACCGCGAGGCCGTCGCCGCCGCCGTCGACGAGGCCGGCTACGAGCTGGTCTGACCGCACGCACCCGCGTCGGAGCAGGGTCGTACCGTTACGGGTACGGCCCTGCTCCCCTTTTCTGGAAGCGCACATGACCAGCACCGCCCCCGACGCGACCGCCCCCGACGTCACCGTCACCGAGCTGACCATCGGCGGGATGACCTGCGCCTCCTGCGCGGCCCGCGTCGAGAAGAAGCTCAACCGGATGGACGGCGTCACCGCGACCGTCAACTACGCCACCGAGAAGGCACGCGTCGAGCACGCTCCCGGGGTCGGCGTCGACGCGCTCATCGCCACCGTGGAGAAGACCGGCTACACCGCCGAGGAACCCGCGCCGCCGGAGCCCGAGGCGGCCGGGGAGCCGGAGGCCGACCCCGAGCTCGCCGCCCTCCGCACCCGGCTCACGGTCTCCGCCGTCCTCGCCGCCCCGGTCGTCCTGCTCGCCATGGTCCCCGCCCTCCAGTTCGACAACTGGCAGTGGCTCTCCCTCACCCTCGCCTCCCCCGTCGTCGTCTGGGGCGGCCTCCCCTTCCACCGGGCCGCCTGGACCAACCTCCGGCACGGCGCGGCCACCATGGACACCCTCGTCTCGGTCGGCACCCTCGCCGCCTACGGCTGGTCCCTGTGGGCCCTCTTCCTCGGCGACGCCGGCATGCCCGGCATGCGCCACGGCTTCGACCTCACCGCCGACCGCACGGACGGCGCCTCCGCGATCTACCTGGAGGTCGCGGCGGGCGTCGTCACCTTCATCCTGCTCGGCCGCTATCTGGAGGCCCGCGCCAAGCGGAAGGCCGGCGCCGCCCTGCGGGCCCTCATGGAGCTCGGCGCCAAGGACGTGGCCGTGCTCCGCGACGGCACCGAGGTACGGGTGCCGGTGGCCGACCTGCGGACCGGCGAGCTCTTCGTCGTGCGCCCCGGGGAGAAGATCGCCACCGACGGCACCGTCGCCGAGGGCTCCTCCGCCGTCGACGCCTCCCTGCTCACCGGCGAGTCCCTGCCCGTCGACGTCACCCCCGGCTCCGCCGTCACCGGCGGCTGCGTCAACGTCTCCGGACGGCTCGTCGTCCGGGCCGGCCGGGTCGGCGCCGACACCCGGCTCGCCCGGATGGCGAAGCTCGTCGAGGAGGCGCAGAGCGGCAAGGCCGAGGTGCAGCGGCTCGCCGACCGGATCTCCGCGGTCTTCGTCCCCGTCGTGCTGCTGATCGCCCTGGCCACCCTCGGCTTCTGGCTCGGCTCCGGCGCCGGCGCCACCGCCGCCTTCACCGCCGCCGTCGCCGTCCTGATCATCGCCTGCCCCTGCGCCCTCGGGCTCGCCACCCCGACCGCGCTGCTCGTCGGCACCGGCCGGGGCGCGCAGCTCGGCATCCTCATCAAGGGCCCCGAGGTCCTGGAGTCGACCCGCCGCGTCGACACCGTCGTCCTCGACAAGACCGGCACCGTCACCACCGGCCGGATGACCCTCGTCGGCGTCCGGCCCGCCCCCGGCGTCGACGAGGAGCGGCTGCTGCGGCTCGCCGGGGCCCTGGAGCACTCCTCCGAGCACCCCGTGGCCCGGGCCGTCGCCGCGGGCGCCGCCGACCGGCTCGGCCTCCCCGCCGGCGAGCTGCCGGTCCCCAAGGGCTTCGAGAACGTCCCCGGGCTCGGCGTCCGCGGCTCCGTCGACGGGCACCTCGTCCTCGCCGGGCGGGCCGCGCTGCTCGCCGCCGAGGACGTGGCGGTGCCCGACGGCACGCCGGCCGGCGCGGTGCTCGTCGCCTGGGACGGGGTCTTCCGCGGCTCCCTCACCGTCGCCGACGCCGTCAAGGACACCAGCGCCGAGGCCGTCGCCCGGCTCCGGGGGCTCGGGCTGCGGCCGGTGCTGCTCACCGGCGACCACCGGGCCGTCGCGGAGGCCGTCGCGGCCGAGGTCGGCATCGACGAGGTGATCTCCGAGGTGCTGCCCGAGGAGAAGGCCGGGGTGGTCCGGCGGCTCCAGGGGGAGGGCCGGACGGTCGCCATGGTCGGCGACGGCGTGAACGACGCGGCGGCGCTCGCCACCGCCGACCTGGGGCTCGCGATGGGCACCGGGACGGACGCGGCGATCGAGGCGAGCGACCTCACCCTGGTCCGGGGCGACCTTCGGGTGGCCGCGGACGCGATCCGGCTCTCGCGCCGGACCCTGGCGACGATCAAGGGGAATCTGGCGTGGGCCTTCGGCTACAACGTGGCCGCCCTGCCGCTCGCGGCGGCCGGACTGCTCAACCCGATGATCGCCGGTCTGACCATGGCCTTTTCGTCCGTGTTCGTGGTGACCAACAGCCTGCGACTGAGGCGGTTCCGTTGATTTCACCTACACGTGACGCACAAGTCCTTCACAAAGAGACCTAGATCACAGATATTGGGGGGTAACCATCTGGGCTGTTCGCGAGTCTAAGTGGGCGATGCCAGAACGTCTTGGGGGACGTTCGCCGGGAGGTCTTGGGGGACGTCCCGGCAGGCAAGCGCGGCCGGGGCACGTGCACCGGGGAGCTTTGAGCGGCCCTCCCGTACGTACCCCGGCAGACCGCGCGCCGGACGCCCGGCCCGGATCCCGTGGGGGGAATCCGCACCGGGAATATGAGAAGCGCCCCGCCGACCGACCCGTGGGGGGATCGGAAGGCGGGGCGCTTCTGTACGTACCGAAGGCTCAGCCGGCCTGTGCGGGACCGGCTCAGCGCTCCTCGACCGGGACGAAGTCACGCAGGACCTCGCCGGTGTAGATCTGGCGCGGACGGCCGATGCGGGAGCCGGGCTCCTTGATCATCTCGTGCCACTGGGCGATCCAGCCGGGGAGGCGGCCGAGCGCGAAGAGCACGGTGAACATCTCGGTCGGGAAGCCCATCGCGCGGTAGATGAGGCCCGTGTAGAAGTCCACGTTCGGGTAGAGGTTGCGCGAGACGAAGTACTCGTCGGAGAGCGCGTGCTCCTCCAGCTTGAGCGCGATGTCCAGCAGCTCGTCGGACTTGCCGAGGGCCGAGAGGACGTCGTGCGCCGCCGCCTTGATGATCTTGGCGCGCGGGTCGAAGGACTTGTACACCCGGTGGCCGAAGCCCATCAGGCGGACGCCGTCCTCCTTGTTCTTCACCTTGCGGATGAAGGAGTCGACGTCGCCGCCGTTGGCCTTGATGCCCTCCAGCATCTCCAGCACCGACTGGTTGGCGCCGCCGTGCAGCGGGCCCCACAGGGCGGAGATGCCGGCCGAGATCGAGGCGAACATGTTCGCCTGCGAGGAGCCGACCAGACGCACGGTGGAGGTCGAACAGTTCTGCTCGTGGTCCGCGTGCAGGATGAGGAGCTTGTCGAGCGCCGAGACGACGACCGGGTCGAGCTCGTACTCCTGGGCCGGCACGGAGAACGTCATGCGCAGGAAGTTCTCGACGTAACCGAGGTCGTTGCGCGGGTAGACGAACGGGTGACCGATCGACTTCTTGTACGCGTACGCGGCGATCGTCGGCAGCTTCGCGAGCAGCCGGATCGTCGACAGGTGGCGCTGGGTCTCGTCGAACGGGTTGTGGCTGTCCTGGTAGAAGGTGGACAGCGCGGAGACCACGGAGGACAGCATCGCCATCGGGTGGGCGTCCCGCGGGAAGCCGCGGAAGAAGTTCTTGACGTCCTCGTGGACCAGCGTGTGCTGGGTGATCTCGTTCTGGAACGTGGAGAGCTCGTCGCCCTTCGGCAGCTCGCCGTTGATCAGCAGGTAGGCCACCTCCAGGAAGGTGGACTGCTCGGCCAGCTGCTCGATGGGGTAGCCGCGGTACCGCAGGATGCCCTGCTCACCATCGAGGTAGGTGATCGCGGATTTGTAGGCGGCGGTGTTGCCGTATCCGCTGTCCAGGGTGACCAGACCGGTCTGGGCTCGCAGCTTCCCGATGTCGAAGCCCTTGTCGCCGACGGTGCTCTCGACCACCGGGTAGGTGTATTCACCGTCCGCGTACCGCAGTACTACAGAGTTGTCGCTCACGTCATCCCTCACCGACGTAGTGCCTCTTCTTCGAGGTGCCCTGACTGTCTCTACCATCCCCCACTTGGCTCAGGAGAGTGCACTCGGGGTCGCCATTGGGCCAATCGGCGGCACTCAGTGCCGCCAACCTGCTTATCCTGCCCCCTTCGCCCCGGTTGCGGTAGTCCTCCGTGATCTTTCACACGGGGGCACCCCCTGTGAGGCGATGGGCCAGTGCGGTAAAGCGCCGGCCGGCCGAGACCGTGCGGACCGCCTGGGCGATCGCGCGGCGCGAGCCGACCAGGACGACGAGCTTCCGCGCCCGGGTCACGGCCGTGTAGAGCAGGTTGCGCTGGAGCATCATCCACGCACTCATGGTGACCGGGATCACCACGGCCGGATACTCGCTGCCCTGCGAACGGTGGATGGTGACCGCGTACGCGTGGGACAGCTCGTCCAGTTCGTCGAAGCCGTAGGGCACCTCCTCGTCCTCGTCCGTCCGGACGGTCAGGCACTGCTCCTCGGGGTCCAGCGCCGTCACCACTCCGACCGTACCGTTGAAGACGCCGTTCGCCCCTTTTTCGTAATTGTTCCTGATCTGGGTCACCTTGTCCCCGACACGGAAGACCCGGCCGCCGAACCGCTTCTCCGGGAGGTCCGGCCGGGCCGGGGTGATGGCCTGCTGAAGGAGTCCGTTCAGGGCGCCGGCGCCGGCCGGGCCGCGGTGCATCGGGGCCAGGACCTGTACGTCCCGGCGGGGGTCGAGGCCGAACCTGGCCGGAATGCGCCGGGCGGCGACCTCGACGGCGACCCGGGCCGCGTCCTCCGTCTCCTCCTCCGCGAAGAGGAAGAAGTCCGGCAGGCCGGTGGTGGCGGGCGGCAGGCCCTCGTTGATCCGGTGCGCGTTGGTCACCACCCCGGACTGCTGGGCCTGGCGGAAGATCCGGGTCAGCCGCACGGCCGGGACCGGACTGCCCGGCGCGAGCAGATCCGCCAGCACCTCGCCGGCGCCGACCGACGGCAGCTGGTCCACGTCCCCCACCAGCAGCAGGTGGGCGCCCGGGGCGACCGCCTTGACCAGCTTGTTCGCCAGCAGCAGGTCCAGCATGGACGCCTCGTCGACCACGACGAGGTCGGCGTCGAGCGGCCGGTCCCCGTCGTACGCCGCGTCCCCGCCCGGCTTCAGTTCGAGCAGCCGGTGGACGGTGGACGCCTCGGTGCCGGTCAGCTCGGCGAGCCGCTTGGCCGCCCGGCCGGTCGGCGCCGCGAGGACCACCTTGGCCCGCTTCGCCCGGGCCAGCTCCACGACGGACCGGACGGTGAAGGACTTGCCGCAGCCGGGCCCGCCGGTGAGGACCGCGACCTTCTCGGTCAGGGCGAGCCGGACCGCCTGCTCCTGCTCGGGCGCCAAGGTGGCACCGGTGCGGTCCGCGAGCCAGGCCAGCGCCTTGTCCCAGGCCACCTCCCGGAAGGCGGGCATCCGGTCCTCCGGGGTGCGCAGCAGGCGCCGCAGCCGGCCGGCGAGCGAGAGTTCGGCGCGGTGGAAGGGGATCAGGTAGACGGCCGTGACGGGCTCCCCCTCGGGGCCGGGGACCGCTTCCCGGACGACCCCCTCGGGGTCCTCGGCCAACTCGGCGAGGCACTCGATGACCAGTCCGGTGTCCACCTGGAGCAGCTTCACCGAGTCGGCGATCAGCCGCTCCTCGGGGAGGAAGCAGTGCCCCTGGTCGGCGGACTGGGAGAGGGCGTACTGGAGGCCCGCCTTCACCCGCTCGGGGCTGTCGTGCGGGATGCCGACGGACTGGGCGATCCGGTCGGCGGTGAGGAAGCCGATGCCCCAGACGTCGGCGGCCAGCCGGTAGGGGTTCTCCCGGACGACGGAGATCGAGGCGTCGCCGTACTTCTTGTAGATGCGGACGGCGATGGAGGTGGAGACGCCGACGGTCTGGAGGAAGACCATCACCTCCTTGATCGCCTTCTGCTCCTCCCAGGCGGCGATGATCTTCCCGGTGCGCTTGGGCCCCAGCCCGGGGACCTCGACGAGGCGGGCCGGCGCCTCCTCCAGGACGTCGAGGGTGTCCAGGCCGAAGTGGGTCGTGATGCGGTCGGCGAAGACGGGGCCGATGCCCTTGATCAGACCGGAGCCGAGGTACCGGCGGATGCCCTGGATCGTGGCGGGCAGGACCGTCGTGTACCGGTCCACCTGGAACTGGCGGCCGTACTGCGGGTGGGAGCCCCAGCGGCCCTCCATCCGCAGCGACTCCCCCGGCTGGGCGCCGAGCAGCGCGCCGACGACGGTGAGCAGCTCCCCCGCCCCCCGGCCGGTGTCGACCCGGGCGACCGTGTAGCCGCTCTCCTCGTTGGCGTACGTGATCCTCTCCAGCACCCCTTCCAGCACGGCGGGACGGTGCGGCTGGCCCTCGTTGGACATGGGACGACGGTAGCGAAGGGCACCGACAGTGCGGGCGGGGGTGTGGACGGCTCCCGCCCGGGCACCGTTCCCGAGCTACCATGTGGCAAGAGTGGCTTCTTGTCCCACATGACAGACATGGAGGCTGGTCATGAGCGTGACCAATGTGGACGTGGACGACGACGTACTGGCCGAGGCGGCGAAGCTGCTCGGTACGACCACGAAGAAGGACACGATCAACACGGCGCTCGAAGAGGTCATAAAGCGTCACCGCCGCAGGGCCGCGTTCCAGCGCCTCACGGAACGCGGGGCGCGGGGAGAGCTGGAGCCCCTTCGCCGGACCTGGGAAGCCCGTAAGGCCGCCCAGCACGGCGGGGACGCCGGGTGATCACGTACCTCATCGACACCAGCGCGTACGTCCACCTCGGCACTGATCCCCTGGCACAGCGCCGCTGGGAAGCCGAGATCGACACGGGCGCCATCGGCATGTGCGAGGCCACCAGGGCGGAGGTTCTCTTCATGGCCACCGGCCCGGACGACCGCGACGACGTCGACGAGGAACTCGCCGCCCTGTTCGGACCGGTGCGCGTCCCGAAGGACGCGTGGCGGTGGGTGGACGCCGCCCAGCACAAGCTGACCCTGAAGGGGCAGCACCGGGCGGCGGGCGTCGTCGACCTCCTCCTCTGCGCCACCGCGGTCCACCACGGCCTGACCGTCCTGCACAGGGACAACGACTTCGCCACGGTCGCCCGTGTCCTCAAGGAGGTCGAGCAGCAGGACGTACGGGATTCCTGACCGTCCGTCGCATGGGCCGGGGCCGGACGGGGCGGGCCGCACACCCCGGTCCCCTCCCGGCCCCGGCAGGAAGAAGGGCCGCACCCCTTCGGGTCTCAGACCTTGAGGAAGGCCTCCAGGGTCTCCTCCAGGACCTCCACGCCGTCCCGTGCCCACAGCGCGTCGTTGAACAGCTCGACCTCCACCGGGCCGGTGTAGCCGACGCGTTCGAGGAGTCCGGCCCACCACGTGAGGTCGATCGCGCCGGTGCCGAGCTGTCCCCGCCCGTTGAGGACACCCTCCGGGAGGGGGGTCGTCCAGTCGGCGAGCTGGAAGGAGTGGACGCGGCCTCCGGCCGCCGCGCGTTCGACGGCAGCCGGGGCGTTCTCGTCCCACCACAGGTGGTACGTGTCGACGGTGACGCCCACCTGCTCGGCCGGGAAGCGCTCGGCGATGTCCAGGGCCTGGTCCAGGGTGGAGATCGCGCACCGGTCGGAGGCGTACATGGGGTGGAGGGGCTCGATGGCGAGCCGGACCCCGCGCGCGCCCGCGTAGGGGGCGAGGACGCCGATCGCGTCGGCGATGCGCGCGCGTGCCCCCGGCAGGTCGCGGCTGCCGGCGGGCAGGCCGCCGGAGACCAGGACCAGGGTGTCCGTGCCGAGCGCCGCCGCCTCGTCGATCGCCGCGCGGTTGTCGGCCTCCCAGCCGTCGCTGGTGAAGAAGCCGCCCCGGCAGAGCGTGGTGACGGCCAGCCCGGCGTCCCGCACGAGCGCGGCCGCCGCCTCGATCCCGTACTCCTTGACCGGGTCGCGCCACAGGCCGATCCCCGGGACGCCGAGGCGGACGCACTCCTCCACCAGCCGCGGCAGGGGCAGTTGCCTCACCGTCATCTGGTTGACGCTGAAACGGTCGAGGTTCACTGAGGCACTCCGTGGACGGTGAGGAGGGCGCGCATCCGGGCCTCGGCGCGGGCCGGGTCCGGGAACAGGCCGAGGCCGTCGGCGAGTTCGTAGGCGCGGGCCAGGTGCGGCAGGGAGCGGGCCGAGTGGAGGCCGCCGACCATGGTGAAGTGCTCCTGGTGGCCCGCGAGCCAGGCGAGGAGGACCACGCCCGTCTTGTAGTAGCGGGTCGGGGGCTCGAAGAGGTGGCGGGAGAGCGCGACCGTCGGGTCGAGCAGCTTGCGGAAGCCCGCCGTGTCGCCGGTGTCGAGGGTCCTGACCGCCTCCGCCGCCAGCGGGCCGAGCGGGTCGAAGATGCCGAGCAGGGCGTGGCTGAACCCCTGGTCGTCGCCCGCGATCAGCTCCGGGTAGTGGAAGTCGTCGCCGGTGTAGCAGCGGACGCCCTCGGGGAGCCGGCGGCGCAGCGCGATCTCGCGGCCCGCGTCCAGGAGGGAGATCTTGACGCCGTCGACCTTGTCCGGGTGGGCGGCGATGACCTCCAGGAAGGTCTCGGTGGCCGCGTCCAGGTCGGCGGAGCCCCAGTACCCCTCCAGGGCCGGGTCGAACATCGGGCCGAGCCAGTGGAGGATCACGGGCTCGGCGGCCTGGCGCAGCAGGTGGCCGTACAGCTCCAGGTAGTCCTCGGGGCCGGCGGCCGCAGCGGCCAGCGCGCGGGAGGCCATGAGGATGGCCTGGGCGCCGGACTCCTCGACGACCGCGAGCTGCTCCTCGTAGGCCGCCCGGATCTCCGGCAGCGTGGCGGGGCCGGTGAGCTGGTCGGTGCCGACGCCGCAGGCGATGGCACCGCCGGCGGTCTTCGCCTCGGCGGCGGAGCGGCGGACGAGTTCGGCGGCGCCCGCCCAGTCGAGGCCCATGCCGCGCTGGGCGGTGTCCATGGCCTCCGCGACGCCGAGGCCGTGGGACCACAGGTGGCGGCGGAAGGCGAGGGTGGCGTCCCAGTCGACGGCGGCGGGGCCGTCGGGGGTGGTGTCGGCGTACGGGTCGGCGACGACGTGGGCGGCGGAGAAGACGGTGCGGGAGGTGAGCGGGCCGGGCGCGGCGGGCGCGAGCGGCTCGGCGCGGGGCTCGTACGCGCGCGTGCCGCCGCCCGGGAGGGGGAGGCGCAGGGTCACAGGGTCACCTCGGGGACGTCGAGGCGGCGGCCCTCGGCGGCCGACCTGAGGCCCAGCTCGGCGAGCTGGACGCCGCGGGCGCCGGCGAGGAGGTCCCAGTGGTAGGGCTCGTCGAGGACGACGTGGCGGAGGAAGAGCTCCCACTGGGCCTTGAAGCCGTTGTCGAACTCGGCGTTGTCGGGGACCTCCTGCCACTGCTCGCGGAAGGAGTAGGTGGCGGGGATGTCGGGGTTCCAGACCGGCTTGGGGGTGGTGCCGCGGTGCTGGACGCGGCAGTTGCGCAGACCGGCGACGGCGGAGCCCTCGGTGCCGTCGACCTGGAACTCGACGAGTTCGTCGCGGTTGACGCGGACGGCCCAGGAGGAGTTGATCTGGGCGATGGCGCCGCCCTCCAGGTGGAAGGTGCCGTAGGCGGCGTCGTCGGCGGTCGCGTCGTACGGCTTGCCCTGCTCGTCCCAGCGGCGCGGGACGTGGGTGGCGATCTCGGCGGAGACGGAGGTGACCCGGCCGAACAGCTCGTGGAGCACGTACTCCCAGTGCGGGAACATGTCGACGACGATGCCGCCGCCGTCCTGGGAGCGGTAGTTCCAGCTGGGGCGCTGGGCCTCCTGCCAGTCGCCCTCGAAGACCCAGTAGCCGAACTCGCCGCGCACGGACAGGATCTCGCCGAAGAAGCCGCCGTCGATGAGCCGCTTGAGCTTGAGCAGGCCGGGGAGGAAGAGCTTGTCCTGGACGACGCCGTGCTTGACGCCCTTCTCGGTGGCGAGGCGGGCGAGGTCGAGGGCGCCTGCGAAGTCGGCGGCGGTGGGCTTCTCGGTGTAGAGGTGCTTGCCGGCCGCGATCGCCTTGGTGAGGGCCTCGACGCGGGCCGAGGTGACCTGGGCGTCGAAGTAGACGTCGATCGAGTCGTCGGCGAGGACGGCGTCGAGGTCGGTGGACCACTCGGTCAGGCCGTGCTTCTCGGCGAGGGCGCGCAGGGCGTGCTCGCGGCGGCCGACGAGGACCGGCTCGGGCCAGAGGACCTCGCCGTTGCCGAGGTCGAGGCCGCCCTGCTCGCGGAGCGCGAGGATCGAGCGGACGAGGTGCTGGCGGTAGCCCATGCGCCCGGTGACGCCGTTCATGGCGATGCGGACTGTCCTGCGTGTCACGGAAGGTTCCTCTCCCCGGCGGGCTCGCGCCCTCGTTTTCCGCGATCGCGGCCCGCGATCGCCGTGCGGAGGCATGACGGCATGCGCCATGCATGACAGAAAGCGCTTCCGGCGCGACGATAGAAAGCGCTTTCTGTCGTGGATGACGCTAGCCTGCCGACAACACGTCGGACAAGGCCCCGGAGGTACGCACGCGATGACCGTCACCCTGGCGGACGTGGCCGCCCGCGCCCGGGTCTCCCCCGCGACCGTCTCCCGCGTCCTCAACGGCAACTACCCGGTGGCCGCCTCGACCCGGGAACGGGTCCTCAAGGCGGTCGAAGAGCTGGACTACGTCCTGAACGGCCCCGCCAGCTCGCTCGCCGCCGCCACCTCCGACCTGGTCGGAGTGCTGGTCAACGACATCGCCGACCCCTTCTTCGGGATCATGGCGAGCGCCGCGCAGAGCGCCATCGGCGAGGGCGGCTCGGGCCGGGCGGGCGGCGAGAAACTGGCCGTCGTCTGCAACACCGGGGGCTCCCCCGAGCGCGAGCTGACCTACCTCACGCTGCTCCAGCGGCAGCGCGCCGCCGCCGTCATCCTCATGGGCGGCTCACTGGAGGACCCGGAGCACCTGGCCGCGACGGCCGCGAAACTGGCCCGGATGGCGGAGGCCGGGACCCGGGTCGTGCTGTGCGGGCGCCCGCCCGTGCCCGGGGACGCGCACACCGCCGCGCTCGTCTTCGACAACCGCGCCGGGGGCCGCCGGCTCACCGAGCACCTGCTCGGCCTCGGCCACACCCGGATCGGTTACGTCGCGGGCCCCGCCGACCGCACCACCACCCGGCACCGCCTGGAGGGCCACCGGGAGGCCCTCGCGGCGGCGGGCGCCACCGAGGGCCCGACCGTGCACGGACCCTACGACCGCGCCGCCGGTCACGCGGCGGTCGCCGAACTCCTCGCCCGCGACCCGGGGCTCACGGCGATCGTCGCCGCCAACGACACGGTGGCCCTCGGCGTCTGCGCGGCCCTGCGGGAACGGGGCCTGTCGATCCCCGGCGACGTCTCCGTGGCCGGCTTCGACGACCTCCCCTTCTCGGTCGACGCGGTCCCGGCGCTGACGACCGTACGCCTCCCCCTCCACGACTCCGGCGTCCGCGCCGGGCGGCTGGCGATGGGCACCGAGGACGCCCCGGCGCACGGCACGGAGACGGTCCCGGGCGAGCTGGTGGTGCGGGATTCGACGGCGGCGCCGCGGGGGTAGGGCGCGGCTATCGTTGTGAGCGACGACACACGGAGGATCTCGTGACGACCATACTGATGGACACGTCCAGCGCCTGGGACGTCCTGGAGGACGCCAACCTGCCCGAAGGTTTTCGCGTAGAGATCACGGACGGAAAGATCATCATGACGCCTCAGGGCGAGCAGCAGTGGAAGGTGATCCTTCGGGCCGCCCCCCAGATCGAGCAGCAGCTCGCCGGACACGGCGACATCCTCTCGGACGTCATGATCGACTTCCCGTCCAGCCTCTGGGGCTACGCCCCCGACCTGGCGATCATCGCCCCCGGTTCCGAGCGGAACAAGCGTGGCCGCTTCGAGTGGCACAGCCTCGAGGCCGTCCTGGAGATCATCTCGCTCAGCACCCGGGACAACGACTTCGAGAAGAAGCTCCGGATGCACGCGGAGTGCGCGATCCCGCTCTACGTGATCATCGACCCCTCCGGCAACTCCTGCGTCATCCACAGCAACCCCACCCGCACCGGCGTCTACACCGATCAGGAGAAGATCCCCTTCGGGGAAGACCTGGTCCTCCCCCTCGAAGGCCGCGAGATCGTCGTGAAGACCGACGGGTTCCCGCGCTCCGAAGGCTGATTCACCCGGCGGTCAGGCCCGTGGCCGCGAGGACCGCGTCGACGGTCTCGTCGACGGTCTGGTCGGCGTTGTCGATCCAGAGGGCCTGGTCGGAGAGTTCGGCGCGCATGGCCTCGTCCAGGAAGGCCCAGTTGGTGGTGAGGCGCTTGTGGCGGGCGTTGTTGCGCTCCCACGCCTTGTCCGGGCCGGGGGCGAGGATCACCACGTGGAGGGGGACGGACGTCAGCTGCGCCCGATAGAAGTCCAGGTGGGAGCGGCGGACCACGACGTCGTCCATGACCGGGAGGAAGCCGGCGGCGGCGAAACTGCCCGCGAGCAGGCAGGCGTTGCGGGCGCGCAGCAGGATCTGGCGGTCCGCCTCCGGGTCGCCGTCCGGGGTCGGCCAGTGGCCGCCGCTGACGATCAGCTCCTGGAGGTGGTCGACCTCGACGTGCGCGGCGCGGGTGAAGCGGGCCGCGAGGGCGGCCGAGACGGTCGACTTGCCGCTGCCGGGGATGCCGGCCAGGAGCAGGGCGCCGGGCGCCGGGACGGGGGCGTCGACGGTCACGTTCTCGAAGGTCATGCGGGCCTTTCCTCGCCGGTGGGACCCCCGGACGATACGGGGACGGGGACCTCCCGCACCAGGGGTTTCGGGGCCCGCGCGGTCCGCCCCGCGTCCGCCGGTGCCGTCGCGCCGGTCGCGTCCGCCGAGTCCGTCACGTCCGCCGGGCCGTCGGAGCCGTCGGAGCCGTCGGAGCCGTCGGGACGAGCGGGGCCGTCACGTCCGTCACGTCCGCCGTGTCCGCCACGCCCTCCGGGGTCTCCGGGGTCTCCAGGGTCTCCAGGGCCTTCGGGGTCTTCGGGGCGAGCGAGGTCAGGGCCACTCCGCCGACCAGGAGGGCGGCCGCCGCCCAGCGCAGCGGGGTCACCCCCTCGCCCAGGAAGAGCGCGGCCGAGGACATGCCGAAGACGGGGACGAGGAGCGAGAAGGGGGCGACGGAGGAGGCGGGGTGCCGGCGGAGCAGCCAGCCCCAGGCGCCGAAGCCGAAGACGGTGGTGACCCAGGCGACGTAGAGGATGACGCCGACGCCGGTCCAGTCGAGGGCGCGCAGCGCGGCCAGGTCGCGCTCGGGCCCCTCCAGGAGGAGGGAGAGGGCGAGCAGCGGCAGGACGGGCACGGTGCTGACCCAGACCATCCAGTTGAGCGGGTCGGGCGGGGCGGCCCGGCGGGTGAGGACGTTGGAGACGCCCCAGCAGGCGGCGGCCGCGACGACCAGGACGAAGCCGGTGACGGGCCCGGAGGTGCCCTCGTCGACGGCGGCGACGCCGATGCCCGCGAGGGCGACGCCCATGCCGAGGACGGTGAGCCGACCGGGGCGTTCGCCGAGCGCGGCGAAGGCGAAGAGGGCGGTGAAGACGGCCTGCACCTGGAGCACCAGGGAGGAGAGTCCGGCGGGGGCGCCGACGTCCATGCCGGTGAAGAGCAGGCCGAACTTGGCGACGCCCAGGGCGAGTCCGACGGCGACGATCCACTTCCAGGCGACCTTGGGCCGGCCGACGAGGAAGACGGCGGGGAGGGCGGCCACGAGGAAGCGGAGGGCGGAGAAGAGCAGCGGCGGGAAGTGGTCGAGGCCGATCTCGATGACGACGAAGTTGACGCCCCAGAGGGCGGCGACGAGCGCGGCGAGGGCGATGTGTGCGGGACGCATGGAGCGAGCATGGCCGCCGCCGACCGTGTAGCACCAGCACAGGTGTCTTCATGGTTGGATGAAGCACTGCTACATCCAGGACGCCCGTCGGAGGTTCCCGTGCTCGATCTCGGCCGGCTGCGCGCCCTGCACGCCGTCTCCGTCCACGGCAGCGTGGGCGCCGCCGCGACGGCCCTCGGCTACACCCCGTCGGCGGTCTCGCAGCAGATCGCGAAGCTGGAGCGGGAGACCCGCACGACGCTGCTCGAACGGAGCGGGCGGGGCGTCCGGCTCACCGACGAGGCCCGTCAGCTCGCGGGCACCGCCCGGCAGTTGCTGGCGCTGGTGGAGGAGGCGGAGGTGCGTCTGGAGGAGCGGCGCGGGCTGCCCGCCGGGCGCCTGTCGATCGGCTGCTTCCCGAGCGCGGCGCGCGGTCTGATGCCCCGGGTGCTCGCGGACCTGGCGGTGCGCCATCCGGGCCTGGACGCCCGGCTGACCGAGGTGGACCCGCACCTGTCGGTGGACCTGGTGGCGCGCGGGGTGCTCGACCTGGCGGTGGCGCACGACTGGGACATCGCGCCGCTGCCCGCGCCGCCCGGGGTGGAGCAGGCGGTGATCGGTGACGACGGCTGCGACGTCCTGGTCCACCGGGGGCACCCGCTGGCGGCGCGGCGGTCGGTGCGGCGGGAGGAGCTGGCGGACGAGCGCTGGATCTCGCAGCCGCCGGGGACGGTGTGCCACGACTGGCTGGAGCGGACGCTGCGGGCGACCGGCGTGGAGCCCCGGATCGTGCATCAGGCGGAGGAGAACCACACGCAGGTGGCGCTGGTGGCGGCCGGTCTCGGCATCGCGCTGGTGCCCCGGCTGGGGCGCGGCGGGCTGCCGCCGGAGGTGGCGCCGCTGCGGCTCGACCCGGCGCCGACGCGGCGGCTGCACGCGCTGTGGCGGGCGGGGGCGGCGCGGCGTCCGGCGATCCGGGAGACGGTCCGTACGCTCCAGGAGCTGTGGCCGTCGATCGCGGCGGCGGCCTGAACCGGGACGGACCTCACTTCTCGGCGATTCGTGCGGGAGTCCTTGACCTGACAGTTACTTTCAGACTATCCGTTCACCTTGGAAGTTTCTTTCACCCCTTGTTCGGCCGGAAGGAGCACCAGTGCCCCACCCCAACCGACGCACCCTGCTCGCCGTCACCGCCGCCGCTGCCGCCGCCTCCGTCACCGGGGCCGTCGCCCCCGCCGCCCACGCCACCGACGCCCGCACCGAGGAGCGGCTCCGCCGGCTCGTCGGCCGGATGTCGCTGGAGGAGAAGGTCGGCCAGCTCTTCGTGACGCGGGTGTACGGCCATTCGGCCACCGCCCCCGACCAGGCCGACGTGGACGCCAACCTCCGGGAGATCGGCGTGCGCACCGCCGCCGAACTGGTCGAGCGCTACCACGTCGGCGGGATCATCTACTTCGCCTGGGCCCACAACACCCGTGACCCGCACCAGATCGCCGAGCTGTCCAACGGCATCCAGGCCGCCGCGCTGGCCGCCCGCACGCCGGTCCCCGTGCTGATCTCCACCGACCAGGAGCACGGCATCGTCTGCCGGGTCGGCGAGCCCGCCACCCTGCTGCCGGGCGCGATGGCGCTCGGCGCGGGCGGCTCCCCCGCCGACACCCGCAAGGCGGCCCGGATCGCGGGCGCCGAGCTGGCCGCGCTGGGCATCCGGCAGAACTACGCCCCGGTCGCCGACGTCAACGTCAATCCCGGCAACCCGGTCATCGGCGTCCGCTCCCTCGGCTCCGACCCCGCCGCGGTCTCCCATCTCGTCACCGCCCAGATCCGCGGCTACCAGGGCGCCGGCGTCGCCGCCACGGCCAAGCACTTCCCGGGCCACGGCGACACCGCCGTGGACAGCCACTACGGCCTGCCGGTCATCACCCACACCCGCGCGCAGTGGTCCGAGCTCGACGCCCCGCCGTTCCGGGCCGCGATCGCCGCCGGCATCGACGCGATCATGACCGCGCACCTCGTCGTCCCGGCGCTCGACCCCTCCGAGGACCCGGCGACGCTCTCGTACCCCATCCTCACCGGGGTGCTGCGGGAACAGCTGGGCTACGACGGGGTGGTGGTGACCGACGCCCTCGACATGCAGGGCGTCCGCACCAAGTACGGCGACGACCGGGTGCCGGTGCTCGCCCTCAGGGCGGGCGTGGACCAGCTGCTCAACCCGCCGAGGCTCGACGTCGCCTGGAACGCGGTGCTCGGGGCGGTACGGAGCGGGGAGCTGACCGAGGAGCGGATCGACACCTCGGTGCTGCGGATCCTGCGGCTCAAGGCGCGCCGGGGCCTGTTCGCCGAGCCGTGCACGACCCGGGAGGCGGTGGACGCCACCGTCGGCACCGCCCGGCACCTCGCCGAGGCCGACCGGATCGCGGAGCGGACCACCACCCTGCTGGTCAACGAGGACGGCTTCCTGCCGCTGAGCCCGGCCTCGCACGGCAGGGTCCTGGTCGTCGGCGCCGACCCCGCCTCCCCGTCCGGCACCACGGGTCCGCCGACGGTCACCCTGGCGGGGGCGCTGCGGGAGCTGGGCTTCACGGCGACGGCGCTGTCCACCGGGATCACCCCGACGGCGGCCCGGATCGACGAGGCGGTGGCCGCCGCCGAGGGGCAGGACGTCGTCGTGGTGGGCACGTACAACCTCACCGCGACCAGTCCGCAGCGCACGCTGGTGGCCCGCCTGGTGGCGACCGGGGTGCCGGTGGTGACGGTCGCGATCCGCAATCCGTACGACGTCGCCCGGACCGCCGGGCAGCGGGCGACGCTCGCCGCCTACTCCTGGACCGACGTCGAACTCCGCGCCGCGGTACGGGTGCTGGCGGGGCGGGCGAAGCCGCGCGGGCGGCTCCCGGTGCCGGTGCGCAGCGCCGAGGACCCGGCGGTGACGCTCTACCCGGTCGGCTTCGGGCTGTCGTACGACCGCTGACGGGGAAGGGGGTGCGCCCGGCCGGGCGCACCCCCGGGAGGGGCTACGGCCGCAGGCCGTGCTCCTTCGTCACGTCCTCGTCCACCGGCCGGTCCAGGCGGGCGTCGAAGCGGGCGAGCGGCTGGGCCGCTTCGACGGCGGGGGCGTCGACCCCGGCCCAGGCGAGGATGCGGGCGGTGGCCTTCTCCCGCTCGGCGTCGACGAGTCCGGCGACGTTGGCGCCGTGGTTGCCGCCGGGCGCGTAGTAGACGTAGCTGTCCCGGGCGCCCTTGTCGACGCGGAACGGCTCGGCGCCCCACGGGTCGTTCTGGCCGTAGACGAAGAGCATCCGGTGCGCGTTCTTGCGGACCCAGTCGTCGACGTCCCGCATGACCCACGGCTTGAACGTCATCGGGATCTCGCGGGGCACGAAGTTCGAGGCCGGCTGGTAGCCGTAGCGGCTCAGCCCGGCGAGGTGCGGCTGCCGGATGCTGGGCGAGCCCAGTTCGGTGGCCGCCTGGTAGTAGTACGGCGTGTAGTACTCCAGGCCCTGGTCGCTGTAGGCGGACCAGCCGGCGTAGGCGTCGATCGTGTCGTAGACGACGTCGTCGCTCGCGGTCCTCGCCTCCGGGATGGTGTCGCAGACGTCCTCGCCGTAGTACTGCCAGAAGCCCCAGACGAAGTCGAGGACGGTCGCCTCCCACGCCTTGTCGAGCGAGCCGACGGTGTTGAAGGTGGCGCCCTCGGCGGCGGCCCAGGTCTTGAACTTCTCCTGGAGCGGGCCGCGGCGGAGCAGGGCCTCGCGCTGGAGGGAGTTCAGGCGGTCGCGGCACTCCTTGGTGCCGACGTTCGCGAAGAACCGGTCGTAGGCCGAGTCCTCCTTGTTGACCACGTCGTTGGGGGCCACGTAGGCGACGACGCCGTCCATGTCGCGCGGGTAGAAGCGCTCGTAGTAGGTGGCGGTCATGCCGCCCTTGGAGCCGCCGGTGGAGAGCCAGTTCTCGCCGTAGACCTTCTTCAGCGCGGTGAAGATGCGGTGCTGGTCGCTGGCGGCCTGCCAGATGTCGAGCTTGGACCAGTCGGCGGGCGCCGGGCGGGACGGCGTGAAGAAGCGGTACTCCATGGAGATCTGGTTGCCGTCCACGATCCGGGTCGGCTCCGCCCGGCTCGGGGTGGTGCTCAGGCCGTAGCCGCTGGTGCGGAAGACCGTGGGGCGGTCGGTGCCCTTGTGGAGCACCGAGATCCGCTGCTGGAACGTTCCGGCCCAGGGCCGCTTGTGGTCGATCGGCTGCTCGTAGTTGAGGACGAAGAAGCGGTAGCCGGCGTACGGCTTCTCCTCGATCAGGCTCATCCCCGGGATCGCCAGGAGGCGGTCCTTGATGTCCGAGCCCTGCGTCTCCGCGACGGTGCTGACGGACTCCGTGTCCGCGGCGGTGGCGGTGGCCACGCCGGTGGAGCCCACGGTGCCTATGAGCACCGAAAGCGACAGCATCAGTCTCAGCGACTTACGCATGCACCCTCCCATGATTCACAACGGTGCCGTGAACCTAGCGGGGTGAACGTCCGGGCCGCCAGACCCGGTTGGGTCTTACCTCTGCATCAGCACAGGATCCAGCCGGTGGCGGTGGAGCGGCCGGAGACGGTCGCGGTGGCGCGGACGCACCGGTTGAGCGCGTGCACGGTCACCGGTCCGGCCTGCCGGCCCGAGCGTCCGCTCACCACGGCGGCCCGGCCGCCGCGCGGCTGGAGGGTGACCTTCATGGGCCGCGGCGCGCCGGGCCGCTTGGCGAGGACCAGGGCGCAGGCGTAGTGGCGGGTCCGGTAGAGGCGCAGCTCGCCGGTGGCGAAGGCGACCGTGCGGGCGGGCCGCCCCTGGCAGACGGAGGCGGCGTCGGCGGTGCCCGCGCCGGGCCCGGCCAGGGTCAGCAGCCCGGCCGCGAGGCCGAGGAAGAGGGCGTACGCGACGGGGTGCACGCGCGCGCGTGGCAGGGCCCGGCGGAGGTACCCGCGCGGGCGGGCGCGACGGACGTCCGCGCGCGGGCGCCCCGCGATCGCCGGGACCGCGGTGCCTCCGGACATGGTGCTCCTCCCCCGCTCTCCTCGTGGCCGTACACGTTTACGACGTCCGGGACGCCCGTACGGTTGCCCCGGCGGGACGGGTCAGCCGGCGAAGTACGCCATGACGAGGGCGAGGAAGAGCAGCTCGGCGCCGATCAGCGTCCACAGGGCGGCCCAGCGGGCGCGGGTGGGCGGGGCGCCGTACGGCACGGTGAGGGCCCGCAGCCAGGCGCCGCCCGCGACGACCAGGGTGACCGCGTAGAGCCAGCCGGGCACCTCCCCGCAGGTGCCCCGCATCACGCACGCCGTGCCGCTCTCGGAGGCCAGGGCCAGCACCACGCCGAGCAGGATCGCGGGGAGGAACAGCAGCCCCGCCCAGAGCGCGCTGCGGCGCAGCAGCCGGACCGCCCGGTCGTGGGCGGGGGCGTCGGGCGCGGCGGCGGTGTCGGGGGCGGCGGGGGCGTCGGGGACGTCGTGCATGCCACCGATCCAACCCCGGCCGCACCGGCCCGGTCATGAGCCCCCGTACTCAGATCGCGGCCGCCTCCTCCTGCTCCGCCTCCGGGTCCGCCTCGCCGATGAAGGTGCGCCACAGGGTCGCGTAGCGGCCGTCGCGGGCGAGGAGCTCGTCGTGGGTGCCGTCCTCGGCGACCCGGCCGTGGTCCATGACGACGACCCGGTCCGCGCGGGCCGCCGTGGTGAGGCGGTGCGCCACGATCAGGGTGGTGCGCCGCCCGGACAGCCGCTCGGTGGCGGCGTTGACCTGGGCCTCGGTGGCCAGGTCCAGGGCGGCGGTGGCCTCGTCGAGGAGGAGCACGTCCGGGTCGACCAGCTCGGCGCGGGCCAGGGCGATCAGCTGCCGCTGGCCGGCCGAGAGGTTCCGGCCGCGCTCGGCGACCTCGTGGAGGTAGCCGCCGTCCAGGGTGGCGATCATGTCGTGCGCGCCGGCCGCGCGGGCGGCGGCCTCCACCTCGGCGTCGGTGGCTCCGGGGCGGCCGTAGGCGATGGCGTCGCGGACCGTCCCCTCGAAGAGGTACGCCTCCTGCGGGACGACCCCGAGCCGGTGCCGGTACGAGGTGAGGTCGAGGTCCCTGAGGTCGGCGCCGTCCGCGGTGACCCGGCCCGAGGTCGGGTCGTAGAAGCGGGCGACCAGCTTGACCAGGGTCGACTTGCCGGCGCCGGTCTCGCCGACGAAGGCGACGGTCTGCCCCGCGGGGATCCGCAGGTCGATCCCGGTGAGCGCGGTCTCCGCGCCGTCGCCGGTCTCGCCGCCGTACCCGAAGGACACGTCCTCGAAGGCGAGGTCGCCGCGCAGCGAGAGCACCTCGCGGGGCTCCTCCGCGGCGGCGGTCGACGTCGGCTCCTGGAGCAGTTCCTGCATGCGGCCCAGCGAGACGGCGGCCTGCTGGTAGCCGTCGAAGACCTGTGAGAGCTGCTGGACGGGGGCGAAGAAGAGGTCGATGTAGAGGAGGTAGGCGACCAGGGCGCCGGTGGTGAGGGTGCCGGCCTCGATCCGGTTGGCGCCGACGATCATGACGGCCGCGGCGGCGGCCGAGGACAGCAGGGTGACGAACGGGAAGTAGACCGAGATCAGCCACTGGCCGCGCACCCGCGCGTCCCGGTAGGCGTCGCCGCGCTCGGCGAACCGCGCGGCGCCCGCCCGCTCCCGGCCGAACGCCTGGACGATCCGCAGACCCGCCACGGACTCCTGGAGGTCGGCGTTGACGACGCTGATCCGCTCGCGGGCCAGCTCGTACGCCTTCACGCTGGAGCGGCGGAACCAGAACGTGGCGAGGGCGAGGAACGGCAGGGTCGCGAAGACGACCAGGGCCAGCTGGAGGTCGAGGAAGAGCAGCGCGACCATGATCCCGAAGAAGGTGACGACCGACACGAAGGCGGTCACCAGGCCCGTCTGGAGGAAGCTCGACATGGCGTCGACGTCCGTCGTCATCCGGGTCATGATCCGGCCGGTCAGCTCGCGCTCGTAGTAGTCCAGGCCGAGCCGCTGGAGCTGGGCGAAGATCTTCAGGCGGAGCGCGTACAGGACGCGCTCGCCGGTGCGGCCGGTCATCCGGGTCTCGGCGGTCTGCGCCACCCACTGCACGAGGACGGTGACGAGGGCCAGCACGGAGGCGGCCCAGACGGCGCCGATCGCCAGCCGGTTCACGCCCTCGTCGATGCCGTGCCGGATGAGGACCGGCAGGAGCAGACCGGCACCCGCGTCGAGCGCGACCAGACCGAGGCTGATGAGGAGCGGCGCGCCGAAGCCGCGCAGCAGCCGGCGGAGCCCGTAGCTCGCCTCCGGCTCGACGGCGCGGGCCTCGTCCACCAGCGGGGTGTCCGCGGCGGGCGGCAGCGCGGCGACGGCGGCGAGCAGCTCGGGGGTGGCGCCCGCGGCCTTCGCCGCGCGGTCGGGCGTCTCGTCCCGCACCCACAGGGCGGGGGTGATGCCGCGCTCGGCGTCGAACTCGGCGTCCAGCTCGGCCCGCAGGACGGCGTCGTCCTCGGGGGCCGCCTTCGCCGTCCTGAGGACGTGGCCGGGCGAGACGCCGCCCAGCTCGTCGGGGTCGGTGAGGAGCCGGCGGTAGAGCGCGGAACGCTCCTGGAGCTCCTCGTGGGTGCCGAGGTCGGCGAGCCGGCCGCCGTCGAGGACGGCGATCCGGTCGGCGAGGTTGAGCGTGGAGCGGCGGTGCGCGATCAGCAGGGTCGTACGGCCCGCCATGACCGCCTTCAGGGCCTCGTGGATCTCGTGCTCGACCTTGGCGTCGACGGCGGAGGTGGCGTCGTCGAGGACGAGCAGCCGGGGGTCGGTGAGGATCGCCCGGGCCAGGGCGACCCGCTGGCGCTGGCCGCCGGAGAGGGTGAGGCCGTGCTCGCCGACCTTGGTGGCGTAGCCCTCCGGCAGCTCGGCGATGAAGCGGTCGGCGCGGGCGGCCCGCGCGGCGGCCTCGACCTGCTCGTCGGTGGCGTCGGGGACGCCGTACGCGATGTTGGCGCGGACGGTGTCGGAGAAGAGGAAGGAGTCCTCGGGCACCAGGCCGATGGCGGCCCGCAGCGACTCCAGGGTCAGCTCGCGGACGTCGTGGCCGCCGACGAGGACGGCGCCGCGGTCCACGTCGTAGAAGCGCGGCAGCAGGAGGGAGACGGTCGACTTGCCGGAGCCGGAGGAGCCCACCAGGGCGACGGTCTCGCCGGCCCGCAGCTCCAGCGAGAACCCGTCGAGGACGGGCTTCCCGCCGGCTTCGCCGCCGCCGTAGCCGAAGCTCACGTCCTCGAACTCGACGGTCGCCGGGGCGTCGGCCGGCAGCTCCTTCGTGCCGTCCTCGATGGCCGGCTCGGTGTCGATCAGCTCGACGACCCGCTCCACGCCCGCGCGTGCCTGCTGGCCGACGGTGAGGACCATGGCGAGCATCCGGACCGGGCCGACGAGGGACGCCAGGTAGGAGGAGAAGGCGACGAAGGTGCCGAGGGTGATCTGGCCCCGGTAGGCGAGCCAGCCGCCGAGCGCGAGGACGGCGACCTGGCCGAGGGCCGGGACGGCCTGGAGGGCGGGGGTGTAGAGCGAGTTCAGCCGGATCGTCCGCAGCCGCGCGGCGAACAGCTTCCGCCCCGCCTCCCGGATCTTCCCGGTCTCCTGCTCCTCCTGCCCGAAGCCCTTCACTACCCGGACGCCGGTGACGGCCCCGTCGACGACCCCGGCGACGCCGGCGGCCTCCTGCTGGGCGGCCCAGGTGGCCGGGTGGAGCCGGGTGCGGCTGCGCTTGGCGATCCACCACAGGGCGGGGGCGACGGCCAGCGCGACCAGGGTCAGCGGGATCGACAGCCAGGCCATGACGGCCAGCGAGATCAGGAACAGCAGCACGTTCCCGATCGTCATCGGCAGCATGAAGAGCAGGCCCTGGATGAGCTGGAGGTCGCTGGTGGCGCGCCCGACGACCTGCCCCGTGGACAGCTCGTCCTGCCGCCGCCCGTCGAGCCGCAGGATCGTCCCGTACATGTCGTCCCGGAGGTCCCGCTGCACGTCGAGCGCGAGCCGCCCGCCGTAGTAGCGCCGCACGTAGGTCAGCCCGTACACGAGCACGGCGGCGGCGAGCAGCAGCCCGGTCCACACGGCCAGCGACCGCGACCCGGCCCCGATCACGTCGTCGATGATCACCTTGGTGATGAGCGGCACCAGCGCCAGCAGCGCCATGCCGGCCAGCGACGAGCCCAGCGCCAGCACGACGTCCGTCCTGTACCGCCAGGCGTACGACCACAGCCGCCGCGCCCACCCCTGTTCCCGCTGCCGACCCACCACCGCCACGTGGCGCCTCCCGTCCGTCCTGGTCTACCGGAAGGCCACAACGTGCCCGACGTGCGATTTCATCCCGCCGTCACAAAGACCGGGCTTTGGTCCTAGGACCGACTTCCGGTGGGTAGGACGGCAGGAGCCACGCACGGGTGACGGAAGGGGATGTCCATGGGGCAGGTCGAGGACGGGAAGCCGTACCGCTGGGGAGGGCTGTTCGCGGCGCTGGTGGCCATGCGGTCGCTGGGGGACACGGGGCGGATCGAGGAGGCGCCGGCGCGGGAGGTGGCCGCCGCCGTCTCCAACCCCCTCAACGATTCCCTGGGCCTGCTGCGGGGGGTCGGAGAGCGCCTGTTCGCCGCGCGGGAGCGGGGCGGGAGCGCCGCCGACGCGGCCGTCGTGATCATGACCGACATAGCCCGGCTGACGCCCCCGCGCCGCGAGGCCAGGGGCACCCTGAGCCGGCGCGAGGCGAAGGAGTTCGTCCAGGGCTACGAGGCCCGCTTCGCGGAGTACCGCAAGACGTGGGAGTCCCTGACGGGCTGAGCCACCGGGCTCCCGGCCCCGCGGGCGTCGCGGCGCCCCGCTCAGAGGTGCGTCGGTTCGAACATCCTCAGGAGGGCCGGGAGGACGACGACCGAGGGGCCGGGGGTGGCGAGGGACTTCGCCAGGTCCGTGGTGAGGGCGTCGGGGGTGGTGCGGACGGCGGGGACGCCGAAGGACTCGGCGAGGGCGACGAAGTCGGGGCGGGCGAGGTCCGTGCCGGTGGCCTCGCCGTAGGCGTCCGTCATGTACTCGCGGAGGATGCCGTAGCCGCCGTCGTCCACGATCAGCCAGGTGACGTCGAAGCCGTACTGCTTCGCCGTCGCCAGCTCGGCGATCGAGTACATCGCGCCGCCGTCGCCGGAGACCGCGAGGACCGGGGTCGTCGGGTCGGCGGCGGCCGCGCCGAGGGCGGCCGGGTAGGCGTAGCCGAGGCCGCCGGCGCCCTGCGCGGAGTGCATCGTGTTGGGGTGCCGGGCGTCGAAGGCGGACCACGCCCAGTAGGCGAGGATCGTCATGTCCCAGAAGCTGGGGGCGCGGGGCGGCAGCGCCTCGCGGACCGAGGCCACCAGCCGGTGCTCCAGCTCCAGGTCCTGCGCGGCGAGGCGCGCCGCGACCTTGTCCAGGACCTCGCGGACCCGGACCGGGGCGGTCGCGTCGGTGCGGTCCTCGGCGGTCTCCAGGAGCGCCTGGAGCGCGAGCCGGGCGTCCGCGTGGATGCCGAGCGCCGGGTGGTTGGACTCCAGCTTGCCCGCGTCCGCCTCGATCTGGATCACCCGGCCGCGCGGGGCGAAGGTGTGGTAGTTCGAGGACAGCTCGCCGAGCCCGGAGCCGACGACGAGGAGGACGTCGGCGTCCTCCAGGAAGTCGGTGGTGTGCCGGTCCTCCAGCCAGGACTGGAGGGAGAGCGGGTGCGTCCAGGGGAAGGCGCCCTTGCCGCCGAAGGTGGTGACGACGGGCGCGTCCAGCTTCTCGGCGAGCGTGCGGAGCTTGCCGGAGGCGTCGGAGCGGATCACCCCGCCGCCGGCGATGATCGCGGGGCGTTCGGCCGTCGAGAGGAGGTGCGCCGCCAGCGCGGTCAGTTCCGGGCGCGGGGCGATGTCCTCGGGGGTGGCGTCCATGGCCGTGACGACGGGCAGGATCGTCTCCGCCGTGAGCACGTCCTGCGGGATCTCGACCCAGACCGGGCCGTGCGGGGCGGTGAGCGCGGACTCCCAGGCGGCGGCGATCGCGGACGGGATCTGGGAGTGCGTGCGGACGGTGTGGACGGACTTCACGACGTCGCGGAAGCTGGCCTGCTGGTCGCGCAGCTCGTGGAGGTGGCCGTGGCGGCCGCCGCCGAGCCCGGCGGCGGGGATCTGGCTGCCGATGGCGAGGACCGGCGCGGAGGCGGCGGCGGCCTCCTGGAGCGCGGCGAGCGACATCAGGGCGCCGGGGCCGGTGGAGAGGAGCAGGGGGGCGGCCTCGCCGGTGATCCGGCCGTAGGCGTCGGCGGCGAAGCCCGCGTTGTTCTCGACGCGGAGGCCGACGTAGCGCAGCGACGAGCGGCGGAGGGCGTCGAACATGCCGAGGGCGTGCTGGCCGGGGAGGCCGAAGACCGTGGTGGCGCCGAGGCCGGTGAGCGTCTCGATGACGAGGTCGCCGCCGGTTCGCCCGGGGGGCGGGTTGAGGGCGGCCTCCGTCTGCGCGGGCGTCGGGCGCAGGACCAGGTCGTGGTCGTGGGTCATGTCGGAGGTCCCTGGGCGTCGTGGGCGGGTGCGGGCCGTGGCCGGGGCGTGCCCGTCCGTTCCTCGGAACGTCCGCGCGCACCCCGGCCGGTGTCGGCTTCTACTGTGCCGTACGGCTCGCCGCGATCTGGCGGCTCATGATCGTGGTCAGCTCGTACGCCGTGTGGGAGGCGGCGACGGCCGTGATCTCGGCGTGGTCGTAGGCGGGGGCGACCTCCACCACGTCGGCGGAGACGAGGTTGCAGGAGGAGAGGCCGCGGAGGATCTCCAGGAGCTCGCGGGAGGTCATGCCGCCCGCCTCGGGGGTGCCGGTGCCGGGGGCGTGGGCCGGGTCGAGGCAGTCGATGTCGATGGAGATGTAGAGCGGGCGGTCGCCGATGCGCTGGCGGAGCTGGTCGGCGACCTCGTCGGCGCCGCGGCGGTAGACGTCCGCCGAGGTGACGATGCCGAAGCCCATCTTCTCGTCGTCGGTCAGGTCCTGCTTGCCGTAGAGCGGGCCGCGGGTGCCGACGTGGGAGAGGGCGGAGGTGTCGAGGATGCCCTCCTCGACGGCGCGGCGGAAGGGCGTGCCGTGGGTGTACTCGGCGCCGAAGTAGGTGTCCCAGGTGTCGAGGTGGGCGTCGAAGTGGAGCAGGGCGACGGGGCCGTGCTTCTTGGCGACCGAGCGGAGCAGCGGGAGGGCCACGGTGTGGTCGCCGCCGAGGGTCATCATCCGGGCGCCGGTGGCGAGGAGGTCGTCGGCGGCGGCCTCGATGGTCTCGACGGCCTCGTTGATGTTGAACGGGTTGGCGGCGATGTCGCCGGCGTCCGCGACCTGCGCGAGGGCGAAGGGGGAGGCGTCCTGCGCCGGGTTGTAGGGGCGCAGCAGGCGGGACGCCTCGCGGATGGCGTTGCCGCCGAAGCGGGCGCCGGGGCGGTAGGAGACGCCGCTGTCGAAGGGGATGCCGACCACGGCGACGTCGGCGGTGCCGACCTCGTCGAGCCGCGGCAGCCGGGCGAACGTCGCGGGCCCGGCGTACCGCGGGACGCGGGACGAGTCGATCGGGCCGCGCGGGGTGTTCTGGTCGCTGCTCATGGTCGGTGCCTCCTGGGCTGTCGTCGGGGTGCGGCTCGACCGTAAATCGCCCGGAAGCCACATTGAAGTGTACTTTTCCTCCACTGAAGGGGCCGGAGATGTACGAAGGGACCATGCCGTGACGTTCTCGAAGCCGCCCGCCGCTCCCCCGACGCACCCCGCGCCGCCGGTGCCGCTCGCCGCGCTGCTCGGCCGCCGGGAGCTGGGGCTGCGGCTGCTGGCCGGCCCGGACGACGTGGCCCTGCACTGGGTGCACACCTCGGAGATGGCCGACCCGTACCCGTATCTGCTCGGCGGCGAGCTGCTGCTGACGGCGGGCGTGCAGCTGGCCGACCCGGCGCGGTACGTGGAGCGGGTGGTGGAGGCGGGCGCGGCGGCGCTCGGCTTCGGGGTGACGCCGGTGTACGACACGGTGCCGGTGGAGCTGGTGGAGGCGTGCGTCCGGCACGGGCTGCCGCTGATCGAGGTGCCGCCGCGGACGCCGTTCACGGCGGTGGCGCGGGCGCTGTGGCGGCTGATGGCGGAGGCCAGGCTGTACGAGCTGCGCCGGGTGACGGAGGCGCAGCAGTCGCTGGCGACGGCCGCCGCCCGCCCTGCGCCGGTGCCGGCGGTGCTGGGCGCGCTGGCGTCCCGGCTGGGCGGCCTGGCGGTGCTGTGCGGCGCGGACGGCACGGAGTCGG
>NZ_BNBS01000029.1 GCF_014656075.1 Streptomyces hydrogenans
CGTGAAGACGTCGGCGGCCGGCGGCGCGGCGGCGGCCCCGCGCTCCAGGCGGTCGAGGCGCGCGAGCAGCGAGCGCTCGTCGTCGAAGGCGGCGGGCAGCAGCACGCGCGCGCAGATCAGCTCCAGCTGGAGGCGAGGCGAGGTGGCGCCGCGCATCTCGGTCAGCCCCTCGTTGACGAGGTCGGCGGCGCGGCTCAGCTCGGCGGCGCCGAACACGGACGCCTGCGCCTGCATGCGCTCCACCACGTCGGCGGGCGCGTCGATGAGCCCCTTCTCCGCGGCGTCGGGCACGGCGGCCAGAATCACCAGGTCGCGCAGCCGCTCCAGCAGGTCGGCGACGAACCGCCGGGGGTCGTTCCCGCCCTCGATGATCCGGTCGACGACCTCGAAGGCGGCGGCGCCGTCACCCGAGGCGAAGGCGTCCACGACGGAGTCGAGCAGCGCGCTGTCCGTATAACCGAGCAGCGAGGTCGCCATGGCGTACGTCACACCCGCCTCGCCGGCACCGGCGAGGAGCTGGTCCATGACGGACATCGAGTCACGGACGGACCCGGCGCCGGCGCGCACGACGAGCGGCAGCACGCCCTCGTCGACCGGGATCCCCTCCCGCCCGCACACGTCGCCGAGGTACTCCCGCAGCGTCCCCGGCGGCACCAGCCGGAAGGGATAGTGGTGGGTCCGCGACCGGATGGTCCCGATGACCTTCTCGGGCTCCGTCGTCGCGAAGATGAACTTGAGGTGCTCCGGCGGCTCCTCGACCACCTTCAGCAGGGCGTTGAAGCCCGCCGGGGTGACCATGTGGGCCTCGTCGATGATGTAGATCTTGTACCGGCTGGACGCGGGCCCGAAGAACGCCTTCTCCCGCAGGTCACGGGCGTCGTCCACACCACCGTGCGAGGCTGCGTCGATCTCGATGACGTCGATGGATCCCGGCCCGTTGCGCGCGAGGTCCCGACAGGACTGGCACTCCCCGCAGGGCGTCGGCGTAGGACCCTGCTCACAGTTCAGACAGCGGGCCAGGATCCGCGCGCTGGTCGTCTTGCCGCAGCCACGGGGCCCGCTGAACAGGTACGCGTGATTGACCCGGTTGTTCCGCAGGGCCTGCTGCAACGGGTCGGTGACATGCTCCTGCCCGATGACCTCGGCGAAGGACTCGGGGCGGTAGCGGCGGTACAGCGCGAGAGACGACACGTATACGAGGTTATAGGCGGCCACCGACAACCTGGGAAAACCCCGCGCGGCCCTTGGGCGGGGGCGGGGGGGAGTGTCGGGCTTCGGGGCGGGGGGTGTCGGGCTTCGGGGCGGGGGGCGGGCGGCTTTGGCTTGGGGTGCGGGCGGCTTCGGTCCGGGGCATGTGCGGCTTCGGCCCCGTGTGCCGGCGACTTTGGGGAGGCGCATGTCCGGCTTCGGCCCGGCGTACCGACGGCTGCGTCCCGGCGGCTGCGGTCGGGCGCGCCTTCGGGCTCGGCCCCGCGTACGTCCGGCGCCGGCCTGGCGACACCTGGCGCGCGCCGGCTTCGCCCTGGCGAGCCGCGTCGCTGCCCGGGGGAGCCCCGGCGGCGACCCGCCGCCCCCGTCTCTGACCCGTCAGCCCCTCGCACTGCCCTGGAAACGCAAGCGCCCCCCACGCACCCGCCAGAGCCGACCTACCCTTGCTGCCTTCCGGCCCTGGGGGAGTTCAGTCAGATAGCGCCGCGTGAGGGGCTCCGCCCAGCGTACCCGATCCGAACCCCCCTCCGAACCCACCCACCCCGACCCTCGACCCCCACCCCCGGACCTCGTGGATCACGTTCGCGAGCACCCTCCGCGGTCATGTAATGTTCTCCACGGAGGATTCGCCTAGAGGCCTAGGGCGCACGCTTGGAAAGCGTGTTGGGGGCAACCCCTCACGAGTTCGAATCTCGTATCCTCCGCCAGTGCCTCACCGGGCACGTTGTCGAAGGGCCCCACCGTTCGCGGTGGGGCCCTTCGACGTGTGTGGTCTCAGTTTTGGTCTCAGTTGCGCGGGCGGACAGCCCTGAACCTCTGCGGGCAGACTCCGGTGTCGGCCCTTCTCGCGGATCGGGGCATCGAGTGAGAGCCCGAACCTCCTCTGCGCCTCGTCCTGCGCTTCCCACGCTCGACACTCAGCGTGGATGTTGCTCCATGGACCAGCTCCTGGCCGGTGCCGCCGCGTATGCGTGCTCCTCACCTCCCACTGGCCCGCCTATACCGCCGACCTCCGTCGACCTGATCCAGTCAGCAGAAAGGCTAACCACGCCCCACTGTCGGAGGGACAAAATAGGATGCCCAGCGGAACGCCACGGCTTCCAGACCGCCACCCTCTTGACGAGCAAGGACACCCCCATCTGATGGCAGTGACCCAGCAGGAGATCGAGAACCGCTTGTGGGACGCCGCCGACGAGCTGCGCGTAGCGATGCCCGAAGCGCAGTACTCCTCGGTCATCTTCCCTCTGATGTTCTGGAAGTACCTGTCGGACACCTGGGAGCACAACCACCAGACCTTCCTCAAGGAGAACGAGGCCCTCGGCCTCTCAGCCGAGGAAGCCCACGAGGTCGAGTACAGCACCTACCAGACGTTCAAGATCCCTTTCATCCACCCTGGTACCGTCGCCGAGCGCCGCGCCTCCTGGTCGTCCATCCTGGCCACCGTCACCCAGCCCGGCTTGGGTCAGCGGGTCCGCGCCTCCCTGCAGGCCATCGAGACGGCCAACCCTGACAAGTTCTCCCGCCTGTTCGGATCCATGGCGTGGGCCTCCGAAGAGGTGCTGTCAGGGGAGGTGCTGGCAGCGGTCATGCAGGCGATGGACCGCACTCCGAAGATGCACGAGGGCAACATGTCCCATGACGTGCTCGGCGGGGCGTACGAGTACCTGCTGAAGCGGTTCTCCGACGGGTCCGGCACCCGCGCTGGCCAGTTCTTCACTCCGCGCGAGGTCGTCGAGCTGCTCGTCGAGATCTTGGAGCCCAAGAGCTTTGAGTCGGTGTACGACCCGACCTGCGGGTCGGGCGGCATGCTCATCGCCTCCGCGAGTCTGCTGAAGGCCCACGGCGGGCGCGGCTACACGCTCAAGCTGTACGGGCAGGAGGCCGTACCAGACACTGCAGGTGTGGCGCGCATGAACCTGTTCATGCACAACCTCACGCAGTTCAAGGTCGAAGTCGGCGACACCCTGAAGGACCCGCGCTTCACGAAGTCGGATGGGTCCGTAAAGCAGTTCGATGTGATCCTCGCCAACCCGCCCTACAGCCTGAAGTGGAAGCCCTGGAGCAACGACCCGCGCGCCCTCGGCGGGATCGCCCCGCAATCGTCGGCGGACTGGGCGTTC
The DNA here is from genome assembly GCF_014656075.1 of Streptomyces hydrogenans. Lineage (GTDB taxonomy): Bacteria > Actinomycetota > Actinomycetes > Streptomycetales > Streptomycetaceae > Streptomyces > Streptomyces hydrogenans. The sequence goes on from NZ_BNBS01000029.1 coordinate 3,330, forward strand.
GTGCAGCACATGATCGCCAGCATGGACCCAAAGAAGGGCCGCGCCGGCGTCGTCCTACCCCACGGCGTCCTCTTCCGCGGCCAGGAAGCATCCATCCGCCGCCGCGTTGTGAACGATGACCTTCTCGAAGCAGTCATCAGCCTGCCCCCCAACCTCTTCTACAACACCAGCATCCCCACGGTGATCCTGGTGTTCCGCGCGCCCGGCACCAAGGTCCCGGATCGACAGGACGGCGTGCTATTCGTTGACGCCTCCAAGAACTTCATCAAGGCCAAGAACCGCAACATCATCACAGACGCCAACGTCTCTGACATCGTGGCCGCCTGCCACTTGAAAATGGACGCGGGTGACGAATCGGCGGATCCCACCGAAGCGAACAGCCTCTCGTCTCGTTTTGTTCCAACCACGGAGATTGCGGCTAACGAATACGACCTCAACATCGGCCGTTACATCAAGCAAGCTGCTGCCGAGCAGGAAGATCTCGGTACCCTCATCGACGCTTACAACATCGCCCGAGCCGAGCGCCAGAAAACCGAGCAGCGCATGAACGCTCTCCTCGCGGCTGCAGGGATCGAGGGCTTCGATGAGTGACTGGCAGCAGACCACCCTCGACGACCCACAGGCTCACGCCCACCGTACTGTGCCCATTCCGCTGCAAGGGCCGAATGCCTCAATGAGCGACTGGCAGCAAGTCACCATGGGGCGCCTCTTCTCACCGGACAACACGAGATTGGGGCCGCACACAGACGAGCCGATTGTGATGAGCCTGTCGAAGTACGACGGGTTCGTTCGCGCCGACGACTACTTCGATAAGAGGATCGCGTCAGAAAAACTCGACGGATATAAGATCGTCGAACCGGGAGAGTGGGCGTATTCCACCATCCACATCGACGAAGGGTCCATTGCCCGGAACAACCTGGGCGAGACCGGAGTCATCAGCCCGATGTACACCACCCTTCGATGGCGGGGTGAAAGGGTTGCGCTACCTGAGTACGCAGAACTGCTGGTCCGCAGCCCACGGATGCTGGCCGAATACACCAACAACGCACAGGGCAGTGTAAACCGCAGACGCAGTCTGCCATTCAAGGCATTCAGCGCCATCGGTATCACCCTTCCTCCGCTGCCAGTGCAGGAACGGATCGTCGAGGTGATCGGCACGGTTGACGAAAAGGTGGTGGCACTCAAGGTTGAGGCGGACAGCCTCCTTCGGGTCCGTAACGCCGCTCTCGGAGAGATGCTCTCTCAGGGCGGTGACGATTGGTTGTCTGCTCCGTTGTCGGAAGCTGGCACGCTTATCCGCGGCCGCCGGTTCGTAAAGAGCGACTACGTGGAGTCCGGCCTGGGGTGCATCCACTACGGCCAGATCTACACGGACTATGGGGCGTCGGCTACACGCACGGTGACACATCTACCAGAGAGCCTCCGCAGCTCGATGCGTCTGGCACAGCACGGCGACGTAGTAATTGCCGGCACAAGCGAGAATGTCGACGACGTCGGAAAGGCTGTCGCATGGCTGGGTGATGAAGGCGTGGCCGTTCACGATGACTGCTTCATCTTCCGCCATGATCTTGACCCGAAGTTCGTCTCTTATTTCTTCGCCTCGCCCCTCTTTCAACACCGCAAACGTCAATTCACAAGCGAGACCAAGGTGGTCCGCATCTCTGCCACCAACCTCAAGAAGATCGTTATGCCTGTTCCCCCTCGTACAGAACAGCAGCGCATCTCAGGGGTAGCTACCGCAATGGACGCGCAGATCAACGCTCTCTGCGATGAGGCGGAACGCCTTCGTCAGGCACGAGCGGCACTGGTGTCCGGATTGCTGGAGCACACCATCGACATCAAATCTGTTGAGCTGGAGGTCTGACCCGTGGCGAAGGGCGTTCGGGAGCGTGAGTTCCAGAACCTGATGATCCGGTGGTCCCTCCCCTTGGGGTGGGGCTTCACGGCGGGGCGTGGGTTGCCACGTGAAACAACACAGACAGTGATCGTCGGTCAGTTGCGTGACGCCATCATCCGGTTAAACCTGGGTGTGATCGACGGGTTCGACGTGGACGCGGTGGTCGAGGAGATCGTCGCCACGGTCAACGCCGTTGAAGGCGGACTCGTGCGGGCCAACGAACAGGTACTGCACCTACTACGTGGGCATAAGGAGTTCCGGGACGCTGACGGCGCATGGCACGCCCTGAAGCTCATCGACTTCGAGCACCCCACTGCCAACACACTGGTCGTGTCGGACGAGGTGACCATAACCGTCCCCGGCAAGACCTCTCGCCGGTTCGACCTCGTGTACTGGGTCAACGGCCTGCCCCTGGTCGTGGTCGAGGTGAAGTCACCGACCGCCAAGTCCGGGTGGGCTGACGCCGCCCGCGAGATCAACGATGTGTACGTCACCGAGTACCCGTGGTTCTTCACCCCCAACGTCTTCGCCGTCGCTTCTGACGGTCTGAAGCTCCGGTTCGGTGCCGCCGGCGCGCCCACGAATCTATGGCAGCCGTTCCGGTCCACCGCCGACGACGAGAACTTGTCCGGGCAGGCCGATGTGCAGCGCTCCGTCGAGTTGCTGATGAACCCGGCGACCGTCCTGGACATGCTCGCCAACTTCGCCCTCTTCGACACCTCTGGGGGCGGAGCGGACAAGAAGTACCTGCCCCGCTATCCGCAGATGGAGGCCGCGCACCTCATCCACGAGCGGGTCCTGGAGGGCGGGTCGAAGGGCCTGATCTGGCACCACCAGGGATCCGGGAAGACACTGCTGATGGTGTTCGCCGCCTCGCTGTTGCTGGCCGACACCCGCACCGAGTCGCCCACGATCATCCTGCTCTCCGACCGGACCCAGCTCGTCCGGCAGACCTCCGGGGTGTTCACCTCCGCGATGGGGAGCGCCTACTTCCACCTGCCCGCCACCAGCGCCGAACTGCGCGCCCTGCTAGCCGACGACGTGCGCGGCGTCATCTCCACGACTGTCCACAAGTTCGCCGACGCTGGCAAGAACCTGTCGACCCGGGACAACATCATCGTGCTGGTCGACGAGGCACACCGCACCCAGTCCGCCAAGTCGAAGTCCCTGGCCGGGCAGATGCGCGCAGCATTGCCGCACGCGAAGTTCTTCGGCATGACTGGCACCCCCGTAAGGAACCTCGCCACCGACACCTTCGCCCTCTTCGGCGAGGAGACCGACCCGGACAGGGTCCTGCACCGCTACTCGGTGTCCCGGTCTCTGCTGGACGAGGCAACCGTCCCGGTCATGCTGGACCCGCACCCCGTCGACTTCGAGATAGACGACCAGGCGTTGCAGGCCGAGTTCGACCAGTTCGCCGACGACTTCGACCTCGACGACCCCGACCGTGAAGCCCTGTCCCGAAAATTTGGGCGCCTCACCTCGGTATTCACCAACCCTGACCGCATCCACGCGGTCTGCCAGGACATCGTGGACCACTACCTGGCCGGCACTTATCGCAACGGTCTCAAGGCGCAGGTCGTCGCCTTCAATCGTGAGCTGGCCGTGGCATACACAGACAAGATCAACGAGCTGCTGGCCGGCTTCGAGGCGTCACAGGTGCTCGCCAAGGTCGGGAAGCATGACCGGATCACCGCCGAGGTGAACATCTCCGTCTCGGACTCCAAGGACGAAGACCCCGCCATGCGGCCGTACCAGCTCTCAGAGGCCGAGGAGGAGGAGCAGAAGCGGCGATTCCTCACCCCCGACGACCCGCTGTGCTTCCTGGTGGTGACCGCAAAGCTGATGACCGGGTTCGACGCCCCCAACGAGGGCGTCCTCTACCTGGACAAGCCGCTGAAGGCGCACACCTTGTTCCAGACGATCACCCGCCCGAACCGCACCTGGGTGTCCCCGAGCGGCTTCGTGAAGACTTCTGGCGTGGTCGTGGACTACGTCAGCCTGGGCGAAGAGGTCCAGCGGGCTGTCGCCGACCCCACCTCGGCGGGGGCCGGCAAGGGTGGCGGGTTCGTCACTGACCTTTCCGCGCTGGTCGACGAATTCCGCATCGTCTTCGCCCGTATCGAAGACCTCTTCGTGGACGTGGACGGCCTGGATCTCACGGTCCACGGATACGAGTCCGTACGGGCCGTCAACGTCTTCCTGGACTCCGACCCGGGCGCCGCCGAGGTGTTCTCCAAGGACTACCGACTCCTGGCCCGCCTGTACCCGCTCATCAACACCGACAAGCGGGTCGCCAAGTATCGCGACGGCTTCGGGCTGTTCGGGTCCGTGTACACGACCCTGTTCAAGAAGTCCTCCGACGAGGAGAGAAAGGAACGGCTGGCCGAGCTGGGACCGATGGTCCTGGAGATCATCAATGCCCACGTCCACTCCTTCTCCGTGGTCGCCTCCCAGGAGGAAGCCCTCGTCCTGGATGCACAGGGCATCGCCATACTCAAGGAACTGCTGGCCCTCGTCCGCCCCAAGGCCGACAAGGACGGCAGCGAGGACAAGACGCCACCGTCCGCGGCGGAGATCCTGGACCACATCAAGGCAGCCCTCGACAAGGGCGTCGAACCGGGATCCGCGAAGTACACCGCCCTCGCAGAGCGGATCAAGCAGCTACGGGACCGGATCATCCAAAACGCCCAGGATGCCCTGGAGTTCCTGTCCGAAGCACTCCGGATCGCCCGCGCCATCGTGAACGCCGAGAAGCACCCCGCCGACGCCGTCATCGTGCTGGATGACGACCACGTGGGTGTCCTGTCACGGATCATCCTCGATCACTCACCATCCGGCCTCACGGTCACGGAGAGGAACCTGGCCGAGGAGATCGATCAAGTGGTCACCCAGACCCTCGCCCGGTCATGGGACAACGCCGACGCTCGCAACCGAGGCGCCCGCCGTGCCACCGCCGCGGTCTTCCGCCGGTACATGCTGAAGCCGGTGGGGGAGCCGTACGACTCCACCGTCGCCTACATCGAAGCCCACTACCTCGTCGACTGACGAGTGCACGGAGGGCCCGGCAACCTGTGGCGGTTGCCGGGCCTCGTCGCGCTGCATCACTCCTGATCCACCCACTGGCTCACCTGGCCGGTGCTCCGGTGTGGTTTCGGCCACGGTGGGCACTAGCCCGGGGCACTACCACTCGTCGATGTCGCCGTACTTCCCCGGGTTCCGGGCACGGTCCACAGCCTGTGCACACGCCTCGACGAAGGCCGCCTCCACGGCGCCCTTGTCCGTGCCACGCACCTGAGCCTCGACCTCCTGGCCCGTGCTGGGGCGACGGGCCGTCCGCCAGGCCGAGGCGCGGTCGGTGTAGCGGTCGGTCTCGAAGTCCCAGGCCGGCACCGACCACTGCTCCGAGACCCCGGTCGCCGCGCGTTCCCCGCCGGGGAGGAACAGAGCTCGGGCGTGGAAGACCACGGCCCGCTCCGGTACACGGTCGCGGATGGCGCTCGCGCCGTCGGGGCCCTGGTGCTCCCAGCGCCAGCGGTCCCATTCTTCGACCTCGGCGGTGTGGTCGGGCCAATCGGCGCGCCATCGTGCGACGACCTCGTCGGCGTGTTCGCGGTGGAGGAAGGGGACGCGCCGCTCGCCGAGGCAGGCGATGTGGATCGCCAGCTCGGCGGGGACGGGGCCCTGGCCGGCGTCCGGCGTGGGATTATCCGCAGCCTGGTCCGTGCCCCACAGGAGGCCGCCGACCTTGGCGGCGGTGTCCTTGAGAACGCGGCTGGTCAGGTGCTGGTAGCGGCGGCGCATCCGAGCGGACTTGCCGGGCTCCCAGCCCATGATGGCGTCGACGACCGCGTCGGAGACGCCGAGGATGAGCAGGACAGTCGCCGCGGTGTGGCGCGCGTCGTGAAGGCGGGCGTCGCGGACGCCTGCGGCTTTCAGGAGCTCCTTCCACTTGTGGTAGTCGGTGTTCGGGTTCAGAGGCTCGCCGGTGGGCGAGGTGAAGACGTACCCCTTCTCCGTCCAGAGGTCGCGGGCCGCGGTTCGCTCACGGGCCTGGTCCTCCTTGTGTCGGCGCAGGAGCTGGAGCAGCTCTTCGGGGACGCCGATGGGCCGTTGGCCCGCGCGGGACTTCGCGTTCTTCGTCTCGCGACGGGTGTTGATCTTCTGGGGGCAGTAGCCGGGCTTCCGGCCACAGCGGTCTCCGCAGCCGTGCTTATAGCGGGGCCGCAGCCGGCCACGGCGTACACGGATGACGCCGAGCTCGAAGTCGACGTCGTCCCACTGCATGCCGAGGACCTCGCCCTGGCGCAGGCCGAGGGCGAGCGCGATGACCCAGCGGGCGGTGTTGCGGTGCTTGGCGGCCTCGGCAAGGAGCCGCTGGACCTCTTCGACCGTGTACGGCTCGACCTCCTCCTCTTCGACCTTGGGTGCCTTGGCGATGGAGGCCGGGTTCGCGGTGAGGTGCTTGCGGCGCACGGCCTCGTTCAGCGCCGTGCGGATCGTGCGGTGCGCCTGGTGGGCGGTGCCGGCGGCGCTCCCGTTGTCCTGCATCTTCTTGTAGAAGCGCTCCAGGTGTTCGGGTTCGAGTTTCTCCAGGCGGTGGGCTCCCAGGCCGGGGATGAGGTGGTGGTTCACCGCGACGCGGTAGCCGTCGATGGTGTTCTCCGAGACGTGCGCGGCGGCGATGTTCTCGACCCAGTGGGTGAGCCAGGTCTTCACGGTCCAGGACTGGCCGGCCTTGCGGACGGCGCCCTTGTCGCGCTGGCGCTCCAGCTCGCGGACGACCTTAGTTACCTCGGGTCGGGTCTTGCGGCTGACGTGGCGCCGGTCCGGGGTGCCGTCGTCCTTGACGCCGACGGTGACGCGGCCGTGCCATCGGCCGTCCGTGCCGAGGTAGATGGACGAGGCACCGTTGGGCTGGCGAGACTTCGGTGCGGAGGCTCGCGTCACGCGGCGGCCCCGAAGTCGGACGCCGACAGTCGGCGGGCCAGGAAGTCGTTCACCGCCTCCGCTGGGATGCGGCGCAAGCTGCCGATCTTGACGGAAGCGATCTCGCCGGACGAGACGTACTCGTACAGCTTGGTGCGGCCGATGCCAATCCGGCGAGCTGCTTCGGTGACGGTGAGAGCGACCAGGGTCGTGTCGCCGGCGGATCGCCGCTCGACCATCAAGGTGCGCAGGGCGTCTTCGGGGACGTCCAGGAGCTGGGCTATCTGGGAAATGGGCAGAGCGGGCTGCGGCATGGGGTACTCCTCCCGCCGGCATCGCGGCGTCGCGGGAGCGGCAACTCCCGTCGGCCTGGCCGGTGGCGTCGTTCAGGGATGGATGGGTCGGCGGTTGATCGTCGGCGACGGAGGTCGCCGCACATAGGGGTTCTCGGCGTTCGTAGCGCCGTGAGGGGGCAGCGGCCGACTATTCGCCGGTGGGTGGCTGCCCCTGGTTTCGCAGGTGCGCCCGCGATGGGTGCAGGCTCCTCTGCAGGGCCCGTTCTTCGAGGCGGAGGAGTTCGTCGACCTGTCCTCTCTGCTCGGGTCCCTTGTCCCCGTATGCATTGAGTTCCATGTCGATCTCGTGCAGGTGCATCTGGTTCCGGTCGATCGCCGCTCGCAGTTGGTGGTACTCGCGCGTCATCTGGACGTACTCACGGGCAAGCTCGCGAATGCGGGGCGTGGCCAGCTCTCCTGGCGGCCCCGTCAGGTCCTGCATGGTGATGTCGAAGACCTTGCAGAAGCCGAGCGCCTCGTCGAGGTTGACCCTGCGACGGGGCTTGCCGCTCTCGATGCGCCAGATCGCCGACTGGTTGATCGGATGGCCGACGGCGGCCATCTCCTCGGCGAGCTTCACCGTGCTCCAACCGCGGACCTCGCGCTCCAGCTTGATGCGTGCGGCGACGTGCTCCTCCGGCATCGGACGACCGGGGCCGGCGCGCTCCGCACCTTCCTCACCGCTCACTCGCACCTCCCTTCACGCGACAACGGGTCCACTGGGGCCAGCATCCACAACTAAACATCGTTGCGGAGTGAAATGCAAGGCGTTGCGCTGCCGAAAATCTCGGCTATGGTCGTAGTCCGCCGTACAGCGGTGGACGGATCCGCACACGCAAGCGGCCCCGGTGCTACGAACACCGGGGCCGAAGTAGAGGCTCCACCGCACAACCATCCATCCCTGAACGATCGAAACCGGAGGCCGGGGTTGCCGCCCCGTAATGGCCTGCCGGATGAGGAGCTCCGTGACCCAGGGTACGACCCTGCCATCCCAGACGCCATCCCGCTTCGACGAAGGTCCCACCCCGACGGAACCTCCGTTCAACCTGGACGCCGAGCGCGCGGTCCTTGGCGCCTGCATGCACAAAGCCGACGTCATCGACGCGGTCCGGCCCGTCCTCGGCGACGACGCCTTCTACCGGCCCGCGCACGAGACCATCTGGCGCGCGCTCCTCACCCAGCACCGCGAGGACAAGCCGACCGACCCGATCGTCCTCACCGAACTGCTGCAGCAGCAAGGCGATCTGCAACGGGTCGGCGGTCCCACCTATGTGTTCCAGCTCGCCGACGCGCCCTACGGCACCGGCAGCGCCGAGCACCACGCGGAGATCGTCCGCGCGAAGGCCGACCTACGCCGCCTGATGACCTCCGCTGTACGGACCCTCCAGCGGGCCCAGGAACCCGGCGCTGATCCCGAGGCAATCCGCAGCGAGGTCGAAGCGGAGGTACGCGCCGAACGCGAGCGCGCACTCGCCTCGGGACAGGGACGGCTGTCCCGCTTCGCCACCAACGGATGGTCGTTCGTCAAAGAGAGCGGCGCGGACACCGAGCCTCTGTGGGGCACCCGCGAGAAGACCGTCTGGGCCTCCGGCGAGAGCCTGATGATCGTCGGCGCTCCGGGCGTCGGCAAGACGACCCTGGCCCATCAGGTGATCTTTGCCCGCATCGGCCTGCAGGAGACCGTCCTGGAGATGCCCGTCGCCCCCAGCAGGCGCGTGCTCTACCTGGCGATGGACCGCCCCAAGCAGATCGCCAAGGCCATGGCCCGCCGCGTCTTCCCCACCGACGAGAAGATCCTGCGCGAGCGGCTCGTGGTCTGGGAAGGTCCGCTGCCCGCCACCCTCGACAAGGAACCCGACCTCCTCGCCGACCTCGCCGCCGCCCACCAGGCCGACACCATCGTGATCGACAGCCTCAAGGACGCGGTCAGCACGATGGTCGACGACAGCCTCGCGGTCGCCTTCCACAACGCCCGCATGCGCGCCATTCGCAACGGCGTGGAGATCATGGAGCTGCACCACCAGCGGAAGGCCACCGCCGACGCGCCGCGCGGCCAGCGCCCCACCCTGGACCAGGTCTATGGCTCCACCTGGTTCACCTCCGGCGCGGGCAGCGTCCTGTTCGTCACCGGCCGGGCAGGCGACCCCGCCGTCACCCTGCACCACCTCAAGACCTCCACCGGTGAAGCCGGCCCCCTGGACGTCACCCACGACCACGTACGCGGCACCACCACCGTCGACCCCACCAAGGACCCCGCCGCCCTACTGCGCAATGCCCCTAACGGGATGAGCGCACGAGAGCTGGCGGCCATCCTCATCGGCGGCGACCCCGAACGCGCCGACATCGAGAAGGCACGACGCCACCTCAGCCGCCTCGTCGACGACGGCCTGGCCACCAAGGCCGACGGCATGGCCGGAGGGGCCGGAGGCGGCCAGCAGGCCCGCTACTACGCCTCCGCCCGCCACCTCACCGCCGTCGGCTGAGCCCCGCACCGACCCCTGAAAGCGTTCACGCGACCGTACACGCGGCCCTCGTGCCCGCAGACCGCCGTGAACCGCTCACAGCGCACACGCTCACCGAAAAACCGCAGGTAGAGCGATCACACGACCGTCCACGCCGTACACGCACCCAAGCGATCACGCGCGGGGCCCCCTTTAGAAGGGGGCCCGCGTGTACGCCCCCTCCGTGAACGCCGTGATCGCCTCCTCGCTCTCCCCGGAGTAGCCCCGTACATGCCCCCTGCCGTAACCGACATGCTCGCCACCGCTTCGCTCCCGCTCGCTGATGGCCCGCTCCTGCCCGTGGCCGTCTTGGCCGTTGCCGCCGGCGCACTGCTCGCGGGCCTGAGGCCGCGACGCCACCAACACCGCACCCACGAGCGAAAGCCGCGCATCTCGGCCGCCGTCGTCACAGCGACTGTGGCGGCGCTCGTGTGCACCGCCTACAGCGCGGACACCAGCTGGCGGTTCGCCGCCCACTATCTCGACATGCGCAACACCGCCGAGCGCACCGCGATGTTCGCCGCTGCGGAGCTCGCCCTGTTCTCGATGGCCCTGATGGCCCGCCAGAACCTGCACGGGCCGAGGCAGGCAGCGGGCCTGCCCGGAGTCCTGGTCTGGGTGATCACCGCCATGCAGACCATCCCCGCCTACGCTGAGGCCGGCCCCGTCGGCGGCACCGTGCGCGCCTTCACCGGCCCCGTGATGGCCGCCGTGCTGTGGCACCTGGCCATGGGCATCGAACTGCGACAGCGGACCCCCGATGCCGCCTCGCGCGGACTCGCAGCCGTCCTCACACGGCAGGCCCGCGAGCGGCTGCTCGCCCGCCTGGGGATCGTCCAGCAGGACCAGGGAGCCGCCGAAATCATCCGCGACCGGGCCACGCACCGGGCCGTCGCCCTGGCTGCCCGCCTCGCCGAGATGACGCCCGGGCAGCGGACCGGACGGGCGGGCCAGCGCACCGTGCGCCGTCTGTCCAAGGCCCTCGCCCGCTCCGGCATCGACGCCGACCCGCTCCGCAACGAGCAGCTGCTGCGCAAGCTCGCCACCCGCCGCCAAGCAGCCGCCCTGGCCACCATCGGCCTGCCCGAGCGCTGGGCCCCGCCCGCCGGGCAGCCCGTCAGCCCGCGCGCAGCACAGCCCGACCGCTCCCGGGCAGACGGCGACGGGCGGGCGGGTGGAGACGAGCGGGCAGAAGACCGCGCCCGCCCGCACCCATCAGATCCGGGCGACGAGGAACCCCGCCCGGGCGCCCGCCCGCGATCTGCCCGCCCGAATCGGGCGGCCCGCCCACAAGAGGCCGTTCCACCATCCACGGGCAGCGGCTCACCCACCCCACCGGCCAAGCGCCCCACGCCGAAGCCGAAGCGGTCCGGTCGCAAGTCCAGTGCCTCCGACGAAGTCATCTTCCAGTTCGCCCGCCGCATGTACGAGGAGACCGGCAGCGTCGGACGCGACCGAGTGGAGGACGCCGTGCGCGACGCCGGCTACAGCGTCGCCAGCAACGACGCAGGCCGAGTCGTCCGCGAATTCAAGGACCAACTCGGGGCCACGCGCACAGGCGCCTGATCCCCGAAACCGCAATTACTCGCCGCAGCGATGGCCTGAGACGGAGATCCAGTGCACGACGCCCACCACGAACCCGCCACTCCCCAGCAGCAGCCGACCACCACCCCAGCACCAGACGGAGCAAGTTGTACCGGGAGCAATGCTCCCGGAGTTCCCGCCCCAGGGGTGGCGGGAGCAGCCCTGCGCCAGGGGGCGCCGGACCGGCAGGCAGCGACCGAGGGCGGACCGCAGCCTGGAGGGGACCGGCAGGCCGAGCCCCTTTCGCGGCGGCGTCAGCGTGCCCGTCAGCCGAAGCCCCGCAAGCGCCTGCGCCAGCCCAGCTGCCGCATGAACGAAGCCGAATACAAGCGCTTCACCGAAGCAGCCGCCCAGTGCCAGATGACCAACGCCTCCTTCCTCGCCTACGCCGTCGACAAGGCCACCCGCGACCTGACCCTCACCGCCGCCGAGATCGCAACCGAACGGGAAGTCATCGGCGAGCTGTTCGCCGCGCGCCGGCACCTGGGCCGGATCCACGGCCTGTTCAACCAGGTTGCCAAAGCTCTCAACTCCGGCGCCGACGCACCCCACCTCGGCGCCGCCGCCGGGGCCGTCCTGAGCGCGGCCCGTCGCATGGAGGAGGCCACCGATGCCCTGCTCGCCCACCGGGACGGCGGTGCCGCTGCGTGATCCCCCGCATTCACAAGCGCGGCGGCGCGACGATCGGTCTGATCCGCTACCTGTACGGCCCCGGCTCCCACGAGGAGCACATCGACCCGCACCTGGTCGCCGCCTTCGACCCGCTCACCCCCGACCCCGGCCGCGACCCGCAGGCCACCTACGGGCAGCTACAGCGGCTGCTCGACCAGCCCGTCGACGCCCTGCCCGCCGACCGGCGCCCCGAGAAGCACGTGTGGCACCTGTCCGTACGTGCCAGCCCCGAAGACCCCATCCTGTCCGACGACGACTGGGCCGCCATCGCCCGCCGCATGGTCGCCGCCACCGGCATCGCCCCCGACGGCGACGACGCCGCCTGCCGGTGGGCGGCCGTCCGGCACGCCGACGACCACATCCACATCATCGCCACCCTGGTCCGCGAGGACGGCCGACGGCCCCGCCTACACAACGAGACCCGCCGCGCCCAGGCCGAGGCCCGCCTCATCGAAGCGGACTACGGCCTGCGCCGGGTCACGCCGGGCGATGGCACCGCCGCGAAGCGCCCCACCAGCGCCGAGCGCCACAAGGCCGACCGCCGTGGCCGGCAGCGCACCCCGCGCGAGGAACTGCGCGAGGCGGTCCGCCGCTCGGTGGCCGGCGCGGCGAGCGAGGAGGAGTTCTTCGACCGCCTCGCCGCGGCCGGTCTGCTCATCCGGCGCCGCGTCGCGCCGTCGGGCGACACCCTCGGCTACACCGTCGCCCTCCCCGGCGACCGCAACGCCAAGGGCGAGCCCGTCTTCTACTCCGGCTCCAAGCTCGCCCCGGACCTCTCCCTGCCCCGCATCCGCGAACGCTGGACCCAGAACCCGGACAACGCCACCCAGCAGCCGACCCAGCCGTCGGTGACCGGGCCCGCCTCCGCACGTCGGCGCGCCACCACCGCCGCCTGGCAGGCACTGCTCGTCATCGACCACAGCGACGACGACGTCATCGCCGCGCAGATCGCAGCCACCGGCGAAGTCCTCGACGCCCTCGCCCAGACTTCCGCCGCCCACACCCGCAACGAACTCCATTCAGCATCCACCTCGTTCGAACGCGCTTCCCGATCCCACATCCGCGCCGCACGCGGCCACGACAGCGCCCTGCGCCGAGCCGCCCGCGACCTCGTCCGCAGCGGCCCGGCCCTCGGCCGAGGCGAGGACGGCGCTACCACGGCCATGGCGCTCGACATGCTGTTCTTCCTGATCACCGCCGCCGCACACTGGCACGCCAAGAAGCAGCACGCCCAGCAGGCCGAAGCCGCCCACCGGGCCGCCGAACACCTGCGTGCCGCCTACCAGGCCGCCTCCACCCAGCCCTTGGCACTGCTCCACCAGCGGGGCGCTCGCCTGGCCCCATCCTGGCAACGCCACCACGCCACCGCCGTACGCCAGACCCTGCCCGAACTGGCCGACCGAATCCTCGCCGAACCCGGCTGGCCCGCCCTCGCAGCCACCCTCGCCGAGACGCAGAGCGCCGGCCACAACCCCACCACCCTGCTCACACAGGCTGCCGCCCAACGGGAACTGGACACGGCGGAACGCATGAGCGACGTACTTGTGTGGCGGCTACGCCGGATGGCCAACCTCCCTGCGGATCCCCAGAACGCCCAGGGCCAGCGCGCCACCGGCAAGCACGTGGTCGCCTCGCCGGGACGGACCGCGCAAACCGGGACCAGGCCCGCGAATGGTTCCCCACGACGACGCTGAACCGCGAAAACCGAGCCGCAAAAGGTAACCGACAATCCCCGGTTAGGCTAACCGGGGATTCTCCAGACCATGGGCACATCGGCACCCACCCCCGCCCCTTTTGAGGAGAACCCCTATGCCCGCATCCACCCCTCGCCCCCACGTCATGGCCCTGCTGTTCGACACGGACTTCAACCGACCGTCGGGTACCCGCACCTTCCGCCACCTCGACGGACGCCCCTTCACCGACGAGGAACAGGCCCTCGCCGATGACGCCACCCTCGAAGAACTCCAGGCCGCCGGTGTCCACGTCCACAACCCCGAGGCCGGAGCGGAGGCGGAGGCAGCCTCGCTCGTACTGGCCGAGCTCCTGCTCAAGTACGCCGTCCAGCACCACAAAGCTCTCGCCGCCCTCATGACCGACGAGGACCTCATCGACTACGACCGGTTGGTCACTACCGTCGCTGCGGGCGCCGACGGCTTCCGCCCGCGCGAGGGCTGAGCACACAGGCAAGGCGCCCACGTAGTAACCAGCGGCCAGCGGCTGGGAGACTTCCCCGCCAGCGGACGCCACATCGATTCGCCGGTTCCTCCGGCGCACTCAATGACCTTCGTCAGAGGTGCAGGACCACATCGAGGTGTTGCTGCACCGGCTCGAACAACCCGTACGGCACGTACTTCGGAATCTCGCCGTGGGCGACCCAAGCAAGCTCGGCCAACTCCTCGGTGTCCGCGACGTGAGCAGCGCCGCCCACCACCTCGCAGGCTGTGTACGACATCAGCCGGCCCGTCTTCGGGTGAACCCGCTCACCGAGCAGCTTCACAACGACCACGTCCAGGCCGGTCTCCTCCTGGGTCTCCCGCACGGCGGCGTCCTCGCGAGACTCCCCCGGCTCGACCTTTCCGGCCGGGAACTGCCAGGAGAGCTCGCCCTCGCTTATCCGTCGCCGCACCATGAGCACGCGTCCTTCATGCACCACGATGGCTGTGGCTACGGGCCGCTGGCCGCCTTCCCTCATCTGCGTACCTCTTCCTCGATGGCACAAGCGATCTGCGGCCACGGAGCACGTAGGGCACCGACGAGTGACCAGTAGCCGTGTGCCTCGCGAACTAAGGCGCTGGCCCCGAGGCGTACCGCTTCGGGGTCGATCGTGCCTATGACCCTCCGGGTGACACCCCCGGCCCCGCGGGGCGCGGGGGTGATCCCGCTGCCGAGGAGGAGCGTCGCAGTACGGATGGCGTCCAGCGTGGCGGGTGGCGCCGTGCCGGCGAAGCCTCCGTAGATCAGCTCGTGCCAGCGTTGCTGGGTGCGTGCCCAGGCGAGGCGTTCCAGTCCGGTTCCCAGGTCTACGGCCATGCGGGTCGAGTCCTCGGCGTTCCACAGCAGGACGATGTCGCCGAGATCGAGCCCGAGGTGGCGGAAGTGCAGTGTGATGCCCTCCACCTCGCGCCGGCGCCAGGGGGTCAGGGTCCCGTGGACACTCAGGTGGCGGGCGTGGAAGCCGAGTTGGGAGAGGACGGAAAACCAGCCGTCGAGAATCGCGCCGTACGCGTCAAGTCCTCCTACGGGTTGGACGCGGGAGACGTTGACGAAGGAGGTCAGGAAGCCGTCGCAGAGGTCGCCGGCGGTATCGCGTTCACCGGTGAGGCGGACAACCGGTTGGGGGAGGAAGCCTCGGCGGTACGTCTGGGGTCTTCCATCCTTGAGGAGCGGGTCGAGGGCCTGGATCGCCGAGATGGTCAGTTCTGTGTCGCGCCCCCAGCGGAGCGGGAGACAGTCGTCGCGTGGAGCTCCGACGTGGGCGAAGGCGGTCTCCAGGCTGCGGAGGAGTTCTCTCCACGAGGGCGGCCGACGTGGCGGGCGGTACGGGGTGCCTCGCCGCTGGTGTCGGATGTCGACGTGAGGGCCGTCGATGGTGAACTCCCACTGCGAGTGGGATAACGACCTGCGGAGCACGGAGGGTATCCGCGAGGCCAGTGCGTCTCCGGTCGTACGAGCTGTGCCGGTCAGCACGACCGGGACGCCATCGCCAGGAAGTGCCGGGCGGGGTCGAAGCGGTGCTGGCCGATCTCCTGAACCTGCCGGTGGTCGAGGGTCTCCGCCTGCTCAATAGCGAGCGCGAGTCGCTGGGCCGCGGTCTCGTCGTCCTCGTCCGGGTCGACGACGGTGATGGCGCCCGTCTGGTCACACAGGGCCGCCTCGGCGCAAGTGCCCGTGCGCCAGGCAAGCGCAGCCATGGGGGTGCCGGCGCGGAGGGACTCGCCGAAGACGGCGGCGCCAGCTTCCACGTACGTGCGGGCGTAGGTATAGACGAATACGGAGGCGTCGCGGATGGCGGCCGTCTTGGCCGGCCCTCCGAGTTCGCCGATCCACTCGACGTGGTCCGCGTCGAAGAGACGGGCGTGGCTCTGGACGTAGTCGTGGTCGAATACCGGGCCGACGACGCGAATGCGGCGGCCGAGGATCTGGGCGGCGCGGACCGCCAGGTGAGGGGCCTTCTCTGCGTCGACGCGGCCAAGCCAGACGAGGTCGCGTCCGGCGGTCGCCGGCGGTTCCTCCTCGTCGAGGCCAAGGTGCACGGCCAGCTCGGGGATCGGCCGGTGGTCCGCGTACCGCTCGATCATCTCGGGCGAGTAGCAGTACAGCCGGGAACGCCTGCCGTCGAAGGCGGTGGTGGCGTGCTGGAAGACTGGGGAGTGCTGGAAGGTGGCGACGTCGCAGTCCAGCGCATTCCAGGTGCGGGTCCAGGCGGGCAGCGAGGGGTACTCGTGCCCGACGACCAGGAGGTCGTACTTGGTGTCGCGGACGTCGCGCTCGGCGAGCGATCCGGGGGTGATGTCCTCCAGGCGGACCGGCTTGCGGACCCAGTCGTTCTCCAGGTCCGCGAGCCAGCCCGGCCCGAGGAGGTGTACGTCGGCGCCTGCGGCCCGGGCGCCTACGGCGACCGCCCACAGCCATCGTTCGATCCCGCCGTAGCCGGCGGGCGGAAAGGCGTAGCTACCAGGGAAATCGCAGACGCCGACGAGCACGTTATGCCTCCGGTGTTCCGTCCGCCTTGATCCGGCGGAAGCCGAGGTACGGGAAGAGGGATTCGGGAAGGACGAGCGAGCCGTCCTCCTGCTGGCACTGTTCGAGGAGCGCGGCCAGCGTGCGGCCGACGGGCAGGCCGGAGCCGTTGAGGGTGGCGACGAGCTTGGGCTTGCCGTCTTCGCCTCGGGTCCGGATGTTCGCCCGGCGGGCCTGGAAGGTGCCGAAGTTGGAGACCGAGGAGATCTCGCGGTACGTGTTCTGGCTCGGAATCCAGACCTCGATGTCGTACGTGAGCTGGGCGGAGAAGCCGGTGTCACCGGCGGGCAGCTTGATGACCCGGTAGGCGAGGCCGAGTTCCTTGAGGCACGCCTCGGCGTGGCCGACCATCGTCTCCAGCTCGGCGTCCGCCGTCTTCGGGTCGACGATCTTGACCATCTCGACCTTGGCGAACTGGTGCTGGCGGATCAGACCGCGAGTGTCCCGCCCGTACGAGCCAGCCTCCGAGCGGAAGCACGGGGTGTGGGCGGTCATGGCCACCGGCAGCTCGGCCGGAGGGATGATCTCGTCGGCGTAGAGGTTGGTCAGCGGGACCTCGGCCGTCGGGATGAGAAAGAGCTCGCGGTCGGCGACGCCGGTCTTGAACAGGTCCTCCTCGAACTTCGGGAGCTGTCCGGTACCGGTCATGGTCTTGCGGGTGACCAGGTAGGGGACCGCGTACTCGGTGTACCCGTGGCGACGGGTGTGGATGTCGAGGAAGAGCGTGGCCAGTGCCCGCTCCAGGGCGGCGCCGGCGCCGCGCGAGACCGCGAAGCGCGGCCCGGACAGCTTGGTCGCCCTACCGAAGTCGAGGATGCCGGTGGCCTCGCCGAGATCGACGTGGTCCTTCGGCTCGAACGTGAACGTGGGCGGCGTGCCCACGCGCCGGATCTCGACGGCGAACTCCTCGGAGTCGCCGTCGGGGGCCGAGTCGTCCGGCAGGTTCGGGATGCTCAGGAGCAGGTCGCGCAGCTGGGCCTCGATCTCCTCCTGGCCAGCCTCGATGTCGCGGACCTGGTCCTTAATCTCGCGGGCGCGCTCCTTGAGCTTGCTGATGTCGCCGCCCTGCTTGGCCGTCTGCTGGACCTCGCTCGCCACTCGCTTGGACTCTGCCCGCAGTTCGTCGGCCGAGCGGATGTTCTGGTTCCGACGAGACTGGAGGGACTCCAGCTCGGACAGGTCCAGGGAGTAACCGCGACGAGCGAGCCGACGAACCGCGTCGGCACCCATGTCGATCAGGGCGCGGGCATCATGCATGGGGAAGATCCTTCTGATCCTGCGAGTGGGATGGGGATACGGAATCGACGGTAGCAACCGCCGAGCCGTCCCCGTTCCGGAATATCCCCCAGTCACCGATGCCGCCGGTGCGGTCCTGAACGCCAGTTTCAAGATCGTTCATCAGCGTTGCGATGAATTCCGGCAGCTCCATGTCCGGGATCGTGAAGGGCTCGACGTACGGCGCTTCCGGAAAGAACAGGGGCATGGCCTCGCCGGGAGCCCGGTCACGGTGCCACAGGAGCACCGAGACCAGCAGCCCGTGGGCTACCAGGACGCGTGGACCGGGGTGATCCAGGGCCGCGAGCACCCCGGTGAGCATCCTGCGGATGCCCTCACGCTGTGACTCGCTCCCGCCGGGCGGGCGCTCGTGGGTGCCGTGGCCGTCGAGCCAGACGGCGTACTCCAGGAACGGGCCTCCCTCGAATTCCCCGTAGTCGAGTTCGTTCAATCGAGGATCGGTGATCAGTTCGGGCCCGGGGACTCCCATCAGCAGATTGGCAGTCTGCTGGGCGCGGGGGAATTCGCTGGCCAGCCACGTTTTCACGCTGTGGAGGGGCACGCTGCTCCATCCCTTGTTCAGCGACCGGCGGCCCTCCTCGCTCAGGTGGATGGGCTTGGTCGGATCGCCGTTGACGAGGTAGCGCCGGCTGTAGTTGGTCTGTCCGTGGCGGAGAACGTACGTCGTCATGATCGGTTCCTTGAGGTCGGCGCCGACAGCCATGCGAGGACGTCAGCCATCCTCGGCGCGCGCGGATCACCGGTGTCGAGGTAGAAGAGCAGGCCGTCCAGGGCCAGGGCCCTGCACCATGGCGCCAGGACGGGCACCGGGATACGGGAGACCCGAGCCGCTGCGGCCAAGCAAGCGTCTGTGCTGTGTCCGAGGTCGTAGTACACGGTCCAGAAGGCCCAGTCGAAGGCCGCGTCGCCCACCATGGGGAGGGGATCGATCAGGCGGGGGTGGCCCAGCCAGTCGAAGAGCACGTTCTCGCGGTAGAGATCCGCGTGCAGGACGGTGGACCGAGCGGAGTCCTGCTCCAAGGCCACGAGGGACGGGAGGGCCGCGTCCACGTGCTCCTGCCACGGGCCGACGTCGACCGATTCCAGTCGGCGCCGCACCCGGGGGCGTACCTCCTGGTGGAGATACGCGGTCAGGGAAGGAAGCTCACGTAGCCGGCGCCGACGGCGACCGAAGGTGTGGAGGCCCTGGAGGGCGGCGGCCACGGTGGGAAGCTCGCGAGGCGGTCGCTCACCACCGCCGGGGCGGCCTCCGATCATCTCCAGGGCCGCCACGGCCAGGTCGTCTGCCGCCTCGACGACGCCCGCCGTCGGCCCGCCCGCCCATAGGCGTAAGGCGGTGACCTCATCGTAAAAGCGGGCGGGATCAACCCACGCCTTCAGAAGCAGCGGACGTCCGTCGAGGGTTCCGGCCGTCACGACCACTGAGGCGTGTCCGGCGTCGTGGTACGTCCCGAGTGTGAGCTTCCAGCGCTCCGCCGCGCGCTCCATCAGCCTGGGCACGGCGTCGAGCCAGCCGGCGACTCCCGGGCCGTAGTGCGTGACCAGCCGCCGGCGGCATTCCTCGGAGACCTCGCCGAGCGTCCGCTTCTCCATCAGCTCAGCACGATCCCGTCGGAGACCAGCTCGTCGGTCAGCGCCGGGAACTCGTCCAGGGCCTCCGCCACCAGTGCCTGCACCTTGTCCACCTCGACGTCCGGGGACGACAGACGGACGAGAACGCGCCACGGCTGGTCGAGTCGCTGCCCGGTCGTGCTCACCAGGTGAACCTCGGCGTGGCCATCCGTCGCCTCGTGAAGCCGCTCGGCGAGCCGGCGGGCGGCGATGTTGTAGAGCTTGCCCACGTGGTAGACGGGGTTCTTGCCGTTGGCACCCTCCAGGTTCATCGGCCGCAGGGGCGTGATGAGGCCGTTGACGCGGTTGCCGCGGCCCACGACGCCCTCGTCGCCCGACTCGATCGAGCTGCCGGTGTACGTGAGGTACAGCTCGTCCTTCTCCGGCACGTCGCGCGCGTTGAGCCGGAAGCGGGTCTCGGCTCCGGGCAGCCGGAGGCCGGCCAGCCGGTGGCACTCGGCCAGGACACTCTCGGTGTTCCGCACGTACTCCGCGCGGCTGGCGACGAGCCGCGACTTCTGCGGGACACAGAGGACGATGTCCGCCTGCTCACCGTCCCAGTAGCCCATGAGCTTCACGTCCGATCCGCACCACGCGTGCGAGAGGGTGAAGTCGCTCTCGCCGGAGAAGTGGTCGACCAGATCGCGCACGAACGACTCGAAGACGTTCTCCGGCGCCCAGCCCGTTCCCAACGACGTGTCGTTGGACAGTCGCACCCGCCGCTCCCGCAGGTCCTCGATCGACCGCGGGTTGAACCACCGCGTCCGGTCGGGCACCTCGTCGCCCGTGAGGACGGCGCCGGGGCTGGAGTTGCTGGTGATGTTGAAGGAGATGTCCAGGTGGTCCGAGACCTCGGGAAGCCGGCGGGCGAAGAACGCCCGCACCTCGGCCTCCACGATCTCCTCTACGGGGATCCGCTCGCCGCCGCACATGGGCGCGGCGCGGCCGTTGACGAGGACCCTGACTGGGGCGGTCATCCGGCCGGCGCCGTAGCGGACCTCGCTCGCGCCGCCGAGGAGGGCGAGCTTGTCGAAGTTGTGGTGCAGCACGGCGCCGAAGCGCTCGACGGTGTAGCGGCTGTACGCGCGGGACAGCCGCTCGGCGAGGTGGTCGGCCAGGGTGTCCGGGTGGCCGAGGCCCTTCCGCTCCACGATGGTCGTCGCGTCGGGCTTGGCCATGCCGGTGTCGATGACGAGGTGGCTGTGGTTGATGGTCGTGCTCGTACGGGGCATCACGAACTCCCGTTCACGGGGGACAGGGCAGAGACGAGCGCTACTGGTCTTGCGGAGGTGCCAACTATCCGGGCCCCACAGGTCCTATTCGAGGGCCCCGACAGGTCATCAAGAGGACTTCCACAGGGCTTTGTTGGCTTCTCATGGATGATTTCGCGCCGCGACAAGGACACCGCATGTCACTCTCAGACGAGAGTTCGTCCCGGAGGAGATTCATGTCCCGTCCCGCAGGCAACACCCGACTCAAGTCCGCTCGCCTGGCTGCCGGATACAACTCGCAACAGGCCCTGGCCGACGCCATCACCAAGACAGCACCCAAGCTGGGCATCAGGGGACTCGCCGTTGGCGTCCGCCAGATCCGGCGCTGGGAGTCCGCCACACCGCCCTGGCCACAGCCTGACGTCCACCGAGTCCTGACCCACCTCCTGGGTCAGAGCATGGAGGACTTGGGATTTACCCCGCCCTGGGGAACCGAGAGCCGCCCTGCCGGCTCGACGGTCCGCAGTACCCCTCGCACCCCCCTGACGGGTGCGCGGCTAGCCAGCGTCCCCGCGCAGGTGGGCGTCACAAGGCAGCCAGTCACGGTGGGCAAGGACTTCGAGGCCGTCACCCGTTCCCATCGGCACCTCTACTGGTCCGTGGCCCCGGCTGTACTTCACCCCGCGGTCCTGGAGCACGCCCGTCTGGGATGCGCTCTCCTGCCCGAGACGGCGAACCCTGCTCGCCAGACTCTCGCCGGCGCACTCGCCGAGTCCTATCTCCTGGCTGGCCGCATCGAGTTCTTCGACCTACGCCAGCCCGAGCAGTCCTCGGAAACCCTCTTGCGTGCCCTGCAGGCGGCAGGGGAAGCGGACGACCCTCTTCTCGGATCGGCCATCCTCGCGCACATGGCCTTCGCCCCCGGCTGGGCCGATGACCGTGAAACGGCGATCGAGCGCATGATGGCGGCTCGCACCTACGCTCGACGCGGAGAAGCCTCCGCGGAGCTCTGGGCGTGGCTGGACGCGGTCGAGGCGGAGTGCGAGACCCGATGCGGCGACCCTCGTGCGGCGCTCCGTCTGATCCATCACGCCGAGGACGTCCTTTCCTCGGGCTCGGAGCACCCCACTCCCGACTGGCTGGACTGGTTCAGCCGGGTGCGCCTGTCCGCGTTTAAGGGGAACACGCAGCTGAAGGCCGGCCACCTGCCGCAAGCCCGCCAGACCCTCCAGGAGGTTCTCGAAGACCTGCCGCCAGAGTCGGACAAGCAGCGCACGGTCGTCCTCGGTGATCTCGCCGCAGTCGAAGCCGCGGACAGCCACCCGGAGGCGGCATGCCAGTATGCCGTCCAAGCCCTCGACCAGCTCGCCATCACCTGGTACGCGACGGGCATGGAGAGGATCCGCGAAGTCCGACGCACGCTCGCCCCATGGCAGAACGAGCAGTGCGTCCGAGACCTCGACGATCGTCTCTACGACTGGGGCACGACTGTCAGCGCTCTCCAGCGTTGAACTTGGCGATCCTCTCGGGCAGCTCCGCGAGCGAGTCGATGCGCATCGTGGTGATCGAGTCCGCGTCCGGGTCACGCTGCTGAATCGTGCCCCACGGCCCACGCCGGATCAGAGCTGTCAGGAGCCCGGCCTGCACGGCCGGGCGAATGTCGTTGTCGAGCCGGTCGCCGACGTAAAGGATCTCGCCCGGCTCGGCAGGCGTCGCATCAATGACGTGCTCGAAGAACTTCACGTCCGGCTTCGACGCGCCCCAGTCGTCACTGGTGGCGATCAGGTCGGACGGAAGGTCCAGCCCGCGCAGCAGGCCACCGGCCCGCACGGTCTGGTTTCCTGCGATGCCCACCCACAGGCCGGCCTCACGCAGCGCGGCCAGCGTGGGGCGCACGTCGGAGTAGAGGTCGTCCTCGCCGAACCATTCCGGCTTCCCGGCCGCCGCGCGCTTCTCGCGTTCCTCGGTCAGGTCGAACCCCGGCTGGAACTCCTGGAAGGTCTCGCGGTAGTCGCGCCCCTGCGCGATGACCGCCCCGAACATCGCCGCGAACGTATGCCTCGGCACCCCCAGCCAGTCCGCCCAGGTCCCGTACTCCCGGGTCTCGTCGACAAGACACTCACCCACGTCGAACACCACCGCACGAATCATGCTCCGCAGGTTAGACGGTGCGACGCGGAGAGGACCCAGTCCCCGTCAGACTGCGGCTGAATCCCCACCCCTTCCCTGACCTGATCACGCGAGAGCGAGCATCTCTCAGGGCGGTGTCTGTCCCCTCTGGCAGAGTATTCGGATGCTGCCGCCACTGGGGGCCGCCGACATCACCCTGTCAGCGCCCGATGCCTTCGACATTCCCGTATTCATACGACGAAGCTCGCCTTTGGAGCCGGCGCCGCGTCCCAAGGCGCAGGCGCTGTCCCAAGCCGCCAAGGCATGGCCAGCTCCTGCGAGCGTGCCACCAGACGGCAATTACCTCGTGACCACTACGTGGCGCGACATCCTGGATGCCGCCACCACAGTTGGCAGGGATATCGCGCCGTGGGTCGCGGCCGTACCCCGGCTGGCTCGCCGCGAGATCGCTGCACGGCGATACCCGCTCGCGGCCTACCTGGTCCGAAGTGGAACTGCGGCGCACCAACACGGCTCGGGCCACGCTGTCGTGCCGAGTGTCGTGTACACACACGGGACGGAAAGCTCGACCCGCTCCGCCTTTGGCTATCACATCGGCATGACGATGGCGGAGTGGGCATGCAGGGGGCTTATGGGCCTCGGCCCGACAACCCACGCCGAGAGCGCCATACCCCCTGGCGCGCTGCCTGGCTGGCAACAACGCAAGAGCCTTCCAGACCTCTTCGGCACCCACACGTCGACGTCTGATCTCTGGTTGGTTGAAGCGAAGGGGGGCCGCGTTCTTGGTGTGAACAGCCGCCGGAAGGGCGCACGGCAGCTGGATGTGGGTTCTCTCGTGCCGGTGGCTCACCAGAAGGTTCTCTGCGGTACGAGCCTGCAACGGCGACTCTTCATGATGATCGATATCGAGAGCGGTCCGTCCTACTCGGAGAGCGCCGATTCCTCGGAGCAGGTGGACGACACGCTGGAGCACGACAACGACGCGCTGGTGGAGCTCGCGCGTGCTCGCATGCTGATGTACCTCGCCCTGGTGTCCATCGCTCCGGGCAGTCTGAAACTCACCGCCGTGGGCGGCCGACGGCCTGATAATCCTCGGCGACGAGCAGGGGGTCTTGTCCACCTCCTCGAGAGCGACGACGCGACAGCCGACCTGCGACGTCGACTCGACAGCAGAGCGACTGGACTCGACATCACGCAAGGGAACGGTGTCGACATGCTCGCTGGAAGGCTTCCGGGCACCGATCTGATGATCGGCATGTCCCGACGTCTCTTCGGGGCCTGCCGGGCGCTGGCGGAGATGGACAGGAGGATGGTCGCGGAAATCGAGGAATCCTCGGCCATGCCCACCGTGTACTCGTCACCGCAACGGCTCCCTGACATGCGCACGGGCTTTGCCGCAACGGCGCCCAGTGATGTGAGTGAGCGGCAGTACGAAAGGCACATGGCCGAGCGAGACGAGCGAGTACGCAGCTATCGAGAGCGACACCGAGACGCTTTCGGCCAGGCTGCTCGACGGGGATTCGATTCGGGCGATGCCAGCCCCTGGGAGGCGTTCACCCCTATCACACCGCGCCTCACGTCGCCGTCTGAGGACGGATTCCTTGAGGCTGCGACTGCAGATACCTATCTCGCCGTGGAGCAAGATTCGCTGGACCTGGACGTCGAGACGGCCTAGCCACCAGGAAACCCCAAGCCTCGGGCCCCAGCCTCAGCAGCACCAGGTCCGCCATCCTCGCGACGCCAGCTGTGGAGATGCCACTCAGCACCTGACACTCAGACAGGTGGGGGTCGGGAATGTCAGCGTTCCGCTTGTGAGCGCTCGGTGGGGCCGGTACGACGGTCACCATGTACCGATGGTCGCCGCTCAACGATCGACAGTTAGCCACGCTCACCCGGATCGAAGAAGGAACGGATCCCGTTACCTCCGCGAGCCCGGAACTTGCCGTCACCGCCCGCGCCCTCAAGAGCAGGGGCCTCATCACCATGCCCAAGCACAGTGGGAGGTGGCAGGCGGAGATCACCAATGACGGTCGCTTCTACCTGGAACACGGCCACCACCCGGACCGGCCCGAGCCAGCCCCGCGCAAGCAACGACCGGCAGCCGCCAAGCCGAAGCCGGAGGCCGCGACGCCTCCCCGTCAGCGGGTGGCACCCCCGCCTGAGACAAAGCCGGCGCCAGCGCTCCCTGCGAAGCCGCCACGCCGGTCACCGGCGGAAGTCGGCGCGGCCTTGATCGCGGAGGTGCAGAAGGCCGGCCGATTCCTTCGGATCCCCGATCCAAGTGCCGAAGAGCGGGCCCGCTATCGCCGGGCATTCGACGCCGCGCGGCAGTGTGCCCCGGACGGTTTCCACTTAAAGTACAGCGGGCGGGCAAAGGGAGACTTCTTCCTCGGACTACTCCGGGTGACGGGCGAGGACGACACCGAGTGGAACCGGATCCGCCTGGCGCGCAGCCGCGTGATCACCGACGTCGAGGACGTGATCGCAGCGGTCACCGCGGATCACAGCGCCTTCGAGATCTCGGACGAGGTCCTCCCACGGGTGCTTTCTCTCCTTCGGCTCCTCGCCGAGCAGGCCCTCGCGCGGCACGGCGATATCGCGGTGTCGAAGAAGCGTAGGCAGGTGCGGCCGCTGCTCACGGTCCACGGCAGGACGTACGAGATCAGCTTCAAGGAACGGCAGAAGCAGGTCCGGTACGTACCCACGCAGCCGGGCCGGCGGACGTACGAATGGCAGCGGGTCACCCCGGCCCACCGGCTCGAACCGTCCGGCGAGCTGGAGCTGCAGGTGGCCCAGCAATCGGGGTACAGCTACGGCTACCGCTACGGCTGGACGAAGGAATGGTCCGACACCGCCAAGAAGCCGTTGGAGGACCAGATCGACGCCGTCCTCCGAGCGCTGAAGGCCCGCGCGGAGGATGAGGAGCAGGCCCGGCTGGCGCGGGAGGCGGAACAGCAGCGTCAGCGTGAGGATCGGGAGCGACAGGAGAAGGAACGCCGCCTGCGAGAGGCCCAGGAAGAAGAGGAGCACCGCCGGCGGAAGGCGGAGAAGAAGGAGCGCACGCGGCGGGAGTGGGAAGCGGCGATCAGCGTCGCGACGATCAAGGCGGTGGACGCCGTACGGGTCGACCTGTTCGGCACCGCCCTGGCGCAGTGGCGGGCCGCAGGGGAGATGCGGGCCTTCTGCGCCGCGCTCGACGAGGCCGCCTCCGTCTCGGACGACGCCCACGAAGCCGAGCGGCTTCGCGAGTGGTCAGCGTGGGGGAAGGCGGAGGCTGACCGGCTCGACCCGACCGTGGCCGGCAGGAGCCTGACCGGCCACAGCCTCCACGCGGAACCCACGGCCGACCAGCTAAGGCCCTTCCTCGACGGCTGGCACCCGCAGCGGCCAGAGAAAGAGAAGCCTCCGAAGCAGGAAGAACCCAAGGCGGAGGCCGAACCGCCCAAGCCGGAGCCGGAGCGGTGGCGCGGCTTCACCGACGAACGTCTGGGCCAAGGCTGGAGATATGGACCCCAAGGTCGCGCTCAATGGTGGAGGCGATGACGCCGTGCCCGCGGTCACGTAGGGCCTTCACCGACTTCTCCACGAGCTTCCCGAGCCGGACGACCTCCTCGCGCAGGGCGACCAGCTCGTCGTAACGCTCGGCCTTGTCCTGACCACACCACTCCCGGACGGTCCGCAGGACGGCCGCTTCCGCGTCCAGCTTGCGGTCGTCCCGGCGGCTGTAGGAGTACCAGGAGGACTGCGTGCGCTCCTGATCGATGGCCTGCTGTCTGCGGTCCACCTCCGGAAGGATGTCCTCGGCAAGACGGCCGGCCACGAGGCGCGCGATGCGCTCGGTGACCGGCCACCCTGCCAGACACGTGCCGTGGCGGTTCTCGCAGACCATCGGATCGCCTCGCAGCTCCGCGGGATCCATGCCGACAAGGGGAGCGCTGCCGTCGAGACTGCCCATCTCCAGGATCCCTGCGTCCGCGACACTGCGCCGCAGCCGCAGCTTGCTTTTCGGGCGGACGAACCCGAGGATCAACCGTGCAGCCTCGAAGTCGGCACTCCCCCGCACATGCCGTGACGCCTCGGCCAGAGCGAGCTCGCTCGCGTCGTCCGCACGGAACGCCTCCGCGTCCTCCCAGCGCGCCACAAGGGACGTCGCGTCGACCCACTCCTGCAGCCCGGCGTCGTCACCGTCGAGGAACCGCACGTGAAGCCAATCAGCCCGGCCACGACCGCCTACCCGTACGACCTCGACCCGACGAACCGGGCCGCCCAACTCCTTCGGCCTCGCTCGGTAGGCCCAGTACTCACCCATCTCCATGGGTTCATTGAGCCAGCTCTGGTGGTCCCATCGCCGACTTTCGCCAAAGCCGCCTCTCGCCCCCATGCCAGAGGCCAAGTGCGGGCAACTCAAGCGCAGATCAGCTTGGAGGCTGCAGGGCTGCCTCGGGGCTACGGGCGGCCCACGCGGCCCAACCTCCCGGATATGAAATCCGCTGCGGTGTAGTCACTTCCTCGCTCAGCGGCCTGGATGGCACCGGCAAATGAGACCGCCTCCGCAACGGAGAGGCAATCCTTACGGACCATCTGCGAGAGCAGCTTATGGACGCTGAAGGGGGTCAGGTTGTGGTGGATCGACTCGATGCGCGCGTTGTAGTCCTCGCAGAGTAGGTGCGGATCCACCTCGACCAACCGCTCGGCCATGGCCATGATCACTGACTCGGCCCAATGCTCCCCCGGGTGCTTCAGGACCCGTCCGCTACGCAGGACATCCTGAATCTCCGCAACGCGCTTCGGGTCGACAAAAGTGCTCGTGTCCACTGGCTCTCCTAGCCAACCGAGTTGCCCCAGGGCCGCTGCGGCCAGAGTCTTCTCGGCCGGGCGGCCTTGACTTGCCAGGCGTTCCAGTTCATCGGAGACAACGTCTAGCACGACGTGACGCTGCGTACCGACTTCACGCTGAATGGCCGCTCGCAACCCGTCATCCGTCGCAAGACTCAGCACGGAGGACGTGTCGACGAACCAAAGTTGTGGCTTAGCAGGCGCGGGAACAGTCACCGCGCCGCTCCCACTCAGGCGAACACCTCAGAGTCCGCTTCCATCACCGCGTCCCACAGTGCATCGTCGTCTTCGCGTTGAAGCAGCGTCGCGACCACCCCCAAGCCCACCTGCTCCCCGCGGGCGGCTGCCACTGCAGCGCCAAGAAGGCGCTCAGGTGCCCGGACAACATGCTGCGGAGTGACGCCAGCTCCCGTGGGAGCGACCGAGGCATGGCGAGCAACGAGATCGCTAACCCGCTGACTACGTAGTTGCTGGCCCTGCTCGAAGGTGATCAATCCCATGACACACAGCTGGTAGACCATTGCGGCCAAGGAGACACCAAACTGCTCCATCAGCGCCACCAGACTGCGTTCAGTGACTCGGCCTGCGCTGAGCCACCGAAGGGTCTCACGAATACCTTCCTCGGGCATCAGCAGATGTCCTGCGAAGGCATTGACACGCCGCTCCTGCTGGTCATCGGCGAACATGTCCCGCTCGCCCTCGTCGATGATGTCCCTGGGGTCACCAAAGAGGTGATGCCCGAGCTCGTGCGCGAGCGTGAACCGAACGTGCCCTTGAGAGAAATTGGTGCTCGCCACGATCAAGGCCACGTTGTCTCCGTGAACGCAGAGTCCGTCCGCCTCAGTCCCCAGAGGGGACAGCGCTACGTCGACCCCGAAGTGGCGCTCAATAAGCCCAGGCAAGTCGCCCAGCTCATGAGACCCAAGCCCCAGTGCACTGCGTGTGCGTTCAGCCAGCCGCTTGCCTTGGCGTTGCGCCTCGGACCTATTGCGCGGTCGCTCACCCATCTCACTTCGTGCAAACGCAAGCACCTGCTGACCCAAGGGGCTGGCCGACGCGGGCCACGGCTTCGCCCGCTGGGCCAGGATGTCCTCGACTTCCAATAGCTCCAGAGCACGCCGCTTCGCACTGCTGTCCTCATGCGCGCCCGTGTTGCCGGCCAGCCTGTGAGCCATCGCCAGGGTCGGTCGGGACGCTTGGCCCAGCAGATAGGCGACGGTCACTCCCAGTGCCTCAGCGAACCTAGGCAGCTCTCGGACGCTTACCTTGCGCCGACCGTTCTCGATCTTCGAGATCTGATCCTTGCCGAGCCCTACGAGCTCACCCAAGGCTTCTCCAGTCAGCGCCCGACGCAAGCGAGCCTGTCCGACCCTCTGCCCGATCTCGGCTGCCACAGCAGCACTGGGCGGCGGTACCACTGGCGCCAGTGAGCCGAGCGCTTCCAGTCCTGTCAGTCCGTTTCCCATGAGCGCCTCCCCGCGCGGCAATCTCTCCTGGTCAAGTGTCGCAACCGCTCCCCATGATCGCAACTATCCCTACCATGCAGTTGCGCACTCGCGGTCGGCGCGTACCTCCAAGCGGGTCGCACAGAGTCGAGCGCCCGAGGGGCATCAAATTCCACCGATGGCCTCGGCGCAGTCGGCCCAGCCAGGGGTCACCACCCCCCCCTAGCCGGTGCGCCCGCCTGGGAGACGGTGGTCTCAGTTGTGGTCTCATTCACCCCCGTCCGACCACGTCCGGCCAGGGTCATCCCGAGCGATCCGCCGCAGGTCAGGACGGGTACGGCCCCCGCCGGACCCCCGTACGAACATTTGGAAAGCGTGTTGGGGGCAACCCCTCACGAGTTCGAATCTCGTATCCTCCGCCAGCGCCCAGCAGGGCGTACGAAGGTCCCGACCGCATAGCGGCCGGGACCTTCGTCGTTCCTCCCCCAGACAGGGCCGTCGGCTCAGCCGCCGATGATGCCGCCCGTGACGTCCACGCCGCCGGTGGTCGGCGCGCGCCCCGTCAGGGCGACCTGAAGATCGGGGGTGCGGGACAGCGCCCTCCGCCTCCCGCCTCCTTCGTCTTCCCCGTGACCGGACCAGGGTCCGAGCAATCGGGAAGCCCGTTCTCCCGGAGACAGGCGCCGAGCTTCCGGGCCTCGGTCAGGAGCTCGGCCGGAGTCTCAGAAGGCGGACTCTCAGGAGGAGTTGAGGTGACGGGGCCCTACACCGCACCCGCGCCGGTCGGTATCACGGCCTTGCCACCTCCCGCCTCCCCGACGAGAGCGGCCACACCCCCTGGTCACTTCCCAGGGGCATATCACCCCTTCGGGTCCCACTCCTCCTCTCGCTCACGCACACCCGCCCTGACCTGCACGTTCACTTCGTACTGCGGGTGCAGACCAGGGCCCGCCGGGGTACCGAAGAGCTTCTTTTTCGACCTTCCGTTCACCGGATCGGGGGCTGATCGGAGGGGATTTACGTTCCTGCTCGGATCTGTCCGTAGCGGAGCCGATACTTTCTGTGACGGCCAGTCGGCTCTTTAGCGAACAGGAGCAATTCATGGGGAAGTTGCGGAAGTCGATGACCGCGGCGATCGTCGCGGGGCTGTTCTTCGGTGGGGCGGGGGTCGCGGTCGCGGACTCCTGGCACGAGTTGAACCTCACCACCTCGGGCGCCAGCTTCAAGGGCGCGTGGGCGTGGCAGTCCAAGAAGGTCGTCCCGAGCGGGCTGCACGTGAAGGGCGTCCTCAAGGACGAGAAGGCCAACGACGGGCACAACGTGTATCTCCGCCTGAGGGTCTATTCCTACCCGTGGGGCGAGATCAGGGGGGTCCAGCGGAAGTCCGTCAAGGTGGACAAGGTGCTCTCCGACGGCGCGGTCCTCGTCACGAAAGAGGTCCGCATGCATCTCTGCCGGGACCGCGGCTCCCTGAGGCCGGACAACTGCACGCCGCTCCGGTTGTACAAGCGGAAGTAGTCGACAGTCACGGGAGCCGCCTTCGGGCGGCTCCCCTTCTCATGGGAGCTCGAACGATGGACATCATCCTCCGCGCCCAGGGCGTGGACCTCTTCTACGGCGAGCAGCATGCGGTTCGCTCCGCCGATTTCACCCTCGCACGCGGCGAAGTGGCGGCGATCATGGGCAGCAGCGGGTCGGGCAAATCCTCGCTGCTGTACTGCCTCGCCGGCGTGCTCCCACCCACCAACGGCAGCGTCTCCTTCGACGGAGTGCAGCTCTCGGCGCTTCCCGACACGGAGTTGAGCGCCTTACGTCGCGAGCGGATCGGGTTCGTCTTCCAGTACGGAGAGCTGCTTTCCGAGCTGACCGTGGAGGAGAACGCGGCCCTGCCGCTGCGCCTCGCCGGCATCGACAAGGCTCGTGCGCACGTGATCGCCGCCCAGTTGCTGGGCAGACTGGGCATGGGTGACCTCCTTCGCCGCAGGACCTCGAAACTCTCCGGCGGGCAGTCGCAACGAGTCGCGGTCGCCCGCGCCCTCGTACACCGGCCGGACGTCGTTTTCGCGGACGAACCGACCGGAGCCCTCGACAGCACGAACGCGGCCCATGTGCTCGATGAGTTCCTGCAGTTGGCCAGGAGCCAACGCACAGCGGTCGTCATCGTCACTCACGACGCCGCTGTCGCGGCGAAGGCCGACTCCCAGTACACGATGTCGGACGGGGTCCTTGCCCAGCGGGTGATGGCGTGAGCCCCTTCCTGCTCGGGTTGCGTCTCCTCTGGGGCAGCGGCCGGCGGGGGCGCATCCGATTCCTGCTCATGTCGCTCGGAGCCGCAGTCGGTGTGGCTTGCCTCGCCGCCGTGATGACCATCCCCACGATCATCTCGGCACACGACGCGAGGACGCAGGCCAGGGAGCTCCTGCCCGCCAAGCACAGCAACGTCCTCTTCTACGAGTTGCTGGACCCTTACGGCTCGCAGCCGTTCCAGCGGACGTTCCTGGCCCGCACGGCGCCGGGCACCACTCCGCTGCCTCCAGGAATCGACCGGCTGCCCGCCGCCGGCGAAGCGATCGTGTCGCCGAAGCTCCGCCGGATCATGGCGACCGACCCCGGAGCACGGGGGCTCGTTCCGGGAGAGGTCATCGGCATGATCGCCCCGGAAGGGTTGGGGGGACCCGACGACCTCTACGCCTACATCGGGACCACAGCCGACCGGATCCCGGAGGCGCTTCCCCTCGGAAGCTTCGGGAACGCCCACCCCTGGCATCCCGTTCTTGAACCCTCGACGCTCGACATCCTCCGGTTCACGCTCGCCTGCGTCGTCCTCCTTCCCCTCGTCATCTTCCTGTCCGTCTGCGCGCGTCTCTCCGGCGAGTCGCGCGCGCGAAGGCTCGCGGCCTTGCGGTTGGTAGGTCTCAGCATCAAAGGCACCGTGCGGGTCAACGCCGGGGAGACCGTCGCGGCGGCGTCGTTCGGAGCGGTGCTCGGGCTCGCCGGATACCTCGCGGTCAACGAGGTCGTGTCGCGGACCGGGCTCCCCGGGCTGCGGTGGTACCCGGCGGACGGGCGGCCGGAGTGGTCGACCGTGGCGGTGTGTCTGGTGGGATGTCCCGCGCTCGCGTGGGTCGTCGGTTTGTTCAGCGCCCGGCGGGCCGCGCTCTCGCCGATCTCGGTGCGCCGGACCGCTGAGCGCACGCCGCCGCGAAGGTTCGGGGCGCTGCTGCTGGTCCCGGGGCTGGGGGTGATCGGCGGCTACTGCGCGATGAGCGTCATGGGCAAGGACCCGTCCGGTGGTTCCGCCAGTTCGACGCTCGTACCGTGTGCCGTCCTGCTGACCGGGGCGGGGCTCGTCTTCGGGCTGCCTCCGGTCACCGCCTGGCTGGCGCGGCGGATCGCCAAGGTCTCCACCTCGCTTCCCCTGACGCTGGCGATGCGGCGTACGGAAGTCGACCCGGGATCCTCGCTGCGGGTGGTCACCGGGCTGGTCCTGCTGGTGTTCGGGGCCTCGCTCACCCAGGGCGTGCTCATCGAGCTGGACCAGGTGAGCCGGCGTACGGCACCGGTTCAGGAGTACCGGATCGACTTGAAGAACGTCAGCCCCGCGCAACGGGCGACGCTGACGCGGGTACCGGGTGTCCGAAACCACGTCGTGTCGTACGAGTCATGGACCGACTTCGACGGGGAGACGAAGCCGACGGTGACGGCGATCGTCGCCACCTGCGCGCAGTTGAAGGCGTTGACCGAGCGGGCGGCCGGCTGCCTCGATGGCAGGATCCAGCAGCTGCGTGACGTCCAGGCGCCGTACTGGGAGGACCCGGAACCCGGTGGGCGCTTTCCCTTCGAGCTGGAGAGCGGCCGGAAGACCGCGCTCGCCGTCCCGCCCGACCGGGTCGACATCCGCCCGTACGACATCTCCATCGCCAGTTCCGGCAGCCTGCTCGTGCCACCTTCTCTGGCACCCAGGGGGCTCGCGGCCCGGTCCGGAAGTCTGACGCTGGTTTCCGGGGCCGATGCCGAAACCGTACGGAAGGTGCTCGACGGGATCGGGGCCGTGGTCCCCACCGCGCCGGTCGAACCAGTGGGGATCGCCGTCGAGGCACTGGCCCAGCTCGCCGTCGTGCGGGGACTGCTCGGCACCGGAATGGTGCTGGGGCTCGTCGTGGGTGTGGCCGCGTTTGTGGTTTCTGTGGCTGATCGGGGGTTGGAGCGGCGGGGGCAGGTGGCCGCGTTGGGGTTGTTGGGGGCTCGGGCGGGGACGTTGCGGGGGGTGCAGGTCGTGCAGGTGGTGGTGCCGTTGGGGGTGGGGCTCGGAGGGGCCGTGGTGGCGGGGTGGCTGGCCGAGGCCAGTTATCTGATCACCGGGGGCGGGGCCGTGCACTGGGACTGGGAGGGGTTGCCGGTGCTGGTGGGGAGCGCGGTGGGGGTGCTGGTGGTGGCGGGGGTCGCCTCCGTGCCGATGGTGCGGCGGCACGTGGATCCGGAGCACATCCGGCGGGACTGAGGAGCGGGTGGGCGCGGTGCGATGAGTTTCCGGGGGATGAGGGGTCTCATGTCCTGTCCCCGTTTCCGAGTCGTCCTGGAGGTCATCGTGTCCACCGCTTCCGCTCCCAAGGGTCCCGCCAGCTACTTCCCGTCGATCGAGAAGAAGTACGGGCGGCCCGTGTCCGAGTGGTTCGAGGTCATCCGTTCCTCGCCGCTCGACAGGCACATGGATCTCGTCGCCTGGCTGAAGAGCGAGTACGGGCTCGGGCACGGGCACGCGAACGCGCTCGTGGCGGCCGTCCGGGCCGAGGACGGCCGGTAGGCGGTCAGGCGAACTGGCCCGGGACGTAGTCGCCGGCCGGCTGCTGCGTCATGACGTTGAGGCGGTTGAAGGCGTTGATGAGCGCGATGAGCGAGACCAGCGCGGCGAGCTGCTCCTCGTCGTAGTGCTTCGCGGCGTTCTCCCAGGCCGCGTCGGTGACGCCGGTGTGGTGGTCGGCGAGGCGGGTGCCCTGCTCGGTGAGTTCGAGGGCGGCGCGCTCCGCCTCCGTGTAGACCTTGGCCTCGCGCCAGGCGGACACCAGGTGGAGGCGGAGGGCGGTCTCGCCGGCCGCGGCGGCGTCCTTGGTGTGCATGTCGAGGCAGAAGCCGCAGCCGTTGATCTGGCTCGCGCGGATCTTCACCAGTTCCTGGGTGCTGTGCGGGAGGACCGCGTCCGGGATGCCGAAGCCGGCCGAGGCGAGGTGCTTGACGACCTTGGCGGCGATCGGGCTGGCGAAGAGGTTGAGGCGGGCGTCCATGGGGTTCCTCCGTGAGTTCTGCGTGAGCTGGGTGTGTTGGGTGTGTTGGGTGTGTCGGGTGGTGCCTTGCCGGGGTGTTCTCCGGGGGCTCCTTGTGCTTTCAATGGGTTGACGGAGGGCGGGGGGCGGTTGTGACAGGGGCAGGGGGCGGATGGGTGTGAGCTACGTCACTCGGGAGTTCGTGCGGGCGGGTGTGCGGCTGTCGTTGCGCGACTGGGGCGGTGACGAGGAGGGCCGGGTCGGGGTGTTGCTGCTGCACGGGCTCGCCGGGCACTGCGGGGAGTGGGACGGGCTCGCACGGGCGCTGCGGGGGGACGGGTACCGGGTGCTCGCGCTCGACCAGCGGGGGCACGGGGGGAGCGAGCGGGCTCCGGAGGACGTGTCGCGGGCGGCGTACGTGGACGACGTGCTGGGGGTGGTGGAGGCGTTCGGGGGGTCCGGGCGGCGGCCGTTCGCGCTCGTGGGGCAGTCGTACGGCGGGCATGCCGCGCTGCTCGCGGCGGCGCGGCGGGATCCCCGGGTCACCGGGGCCGTACTGGTGGAGGCCGGGCCCGCCGGGTCCACGCCCGAGGACGTGGCGGGGGTCGCCGGGTGGCTGCGGGGGTGGCCGGTGCCGTTCGCGAGCCGGGAGGCGGCCGTCGCGCACTTCGGGGGCGGGGCCGTCGGCGAGGGGTGGGCCTCCGGGTTGGAGGAGCGGGACGGCGGGTGGTGGCCGCGGTTCGACGCCGGCGTGCTGGCCGCCTCGCTCGCCGAGAACGCCGTCCGCTCCTGGTGGGAGGAGTGGGACGCCGTCGACGTACCGCTCCTCGCGGTCCTCGGGCAGCACGGGATCGTCGACGCGGAGCAGTGGGACGGGATGGCGCGGCGGCGGCCGGGGCTGCGCGGGGTCTGCCTGCCGGGGGCCGGGCACGACGTGCACCTGGAGCGGCCGGACGAGGTGTACGGGGCCGTGGCGGCGTTCCTGCGGGAGCTCGACGGGCCGGCGGACCCGGACGGGGCTTGCCTTGGAGTCCGCTCCAGGCCCTAGGGTGCGGCGCATGCGCTATCGGATACTCGGCGGGACCGGGATCGAAGTCAGCACCTACTGCCTCGGCACGATGATGTTCGGATCGGTCGGCAACCCCGACCACCAGGACGCCGTGCGGATCATCCACTCCGCCCTCGACCGGGGCGTCAACTTCGTCGACACCGCCGACATGTACTCGGCGGGCGAGTCCGAGGAGATCGTCGGGAAGGCGCTGCGCGATCCGCGCCGCCGGGACGAGACCGTGCTCGCGTCCAAGGTGTACTTCCCGGTCGGCGAGGACGGGCCGGCCCGCGGCGGGCTGTCCCGGCGGTGGATCACGCGGGCCGTGGAGGCCAGCCTGGCGCGGCTCGGGACCGACCGGATCGACCTCTACCAGGTGCACCGGCCCGACCACCGCACCGACGTCGAGGAGACCCTGGACGTCCTCGGCGACCTCGTCTCGCAGGGCAAGATCCGGGCCTTCGGCTGCTCGACCTTCCCCGCCGAGCGGATCGTCGAGGCGCACGCGGTCGCCGAGCGGCGCGGGCTGCGGCGGTTCCGGACCGAGCAGCCGCCGTACTCACTGCTCGCGCGCGGCGTGGAGACCGCGGTGCTGCCGGTGGCGCAGCGGTACGGGATGGGCGTGCTGACGTGGGCGCCGCTCGCCTCCGGCTACCTGTCGGGGGCGTACCGGAAGGGGCGCGGGGTCGATCTGACGCGCGGGCGGGCGGCGATCACCCCGCACCGCTTCGACCCGGCCCTCCCCGAGAACGTGGCGAAGCTCGACGCCGTCGAGGAACTCGCCCTGCTCGCCGAGGAGATCGGCTGCACGCTGCCCGAGCTCGCGGTCGCCTTCGTCGCCGCGCACCCCGCCGTCACCTCCGTGATCCTGGGGCCGCGGACCGGGGAGCAGCTGGACGGACTGCTGAAGGGCGCCTCGCTCGTGCTGAGCGACGAGGTGCTCGACCGTATCGACGCGATCGTTCCGCCGGGGACGGACCTCTACCGGGCGGACGGCGTCTGGCGCCCGCCGTCGCTCACCGAACCGGCCCTGCGGAGGCGGCCGTTGGGTGAGCGGGCGGCCGCCGGGTCCTGACGGGGCGAGCGGGGCGGCTGGAGGGTCCCAGCCGGCCGGAACGGGACCTGACCGGCCGGGGCGGGCCTGACCGGCCGGGGTGGGCCCCCGTCCTCCGGATCATGACCGGGCGGCCCCTCCCCTCCCCTCCCCTCCCCTCCCCTCCCCTGGCCGGTCAGACGGCGTCGAACTGTTCCGTGCCCACGACCGTGAGGAGGGCGAGGCGGTCGGCGGTGTCCGTGCCGGGCGGCGGGGTGAGGAAGACCAGGCGCTGTTCGCCCTCCGGGGCGAGGAGGACCTGGCAGTCCAGGTCGACCGGGCCGATCAGCGGGTGCTGGACGCGCATCCGGCTGTGGCGGCGGACGGCCACCTCGTGCTCGGCCCACAGCCCGGCGAACTCCTCGCTGGCCGCCCGGAGCCGCTGCACCAGGCGGGTCGAGGCCGGGTCGCCGCCGCGCCGGCCGTAGGCGGCGCGCAGGTCGGCGACGTGGAGCCGGCTGTAGTACGCGTGCTCCTCCGCCGGGTACGCCGTAC
Organism: Streptomyces hydrogenans; assembly: GCF_014656075.1. Taxonomy (GTDB): domain Bacteria; phylum Actinomycetota; class Actinomycetes; order Streptomycetales; family Streptomycetaceae; genus Streptomyces; species Streptomyces hydrogenans. The sequence continues at coordinate 40,414 of NZ_BNBS01000029.1, forward strand.
GGGCGGCGGGGTCGGCGAACCAGCGCCAGACGACGTTCCGCCCGTGCTCCGAGACCGTGCAGACGCCGCCGAGCAGCGCGCGGGCCGGGGCGTTCTGGGCGAGGACGTCGCCGAGGTCGCTCAGGACCTGCGCGGGGGTCGTCGGCAGCTGGTCCAGGAGGTGCAGCAGGCCGGGGGCGACGTGCTCGCCCGCGACGGCGCCGGCCGGCGGGCGGTGACCGGCCAGCAGGTGGAGGTGGTCGCGCTCGTCGGCGTCCAGGCGCAGCGCGCGGGCGAGGGCGGCGAGCATCGGCGGCGAGGGCTGCGGGCCGCGCGCCTGCTCCAGGCGGATGTAGTAGTCCGCCGACATGCCCGCGAGCTGCGCGACCTCCTCGCGGCGCAGCCCGGGGGTGCGGCGGCGCGGACCGGCCGGGAGGCCCACGTCCTTGGGGGTGACCCGCTCGCGGCGGCGGCGCAGGAAGTCGGCGAGTTCACGCCGGTCGATCGTCGTGGCCATGACGATCATCCTGCCGGAGGGACGGGGGCCGAACCAGGGACCGGCGGTCCCAGGGTGAGGAGGGCTCTCCCGGTGGTCTCCGTACGGCGGCATCGTCCTCGGTGTCAGCCGGTCCGGTGACGCCGCGGTCCGCCGCGGCGGCCGGCCGGAGCGCGATCCGTATCCGATCCGCGTCCGTATCCGTATCCGTATCCGTCGGGAGCACCCACCGCCATGACCATCACCACCACTGCCACTGCCACTGCCACCGCCACCCCCGCCACCTCTGTCGTCCCCGCCGTCCCCACCGTCACCGCCCGCACCGTCGCCGTCGGCGCCGCCCGCGTCCACTACGACGTCCACGCCTCCGGGAACACGTCCGCCGGGCACGCCTCCGCCGCACCGGCCCTGCTGCTCGTGCACGGCACCGGTTCGGGCGGCGCGGTCATCAACTGGGGGCGGACCGCGCCCCGGTTCACGTCCTCCCGGACCGTCATCACCCCCGATCTGTCGGGTGCCGACCGGACCGTCGACGACGGCGGGGAGCTGACCGTCGAGGGGCTCGCGGCGCAGGTGATCGGGGTCGTCGAGGACGCCGGCGGCGCGCCGGTGGACCTGCTCGGGTTCTCGATGGGGGCGCCGGTCGCGGCGGCCGTGGCCGCGCTCCGGCCCGACCTGGTCCACCGGCTGGTCCTGGTGGCCGGCTGGGCGCACACCGAGGGCGACGAGTACCTGCGGAACCTGTTCACGCTGTGGGAGCGGCTGGGCGAGCACGACCCGGCGGGCTTCGGGCGCAGCGTGACGATGACCGGGTTCAGCCGGGGGTTCCTCAACGGGGTGGGCCGCGAGGGCGTCGAGGCGCTGATCCCCAACATGCCGCCCACGCCCGGCACGCTGCGGCACGTCGCGCTCGACCTGGGCGTGGACATCCGGGCGCTGCTGCCCCGGATCACCGCGCCGGTGCTGGTCGTCGGCTGCACCCGGGACGCGACCGTGCCCGTGGAGAACAGCCGGGAGCTGGCGGCGGCGATCGGCGGCAGCGCGTACGCGGAGATCGACGCGGGGCACGTCGTCTTCTTCGAGAAGGAGGACGAGTTCGTGCGGACGGTGACGGACTTCCTGGACGTGTGAGGCCGTCGAGGGCCCGCGGGCCGCTCGGTCACTCGTACCGGCCCAGGCCCGGGACGCCCAGGTCCGAGAGGCCGTCGAGGACGAGGTCCACGCCGACCGCGGCGAGCAGCAGGCCGAGGAGCCGGCCGAGCAGCTCGATGGTGGTGTGGTGGGTGCGGCGCAGGACGCGGGCGAGCGCCAGGACGCAGACGAGGTCGAGCGCGATGACCGCCATGTAGGCGCCGACGACGGTCGAACGCCAGCTGACCGAGTAGCGGGCGGCGGCCTCGATGAGCAGGGCGGTCATGGCGAGGGGGCTGACGACGTACGGCATGAGGAGTTCGCGGACGCCGCTGACGGTGTCGGGCGAGTCGTCGTGCGGGCCGTCGGAGCCGAGGTGCATGCCGAGGACGAGCCCGACGGCGTAGATGAAGAAGATGACGCCGCCCGCGAGCTGGAGGGCGGGGGTGCTGATGTGGAAGACGTCGAGGAGCCAGGGGGCGGTGCCGCCGGTGACGATGCCGACGACGACCGCCGCGGCGGAGGAGAGCAGGGCGATGGTGCGGAGCTGCCGGACCGGGTGGGCCTGCGCCAGTCCGGCGAAGGCGAGGAGCACCTTCGGTGGGCCGATGACGGAGAAGAACGTGATGAACGCGGCGGAGAAGGTGAAGGACTGCACAGCGGACATCATGGGGTGGTCGGGTGATTCCGGATGGATTTGGGGATTCCACCCGCGCGGTGTCGAAAGCCCCGGTCCGGTTCCGACCCACCTTCGAGAGAGGTTCACACGACACGCACGTACGGAGGACACCATGAAGTACCTCGTGATGGTGCAGGGATCGCACGCCGACTACGAGGCGATGTCCGGGCGCGGCGCGGCGCAGAGCCCGGCCTGGGACCAGGAGTCCCTGACGGCGATGTTCGACTTCATGAACGCGCTCAACAAGGAGCTGATCGAGAGCGGCGAGATGCTCGACGGCCAGGGCCTGGCCGACCCGGGCGAGACCCGGCTGGTCTCCCTGGACGCCGAGGGCCGCCCGGTCGTCACGGACGGCCCGTACGCCGAGACCAAGGAGGTCCTGGCCGGCTACTGGGTCCTGGACTGCGCCGACCTGGACCGCGTCACGGAGATCGCCGCCCGCATCAACCGCTGCCCCCAGCCCCCCGGCGCCCCGACCCACCCGGTGGTCATCCGCCGCATCGACGAGATGGGGCCTTCACGGGACTGAGCGGGGCCGGGCCCGGAGGGGGCGGGTGGGGAGGGGCGCGGGTCCGGACCGTGGCGCCGGGAATGGCGGGGGTGGGTGTCATCCTTGGAAGTCGATGGATCCCCGGTGCGGGGGTTGTACTGCCCCCTGGGGTATCTGCTGGAGGAGTGGTTGTGGAACTCGATCTCGCGGGCGCGGAGCTCAAGGCCGTGCTGAACCGGCTGCGCCGGGCGCAGGGCCAGATCTCCGGCGTGATCCGGATGATCGAGGAGGGGCGCGACTGCGAGGAGGTCGTGACGCAGCTGGCGGCCGCCTCGCGGGCGCTGGACCGGGCCGGGTTCGCGATCATCGCGACCGGGCTCCAGCAGTGCCTGACCGAGATGGAGAACGGGAAGCGGGACGGCGAGGACCCGGACAAGATGCGGGCCCGGCTGGAGAAGCTGTTCCTGTCGCTCGCCTGAGCGTCTGCGCGCCTGCGCGCCTGAGTGCCCGAACACCTGGGCGCCCGTGCACCCGGACATCTGAGTGCCCGAACACCTGGGCGCCCGTGCACCCTGGCGTCTCAGTGCCCGAGCGCCTGAGCCCCCGTGCCACCGAGCGCCCCCGCCTCTGAGCGCCTGAGCGCCGAGGCGCCCGCGTAACCCCGTACGACGCGTACGCACCCCCGGTGGAAGCCTTCCGCCGGGGGTGCGCGCGTGTGCGGGGGAGGGGGTCAGTCGACCGGGAGGCCCTTCAGGCGCTTGGCGATCGTGGTGAGGCGGGTGCCCTGGTAGCGGGCGGCGGCCAGGACGTTCTCGGCGGGGGCGCCGTTGGCGGCGGGGTGGGCGGTGCCGTACGGGTTGCCGCCGGCCGCGTAGACGGCGGGGTCCGTGAAGCCGGGGGAGACGATGACCGAGCCCCAGTGGTGGAAGGTGTTGTAGAGGGCGAGCAGCGTGGACTCGTTGCCGCCGTGGAGGTTGTGGGCGCTGGTGAAGGCGGTGGCGGGCTTGTCCGCCATGACGCCGCGCTGCCACAGGCCGCCGGTGGTGTCGACGTACTGCTTGAGCTGGGCCGCCACGTTGCCGAAGCGGGTGGGCGAGCCGAGCGCGTACGCGTCCGCCCATTCCAGGTCGTCGAGGGTGGCGAGCTCGACGCCGGCGGTGGCGTCGACGTGGGCGCGCCAGGCCGGGTTGGCGTCGATCGCGGCGTCCGGGGCCAGCTCGGGGACCCGGCGCAGGCGCACCTCGGCGCCGGCCTTCTCCGCGCCTTCGGCGACCGCCTGGGCGAGCTGGTGCACGGCACCGGTGGACGAGTAGTAGACGACGGCGACCTTGACGGACATGACGGGCTCCTCGCTGCGGACCGATCCCTGCGGACCGACTAAGTGGATTCGTTTCCGTTTAGCTGGGGCGAGCCTAAACGGATAGCAATCCGGATGGCAACCGGGGCAGGTATGCTCGAAGGACGGGGAGACCGACGACCGGGGGCGCGAGGAAGGGCAGGGACGGGCCGATGGGCACGAGAACACCGGGCACACCGGGGACCGGCGACGGATCCCCGCCGCTGCTCACCGTGCTGCCGGCCGCGCCCGGCACCGGACCGGCCGCCGGCCCCGCCACCGAGCGCGCCGACGCCGCCCGCAACCGGCGCAGGATCCTCGACGCCGCCGCCCGGATCGTCGCCGAGAAGGGCCCCGACGCCGTCACCATGAACCAGGTGGCCCACGCCAGCGGCATCGGCGTCGGCACCGTCTACCGCCGCTTCGGCGACGTCTCCCAGCTGCTGTGGGCGCTCCTCGACGACCGCGAGCGCCAGTTCCAGGAGGCGTACATGAGCGGCCCGCCGCCGCTCGGCCCCGGCGCCCCCGCCGGCGAACGGCTCGACGCCTTCCTCGACGCGCTCGTCGACCGGGTCGCCGAGCAGCGCGCCATCCTGCTCGCCGCGCACTCGGCCGCCCCCCGCGCGCGCTACCACAGCGGCGCCTACCAGGTCATGCACACGCACGTCGCGATGCTGCTGTCCCGCATCCGGCCCGGCGCCGACTCCGCGCTGCTCGCCCACCTCCTCCTGGGGTCCTTCTCGCCGGACCTCATGCACCACCTCACGGTGGAGCAGGGGCTGCCCGCCGAGCGGGTCAAGGCGGGGGTGCGGCAGCTGCTCGCACTGCGGACGTAGGGCGGCGCCCCGCCCGTCCACCCCGTCGCCCCGCCCGTCCACCCCTCGGAATCCCCTGGACCGGGCCTCCGGCGACGACCCACGATCGCCCCATGACCACCGCGCCGAAGACCTTCCTCATCCTCCACGGCTTCCAGAACCACCGGCCCGCCGGGCACTGGCAGCACTGGCTCGCCGGCGAGCTGCGCGCCCGGGGCCACGAGGTCCGCCATCCGCAGCTGCCCGAGCCGGACGCGCCCGTCCTCGACGACTGGCTGGCGGCCCTGGAGAAGCACGGCGAGCGGCCGGCCGAGGGCGAGTTCGTCGTCCTGGCGCACAGCCTGTCCGTGCTGCTCTGGCTGCGCGCGGGCGCGCGCCGGCCGGCCGGCGACCGGGTGCTGCTCGTCGCCCCGCCCTCCCCCGGCGTCACCGCCTCCATCCCCGAGATCGCCGCCTTCGCCGACGGCCTCGACCTCGCCGAGGAGGGGGTGGCGGCACGGCTCGTGTACGGCGACGGCGACCCGTACTGCCCCGAGGGCGCCGACGCGCACTACGGCACCCCGCTCGGCCTCGACCCGGACCTCGTCGCGGGCGGCGGGCACCTCAACCCCGACACCGGCTTCGGGCCCTGGCCGGCCGTCCTGCGCTGGTGCGAAAACCCGGAGACCCGGATCGTCGGCGCCGAGTAACGTCGGGCGGATGCGCCCCCAGACCAGCCCGTACGCGACCGGCCTGCTCGACGTCGGCGACGGCAACCGCGTCCACTACGAGGTCCACGGCAACCCGGACGGCAAGCCCGCGCTCGTCGTGCACGGCGGGCCGGGCTCCGGGTCCTCCCCCGGTTCCACCCGGCTCTTCGACCCGGAGAAGTACCGGATCGTCCTGTTCGACCAGCGCGGCTGCGGGCGCTCCCTGCCGCACGCGAGCGACCCCGCCGCCGACCTCTCGGTGAACACCACCGCCCACCTGGTGGCCGACATGGAGCGGCTCCGCGCCCACCTGGGCGTCGACCGCTGGCTGCTGTACGGCGGCTCCTGGGGCTCGACGCTGATCCTGGCCTACGCGCAGGCGCACCCGGAGCGGGTCAGCGAGATCGTCATCCCCGCCGTCACCACCACCCGCCGCTCCGAGACGGCCTGGCTGTACGAGGGCGTCGGCCGCTTCTTCCCCGAGGCGCACGAGCGGTTCCGGGCCGGCGTGGACCACGCGGAGGACCCGGTCGGCGCCTACGCGGCCCGGATGAACCACCCCGACCGGGCCGTCCGGGAGCGGGCCGCGGCCGACTGGTGCGCCTGGGAGGACGCCGTCCTGTCGATGGAGGGCATGGGAACCCCGTACACCGACCGCGTCGACGACACCCGGCTCGGCTTCGTCCGGATCTGCTCCCACTACTTCGCGCACGGCGCCTTCCTGGAGGAGGGCGCGCTGATCAGGGACGCCCACCGGCTCGCCGGCATCCCCGGCGTGCTGATCCACGGCCGGCTCGACATGGGCGGGCCGCTCACCACCGCCTGGGAGCTCTCCCGCGCCTGGCCCGACGCCGAGCTGCGCGTGGTCGAGCGGGCGGGCCACCTGGGCGGCGGGGAGACCCGCCGGCTGGTCGTCGAGGCCCTGGAGCGCTTCGCGGACGGCTGACTCCACCGGGCGGCCCCGCGCCCGCGGCGGGATCATCGAAGCATGAGCCCCGAGAGCACCCCGGGCACCCAGGGCCCCGGGACCCCCCTCGCCCGGCGGCCCGCCACCGACGCGCGCACCGGCCGCTCCCCGCTCGCCGCGTCCCTCGACGTGTCCCCGGCCCGGGGGCCGGCGGAAGACGACCGGAGCGTACGGCGAGGAGGGCGGCCACCGCTCCGCCGCCGCCGACGAAGCGGCCACGAAAGCCGCCAAGGACAGCAAATCGTCCGGGAACTGAGAATTCCAGATGTCAATCCTGTTCAAGGTGACATGAATTGCGCCGAACGTGTTCACAGAACACCCTCACGGTGGCTAACTTCCCCTCAACCTCGTCCCCATCGGGAAGGACTTCTGTGAACGCAACACAGCGTCGCGCCGCGGCCATCCTCGCCGCGGCGGCCCTCGCCACTCCCCTGGTCCTCGCCTCGCCGGCCACCGCCGTCAAGGACCCCGCCGCAGCGCCCGCCCGGGACGCCGCGAAGCTGGCGAAGAAGCTGGTCCGCGAGACCACCGGCAAGGACGCCTTCAAGCACCTGCAGAAGTTCCAGGCCATAGCCGACTCCGCCGGCGGTCACCGCGCGGCCGGCTCCCTCGGCCACGACGCCTCGGCCGCCTACGTCTACACGACGCTCAAGAAGGCCGGCTACAACGTCTCGTACCAGAAGTTCGACTTCGTCTACACCGAGACCCTCGCCGAGAAGGCCTCCGTCCTCGGCTCCGCGCCCCGCGCGCTCGACATCCGGGCGATGACCTACACCAAGTCCACCCCGGTCGGCGGCCTCACCGCCGCGCTGGCCGCCGTCCCGGTCGACGCCGACGGCACCACCGGCTGCGAGCCGGGCGACTTCGCCTCCGGCACCTTCACCGGCAAGATCGCCCTGATCAAGCGCGGCGGCTGCACCTTCGCCGCCAAGCAGGAGAACGCCGCCGCGGCCGGTGCCGTCGGCGCGATCGTCTACAACAACACCGCGGGCCTGCTCTCCGGCACCCTCGGCGCCGCCGACGCCGGCAAGATCCCGACCGCGGGCCTCTCCCAGGCCGAGGGCGAGCAGCTCGCCGCCGACCTCGCCAAGGGCGCGGTGAACCTCTCCTTCGAGGTCCGCCAGCTCAACGAGAAGCGCTCCACCAACAACGTCATCGCGGAGACCAAGGGCGGCAACGCCGCCAACACCGTGATGCTCGGCGCGCACCTCGACTCCGTCACCGCCGGCCCCGGCATCAACGACAACGGCTCCGGCTCCGCCGGCATCCTCCAGGCCGCCCTGGAGCTGGCGCAGTCGAAGGACAAGGTCCGCAACAAGGTCCGCTTCGCCTGGTGGTCCGCGGAGGAGAACGGCCTGCTCGGCGCCGAGCACTACGTCGCCAACCTGTCGGAGCTCGACAGGAAGGAGATCAAGCTCTACCTGAACTTCGACATGATCGCCTCGCCGAACTACGGCCTGTTCGTGTACGACGGCGACAACTCGGACGGCGTGGGCGCCGAGGCGGGCCCGGCGGGCTCGGCCCAGCTGGAGCGCGACATCACCGACTTCATGGACAAGCAGGGTCTCCCGCACCTGGGCACCGACTTCGACGGCCGCTCCGACTACGGCCCGTTCGTCGACGCCGGCATCGCCTCCGGCGGCACCTTCACCGGCGCCGAGGGCATCAAGTCCCCCGAGCAGGCCGCCCTGTTCGGCGGTGAGGCGGGCGTCGCCTACGACGTGAACTACCACGCCAAGGGCGACGACATCACCAACGTCAACATGAAGGCGTTCGACGCCAACATCGACGTCATCGCCAACGCCGTGGGCACCTACGCCCACGACATCTCCTCGCTGCGCAAGCCGGTCGACTCCGTGCCGACCGCCGGCGGCACGGCGGGCGGCGGCCACGACCACGACCACGGCGTGACCGAGTAGGTCCGGACGCGAGCCGGGTGGTTCAGCGCCGGCGGCGGGCCGTGCCGAAGATCGAGCGGCTGATCTCCCGGCCCAGCTGGGTGCCGATCGACCGGGCGAGGGACTTGAACATCCCGCTGCCGACGACCTGATCGACGAGCGAGGGCTCCTCCTCCGGGGCCCTCGCCCGCTCCGTTCCCGCCGCCTTCTTCGCGGCCTCCCGCTCCGCCTTCTCCCGCTCCGCGCGGGCCGCGGTCTCCGCAGCCCGCGCGGAGCGCGCCGCCTCGTCCGCCGAGAGCCGCTCGTAGGCCGACTCGCGGTCCACCGCCTGCGCGTACCGCCCGTACAGCGGCGAGCCCTTCACCGCCGCCTCCAGCACGGCCGGGTCGACCGGACCCATCAGGGACTCCGGCGCCCGCAGCCGGGTCGCGGCCACCGGCGTCGGCGCGCCCCGCTCGCTCAGTACGGTGACCACCGCCTCGCCCGTACCGAGCGAGGTCAGCACCTCCTCCAGGTCGTAGGCCGAGTCGGGGAAGGTCCGCACCGTCGCCTTCAGGGCCTTGGCGTCGTCCGGGGTGAAGGCGCGCAGCGCGTGCTGCACCCGGTTGCCGAGCTGGGCGAGGACGTCCGCCGGCACGTCCTTGGGGGTCTGGGTGACGAAGAAGACGCCCACGCCCTTGGACCGGATCAGCCGGACCGTCTGCGTGATCGACTCCAGGAACGCCTTCGACGCCCCCTTGAAGAGGAGGTGGGCCTCGTCGAAGAAGAAGACCAGCTTCGGCTTCTCCAGGTCGCCGACCTCCGGCAGGTCGTGGAAGAGGTCCGCGAGCAGCCACATCAGGAAGGTGGAGAAGAGCTGCGGCTGCTCCTGCACGGACGGCAGCTCCAGGACGGAGACCGTCCCCCGCCCGTCCGGGGCGGTCCGCAGGAACTCCGCGGTGTCGAACTCCGGCTCCCCGAAGAAGCCGGCCGCGCCCTGCTGCTCGAAGGCGGTCAGCGCGCGCAGGATCACCCCCGCGGTCACCGTCGACAGGCCGCCGATCCCCTTCAGTTCGGGCTTGCCGACGTCCGAGACGAGGAAGGCGACCACGGCCCGCAGGTCCTTCAGGTCGACCAGCTCCAGGCCCTTGGAGTCGGCGTAGTGGAAGATCAGGCCGAGGGACTGCTCCTGCGTCCGGTTCAGCTGGAGCACCTTGGAGAGCAGCACCGGGCCGAAGCTGGTGACCGTGGCGCGGACCGGGACGCCAGGGCCGATGCCGCCGAGGCCGTAGAACGCGCAGGGGAATCCGGTGGGCGTCCACTCCTGGCCGACCTGCGCGGCCCGCTCCCGCACCTTCTCGCCGTCCCGGCCGGGGGCGGAGACGCCGGAGACGTCGCCCTTGATGTCGGCGAGGAAGACCGGGACGCCCTGGGCGGAGAGCTGTTCGGCGACCAGCTGGAGGGTCTTGGTCTTGCCGGTGCCGGTGGCGCCCGCGACGAGGCCGTGCCGGTTGAGGACGGGCAGCGGGATCCGCACCCGCGCGTCCGGGTGACAGACGCCGTCCCACAGCACGGCGCCCAGGTCGAGCGCGGGGCCCTCGAAGGCGTACCCGGCGGCGATCTCCGCGACCGGCCCCGGCACCGGCTCCGGGGGCGCCGGCGGCCGTTCCGGGGTCGTCGGCGGCTGCTCCGTCTCGCTCATGCGGCACCCCAATGTCGCTTATGTCATGGTCTGCACCAGCATCCCATCGGTGCCGCGTGGCTGCGCCGGGAGCCGCTCGCCCGGTAGGCTTTCCGTGTGATCTTCAAGCGCATCGGAAACGGCCGGCCGTATCCCGACCACGGCCGGGAAAGCACCCGGCAGTGGGCGGACGTCGCCCCGCGCCCGGTCCGCCTCGACCAGCTCGTCACCACCAAGGGCCAGCTGGACCTGGAGACCCTGCTCGCGGAGGACTCCACCTTCTACGGCGACCTCTTCGCGCACGTGGTGAAGTGGCAGGGCGACCTGTACCTCGAGGACGGACTGCACCGCGCCGTCCGCGCGGCCCTCCAGCAGCGCCAGGTGCTCCACGCCCGCGTGCTCGAACTGGACTGACGCCTCGCCGGAGGCCGTCGCGCGCTGATCCTTTCGGGGGCAGTTCGCCCCCATCCGGCCGTGATCACATGATCATCAAGTAGGCATCGCGCACGGGCGGCATTACGCTGCGCCCATGAGCATGCTCACTCCCCCCGGCATGGGCGGAAAGTACCGCATCACGGGGGATGTCTACCCGCGCATGCGTCGACCCCACCGCCGGCGCAGGATCGTCCTGGCCTCCGCCGCCGCCGTGGTCGTGCTCGGCGCGGCCGGCTGGGGCACGCTCCAGCTCGTCGACGTCTTCTCCGGTGGCGACGACACCAGGAAGACCACCGCCGGCAAGCAGGCCGACTGCAAGCCCGCACCCGCGCCGAGCGCCACCCCCGCCGCCGCCAAGCCGCCGAAGCCCGCGCAGGTCACGGTGAACGTCTACAACGCGACCCCGCGCAAGGGGCTCGCCAAGGCCACCGCGGACGAGCTGAAGAAGCGCGGCTTCGCCATCGGCAAGATCGGGAACGCCCCCGCCGCCTACGACAAGAAGGTCACCGGCGCCGGACTGCTGCTGGGCGCCCCGGCCGCCACCAAGGGCTCCTTCGCCGTCCTCGGCACCCAACTCGCGGGCGCCACGACGAAGGTCGACGCCCGCACCACGGCGGACGTCGACCTGATCATCGGTACGGCCTTCAAGGCCCTGTCGCCCAAGGCGACCGCGGACGCGGCACTGGTGGCCCTCAACAAGCCCAAGCCGGCACCGACCCGCTGCTGAACCCGGCGGCCGCCGGGCCCGGGGGCACCGCTACTCGGCGGTGCCGTACATCCGGTCACCGGCGTCGCCGAGGCCCGGGACGATGTAGCCGTGCTCGTTGAGCCGCTCGTCGACCGAGGCCGTCACGACCGTCACCGGCGTCCCCGCCAGCTCGCGCTCCATGACCGCGACGCCCTCCGGGGCCGCCAGCAGCACCACGGCCGTGACGTCGTCCGCGCCGCGCCGGATCAGCTCCTGGATCGCCGCGACCAGCGTGCCGCCGGTCGCCAGCATCGGGTCGAGCACGTACACCTGGCGCCCGGACAGGTCCTCCGGCATCCGGGTGGCGTACGTCGACGCCTCCAGCGTCTCCTCGTTGCGGATCATGCCCAGGAAGCCGACCTCGGCGGTCGGGAGCAGCCGCACCATGCCGTCCAGCATGCCGAGCCCGGCGCGCAGGATCGGCACCACCAGCGGACGCGGGTACGACAGCTTCACGCCGGTCGTCGGCGTCACGGGGGTCTCGATGTCGACCCGCTCGGTCCGCACGTCCCTGGTCGCCTCGTAGGCGAGCAGGGTGACCAGCTCGTCGGCGAGCCGGCGGAAGGTCGGGGAGTCCGTGCGCTTGTCGCGCAGGGTGGTGAGCTTGTGGGCGACCAGCGGGTGATCGACGACGTGGAGACGCATGACTCAACAGTAGCCCGCGCCGTGCGCCGTCCACACCGACCCGGACCGGGGCACGGGCGACACCGTCCCCGACCCGGGCCGGGGCACGGAAGACACCGCCCCGTCCCGGACCTGCGCCCCGGCGCTCCCACGGGCCTGGCAAGTCGGTGACCTACCACTGGCATGGATCCGGACCGCTGCGGCAAGGTGGGGAGCACAGGGACCCAGCGATGGGGTGGTGTGGCCGATGCCCGACCCGAAGAACAGATCCGGCCAGGCCGGGGCCGACACGGAGCCCCGGGCGCCGGAGACACAGCCGGAGACCGGCACGGAGACCGACGCGGAGCGCCGCAGGCGCCGCGCCCAGTTCCTCCGCGAGCTCGGCGAGGCGAAGGCGCTGCGCGACCGCGTCCAGCCGCGGCGCGCCCGGGCGGCCCGGATGAGACAGGCCATGCGCATGCGCACCTTCCGCTGGTGAGCGCACCGGGCCCCGGGCGCGGCCCGGGCGGCCCCCGCCGCACCCGCCCGGCCCGCGCCCGCCGTGCGCCCCCTCTGTGCGCCGGGGTCGTACGCCCACCCGAACGCGGTGTGGTTCAGACTGATGCACGACGCAAGAGCCGAAGACCTCTCCTGAGGCCGTCGTTTCTGTCACGATGCCGATTGGGCGGGGCTCAGGAGCGCGCCGCCGGATCATCACACCTCTGATCAGTGGGAGAGTCAGGTGTACTTCGCCGCACTGCTCGCGCGCACCGAAGACGGGTGGGAAGCGAGCGATACGGAGCTCGACGACGTGGAGACGCTGGCGGACCTGGTCGATCTCGCCCGTGAGGCGGCGGCCGACGAAGGGGAGACCGTCCTCGTCTTCATCGAGCAGGAGGACGCGTGGTTCGGCGTCGTCCGCGTCGACGGAGAGGACGACCCCCGGGTCTACGTCTCCCACGCGGCGGCCGCGGCCCGCTCCTCGTACGGGGAGATCCTCACCTCGGAACTGCTCGGCGACGACGACCCGGACCGCGAGCTGGACGAGCTCGACAAGCTCGCGGACCTGGACGGCACCGAGGACGGCGAGCCGGAGCACGCGGCCGGCGAGGACCGTGACGAGGACGACGCCTCCGCCGGCAGCGCCGGCATCGCGCCGGCCGGCCCGCTCGGCGACGGCCGGATCCTCGCGGACCTCGGCATGCCGGAGCGGACCCTGCTCGGGCTGACCGAGGACGCCCTCGGGGAGATCGCCGACGCCATCGGCGCCTCCGACATCCTGGAGGCCGTCCGCTAGTGCAGTCCGCGGCACCCGGCCCCGTGCCGGAATCCTGGCGGGACGCCATGCGCCTCGCCCTCGCCGAGGCCGCCGCGGCCGTGCCGGCCGGTGACGTACCGGTCGGCGCGGTCGTGCTCGCCCCCTCCGGCGAGGTCCTCTCCCTCGGCCGCAACGAGCGGGAGGCGACCGGCGATCCGACCGCCCACGCGGAGGTCCTGGCCCTGCGCCGGGCCGCCGCCGCCACCGGCGAGTGGCGGCTGACCGGCTGCACCCTCGTCGTGACCCTGGAGCCCTGCGTGATGTGCGCGGGCGCCCTGGTCCAGTCCCGGGTCGCGCGGGTCGTCTACGGCGCCGACGACGAGAAGGCGGGCGCCGCCGGCTCCCTCTGGGACCTCGTCCGCGACCAGCGCCTCAACCACCGCCCCGAGGTCGTCCGCGGCGTCCTCGGCGAGGAGTGCGCGGAGCAGCTCACGGCCTTCTTCCGCACCCGCTGAGCACCCGTCGGCCACCCGTCGGCCACCCGTCGAAGCACCCGCTGACCTGCGCGGGGATACGGATTTCTTGCCTGGCCGACTTTGGGCTAAGCTCTCTCTCGGTAGCGTGTCCGAGCGGCCGAAGGAGCTCGCCTCGAAAGCGAGTGTGGGGAAACTCACCGAGGGTTCAAATCCCTCCGCTACCGCCACTACGAAGGGCCCGACGCGAAAGCGTCGGGCCCTTCGGCGTTGCCGCGACGGGTACGACCGCGTACGGGAGAGGGCCCCGGCGCGCCGCCGGGGCCCTCTCTCGTGCCGTCCGCCCTGGAAGAGGACGGGGGGAGCGGCATCGGGGGGACAAGCCGCTCCCCCCGATGAGAACCGGTCCGACAAGTCCTGCGCCGCAGTCAGGGGGAAGCTCGCGGCGCGGACCCCGCAGTGCGGTCCGGTTCCATGTGCCCCGCGGATTCCTGCCAGATCCGCCGGGCTCGACATCCATCCTGCTCCCCCCTCACCCTTCCGGGGGACGGCGAAAGACCCCGAACGCCGGGCCCTTGGTCCATAAAGCCTCGGTTAGAGTGGGCCACCGCCGAGGCGGGGTGACGGTACGGGGAGGGGAGGGGCCGATGTCCCAGGCGAGGAAGGTCGCGGTCTACGCGTTCGGGGTCTTCATCCTGTACGCCATCATCACGGCCCCGGACCGCTCCGCGGAGCTGGTCCAGATAGGGTTCGAGGGCCTTTCCAGCGCCGCCAAGGGTGTCGGAGAGTTCATGACCGAACTCATCAACTAGGAGCCCTCCGTGATCCGCCATCTGGTCCTCTTCAAGCTCGACGAGGGCGTCAAGCGCGACGAGCCGCGCGTCGTCGCCGGCGTCGAGGCGTTCCGCGCGCTCGGCGGGCAGATCCCCGAGCTGCGGTTCTGGGAGTGCGACTGGAACGTGTCGGACCGGCCGATCGCCTACGACTTCGCGATCAACTCGGCCGTGGAGGACCTGGAGGCGCTCCAGCGCTACCTGGACCACCCGGCGCACCAGGCCGGTGTCGGGCTGTGGCGCGAGTTCTCCACCTGGGTGATCGCGGACTACCCCTTCGAGGGCTGATCCGGGCCGTTCGGCCCCGCGCGTCTCCGAGACCCCCCGCCGTACGGGCGGGGGGTCTCGCGCGTTTCCACCTCAGGCGCCTCTGGCCTCCGCTTTTTCGTCCACCATGCCTTCAACACGTGGTTATGCGGTGCTTGCACACAGTGGACATGTCTTGTGATGCTATGACCGCTTTTGATGGATGAATTGATCGTTTGCCTGTAGTTGACCCATAGCCAGCTACACCAGCCAAAGGGGTGGCGTGAACGTGCCGGCCAGTACAGCGCCTCAGGTCCCGCCCCAGCACGAGGGAGCCGGGGCGGCGGACACCCCCCGCCCCCGGAGCAGCCGCGGCGCCGACACCCGGGCCCTCACCCAGGTGCTGTTCGGGCAGCTCAAGAACCTGGAGCCGGGGACTCCCGAGCACGACCGGGTGCGCGGGGCGCTCATCGAGGCCAACCTCCCGCTGGTGCGGTACGCGGCGGCCCGCTTCCGCTCGCGCAACGAGCCGATGGAGGACGTCGTCCAGGTCGGCACCATCGGGCTGATCAACGCGATCGACCGCTTCGACCCGGACCGCGGGGTGCAGTTCCCGACCTTCGCCATGCCCACCGTGGTCGGCGAGATCAAGCGGTACTTCCGGGACAACGTCCGCACCGTGCACGTGCCGCGTCGGCTGCACGAGCTGTGGGTGCAGGTGAACGGCGCCACCGAGGACCTGACGACGGCTCACGGACGCTCCCCCACCACCGCCGAGATCGCCGAACGGCTGCGGATCGGCGAGGACGAGGTGCTCGCCTGCATCGAGGCCGGACGGTCCTACCACGCCACCTCCCTGGAGGCGGCGCAGGAGGGCGACGGGCTGCCCGGACTGCTCGACCGGCTCGGCTACGAGGACCCTGCGCTGGCCGGCGTCGAGCACCGCGACCTGGTCCGGCACCTGCTCGTCCAGCTGCCCGAGCGCGAGCAGCGGATCCTGATGCTGCGCTACTACAGCAACTTGACGCAGTCCCAGATCAGCCAGGAGCTCGGGGTCTCGCAGATGCACGTGTCAAGGCTCCTCGCCCGGAGCTTCGCCCGGTTGAGATCCGCAAACAGGATCGAGGCGTAACCGGAACGGGTAGACCGGTTCGGAGCAGTTCGGCGCCACCCCAAATGCCGTACACCCCTTGTTTCCTGCGGATATGCGCCCACTCCTTGTCGACAAGTCACTACAGCGTGTTGCCGACATGTGACATTCTGCTGGGGACGCGTTTGCCGCAGCCCCACGGCCGGTATTCAGGTGGAAGCTGCGTTCCTCCGATGGTCGCGGCCCACCGCGACCGTCCGCGACCTCTAGGGGGTGGCATGTCCGCAGATCAGGGCAGCTCGAAGGTGCTCACGCTCACGCCCGTTCCGGTCCTCGTGCCCGAGCCCGTGCCCACGCAGACGACGGCGTCCACCGCCGCCGAGAGCGGGGCGCTGCCGGCCCCGCCGCCGCCCGTCGTCGCCCCGGAGGCGCTCGACACCCGCACCCTCTCCCGCTCCCTGTTCCTGCGGCTGCGCGCCCTCGACACCGAGGGGGCCGCCGCCGACAGCCCGGAGCGGACCTACGTCCGCGACACCCTCATCGAGCTGAACCTCCCGCTCGTGCGGTACGCGGCGGCCCGCTTCCGCTCGCGCAACGAGCCGATGGAGGACATCGTCCAGGTCGGCACCATCGGCCTGATCAAGGCGATCGACCGCTTCGACTGCGAACGGGGCGTGGAGTTCCCGACGTTCGCGATGCCGACGGTCGTCGGCGAGATCAAGCGCTTCTTCCGCGACACCTCCTGGTCGGTGCGGGTGCCGCGCCGGCTCCAGGAGCTGCGGCTCGCCCTCACCAAGGCCAGCGACGAGCTGGCGCAGAAGCTCGACCGCTCGCCGACGGTGCCCGAACTCGCCGCCGTCCTTGGGGTGTCGGAGGAGGACGTCGTCGACGGCCTCGCGGTCGGCAACGCGTACACGGCCTCCTCGCTCGACTCGCCCTCCCCGGAGGACGACGGCGGCGAGGGCTCCCTCGCGGACCGCCTCGGCTACGAGGACACGGCCCTGGAGGGCGTCGAGTACCGCGAGTCCCTCAAGCCGCTGCTCGCCAAACTCCCGCCCCGGGAGCGGCAGATCATCATGCTCCGGTTCTTCGCGAACATGACCCAGTCGCAGATCGGCGAGGAGGTCGGCATCTCGCAGATGCACGTCTCGCGGCTGCTCACCCGCACGCTGGCCCAGCTCCGCGAGGGCCTGATCTCCGACTGACGTCCAGCCGGATTCCGGTCGACTTCCGCGAATGCGCCCCTTGTTGACGTTCCGTCAGCCACACTGGGGCGCATGAGGCGCAGGAAGCAGCCGGTACTCGTGGCGGTGGCGCTCTGCCTCGGCGGAGCGCTCACCGCGTGTGGAGGCGGAGGAGACGGCGAGGGGTTCACGGCGGTCGGCGCCGGTCCCTCGCCCGGCGGCGCGGTCGCCCCCTCGGGCGCGGTCACCCTGGTCCCGCTGGACAGCCCCACGGCGAGCGGCACCACCTCCAGCACCTCCTCCCCGCCCCCGGGCGCCGCGGAATCCCCGGCACCCCCGGGGGAGTCGCCCTCGACCGGTACGGGCACGGACTCCGGCCCGGGCACCCGGGCGGGCTCCGGCACCGGCGCGGGTTCCTCCGGGTCCGGTTCGGGGTCCGGCACGGGTCCCGGCGGCGGTTCCGGAGGGCGTACGGAGTCGGGGGCGCCGTCCGGCGGGTCATCCGGCGGCGGCTCCTCGTCCGGCGCGACCACGGCGCCGCCCCGTACCCCCGACGCCACTCCCACGCCCCGGCCCACCACCTCGTCGCCCCGGCCGTCCACGCCGACGCCCTCGCCCGGCCCGGCCGTGCTCACGGTCTCCGAGCCGGTCACCGCGGACGGCGAGCAGCGCTGGTGCGAGCAGGTCACCGTGACCTTCCGGAACACCGGCGGCTCCCCCGCCACGTCCGGCACCGCGAGCTTCGCCACCCACGTCATCGGCGCGCTCGGCATCGACTGGGGCACGGTCACCACCACCCAGCCGCTGCCGGCCCCGATCGCCGCCGGGGCGACGCGGAAGCGGACGTACACGGTCTGCGTGGAGTCCTGGCGGGTGCCGCTCGGCATGCGCGTCGACACCCGCGAGGTGACCGCTAGCTGGCGGTGAGCCCGTACCGCACCCCCGTCAGCTCCTCGGAGAGGTCCCAGAGGCGGCGGCCCGTCTCCGGGTCGGCCGCCGTCGCCGAGGGCTTCACCCGGGTCGGGGAGCCGCGCAGCTCACCCAGGCCGTCCGGGCCGATGAACTCCCCGCCGGCCGCCTCCGGGGCGGTCGCCGCGTACAGCTGGGGCAGGGCGCCGCGCTCCGGGCGCTGGGCGAGGAGCGGATTGCCGATCCGGCCGTAGAAGAAGCGCGCGAGGCCGGTGACGTCACGGGTCTGCAGGCCGGTGGCCGTGTAGCCGGGATGGGCGAGGACGCTGCGGACCGGGCTGCCGGCGGCGGTGAGCCTGTGGTGCAGCTCGTGGCCGAAGACCGCGTTGGCGAGCTTCGAGCGGTTGTAGAAGGCCATCGGGGCGTAGCCGCGCTCGCCGGTGAGGGAGGCGGGGTCGTCGAGGCGCAGCTCGCCCTGCCGGTGCACCAGCGAGCTGACCGTGACGACCCGGCCGCCGTCCGGCAGGCGGTCCAGGAGCAGGCCGGTGAGGGCGAAGTGGCCGAGGTGGTTGGCGGCGAACTGGAGCTCGTGGCCCTGGGCGCTGAGCGTGCGGGGCGGCCCCATCACGCCCGCGTTGTTGACGAGGACGTCCAGCCTCGGGTGCTCGGCCCGCAGGCCCTCGGCGAAGGCGCGCACCGAGCCGAGGTCGGCGAGGTCGATCCGGCGGACGGTCAGGAGGTCCGGGGCGATCCCCTCGGCGGCGAGACCGGCGACGGCTCGGTGCCCCTTCTCCTCGTCCCGTACGGCGAGGACCACCCGGCCGCCCCGCAGGGCGAGGGCGCGGGTGGTCGCGAGGCCGAGGCCGCCGGTGGCCCCGGTGACGACGTGGATCCGGCCGGTGAGGTCGGGGATGTTGTCGGCGGTCCAGTGCCGCGTTGGCGTACGACTCATGCGACACACACTGCCTTTGATGTCACCCGGTGTCAAACATGCCGATGGGTGACATCGACGGCACCGCGTTAGCATCGACACGTGAGCACTGCACCCGGCCCCGCGCCCGCCACGTCCGGCCCCACGGAGTCCGGTTCCGCCACGTCCGGCCCCACGGCGGCCGGTCCCACGGAGTCCGGTTCCGCCACGTCCGGTCCCACGGCGGCCGGCTCCGCCGCACCCGGCCCCAGCGCGCCTGGCCCCGCCGCGCCCGGCCCTGCCGGATCCGGCCCCACCGCACCCAGCCCCAGCGCGTCCGGTTTCGCCGCGCCCGGCCCCGCCGCGCCCGGCCCTGCCGGATCCGGCCCCAGCGCGTCCGCGTCCGCCGCGTCCCGTCCCAGCGCGCCCGGCCGCACCGCGCCCGGCCCCGCCCCGCGCGCCGTGACGCTCGCTCAGCGCAAGCGGGAGCTGGTGGCCACGGAGCTGACCGAGACCGCGCTCCAGCTCTTCGCGCACCGGGGCTTCGAGGCGGTGACGGTCGACGAGATCGCGACGGCCGTCGGCGTCTCCAAGCGGACCTTCTTCCGCTACTTCGCGTCCAAGGACGACGTCGTCGTCCAGTTCCTGGCCGGGATGGGCGCCGACATGCGGGCCGAGCTGGCCGCCCGACCGGCCGGCGAGCGGCCCTCGGCCGCGCTGCTGCACGCGGTCTCCGTGCCGCTCGCCGCCTGCGGCGACCACGCCGAGCGCACCCTGCCCGTCGTCCGGCTGATCCTGCGGACGCCCGCGCTGCTGGCCCGCTTCCTGGAGCACGAGGCCGGCTGGCGCGAGGAGCTGGCCGGGGAGCTGGCCGTCCGGCTCGGGCTCGACCCCGCGGACTCGCTCTACCCGCGGCTCGCGGCGGGCATGGCGCTCACCGCCTTCGACACGGTGCTGCGCCGCTGGAGCGAGGAGGCCGGAGCCGGGGGCGCCGATCCGCTCGTCCTGATCGTGCGGGCCTTCGCCCAGCTGGCCCCGGCCCTGGACGCCGTGTAGCCGCCGGCCCCTACGAGTACCGGGGTACGAAGAAGGGGCCGGTCCCGGCGGGATCCGGCCCCTTCGGGGGGAGCGGGTGTCAGAACGCGGCGAGCCAGACGACCCCCGCCACGACCACGATCGCGGCGATCACGCCGGCGATGACGCCGACGCGCGGACCGCCCGAGGCGGCCGCCACCTGCTGCGGCTGGTGCGGCGGGGTGCCCTCGTCGACGAAGGCGCGGAACATCTGGGTGCTGCCGGCGGGGTCGTAGCCCTCGGGGCCCTGGGCGCCCTGGCCGTACGGTGCTTGCGGGTTGTGTGCCATGGCCCAGGACCCTAGCGAAACCGGAGGGAGGGGCCCAAGCTCCGGGCCCCGGCCGACCCCGACCCTCCCCCTCGCCCCCTCCTCGCCTCCCCTTTGCCGATTCTTTAGCGCCGTTTGACCGATTTAGTTTGCCTGGAGCAACCATCCATCTCTATGGTTGCCCTAAGCAACAAGTTGGAAGGGGTCCTTGTGGAGCCGAGCAGCCGCTACGAGGACCTCGCCCGCGCCATCAGCGCGTTCGGCGCCGTGAAGCGCGGGGTCGCCCGCGTCCTGCCGGGCGACTGCCAGGGCGGCGCCGCCGCCGTGCTCGCCCTGCTCAAGCACCACGGCGACATGCGGACGAGCCGGCTGGCCGAGCTCATGGCCGTGGACATGTCGGTGTGCAGCCGCCACGTGGCGCACACCGTCTCCCGCGGCTGGGTCGAGCGACTGCCCGACCCCGACGACGGCCGCTCCCGCATCCTGCGGCTGAGCCCCGAGGGCTTCGCGATGCTCACCGAGCTCGACCGCCGGGTGACCGGCGCCTTCACCCACTACCTCGCCGAGTGGTCCGACGACGACGTCGCACTGCTCACCACCCTGCTCGCCCGGCTCCGCGACTCCTTCGGGGACTGCCGGGCCACGCACGCCTGACCACGCCGACCACGCGTGAGGCCGTCCGGCCCGCCCGCCTGCCCGGCGTGCCCGAACGCGCCCGAACGCGCCCGAACTCGCTTGAGACCAGAGGAATCCCACTTCATGGCTACGACCACACCCGACACCGGTGTGCGGAGCGCCCCGGCCGAGACCGGAGACTCCGCGGCTCCGATGACGCACCGTCAGATCATGGAGGCGCTCTCCGGGCTGCTGCTCGGGATGTTCGTCGCCATCCTGTCCTCGACGATCGTCTCCAACGCCCTCCCCCAGATCATCACCGACCTGGAGGGCGGCCAGTCCGCCTACACCTGGGTCGTCACCGCGACCCTGCTGTCGATGACCGCCACCACCCCGCTCTGGGGCAAGCTGGCGGACCTCTTCTCCAAGAAGCTGCTCATCCAGATAGCCCTGACGATCTACGTCGCGGGCTCGATCGTCGCCGGTCTCTCCCAGTCCACCGGCATGCTCATCGCCTGCCGCGTGGTCCAGGGCGTCGGCGTCGGCGGTCTCACCGCCCTCTCCCAGATCATCCTCGCCGCGATGATCGCCCCCCGTGAGCGCGGCCGCTACAGCGGCTACCTCGGCGCGGTCTTCGCCGTCGCCACCGTCGGCGGCCCGCTGCTCGGCGGCGTCATCACCGACACCGAGTGGCTCGGCTGGCGCTGGTGCTTCTACGTCGGCGTGCCGTTCGCGATCATCGCCCTGATCGTCCTCCAGAAGACCCTCAAGCTCCCCGTCGTGAAGCGCGAGGTCAAGGTCGACTGGGCCGGCGCCTTCTTCATCAGCGCCGCCGTCTCCCTGCTGCTCGTCTGGGTCACCTTCGCCGGCGACAAGTACGACTGGATGTCCTGGCAGACGGCCGCCATGGTCGGCGGTTCGGTGCTGCTCGGCGCGGTCTTCGTGCTCGTCGAGTCCAAGGCGTCCGAGCCGATCATCCCGCTGCGGCTCTTCCGCAACCGGACCATCACCCTCGCCTCCCTCGCCTCGCTCTTCGTCGGCGTCGCGATGTTCGCCGGCACGGTCTTCTTCAGCCAGTACTTCCAGCTGGCCCGCAACGAGTCGCCGACCATGTCCGGCGTCCTCACCATCCCGATGATCGCCGGCCTCTTCGTCTCCTCGACGGCCTCCGGTCTGATCATCACCAAGACCGGTCGCTGGAAGGCCTGGCTGATCAGCGGCGGCGCGCTCGCCACCGCGGGCCTCGGCCTCCTGGGCACCCTGCGGTACGACACCCCGTACTGGCACATCGCCCTCTTCATGGCGGTCCTCGGCCTGGGCATCGGCATGATGATGCAGAACCTGGTGCTCTGCACCCAGAACCAGGTGGCCCCGGCCGACCTCGGCTCCGCCTCCTCCGTCGTCACCTTCTTCCGCTCCCTCGGCGGCGCGATCGGCGTCTCGGCGCTCGGCGCGGTCATGGCCCACCGGGTCACCGACTACGTCAAGGAGGGCATGGCCGAGCTCGGCCCGAAGGCCGCGGCGGCGATGGGCCAGGGCGGCACCGGCGGCGCCATCCCCGACATGGACAAGCTGCCCGCCCCGATCCGCACGGTCATGGAGAGCGCGTACGGCCACGGCGTCGGCGACGTCTTCCTCTACGCGGCGCCCTTCGCGCTGCTCGCCTTCCTGGTGACGCTCTTCATCAAGGAGGTCGCGCTGAAGAGCAGCACCGTCACGGCGGAGGACGCCTAGAAAGACTCCCGGCCGCGCTTCGAGCGGAGGCGCGGCCGGGGTACGAACGGAGCGGCGGGCAGGGGACGGCCCGCCGCTCCGTCATGTTCCCGGGGCCTCCCGGTCGACCATCGCCTCGATGCCCGAGACGAGGATGTCCAGGGCGAAGGCGAAGTCCCGGTCCCAGATGGCCGACACCGAGCCGTGCGTGGCCCGCTCCTCCAGGAGGTCCTCCATCGGCTTGACCGACTCCATGAAGGCGGGGTCGTCCCGGAACGCCTTGATCGACTTCTCGTAGAAGTCGTCCGCGTCCATCCCGGCCTCGACGGCCCGCCGCCCGAACTGCGACTCGATGGTCCCGTAGCCGTACACGAACTGGAAGACGGCCGACATCGCGCTCGGCTGCCGGCCGATCGGCAGCCCGGTGTCCCGGATCGTCTCCTGGATCCTCGCGCCGACGGCGATCGCGTGCGGCCCGATGTTCAGGTACTGGCCCGCGCACGGTGACATCCACGGGTGCCGGACGAGCATCCGGCGGTAGTGCAGGGCGAGCGTCCGCAGGCGCTCGCGCCAGTCGGCGCCGGCGGCGACCGCGTCCAGGTCGATCTCGGCGTACACGGTGTCGATCGCGTACTCGATGATGTCGTCCTTGGTGTCCACGTACCAGTACAGGGACATCGCGGTGACCCCGAGCTCGGCCGCGAGCCGGCGCATCGACAGCTTGCCGAGGCCGTCCCGGTCGAGCATGCGGACGGAGGCCGCCACGATCCGCTCGCGGTCGAGCCCGGCCGGGCCGCCGCCGCTGCGGGCGGCCCGCCGCTCCAGCCAGACGCTGGAGCCCGCCGGGTTCTTCTCCCGGTCCGCAGCCTTGACCATGCGGTTCCTCCGTCCGTCGGCGCTCGCCACCATGCTAGGCAGCGACGACGGGCTCGGGTGCCGCGGACTGCTCCACCCGCTCCGCCCGCTTCAGCAGGAAGGCCGCGAGCAGCCCGCCCACGAGGACGGCGGCGGCGCCGACCAGCTGGCTGGTCTGCAGCCCGGAGGCGAAGGCGTCGGAGATCCGCGCCCGCTCGGCCTCGTCGCCGGCCGCCGCGAGGGCCGCGGGGAGCGAGGCCGCGGTGACGGTGACGAGGGCGGCGAAGCGGGCGTTGAGGACGGCGCCGAGGACAGCGACGCCGAGGCCGTTGCCGAACTCGGCAAGGGTGCCGTTGACGCCCGCGCCGACGCCCGCCTTCTCCGGCGGGATCGCGCTCATGATCGCGTTGGCCATGGCCGGGTTGGAGACCGCGAGGCCGGTGCCCATGAGGACCAGGCCGAGCAGCATGCCCCAGTACGTGCCGTCGGAGCCGCCGCCGATCAGGGCGATCGAGGCGAGACCGGCCGCGACCAGCGTCATGCCGACCGTCACGGTCAGCGGGGTGCCGAGCTTCATCACGATCCGCGGGCCGATGCCGCTGAGGTTGAGGAGGACGACGGTCAGCGCGAGGGGCGCCATCCGCAGGCCCGCCTCCAGCGGCTCGTACCCGAGCACGAACTGGAGGTGCTGGGTGAGCAGGAACATCGAGCCGCCCATCCCGAACATCACGAGGATCGCGCCGGCGACCGCGCCCACGAACTTCTGGTTGCGGAAGAAGTGCATGTCGAGCATCGGGTACGGGGTCCGCAGCTCCCACAGCGCGAACGCGGCGAGCACCACGACGCCGATCGCGGCCGGGACCAGCACCTCGGTGGAGGTCCAGCCGTGCTCGGGGCCGGTGATGATCGCGTACACGGCCGCGGTCATGCCAATGGTGGAGAGCAGCGCGCCCATCAGGTCGGGGCGGTCGCCCTGCGGGTTCTTCGACTCGGGGACCAGCTTGAGGACGGCGACCAGGCCGATCACGGCCACCGGGATGTTGATGAGGAAGATCATCCCCCACCAGAAGTGGTTGAGGATCGCGCCGCCGATCAGCGGTCCGGCGGCGAAGCCGAGCGAGCTGACGGTGGCCCAGAGCGCGATGGCCTTCACGCGCTCGGAGTCGTCGAAGATCTGCATGACGACGGCGAGCGTGGTGGTCATCAGGAGCGCTCCGCCGACGCCCATGCCCGCGCGGGCGGCGATCAGCTGACCGGTGGAGTCGGCCAGGCCGGCGGCGAGCGAGCCGAGGCCGAAGAGGGCGAGACCGACGGCGAGCAGCTTCTTGCGGCCGTAGCGGTCGGCGGCGTTTCCGGCGGAGAGGAGGAGGCCGGACTGGACCAGCGAGTAGGCGTTGATCATCCACTGGATGTCGCTGGTGGAGGCGTGCAGCTCCGTGGTCAGCGAGGGGATGGCGACGCTGAGGACGGTGTTGTCGAGGAGGACGGTGAGCTGGGCGAGGCAGATGACGCCGAGGATCAGCCAGCGCTGCGGGTGGCCGCCGGCGGCCTGCGGCGCGGCCGTGGGCGTGGCCGTCATGGAAACTCCTTATACGGTGTACGAGGAACAGGGCTCGTACACCGTATAGGAGGTCTCTTACGCTGTATAGCGCTTTACCGCGGACCTGACTGAACCCGCCCGCGCTTGGCTACTTCTCGCTGGTCAGGTCGTAGAAGGTGGCGCTTCCGACGGTGACGGCGGCGAAGTTCTCCTGGACCCAGGTGCTGATCTCGGAGCTGGAGCCGGCACCGCCGCCGGGGCCGCCCATGCCGCCCCCCATGCCACCGCCGCCACCGCTTCCGATGAAGTAGTGGATCTTCCCCTCGGCGACGTACTCCTTGAACTGGGCGAGGGTCGGGGACGGGTCGCTGCCGTTGAAGCCGCCGATCGCCATGACGGGCTTCTCGGTGGCGAGCTGGTAGCTCGCCGCGTTCTGGGCGCCGACCGCGGCGGCGGCCCAGGTGTACGCGTCGGCGTCCTGGAGCAGCTTCTCCTTCGCCTCCGCACCGACACTGGCGCCGTTGAGCAGCCCGCCCATGCCCCCGCCCCCACCCATGCCACCGCGCTCGCCGAAGCCGGGCATCTGGCCGGCGGGGGCCTGGCCGGTCTGGCCGGTCTGCCCGGTGGAGGGCTGGTTCTGCCCGGTGGAGGGCTGGTTCTGCCCGGTGGAGGGCTGGTTCTGGCCTCCCTGGAACTGCCCGCCGGGGGGCTGCATCCGGCCGCCCGGGAACTGGCCTCCCTGGAACTGACCCCCCTGGGCCTGACCGCCGCCCGGGAAGCCGTTCGGGGGCTGCGTGCCGCCGTTCCGGCCGCCGTCACCACCGTCCATGCGCGGGCCGCCGCCACCCGGCCCCCGGCCGCCGAAGCCGGCACCCGCGGGACCCGCCGTGACGATGGAGCCCTGGTGGCCGGTGGAGAGCGTCTCCAGGGTGTACGCGAACGGCCCCGCGAGTCCCGCCGCCAGGCCGAGCCCCGCGGCGGCGAGGCCGAGGCGCCGGTCGGCCCGGCCTGCGGCGGGCAGGCCGAGCGCGGCCACCGCGCCCGCGACGAGCACGGTCCAGCGCAGCCACGGCAGGTGGTCCGGCGTCCGGCCCAGGAGCGTCCAGCCCCACCAGGCCGTCACGCCCGCCGCCGCCGCGAGGCCCGCCGAGGCGGCGAACCTCGTCCGCTCCTCCCACAGCACCGCCGCGCCCATGCCGATCAGGGCGGCGAGGTACGGCGCCAGGGCCACCGTGTAGTACTCGTGGAAGATGCCTGCCATGAAGCTGAAGACGCCCAGCGTCATCAGCAGCGCCCCGCCCCACACCAGGAACGCGGCCCGGGCCGTGTCGGTGCGCGGCACCCGCCACGTGACGACGAGCCCGGCGAGGAGCAGCAGCAGCGCGGCCGGGAGCAGCCAGGAGATCTGGCCGCCGATGGAGTCGTTGAACATGCGCAGCGGGCCGGTCTCGCCCCAGCCGCCGCCCTGTCCCCCGCCGCCCCCGCCGCCGACGCTGCCGACCTCGTTGCCGTTGATCCGGCCGAGGCCGTTGTAGCCGAAGGTCAGCTCCAGGAAGCTGTTGTTCTGCGAGCCGCCGACGTACGGGCGCGAGGCCGCCGGCCAGAGCTCGACGAGCGCCACCCACCAGCCGCCGGAGACGACCAGCGCGAGCCCGGCGAGGCCCAGCTGACCGAACCGCCGCAGCGGCCGGGCCGGGGCGCACACCGCGTACACGAGCGCGAGCGGCGGCAGGATCAGGAACGCCTGGAGGGTCTTCGTCAGGAAGGCGAAGCCGAAGGCGACACCCGCCAGGACCAGCCACTTCGCGGCGCCCTCGGCCCGCTCCAGGGCCCGCAGCACGCCGTACACGGCCACGGTCATGAGCAGCGCGAGCAGCGCGTCCGGGTTGTTGAAGCGGAACATCAGCGCGGCGACCGGGGTCAGCGCGAGCACCGCGCCCGCGATCAGTCCGGCACCCGCCCCGAAGCGGCGGCGGACGGCCGCGTACAGGACGGCGACCGTGCCCACGCCCATCAGCACCTCGGGCAGCAGGATCTGCCAGGAGCCGAGGCCGAAGAGGCGGACGGAGAGCGCCATCGGCCAGAGCGCGGCCGGCGGCTTGTCGACGGTGATGGCGTTGGCCGCGTCGAGCGAGCCGAAGAAGAACGCCTTCCAGCTCTCGCCGCCGGCCTGGACGGCCGCCGAGTAGAAGGAGTTGGCGTAGCCGGAGGCGCTCAGGTTCCACAGGTAGAGCGCGGTGGTGACGGCGAGCAGGCCGAGGAAGGCCGGGCGCGCCCAGGGGGCGTCCTCGGGGCGGCCGCGCCACAGCCGGGCGAGCCGCCCGGTCCTGGCGGTCGGCGCGGCGTGCGCCGCGGTCGGGGTCGTTGCGGTCATCGGTCGGCCCCCGTGGGGTGTCGGCGCTCCGGGAAGACCCAGAGCCGGAAGAGCAGGAAGCGCAGGACGGTCGCGGCGAGGTTGGCGACGACGAGCACGGCGAGTTCGGTGGAGTGCGCCGGGTCGCCGGTGGCCGCGCCGAGCGCGGCGAGCGACCCGCTGGTCAGGACGAGGCCGATGGCGAAGACGACGAGCCCCTGCGCCTGGTGGCGGACGGCCCGGTCGCGTCCCCGGACGCCGAAGGTGAGCCGCCGGTTGGCGGCCGTGTTGGCGACGGCGGAGACGAGGAGGGCACCCGCGTTGGCGAGCTGGGCGCCGGTGCCGAGCCGGAAGAGGGAGTACAGGACGAGGTAGAAGAGCGTGGAGAGCACGCCGACCACGCAGAAGCCGACGAGCTGGCGGGCGAGTCCGCCGGGGACGCCGGAGAGGTCGCGGTCGCGCGGGTCGTCGCCGAAGGGCCGGGCGAGCCGGTCCAGCGCCAGCGAGCCGGTCGCGAGCGCCCGGCCGACCCGCCACACGCCCTTGAGGTCGTCGGTGGCGGTCCGCACGAGGTGCACGGTCGAGTCGGGGTCGTCGACCCAGTCGACCGGCACCTCGTGGATCCGCAGCCCGGCCCGCTCGGCGAGCACCAGCATCTCGGTGTCGAAGAACCAGCCGGTGTCCTCGACCATCGGCAGCAGCCGCTCGGCGACGTCGCGCCGGATCGCCTTGAAGCCGCACTGGGCGTCGGAGAAGCGGGCGGCGAGCGAACCGCGCAGGATCAGGTTGTAGGCCCGGGAGATGAACTCCCGCTTGGGGCCGCGCACCACCCGCGAGGAGCGGGCGAGCCGGGAGCCGATGGCCAGGTCGGAGTGGCCGGAGATCAGCGGCGCGACGAGCGGGAGCAGCGCGTTGAGGTCGGTGGAGAGGTCCACGTCCATGTAGGCGAGGACGGGGGCGTCGGAGGCCGACCACACGGTCCGCAGCGCCCGGCCGCGCCCCTTCTGTTCGAGCCGTACGGACCGCACCTCGGGCAGCTCGGCGGCGAGGGCGGCGGCGATGTCGGGCGTGGCGTCGGTGGAGGCGTTGTCGGCGACGGTGACGCGGAAGCCGTACGGGAAGGTGCGCTCCAGGTGCGCGTGGAGCCGGCGGACGCACGGCTCCAGGTCCTTCTCCTCGTTGTAGACGGGGATCACCACGTCCAGAACGGGCCGTCCCGCTTCGCTCACCGGCAGGTGCTCCCGGGCGGGGAGGGTGCCGGGGGCCTGCGTCGCGGGCCCCGCGAGGGTGTGGGTTCGCATGTCCACGACCCTCGCCGGGCCCGCTGTCACGGCTGTGTGATCAGCCTGTGGTCCGCCTGTGAGTGCGCCGGTGCGAGCGGCTGGGGGTGGTTCTCGGTGTGCGGCCGGGGGTGCGCCGCCGCCGGGAGGGTCACCGAGAAGACGGTCCGTCCGGGGACCGACGCGACGGTCACCTCGCCGCCGTGGGCGGTGACGACGGCCCGCACGATGGCGAGGCCGAGCCCGGTGGAGCCGGCCTGCCGGGAGCGGGAGGCGTCGCCGCGGGCGAAGCGCTCGAAGACGGCGGGCAGCAGCTCGGCCGGGATGCCGGGTCCGTCGTCCTGGACCTCGACGACGACGGCCGCGCCCTCGGCGCGCACGCGCGCGGTGACCGTGGTCCCGGGCGGGGTGTGGGTGCGGGCGTTGGCGAGCAGGTTGAGCAGCACCTGCTGGAGCCGGGCGGCGTCACCCCGGACGACCGGCGGCCCGGCCTCCCCGGGTCCCCCCGCCCCCGCGACCCCTCCCGCCCCTCCCGCCTCTCCGGTCTCCTCGGTCTCCTCGGTCTCCCCGGGCAGTTCGAGGCGCCAGTGGTGGTCGGGGCCGGCGGCGCGGGCGTCGCCGACGGCGTCCACGACGAGCGGGACGAGGTCGGTGCTCTCGTACGAGAGGGGGCGTCCGGCGTCGAGCCGGGCGAGCAGCAGCAGGTCCTCGACCAGCCCCGTCATGCGGGTGGCCTCGGACTCGATCCGGCCGAGCGCGTGCCGGGTGTCGGGCCCACACTCCTCCCGTCCGCGCCGGGTGAGTTCGGCGTAGCCGCGGATGGAGGCGAGCGGGGTGCGCAGTTCGTGGCTGGCGTCGGCGACGAACCGGCGGACCCGGGTCTCGCTCTGCTGACGGGCGTCGAGGGCCGCGTGGACGTGGTCGAGCATCCGGTTGAGCGCGGCGCCGACCTGCCCGACCTCGGTCCGGGGATCGGCCTCGGCCTCCGGGACCCGCTGGTGGAGCGCGACCTCGCCGCTGTGCAGCGGCAGCCGGGCGACCTGGGAGGCGGTGGCGGCGACCCGGCGCAGCGGCCGCAGCGCGATCCGCACGAGCACCGTCCCGGCGAGGGAGGCGGCGGCGAGGGAGGCGCCGGTGAGGCTGAGTTCGACGAGGACGAGGGTGGAGAGGCCGCTCTCGACCTCGGCGAGCGGGATGCCGGTGAGGAAGGTGCCGTGGACGCCCTCGGCGTACACGACCCGGTACGAGCCCAGCCCGCCGGGCAGCTCGACCGTGTGCGCCCGGCCGTCGCGGGGCACGTCCGCGAGGGCGGACTCCTGCGCCGCGTCCAGCTTCTCGACCGGGAAGCGGGGTCCGTCGCCGGTGCCGCTGCCGGGGACCTCCGTGGAGTACCCCGCCTCGGTGACCTCCCCGCCGTCCACGACGGCGCCGAGGGTGCCTATCGGCGAGCCCGGCGTGCCGAGGAAGGCGAGGGGTTCGCGGTCCCGGCCCGGGTCCGGCCCGAAGGGCACGGCCGGGGGCCCGGCGGCCCGCTGGGCGAGCGCCGTGAGCTGTTCGTCGGCCCGGTCGTAGAGGTAGGAGCGGTACGCGATGG
This sequence comes from Streptomyces hydrogenans, assembly GCF_014656075.1. Taxonomy (GTDB): domain Bacteria; phylum Actinomycetota; class Actinomycetes; order Streptomycetales; family Streptomycetaceae; genus Streptomyces; species Streptomyces hydrogenans. The sequence continues at coordinate 70,535 of NZ_BNBS01000029.1, forward strand.
TGGTGACGGTGCCGATGACGGCCGCGACGACCGCGATCAGCGCGACGGCGGAGACCACGAGCCGCGTCCGCAGCGACCAGGGCCGCCGGGGGCGGAGGGGCATGCGGGGCTACTCCCCCGGCTTGATGAGGTAACCGGCCCCCCGCCTGGTGTGGATCATCGGCGCGCGTCCGGCGTCGATCTTCCGGCGCAGGTAGGAGATGTAGAGCTCGACGACGTTGGCCTGGCCTCCGAAGTCGTACGACCACACGCGGTCGAGGATCTGCGCCTTGCTGAGCACCCGGCGCGGGTTGCGCATCAGGTAGCGCAGCAGCTCGAACTCGGTCGCGGTGAGGTGGATCGAGTCGCCGCCCCGGGTGACCTCGTGGCTGTCCTCGTCGAGCGTGAGGTCGCCGACCGCGAGCACCGACTCGCTGCGGGCCTGCGCGGCGCCGGAGCGCCGGATCAGACCGCGCAGCCGGGCGACGACCTCCTCCAGGCTGAACGGCTTGGTGACGTAGTCGTCGCCGCCGGCGGTGAGCCCCGCGATCCGGTCCTCGACGGCGTCCTTCGCCGTCAGGAAGAGGACCGGCACCTCGGGCAGCTCGCGCCGGATGGAGCCGAGCAGGCTGAGCCCGTCGACGTCCGGGAGCATGATGTCCAGGATGACGACGTCGGGCCGGAACTCGCGCACGGCCCGCAGGGCGCCGGCCCCGTCGCCGGCGCTGCGCACCTGCCAGCCCTCGTAGCGCAGGGCCATCGAGAGCAGTTCGGAGAGGGACGCCTCGTCGTCCACGACGAGGACGCGGACGGCGGTGCCGTCGGCACGGAGCAGATCGGCGCGGGTGCCGCGGCGGGCTGAAGTGCTGCGAGTGGTGACGGTCATGGCCCCACGCTCGCCGCCGCCGCTGAGATCCCTCTTTCGCTTTCCTGTGAATTTCCTGAGAAAGGCCCCGCGGAAGGCGCGGGCGGACCGATCAGGGTTTCACGTGAAACAGCGCGGCAGGCCGAGTCAGGGTTTCACGTGAAACAGTGCGGCTCCGTTGTCGTGCAGGACCGCCCGGAGCCAGTCGTCACCGAGCCCGAGCCGTTCGAGGGCGTGCAGCTGGTGGACGTACGGATACGGGATGTTCGGGAAGTCGGAGCCGAGCAGGACCCGGTCCTGGAGGCCGGCCAGCCGCTTGAGCGCGTCGCGCGGGAAGGGCGCGAGCCGCTCGCTGAAGTCGGTGAACGCCATGGTGGTGTCCAGCCGCACGCCCTCGTACCGCTCCGCGAGCCCGAGGAAGTCCTCGTACTCCGGCATGCCCATGTGCGCGACGACCAGCCGCAGCCGCGGGTGCCGGGCGAGCACCGCCCCGACCGGTCCTGGCCCGGTGAAGGCGCCGGGCGCGGGCCCGGAGCCGCAGTGGATGACGACCGGCGTCCCGCTCTCGGCCAGCAGCCCCCACACCCCGTCGAGCAGCGGGTCGTTCGGGTCGAAGCCGCCGACCTGGAGGTGCACCTTGAAGACCCGGGCCCCGTCGTCGAGGGCCCGCCGCACATAGGCGGCGGCCTCCGGCTCGGGGAAGAGGGTCGCGGTGTGCAGGCAGTCCGGGGTCCGTGCGGCGAAATCCGCGGCCCAGGCGTTGAGCCAGGCGCCCATCCCGGGCTTGTGCGGGTAGAGCATCGAGGTGAAGGCGAGCACCCCGAAGCCGCGCAGCAGCTCGACGCGCCGGTCCTCCTCCTCGCGGTAGGTGATGGGCCAGGGCTGCCCGGTCAGCGGGCCCACCGCGTCGAAGTACGCCCAGACCTTGTCGAGGACGTTCTTCGGCATGAAGTGGGTGTGCACGTCGACGAGCCCGGGCAGCCCGAGCCGCGCCGTCAGCCCCCGGACGAGCTCCGCCTCATGGACGGGATCCGCCTCATGGACGCCGGTGACCGCGTCCCGGGCGTCGGTGGCGTCACTCCCGCTCAAAGCCGTAGCTCCGCTCGACCTTGCCGATGTGCACGCTGTACGCCTCGTACCAGTGCTCCCGCCCGTACTCCTTCGCCGCCGTGTGCGCGGCGTCGAGGCGCCAGGCGTCGAGGGACTCCAGGTCACGGAAGTAGGCCACGGTGATGCCGAGGCCGCCGGGCGTGCGGGCGGCCTCGTGGCCGAGGTAGCCCGGCATCTCCACGACGCGGTCGCGCATGTCCGCCGCGGTCTCGGCGTACCCCTCGGGGGCGTCGGGCCGCAGCGAGGTGAACACGGCGGTGTAGTAGGGCGGTTCGAGTCCGGACAAGGGCTTCTGCGTCATGTGATCACCCTCGCCGGACGGGCCGGGCGCTGTCCACGGCCATCGGCAAAGGGATCCAAGACTTTACGATCAGAACAGTCCGTCCTGGCCGCCGGCCTCCCGCCCCGGTGCGCCGCCCACCGGCACGCTCCAGGCGTCGCCGTCCCCGCCCCGCTCCAGCCCCCACCCCCCGAGCAGCCGCCCGTCGAGCGCGAGGTGGCGCCCGCCGGGGTCGAGCAGATGGAGGTCGGGCCCGGCGGCGGCGAGCACCCGTCCGGTGACGACCCCGCCGTCGACGAGCTCGGTGACCGTCCCGTCGAGCGCGGGCAGCCCCCCGAGGCCGAAGACCTCCCCGTGGTCGTGCGCGGCGAACGGCAGCGCCTCCAGCGTCTCGCCCCAGCCCCCGACGCCGAGCGCCCGCCCGTACAGCTCCTCGATCTCCGCCGCCCGGGCGGCGCTGTCCGGGAGGTCGATCCGCAGCGCCCGCTTCCGGTCGTACGACACGCGGTCGGGCACGCCGAGCGCCTGCCGCAGCACCTCCTCCGTCCGCCGGGCGGCCATCAGCGGCCCGCGCCCGAGCCAGCAGAAGGCGACGGCGCCCTGTTCGAGGAGGCGCGCGGACCCCCGGTGCTCGCCGGTGATCCCGACCTTGACGGTGCCGGGCCCGAACCAGGCGAGGTAGACGCGGTAGGGCCGGGGGTCGTCGGCGAAGGTGTCGGCGGCCACGGAGTGGGCCCGGTCGAGCCGGGCGCACTCGGGGCAGAGCCCGCCGGTGGAGCGCCCGGGCACCTCGGCCGCGACGGGGCAGGCGTTGCCCCGCACCCCCGCGCAGGCCCGTCCCCCCACGGCGCGGAAGGTCAGCCCCCGCCCGTACGCGACGGGGCTGACCCGCCCGCCCCACCACCGCAGCACGGCCGATCCCTCGCGCCATCCGACGCCGCCACTCCGCCACACGGCCGGCCACCTCCCACGTCCTCGTCCCGCCGCTCCCATCCTCCCCCTCAGGGCAGGACGTAGATCCGGGTGCCGTCCGGGCCGGGATCGCCGACCTCGCGCATGCAGCCCCGCTCGATGAGCAGCCGGACGCAGTCGCGGACGCGCTCGCCGGAGAGGCCGGTGCGGCGGGTGACGTCCTGGGGCCGGCAGCGGACGCCGCCGCGGACGAGGGCGGGGGCGAGGAAGCAGGCCACGGCCCGCATGTCGCCGCTGATCTCCCAGGACTCGACGAGCTCCCGCGCGCTGAGCCGGGGCGGGTCGTCGGCGCCGCGCTGGTGGGGGACGGCGAAGGAGCGCTCAAGGGAGTCGGCGACCCTTGAGAGGCTGCGCCGGGTCTCGCGCAGCAGCTCCGCGTAGTCGGCGAGGTCGGCGGCGCCCTCGTCGAAGTGGCCTTCCAGCCGGACGAGGACGTCGACGAGTTCGGGCGGCAGCACGGACCCGCCGTGCGCCGGGGCCGGTTCGAGGCCGTAGCCGCCGTGCCGCTGCACCTCGGCCACCAGCTCGCCCACCCAGGCCCGGAACGGCCCGGCCTCGGGCGAGCGGCAGGCGGTGACGAGCTGGACGAGGCCGGGGAGGCTCACCATGCGCGCGGTCCCCCGGATGCCGCTGCGCGCGAGTATGTCCGGGGTCGGGGCCAGCTCGCGGGCGGGGGCGAGGCACCAGGCGGGCAGCGCCACGCTCCGCAGCGCCTTGCGCGGGCCCCCGTACCCGAGCTGCCGGGCCACGTCCACGACGGGGAACCAGTGCGCCCCGTCGATCGCGGTCAGCCGCCTCAACCGGCCCCCTGCGGCGGCCCGTACGAAGTCATCGATGTCGATCGCGTCCAACGATGATCACCTCCACCCGCACGCTAGGCCGAAGGCATATTCAACTGACATGCAAATCAGATGGGTTCACCCGAAAGGGGAAGGCCCCGGGCAAACCCGGGGCCTTCGTACGAGTCTCGCCGTGCGTCAGCGGGCGACGAACTGCGTGAGGATCGCCTGCACCTCGTAGATGTCGACGCCCTTGGTGAACGTCTTGGTGACGGGCAGCTGCTGGCCCGAGATCCAGATCTTCAGCTCGGCGTCGAGGTCGAAGGTGCCGGCCGTCTCGACGGCGAAGTGCGTGATGCTCCGGTACGGGATCGAGTGGTACTCGACCTTCTTGCCGGTGATGCCCTGCTTGTCGACCAGCACGAGCCGCCGGTCCGTGAAGAAGATGACGTCGCGGATCAGCAGGTACGCGGCGTGCACCTGCTCCCCCTGCCCGAGCAGCCGCGCGTAGTCCTGCTGCGCCTGCGCCGGATCGATCGCGTGCGCGTTACCGAAGAGCGCCATGCCCTTACCCCCCACTATTCAGACAAAAATACGATCACCCGAACCTAACCCCACCTGCCCCGCCCCTGGCAACGACCGCCGGGGAAAAGGTCAGAAGACCGACTTGTACGTGGTGGAGTCCCCGTTCACGGGCACCTTGAAGGCGTCCCCGACGACCACCTGCCGCGCGGCCTCCAGGGGGTGGACGCTCCCACCGCCGCCGATCCGGCGCAGCTCGTAGCCGTCGCCCACGGCCATCCACCCGCCCGCCACGAGGGGCCCCCAGAACGACTGCCGCACGGACGCTCCCCCGTCCCGCCCGGCCACCATCGTCGTGTCCGTGCCCACCCGCCACGCCACGTACTCCGCCGAGACCTGGACGGTGTCGGTCCGGGAGTGCACGTCGTACGTCGCGGTGACGGCGCGGGACCGGAGACGGGACGGCCGGGGGCGTGTCACGACAGGTGCCTCCTCGAAGGACCACGATGGATGCGACGGATCCCGTCACGCCCTCAAGACCGTGGAGCCCTCCGGAAGGTTGTACGCCCCCGGCAACGCAAGAGGCCCGGACTCTCGTCCGGGCCTCTTGTCTGTGTGCACTCGGCAGGATTCGAACCTGCAACCTTCTGATCCGTAGTCAGATGCTCTATCCGTTAAGCTACGAGTGCTTGTTTTTAGTTCTTGTCTCCGTTTCCCGGCCCTTTCGGCCCGCTGTCCCGGCGACAGGAAGAACATTACATGAGTCCCGCCGTCATGTGAAATCCGATTAGCCCACCCCCTCTGACCTGCGAAAACGCCGTCGGAGGGGTCGACGGGCGGCGAGCTGGAGCGGGGGGTTCCGGCGGGGGAAACGGGGCCGGAGGGGGCGGAAGAGACCGGGGTCACAGGCGAGTCGGCCGGCCGGGCTCCCCCTGGCAAGAGGGCGGGGGAAACGGGCCGGGAACGACGGAAGCCCCGGCCGTGGGGCCGGGGCTTCCTTGAGGCGGAGGCGGAGGGATTTGAACCCTCGATGGGTGGTAAGACCCAAACCGCATTAGCAGTGCGGCGCCATAGACCGGACTAGGCGACGCCTCCTCGCACCCCGCGCATGCGCGGAAGGTGCGTGCAGATGATGACACAGGCGAGCCTGGTGCCACCAATCGCTTTCACCGTACTAGGCGGGCGGGGCCCAGGGCAAAGCCCTCGGCGCGTCCCCGGACCGGCACGACCGCCCCCGCCCGGCGCACCCCGGTTGCGCAACGCCCATGGGGCCGCAGCGTTAGAGAGGTGGCGGGGCGCCCCGCCCGTGACCGGACGCCCACCGCTTCCCGGTCCGCCCGATCCTCCCTTCCCGTACGTACGCATCCGGAGTCGCTCCATGGCACTGCGCCGTCTCGTTCTCGCCGGTGGTCTCGCCGCCGCCCTCGCCGCCGGGCTCGCCGGCACCGCCGTCGGCGCCGCCTCCGCCGTGCCGCTCCCGCCGCTGCCGCTGCTCTCGCCGCCCGACTCGCTGACCGTGACCGTCACCGGCAGCGGGAACCCGGACGCCGAGGGCAGCTGGAAGCTGACCTGCGACGACCCGCCGCAGGGCGACCACCCGGCGGCCGCGCGGGCCTGCGAGCGCCTGGAGGGCTTCGCGCGCGCCGGGGAGAACCCCTTCGCGCCGGTGCCGGCGGACGCGCTCTGCGCGCAGGTGCACGGCGGCCCGGTGACCGCCCAGGTGACGGGCGTCTGGCAGGGGCGGCGGATCGACGCCCGTTTCTCCCGCGCGAACGGCTGCGAGATCGACCGCTGGGAGAACGTGGAACCGCTCCTTCCGAGCGTCCGGGGCTGACGATCGGGGGCGCCGTTAGACTCCCTCAGTGACAGGGCCGCCGCCCGAGGGGCAAGATGGGGCCGGCCCGCCGTCACGGCACATGCCGGACGGCGCACACCGCGGGCACGGCCCGCAGGCAATTGCAGGCGTCAGGGAGGAAGCGTCGTCGTGAGCAGCAGGCCATCCCGAGGCGCTGCTCGCCTCGCAGCCATACTCGATGCCCTTCCCGACGGGCTCGTGCTCGTCAACTGCAACGGCACGGTCGTCAACGCCAACACCATCGCGCTCGGCATGTTCGAGACCCCCGGCACCGCGCTCGTCGGGCGCGGGCTGCTCGATCTGCTGCCGACCTTCGACTCGCGCCTGATCCCCGGCTCGATGCGCCGCCCCGATCCGGCGGACGAGCGCGGCCGGACCACGCCGACCCGGATGATCGCCCGTCGCACGGACGGCGGCGAGTTCCCGGTGGAGGTGACGAGCGCCAGCCTGGAGGACGGGCGCGAGGCGTACGACTCGTACAGCAGCTACACCGGCGACGAGCTGCTGATGCTCGTCGTCCGCGATCTCACCGGCACCCTCGACACCGAGGCCGAGCTGGCCCGCTCGCAGCGGCAGACCGAGATGATCCTGCGGGCCGCGTCCGAGGGCGTCGTCGGCACGGACACCGACGGCCGGGTCGTCCTGGTGAACCCCGCCTTCGCGCAGATCCTCGGCTACCGGGCCGGCGAGCTGGGCGGCGCCGAGCTGCACCCGCTGATCCTCGCCAAGCGCGCCGACGGCACGCCGTTCCCGTACGAGGAGTCCCCGCTCGCCGACACCCTCAAGTCCGGCCGCAAGCACCGGGTGCGCGGCCAGGTGCTGTGGTCGAAGGCCGGCGACCGGGTGCCGGTCGACCTGACGACCGCTCCGGTGCGGGACGGGGACCAGCTCGTCGGCGCCGTCATGACCTTCACCGACCGCCGGCCGCACGAGGAGCTGGTGGAGAAGCACGCCGCCGAGCTCGCCGACCGGGCCGAGCGGCACGCCGCCGAGCGCGAGGCGCAGGCGGAGAAGTACGCGGCGCTCGCCTCCCGGCACGCCCAGCTGACCGCCGTGCTGGCCGAGTCGCTGCGCGGCCCGCTGGAGGAGCTGCGCGGCGAGCTGGGTTCGCTCGCCGCCGACGACGGCGTGCAGCTGTGGCCCGAGGCCAACCAGGTGCTGCACCACCTGGTCGCCGGGTACGCCCGGATGACCGCGCTCGTCGACAACGTGCTGGGCTACCAGCGGCTGGACGCGGGCGAGGAGGAGCTGGACCGGAAGGTCGCGCTGCTCGACGGGATCGTGACCGGCGGCATCGACGCGGCCGTGGAGCTGATCGGCCCGGGCCGCGCGCAGTTCGCCGTGCACGCGCCGCCGATCGAGGCCGAGGTCGACGCGGGCCGGCTGACGACCGCGCTCGCCCACCTCGTCGCGGACGTGGCCGGGGTCGACGCCACCGGCAAGACCCGCGCCTCGGCGCAGGGCGTGGCCACCCCCGCCGACTCGACGATCGTGGTCGCGGCGGCGCAGCGCGGCGACGTCGTCCGCATCGAGGTCCGCGGGCCCTACGCGGGCGGCGACCCGGTCCACGGGCCCATCGTGCGCGGCATCGTGGCGGCGCACGGCGGTGTCGTGCAGACCCACGAGGTGCCGGGGACGAGCGGCGGCGCGTACGTCCTGGAGGTGCCGATCGGGGCGGGGCGGGGAACCGTTCCCGCGGCCGAGCGGAAGCCGGAGCCCGCCCCGGAGCCGGAGTCCGGGGCCGGGCCGGAGACCTCGCCGGACGAGGCGGGGGAGCCGGAGGAGAAGGCGGCGACCGGCGGCGTTCCCGCGCTGCCCGCGCAGGCCACCGGTCCCGCGGAGGACGGCGGGACCTCGGGAGGTTCCGGGCGGCGCCGGGCCCGGCGCGGGTCCACCGACGCGTTCCTGGAGAGCCCGGTCTCGCCGGAGGGCGGTGCCGGGGCGGTCGCCGTGCCGGCCACCGGTGGCGGACGCCGCCGCGCCCGTACGGAGGAGGCCGCGGCCCCCGCCGAACTGATCCCCGCCCAGCAGTCCACCGGTGTCGAGCCGACCGGCCGGCGCCGGGGCCGCCCGGCCGAGGGCGCCGTGGTGACCGCCGCCGAGGGCGCGCAGGAGCGGCCCGCGCTCGGTGCCGCCGTGCCGCCGCAGGGCGTCGCCGTCGAGCCGTCCGGCGCTCCCGCGCTGACCCCGGCCCTGTCGTCCGCCCCGCAGGGGGTGCTGGCCGTGGCCTCCCTGGAGGGCCCCGAGGCCGCCGAGCGGCCGACCGGGCGCCGTCGGCGTGCGCTCGCCGCCGCGCAGGAGCGGGCCGCCGCCGCCGAGGCGGGCCCCCGGACGCCGTTCGCGCTGCCGCCCGCGCAGGCCGACCGCGAGGAGCCGGAGGCCGTACGGGACGGTTCCGGTCCCGACGAGCACCTGCACGAGCCCGTGCGGGACGTGCCCGTCGGTCACACGCCCCCGCAGCCGCACCCCCGCCCGGCGCCGCCGGCCCCGGAGGCCCCGGACGCACCCGCGCCCGCACCGGCCACCGCGGTCCCGCCGACCGGTCTAGCGCCGGTCACCGCGCCCGCGCCGCTCGCCGGACCGGCCCCGCAGGCAGCCCCGCAGGCAGCCCCGCAGGCAGCCCCGCAGGCCGGCCCGTCGGCCACGCCCGCGCACGGCACCGGCACCGGCACCGGCACCGGTTCCGTACCGCTGCCTCCCGAACTCCCGATGCCGCACCCGGCGCCGGCCGCCGCCCCGGCTCCGATGCCCCTGCCCGCCTCCGTCCCCCCGGCGGCGCCGCTGCCGAAGGACTCCACGCAGGGGCGGGCGTTCAGCGTGCGCACGCTCGGCCAGGGGGTGCCCTTCTCGCCTCCGGCGCAGGCCGGGACGCCCGTGGCCGCCTCGCCGAACGGTTCGGGCCGGCGCCGCAAGCTCGCGACGCCGCCGGAGCTCGACCCGCCGGCCCCGGCCGCCGGCTCGGCCCCGAGCCCGTACGCCCCCCGAACCGAACTCCCGCAAGGAAGACC
>NZ_BNBS01000030.1 GCF_014656075.1 Streptomyces hydrogenans
CAGGGCGCGGACCCGCGCCAGCCGGCCGGGCCGGAGCCCGTCGGCCTCGCGCGGACCGCCGTCGCCGCCCTCGCGCGGGCCGGGGACGCCGACGCGGTCGCCGTACGGGGTCCCGACGCCCTCGCTGTACGGGGTCCCGACGCCGTCGCCGTACGCGGTCCCGACGCCCTCGCCGTACGCGGTCCCGACGCCCTCGCCGTACGCGGTGCCCTGCCCGTCCCCGCCCCCGTTCCCGTACGCGGTGCCCTGCCCGTCCCCGGCGCCGTTCCCGTACGCGGACCGGGGACCGTTCCCGTACACGGACCGGTCACCGTTCCCGTACACGGGCCCGTGGCCGTTCCCGTACGCGGACCCGTGGCCGGCAGCGTGACCGGGAACGTGGTCGGCCCCGGGCCCGCCACCCTGACCGTCCCCGTGCGCCGTCCCCCCGTGGAGGTCCGCGTCGGGCCCCGGCTCCTCGCCGGGGACGCAGGTCCTCACAGGGGTCCGAAGCGGTAGCCGAAGCCGCGCAGGGTCTGGATGTAGCGGGGGTCGCCGGGGGTGTCCTCGATCTTGGCGCGCAGCCGCCGCACACAGGCGTCCACGAGGCGGGCGTCGCCGTGGTAGTTGTGCTCCCAGACGTGCTCCAGGAGCTGCTGGCGGCTGAAGACCTGCTCGGGGGCGGCGGTGAGGTGGAGCAGCAGCTTGAGCTCGGAGGGGGCGAGGGCGAGCCGTTCGCCGCTCTTGGCGACGGTGAGGCCGGCCCGGTCGACGGCGAGGGCGCCGTGGTGCTCGATGGCGGGGCGGCCGCCGCCGGGCTCCTCGATGCGGCGCAGGACGGCCCGGATGCGGGCCTCGATGACCTCGGTGCGGGCGGGCTTCACGATGTAGTCGTCGGCGCCCGCCTCCAGGCCGATGACCACGTCGAAGTCGTCGCCGCGGGCGGTGAGCATGATGATCGGCAGCTGGCTGCTCTCGCGGACCCGGCGGCAGACCTGGACGCCGTTCATGCCGGGCAGCATGAGGTCGAGCAGCAGCAGGTCGGGGCGGAACTCGCCGAGGGCGGCGAGGCCGGCCTCGCCGGTGGCGGCGGTGCGCACCTCGTGGCCGCGGCGCCGGAGCCCGAGCTCGACGCCTTCGCGGACCGAGGGGTCGTCTTCGATGAGGAGCACACGGGGCATGCGTGGAGTATCCCAAGGTCGGTGGGGGCGCCGGAGGGGAGCCCCCGGTGATCAGGTCCGGCGGGTGAGCCGGGCGGCGGATGCCGTCAGGAGGGCGGAGACCTCGGTGAGCCGCAGCGGGCGGGCGAGGAGGACGAAGGTGGCGAGGACGGCGGCCGCGCCGCTGAGGCCGGAGACGACGGCGCCCGCGGCGGCGGTGCTCTCGACGGCGAAGAGGCCGTAGCCGGCGCCGGGGACGGCGGCGAGCAGCAGCCGGCCGAGGCCGGTGCCGCCGTCGGCGGCCGGGAGGCGCCGCCGGAGGACGTACCCGGTGAGGGCCCAGCCCGCCCAGAGGGCGAGGGAGTAGCCGGCGGCCATGCCGGTGACGGTCCAGCGGGTGGGCAGCCAGTGGTACGCGGCGAGGGACAGCAGCGCGTTGAGGCCGGCGATCACCAGGTTGAGCAGGAAGGGGGTGCGGGTGTCGCGGAGCGCGTAGAAGGCGCGGGTGCACACGTACTGCCCGGAGAGGGCGATCAGGCCGGGGGCGAGGGCCATCAGCGTCCAGGCCATGGCGCGGACGTCGGCGGCGTCGGTCGCGCCGTATCCGAAGACGACCGTCATCAGCGGGACGGCGAGGGCGAAGAGGGCGCAGGCGGCGGGGACGACGGCGGCCGCGGTGGTGCGCTGGGCGTAGCCGACGTCGCGGCGGACGGCGGCGAGGTCGCCGTCGGCGGCGGCGCCGCTCATGCGGGGCATGAGGGCGGTGACGAGGGAGACGGTGACGATGCCGTGCGGGACGGCCCACAGGAGGTAGGCGTTGTTGTACGCGGCGAGGCCGGCGCCGCCGGTGTGCGCGTCGGAGCCGGCGGAGGTGGCGACCCAGGTGGTGACCCAGTAGGCGGCCTGGTTGGTGAGGACGAGCAGGACGAGCCAGCCGGCGGCGCGCAGCGGGGCGGTGAGGCCGCTGCCGCGCCAGTCGAAGCGGGGCCGGAAGCGGAAGCGGGCGGCGCGCAGCGAGGGCAGCAGGGCGAGGGCCTGGGCGGCGATGCCGGCGGTGGTGCCCCAGCCGAGGAGGGCGGTCTCGCCCGCGGTGAGTTCCCCGCCGTCGCTGACGAGGAGGAAGAGGCCGAAGACGGCGACGACCACGACGTTGTTGAGGACCGGGGTCCACATCATGGCGCCGAAGCGGCCGCGGGCGTTGAGGACCTGGCCGAGGAGGGTGAAGAGGCCGAGGAAGAGGATCTGCGGGAGGCAGGCGCGGGTGAAGGCGATCGTGAGGTCCCGCTGGCCGCCGGTGTAGTCGGTGTAGCCGTCGACGAGGGCGGGCGCGGCGAGGACGGCGGCGGCGGTGAGGACGGTGAGGGCGAGCGCGCAGAGGGTGAGGAGGCGGTCGGTGTAGGCGGCGCCGCCGTCCGCGTGCTCCTTGGCGGCCTTGACCAGTTCGGGGACGAAGACGGCGTTGAGGGCGCCGCCGAGGAGGAGCATGTAGACGATGGTGGGGACGGAGTTGCCCACCGCGTAGCCGTCGGCGACGAGTCCGGCGCCGAGCGCGGCGGCGACGACGGCGGCGCGGACGAAGCCGGTGGCGCGGGAGACGAGCGAGCCGGCCGCCATGAAGGCGCCGCTGCGCAGTGCGGAGGGCGCCTTGCGGTGGGCGGTCGGCTCGGCGGTGAGCGTGGCGGTCATCGGCGGGCCATATACGCCTGGAAGGCGCGGTACAGCGCCTGGTTGGTCGTGCCGTGCATCGGTGTCTCCCACTCCCCCAGCGTCTCGACGACCTGTCCGCCCGTGCCGAGCTTCCAGCGCAGCAGCCCGTGGGCGCGGTCGTCCGGATCGAGGGTGGAGGGTACCCCGCGCAGGTCGTAGACGTCGGCGCCGAGGGCGTGGGCGTCGAGCAGCATGTGCCACTGGAGGGCGTTGGAGGGGCGGACCTCGCGGCGATGGTCGGCGGAGGCGCCGGTCTGGTACCAGACCCGCCGGCCGACGGTGATCATGGTGTGGGCGGCGAGGATCTCGCCCTCGTGGCGGGCGAGGTAGAGCTTCATGCGGCCGGGGTGCTCGGCGTTGAGGACGGCGTACTGGCGCTCGTAGTAGCCGAGGGAGCGGCCGAGGCGGAAGCCGTCGCGCTCCTCGGTGATCCGCAGCAGGCGGTGGAACTCGGGGAGGTCGGCGGCGGAGCCGACGGTGATCTCGACGCCGGACTTGCGGGCCTTGCGGACGTTGCGCCGCCACTCCTGGTTGAGGCCGGACCACAGGTCGTCGGGGGTGCGGCCGGTGAGCGGGACCTGGAAGACGTGGCGGGGCTGGGCGTCGGCGCCGTCCTCGGAGTCGCCGCCGCAGCGCTTCCAGCCGCGGGCGCGGAGCCGTTCGGCGACGGCGGTGCCGAGCGGGTCGACCTCGTCGGCGAGGACGTCGCCGAGCCGGCGGCCGGGGCCGGCGGCGGCCTTGACGGTGGGGGCGGTCCAGCGGCGGTGGGCGGGGCCGGGTCCGATGCGGACGGCGAAGGCGCCGGACGCCTTGAGGTGGGCGAGGAGCGGGTCGAGCCAGCGGTCGAGGTCGGGGTCGGCCCAGTCGGCGACGGGCCCCTCGGGGAGGTAGGCGAAGTGCTTGCGGGTGCCGGGGAAGGTCCGCAGCAGGACCAGGGCGACGCCGGTCAACTGTCCGGACTCGGGTCCCCAGCCGACGAGTTGGTGGCTCCATCCTTCCTTCACCTGCGCCCAGGAGGGGAGTTGGAGGAAGGAGGGGCCGTCCGCTCCCGTGCCGCGGGCGGCGAGGAAGGCGCGGTACACCTCGGGGGAGACGGGGCCGAGCCGGAGCGGGCCGGCGGGCACCGGCCCGGCGGCGGCACGGCGCTTCACGGGTGCGGGCGTCACGAGCAGCGCTGACACAACGAAGGCCTCCTTGGTTCTTCCGCGCCCTGGGTGGCGCGGCGCACAGCAGGCTCACAGCCGGATGAGACCGGTCCGCGCGGCGTGTGTGACGGGACGATGACCGTTCTTCATCAGCCCTCGTCACATGGGCCTCCGACCGGGCGAAGGCCGCTCGGAGGCGCCTAGAGTCCGGGCATCCCACCCTTTTCTCTCCTCTTCCGGAGGTGCTCCGTGCCGCCGATACGCCTGCCCCGGCCCGCCCTTGCCGCCGTCGCCCTCGTCGTCTCCCTCACCGCGTGTACGGCCCAGGCCGCGAGCGGGCCGGGTTCCCCGTCCGCCTCCTCGAAGGGGGGCGGGCAGGACGGTCCGCCCGCGAAGGTGACCGTGGTGGACCGGGCGGCCGGGAAGCCCGTGTCGGTGACGGCGGCCGGCGGGACGTTCTCGTCGGTGACGGTCACGGACGCCGAGGGCGGGAGGCTGGCCGGGAAGTCCGCCGAGGGCGGGGCCCGCTGGACCTCGGACCGCAAGGCGGCGCCGGGCACCTCGTACACGGTCGAGGCCGTCACCCGTACCGCCGGCGGGAAGGAGACCACGAGTCGGTCCACGTTCACCACGCCGGAGGCCGAGCGTGTCAACAAGCTGACGCTGGCGCCCGGGAAGAACACGACCGTCGGCATCGGGCAGCCGCTGTCGATCGTCTTCGACCGGCCGGTGACGCGGAAGGCCGACGTGGAGCGGCAGTTGAAGGTCACGACCTCGAACGGCACCGAGGGGTCCTGGGGCTGGGTGACCGACTACTCGGGGCGCGACCGGGTGGACTGGCGGCCCCGGGAGTACTGGAAGCCCGGCACGAAGGTCACGCTGGAGGCGGACCTGAACGGCACGGACTCGGGCGACGGCTGGTTCGTCCGGGACTACCGGACCGGTTTCACGATCGGCGCCGCGCAGGTCGTGAAGGTCGACCTGGACACCAAGCGGCTGACGCTGGTGAAGGACGGGCGGACGGTCCGGACGATCCCGGTCTCCGGCGGCACGCCCGGCGGCGACAAGCGGTCCTGGCGGGGCACGGCCGTCCTCATGGCGAAGGAGGGCACGATCAACATGAACTCGGAGACGGTCGGGCTCGGCGACGCCTACGACAAGATGGTCGACTACTCGATGCGGCTGACCTGGTCGGGGATGTACGCGCACGCGGCGCCGTGGAACGCGGGGAACTTCGGGCGGGCCAACAGGAGCTCGGGCTGCATCGGCATGAGCGACGCGGACGCGGCGTCCTTCTACGCGAGCGTCCACGTCGGCGACCCCTTCGAGATCAAGGGCGCCGACACGAAGGGCGTGGTCGCGGAGGGCAACGGCTACGGCGCGTGGAACCTGTCCTGGGCGGACTGGAAGGCGAAGAGCGCGCTGGGTTGAGCGGAGGGGCGCTCGCTCCGGTGGCGGCCGGCGGCGCACCGGTGCGGGCGCGGCACGGCCCGGTTCAGCTGTCCGCCGCCCAGACCAGCAGTTCCGCGGCGTCCCCCGCCGTCAGGGCCGGCGCCGGCTCGTCCGTGATCCGGGCCGCGTCGCCCTCCCCCAGTTCCCGGCCGGCCAGGGTCGCCGTCCCCCGCGCCACGTGCACGTAGACGGTGCCCCCGTCGGGGAGCCGGACATCCTCGCCCTTCCCCGGGCGGTGGACGGTCAGGGTCGCCCCCGCCGCCGGCAGGGCGTACGGGCCCCGGAGGTCCCTGACCAGGGTGTACGAGGGCTCCCCGCCGGTCTCGCGCGGGGCGAGCCACATCTGGACGAAGGCCAGGGGGGTGTCGCCGGCGTTGCGCTCGACGTGGCGGACGCCCGCCGCCGAGGAGAGGTGCTGGAGGTCGCCGGGGCGGATGACCGTCTCGTGGCCCGTGGTGTCGCGGTGGGTCAGCTCGCCCTCCACCACCCAGGTCACGATCTCCGTGTGGGAGTGCGGGTGCTCGTCGAAGCCCGCGCCGGGGGCGAGGCGCTCCTCGTTGACGGCGAGGAGCGGGCCGAAGCGGAGGTTGTCGGGGTCGTAGTGCGGCCCGAAGGACAGGGCGTGCCGGGTCTCGACGCCGGCCCCGGGGTCGCCGCCCGGGTACCGGTCGCCCGCGCGCTGGATGCGGATCACGCACCGTACGGTAGCCGGACCCGCGGCGGCGAAACCGCCCCGACCCCGCACGTCGGTGCCCGGATGAGGCAGTCTTGTCCCCGTGTCTGAACCCGCGAACGCCGCTCATCCGCACGCCGCCACCCTGAAGCGCCTCGAACAGTCCTCCGGACGGCTGGCCGCCAACGCCATCGCCCGCATGGACGAGACGCTGCCGTGGTACCGGGCGATGCCGCCCGAGAACCGCTCGTGGATCGGGCTGGTGGCGCAGGCCGGCATCGCCGCCTTCACCGAGTGGTTCCGGCACCCGGAGACCCCGCAGGCGATCTCGACGGACGTGTTCGGCACGGCGCCGCGCGAGCTGACCCGGGCGATCACGCTGCGGCAGACCGTGGAGATGGTCCGGACGACCATCGAGGTCATGGAGGTGGCGATCGAGGACGTCGCCGCGCCCGGCGACGAGTCGGTGCTGCGCGAGGCGCTGCTCGTGTACGCGCGGGAGATCGCCTTCGCGACCGCCCAGGTGTACGCGCAGGCGGCGGAGGCGCGGGGCGCCTGGGACGCGCGCCTGGAGTCGCTGGTGGTGAACGCGGTGCTGTCCGGCGAGGCCGACGAGGGCGCCGTGTCCCGGGCCGCCGCGCTCGGCTGGAACTCGCCCGACCACGTGTGCGTCGTCCTCGGCACCGCTCCGGACGGGGACAGCGAGCTGACCGTGGAGGCGATCCGGCGGGCCGCCCGGCACGCCAAGCTCCAGGTGCTCACCGGCGTCCTCGGCGACCGGCTCGTGGTGATCGCGGGCGGTTCGGACAATCCGCTCGGGGTGGCGAAGGCGCTGATCGGTCCGTACGCCCCGGGGGCGGTCGTGGCCGGTCCCGTGGTGCCCGACCTGCTGGCGGCGACGCGGTCCGCGCAGGCCGCCGCGGCCGGTCTGAAGGCGTGCACGGCGTGGCAGGACGCGCCCCGGCCGGTGCTCGCGGACGATCTTCTGCCGGAGCGCGCGATCGCCTCCGACCCTTCGGCGCGCGAGCAGTTGGTGGAGGAGATCTACAGACCGCTGGAGGAAGCCGGTTCGGCACTGCTGGAAACTCTGAGTGTCTATCTGGAGCAGGCCAGCAGTCTCGAAGGCGCGGCGAGAATGCTCTTCGTCCACCCGAACACCGTGCGCTACCGGCTCCGACGTGTGACCGACGTCACCGGCTGGTCACCCTCCGACGTCCGTTCCGCCTTCACCCTGCGGATCGCCCTGATCCTCGGGCGCTTGGCCGACGCGGACGGGCAGTCCTAGACTTTTGTCGGACACCAACAATTACCCCGACGGTTCTTCGTCCTAGTCCCCACGGGCGCCGGACACCGTCCCCAAGAGAGAGTGTGAGGGTGCTCGTACTCGTCGCTCCCGGCCAAGGCGCCCAGACGCCCGGCTTCCTGACTCCCTGGCTCGAACTCCCCGGCGCCGCCGACCGCCTCGCGGCCTGGTCGGACGCCATCGGGCTCGACCTCGTCCACTACGGCACGAAGGCGGACGCGGACGAGATCCGTGACACCGCCGTGGCCCAGCCGCTGCTCGTCGCGGCCGGCCTCCTCTCCGCCGCCGCCCTCGGCGACGTCACCCCCGGCGCGGTCGCCGGCCACAGCGTCGGCGAGTTCACCGCGGCCGCCTTCGCGGGCGTCCTCGACGCCACCGCCGCCCTGAAGCTGGTCCGCACCCGCGGCCTGGCGATGGCCGAGGCCGCCGCGATCGCCCCCACGGGCATGTCGGCGCTGCTCGGCGGCGACCCCGAGGTGACCGTCCCGCACCTGGAGAAGCTGGGCCTGACCCCGGCCAACGTGAACGGCGCGGGCCAGATCGTGGCCGCCGGCACGCTGGAGCAGCTGGCCGCCCTGGAGGCGGACAAGCCCGAGGGCGTCCGCCGGGTCGTCGCGCTCAAGGTCGCCGGCGCCTTCCACACGCACCACATGGCCCCCGCGGTCGCCACCCTGGAGCAGGCCGCGAAGGAGCTGGCCCCGGCCGACCCGACCGTGCCGTACGTCTCCAACAAGGACGGGCGGACCGTCGACACCGGCGCCGAGGTCCTCGCGCGCCTGGTCGGCCAGGTCGCCAACCCGGTGCGCTGGGACCTGTGCATGGAGACCTTCCAGGCCCTCGGCGCCACCGCGCTGGTCGAGGTCTGCCCCGGCGGCACCCTCACCGGCATCGCCAAGCGCGCGCTCCCGGGCGTGGCCACCGTGGCCCTCAAGACCCCCGACGACCTGGACGCGGCCCGTACGCTCGTCGCCGAGCACACGGCCGTCTGACGAGGAGTGTCGAGAAGCATGTCGAAGATCAAGCCCAGCAAGGGCGCCCCGTACGCGCGGATCATGGGCGTCGGCGGCTACCGCCCGTCCCGGGTCGTGCCCAACGAGGTGATCCTCGAGAAGATCGACTCGTCCGACGAGTGGATCCGCTCGCGCTCGGGCATCTCCACCCGCCACTGGGCCTCGCCCGAGGAGACCGTCACCGCCATGTCGGTAGAGGCCTCCGGGAAGGCGATCGCCGAGGCCGGGATCACCCCGGAGCAGATCGGCGCCGTCGTCGTCTCCACGGTCTCGCACTTCAAGCAGACCCCGGCCGTCGCCACCGAGATCGCCGACAAGATCGGCGCCGGGAAGCCGGCCGCGTTCGACATCTCCGCGGGCTGTGCCGGCTTCGGCTACGGCCTCACCCTGGCCAAGGGCATGATCGTCGAGGGTTCGGCGGAGTACGTCCTGGTCATCGGCGTGGAGCGGCTCAGCGACCTGACGGACCTGGAGGACCGCGCGACGGCCTTCCTGTTCGGCGACGGCGCCGGCGCCGTCGTGGTCGGCCCCTCCGACGTGCCGCACATCGGCCCCACGGTCTGGGGTTCCGAGGGCGACAAGTCGGAGACGATCAAGCAGACCGTGCCGTGGAACGAGTTCCACGTCGGCGACGTCTCCAAGCTTCCGCTCAACGAGGCCGGCGAGATCAAGTTCCCGGCCATCACGCAGGAGGGCCAGGCGGTGTTCCGCTGGGCCGTCTTCGAGATGGCCAAGGTGGCCCAGCAGGCGCTCGACGCCGCCGGCATCTCGGCGGACGACCTGGACGTCTTCATCCCGCACCAGGCCAACATGCGGATCATCGACTCGATGGTGAAGACCCTGAAGCTGCCGGAGCACGTCACGGTCGCCCGTGACGTCGAGACCACCGGCAACACCTCGGCCGCCTCGATCCCGCTCGCGATGGAGCGGCTCCTGGCGACCGGACAGGCGAAGAGCGGCGACACCGCGCTCGTCATCGGCTTCGGGGCGGGTCTCGTGTTCGCCGCGACGGTCGTTACTCTCCCCTAGGCGACCGGGATCTCCCGGAAGCCCCCCTTTTACCGAAGTCACCGCAAGAAGGAGCGCCACTATGGCTCACACCCAGGAGCAGCTCGTCGAGGGTCTCGCCGA
Source organism: Streptomyces hydrogenans (assembly GCF_014656075.1). Lineage (GTDB taxonomy): Bacteria > Actinomycetota > Actinomycetes > Streptomycetales > Streptomycetaceae > Streptomyces > Streptomyces hydrogenans. The sequence continues at coordinate 9,561 of NZ_BNBS01000030.1, forward strand.
GATCGTGAACGAGATCGCCGGCATCCCGGTCGAGGACGTCCAGCTGGACAAGTCCTTCACCGACGACCTGGACGTCGACTCGCTGTCCATGGTCGAGGTCGTCGTCGCCGCCGAGGAGCGCTTCGACGTGAAGATCCCCGACGAGGACGTCAAGAACCTCAAGACCGTCGGCGACGCCGTCGACTACATCCTCAAGCACCAGGCCTGATTCGGCCCTGGTGGACCAGGCCCCACCGGGCCCGGTCCCCGCTGATTCGGTCCGCCACCCGGCGGTGGCGCCGTCTTTCGACCATCACACACATGGAGAACGAATTCCTGTGAGCCCGACCAATCGCACCGTGGTCGTCACCGGTATCGGCGCAACCACACCGCTGGGTGGCGACTCCGCATCGACCTGGGAAGGTCTTCTTGCGGGACGCTCCGGTGTCAAGCCCCTGGAGGGCGAGCGCTTCGCCGAACTGCCCGTCCAGATCGCCGCGTCCGCCGCGGTGGACCCGGGTGAGGTCCTGCCCCGCCCGCTCGCCCGCAAGCTGGACCGCTCCGCGCAGTTCGCGCTGATCGCGGCGCGTGAGGCGTGGGCCGACGCGGGCTTCACCGCCCCCGCCGGCGAGGACGCGTCCGTCACCCCGGAGCGGCTCGGCTCCGTGATCGCCTCCGGCATCGGCGGCGTCACGACCCTGCTCGACCAGTACGACGTGCTCAAGGAGAAGGGCGTCCGCCGCGTCTCCCCGCACACCGTGCCCATGCTCATGCCGAACGGCCCGTCCGCCAACGTGGGCCTGGAGGTGAACGCCCGCGCCGGCGTCCACACCCCGGTCTCCGCCTGCGCGTCCGGCGCCGAGGCGATCGGCTACGCCATCGAGATGATCCGCAGCGGCCGTGCCGACGTGGTCGTCGCCGGCGGCACCGAGGCCGCGATCCACCCGCTGCCCATCGCCGCCTTCGCCAACATGATGGCGATGTCCAAGAACAACGACGAGCCGACGAAGGCCTCGCGCCCCTACGACACCGGCCGCGACGGCTTCGTGCTCGGCGAGGGCGCCGGCGTGGTGATCCTGGAGTCCGAGGAGCACGCCAAGGCCCGCGGCGCGAAGATCTACTGCGAGGCGATCGGCCAGGGCCTGTCGGCCGACAGCCACCACATCGCGCAGCCCGAGCCGTCCGGCCGGGGCATCGCCTCCGCGCTCCAGCACCTGCTGGACACCACCGACCTGAAGCCCGCCGAGGTCGTGCACCTCAACGCGCACGCCACGTCGACGCCGCAGGGCGACGTCGCCGAGATCAAGGCGCTGCGGAAGGTCTTCGGCGACGACCTGGACCACGTGGCGGTCTCCGCGACCAAGTCGATGACCGGCCACCTCCTCGGCGGCGCCGGCGGCATCGAGACCGTCGCGACCGTCCTGGCCCTGCACCACCGCCTGGCCCCGCCGACCATCAACGTCGGCGAGCTGGACCCGGAGGTCGACGCCGACATCGTCCGCGACACCCCCCGCGAGCTCCCCCAGGGCACCATCGCCGCCGTCAACAACTCGTTCGGCTTCGGCGGCCACAACGTCGTCCTGGCGTTCCGCTCGGTCTGACCCGGCCCTTCCCGGCCCGAGGCCCGCTCCCCGTCCGGGGGGCGGGCCTCCGCCGTGTCAGGACGGGCCGTCGGCCGGGTGCGGCCCGCCTCCCGCCGGGGCGGGTCCGCCGGGTGCGGTGGAGGGGGCGGCGGCCTCCGTCGCGACCGTGCCGGTCTCCGGCCGCAGGGCCTCGTACCCGGCGATGCCCAGGGGCCCTCCGGCGAGCAGGCCGACGAGGACGCAACAGAAGGCGAGCACGTCGAACCAGGCGTCGAACCACTTCTCGGCCGCGGGCCTGGCCTCGGCCCGGTCACCCGGCGCCGCGCCCGGCCCCCTCTCCGGTTCCGGTTCCGCGTCCAGGTCCGGGAGCAGGCCGCCGAAGACGGCGAAGAGCCCGACCGCCAGGACCAGCAGGCCGAGGGCCCAGGCCATCAGGGCGCCGGTCGGGTCGCCGTCCACCAGTTGGTAGACGAAGCCCGACAGGAGCACCAGGGCCCCGCTCAGCGCCGTCGCCGCCGCCAGGACGGCCGCCGATGCCAGCGTTCCGCGCAGACCCGTCACGTGCGTCCCCCCGCCCGGCGCGCCCCTGCGCGCCTCGGGGCGGGAAGCTACCGGGCCCGGGTGAACGGGCTCAGACGACCTGGTGAAGCCAGCGGACCGGGGCGCCCTCGCCGGCGTAGCGGAAGGGTTCGAGTTCGTCGTCCCAGGGCTTGCCGAGGAGTCGGGCGACCTCGGCCTCCAGGACCGTCTCGCCCTGCGCGGCGCGGGCGAGCGCGGCGCGGAGCCGGTCCTCGGGGACGAGGATGTCGCCGTGCATGCCGGTGACGGCGTGGAAGATGCCCAGGTCGGGGGTGGCGCTGTAACGCTCGCCCTCGGCGGTGGCGCAGGGTTCGGCGGTCACCTCGAAGCGCAGCATCTGCCAGCCGCGCAGCGCGGAGGCGAGTTTGGAGGCGGTGCCGGTCTCGCCCCGCCAGGAGAACTCCGCTCTCCAGGTGCCGGGCGCCGCGGGCTGGCGGATCCAGTCGAGCTGGACCCTCGCACCGAGGACGCCCCCCACCGCCCATTCGACGTGCGGGCAGAGCGCGCGCGGTGCGGAGTGTACGTACAGGACTCCACGTGTCGTCACCGGGACCTCCAGTGTGGGACGAGGTTCGCCTTCCCAGCGGCCTCAGTAAACAGCATCAGGAGAAGAACTCCGCAAACCTTCTGAAAAGGGACAGCATGTGACGTGATGTAATTTACCGGAGCCGGTCGGCGCGGGCGCGCCGCTGGTTCGACGGGGGAAAAGCTACCGTGCCGCGCCGTCATCAGGGTGACGTACGGTCGGTCCGGGGGCGGGTGAACACGAAGCTTTCACTCGCCAGGACGTCAGCACGAAGGAGGGGGCCGGTGCCGTACGGCCGACGCCGCATCCGTACCGCCGTCGTGGGAGCGGTGCTCGCGGTCGCCGCGCTCGCGGGCTGTACCGGCTCGCCCGCGCCCCGGACCGGAGCGGCCGCCTCGACGGGACCGACGCCCACGCCCACGCCCACCCCCACGCCGGTCTCCCCGTGGGACGACTCCCCCGCCTCCGTCGCCGCCGTCGGCGACTCCGTCACGCGGGCGTTCGACGCCTGCTCGCTGCTGGCGGACTGTCCGGAGGCGTCCTGGGCGACCGGGACGGACCCGGCGGTGAACAGCCTGGCGCTGCGGCTGCTCGGCCCGGGCCGGGTGGCCGAGAACAGCTGGAACCTGGCCCGCAGCGGCGCCCGGGTGGCGGCGCTGCCGGAGCAGATGGGGCGGGCGGCGGCGCGGCGGCCGGAGCTGGTCACGGTGATGATCGGCGCCAACGACGCCTGCCGGCCGACGCCCGCGGGGATGACGCCGGTGGCGGAGTTCCGCCGGTCGTTCGAGGCGTCGCTGGCCCGGCTGCGGAAGGACGCCCCGAAGGCGCGGGTGTACGTGGCGAGCGTGCCGGACCTGCGGCGGCTGTGGGACACCGGCCGGGCGAACCCGCTGGTGCGGCGGGTCTGGGAGCTGGGCGTCTGCGGCGCGATGCTGGCGGACCCGGAGGACCTGGGCGCGGCGGCGGAGCGGCGGCGGACGGCGGTGCGCGACCGGGTGGTGGCGTACAACGAGGTGCTGGCCGAGGTGTGCGCGCGGGACGAGCGCTGCCGGTACGACGGCGGCGCGGTCTTCGGGTTCCGCTTCGACGAGTCGCTGCTGAGCACCTGGGACTGGTTCCACCCGAGCCGCGAGGGGCAGGCGCGGCTGGCGGAGCTGGCGTACCGGAGGATCACGGAGAAGTAGCCCCGGGGCGGGCGTCAGGTCCGCCCCGGGGCCGGTCAGGGGGCCTACGGCTCCACGGTGGTGCTGAGCCGGAGGTCGGCCAGCGAGTGCGCGGCGTGCAGCTCGTAGCGGCCGGGGACGACGGTCCAGGCGTTCTTCTCCTCGTCCCAGATCTCGAATGCGCGGCGCGGGAGCCGGATCACCGCTTCGACGGTCTCGCCGGGCGCGGCCTCGACCCCGCCGAAGGCGGCGAGCCAGCGGGCGGGGCGTTCGACGGTGTCCCGGACCGGGGCGAGGTAGAGCTGGACGGTCTCGCGGCCGGGGCGGTCGCCGGTGTTGGTGAGGCGGACGGTGACCGACTCGGCCGTGGCCTCCAGGGCGTCGTACGACCAGCCGGTGTAGCCGAGGCCGTGGCCGAAGGGGTACGCGGGGGCGGCGCCGGCCCGGTCCCAGGCGCGGTAGCCGATGAACAGGCCCTCGGTGTAGTCGAGGACGCCGCCGGTGGGGGTGACCTCGGTGACGGGGACGTCGGCGAGGGCGACCGGCCAGGTGGTGGGGAGGCGGCCGCCGGGCTCCTCGGCGCCGGTGAGGACGTCGGCGAGGGCGTCGCCGCCCTCCTGGCCGGGGAACCAGCTGAGGAGGATCGCGGCGACGTCGTCGCGCCAGGGCAGTTCGACCGGGGAGCCGGCGTTGACGACGACGACCGTGTTCGGGTTGACGGCGGCGACGGCGCGGACGAGGTCGTCCTGGCGGCCGGGGAGGGCGAGGTCCTTGCGGTCGAAGCCCTCGGACTCGACGCGCTCGGTGGTGGCGACGACCACGACGGCGGTGTCGGCGCCGCGGGCGGCCTCGACGGCTTCGGCGATCAGTTCGTCGGGGTCACGACGGGGACCGAGGTGGACGAAGGAGAACATCACCGCGGGAAGCGGGGCGGCGAACTCCTTGTCGAGGACGTGCCGGAGGGAGACCTCGACGGTCGCGCCCGCGGTGAGCTCGACGGTGCCGCGCTCGACCGGGGAGCCGAAGAACGCCTCGAAGGGGTCGGTCTCGGGGCCCAGGGCCTGGACGCCGTCGAAGAGTTCGCGTCCGTCGACGGTGAGGGTGAAGGCGCCGAGGCCGCGGGTGCCGAAGGCGTGCGCGCCGGTCTCGCGCGGGGTGAAGCGGCCGGTGACCTCGATGGAGGCGAGGGCGTCGTGGGTGACGCCGGCCGGGAGGTCGTCGCCGATCCACTGGACCTGGCCGTTGGGCAGGCTGCCTTCGCCGAGGACGTTCCCGTCGGCGTCGCGGCAGACCGCGCGGAGCTCGAAGCCCTGGTCGGCGGGGGCGAGTTCCTCGCTGGGGTCGGCGCCGACGGTGTAGGAGAGGGATGCCCCGCCGGGAAGTGCCGCGAGGGCGGCGGTGAGGCCGGCGAGCGGGGAGACGACGTGCTCGGGGAAGACCTGGGCGGAGCCGCCGCCGAGGACGCGGGCGTCGCGGGCGGCGGCGCCGGAGAGGGCGACGGTGCCGGGCTTCAGGGGCAGCGCGCCGTTCTCGTTGCGGACGAGGACGAAGGCGCGGCGGGCGATCTCGCGGGCGAGGGCGTCGCCGTCGATCGCGGCGGGGTGCTCGGTGACGGCGGCGGGGGCGCCTTCGAGGGCGCCGACGCGGGCGGCGAGCCGGAGCACGTTCCGTACGGCGGCGTCGACGGCGGACTCCTCGACCTCGCCGGCCCGGACGGCGGCGGCGAGGTTCTCGCCGTAGACGGTGTCGGGGCCGGGCATGGCCACGTCGAGGCCGCCGGTGATGTCGCCGGTGGTGGAGCGGGCGGCCATCCAGTCGGAGACGTTGTAGCCGTCGAAGCCCCACTCGCCGCGCAGGACCTCGTTGACGAGGTGGTGGTGCTCGGTCATCGTCACGCCGTTGACCTGGTTGTAGGCGGTCATGATGCCCCAGGGGTGGGCATTGGCGACGATCGCCTCGAAGGGCGCGAGGTAGAGCTCGCGGAGCGGGCGCGGGGCGATCCTGTTGTCGACGGTGAAGCGGTCGGTCTCGGCGTCGTTGGCGACGAAGTGCTTGACGGTGGTGCCGACGCCGCCGTCCTGGACGCCCTGGACGTAGCCGGTCCCGATGGCGCCGGTGAGGTACGGGTCCTCGCTGTACGCCTCGAAGTGGCGGCCGCCGAGCGGGGTGCGGTGCAGGTTGACCGTGGGGGCCAGCAGCACGTGGACGCCCTTGCGGCGGGCCTCCTGGGCGAGGAGCCGGCCGGCCCGGCGGGCGAGGGCGGGGTCCCAGGTGGCGGCGAGCGCGGTCGGGGACGGCAGCGCGACGGACGGGTCGTCGGCGGTCCAGCGGACGCCGCGGACGCCGATGGGCCCGTCGGACATCACGATCGAGGCGAGCCCGATCTCCGGCAGGGCGGGCAGGGACCACATGTCCTGGCCGCCGAGCAGCCGGGTCTTGGCGTCCAGGCCGAGCCGGCCGAGCGCCGCCTCGACGGCCGCCTCGCGCACCGCGTCCTCGTTCACGTCCGTCACGTCCGTACCTCCGCGTTGAAGTGGTGATGCGGACATCATGGACCCACCTACCTGTAGATCGGTAGGCAATGTAATCTTTTCGTTATTTCCACGATGGCGTACGGTCCTGGGGACGGGGACCTGCGGAGAGGGGGCCGACCGATGGCACGGACCAGGAGCGAGGAGCGCCGCGCGGAGATCCTGCGCGCCGCCCTGGAGGTGATCGCCGAGCGCGGCTACCGGGGGGCCACGCTCGGCTCCGTCGCGGAGCGCGTCGGACTGACCCAGCAGGGCCTGCTGCACTACTTCCCCACCAAGGAGGCGCTGCTCGTCGCCGTCCTGGAGGAGCGCGACCGGTGGGACACCAGCGGCGGCCGCGACCGCGAGGGCTGGCGGTTGGACCTGCTCGAATCGCTGGTCGAGTACAACGCGATGCGGCCCGGCATCGTGCAGACCTTCTCCGCCCTGCTCGGCGAGAGCGTCACCGACGGCCACCCGGCGCGGGCGTTCTTCACCGAGCGGTACGCGCAGGTGCGGGCCAACATGGCGGACGTGCTGCGCCTGGAGTTCGGCGAGCGGCTGCCGGGCGGCCTCACCCCGGAGCGGGCGGCGCCGCTGCTCACCGCCGTGATGGACGGCCTCCAGTACCAGTGGCTGCTCGACCCGGCCTCCGTCGACATGCCGGGCGCCTTCCGGGACTTCCTCCGGCTGCTGGCGGGATCCGCGGAGCGGTAGCCCGCGCCGGAGCGGACCGGCACGGCGACGGGTGCGGGGCCGACGGGATTCGAACCCGCGCGAGCCGGCCGCCAGGTCCGGCGGCCGCTCCCTCTCCCCGGGCCTCGGGGACCTCCTCGGCCCGGCTCCGCAATCGCCCGCTCTGCCACGGCCCCGCACCCTGCGGGGCCGCGCGCGGCCCCGGTGCCCGGCAGTGTAGGCCGCCGCGCGGACTGCGACGATGGGCCCATGCTGATCGCCACCGCCCAGTTCGCCCCGGTCGCCGGGGACGTCGAGGCCAATGTCCGTACGATCGCCGGTCTCGTCCGGGAGGCCGGGGCCGCCGGCGCCCGGCTGGTCGTCTTCGCCGAGCTCTCGCTCACCGGGTACGAGCCGGCCCTGATCCGGGAGGACCCGTCGCTGGTCCTCACCGAGGACGACCCGCGCCTCGAACCCGTCCGCGCGGCCTGCCGGGCGGCGGGGACGGCGGCCGTCGTCAACGGACCGGTGCGCGGCGGGGGTCCGCTGCCCGGCCTCGCCACGCTGGTGATCGGCCCGGACGGCGCGCCGCTGGCCCGCTACGACAAGCGGCACCTCTACCACGGGGCCGAGCAGGAGACCTTCACGGCCGGCACGGCCGACGGGCGGTTCACGCTCGACGGGCTCCGGTTCGCGCTCGCGACCTGCTACGACAACCGGTTCCCCGAGCCGGCCGAGCGGGCCGCCGCCGACGGCTGCGCGGTCTATCTGGCCAGCTCGATGCTGGAGGCGGAGAACGACTCCTTCGAGACCGTCTATCCGGTCCGGGCCCGGGACTTCGGGCTGTACGTGGCGCTCGGCAACGCGCTGGGCCGCTGCGAGATCGGCGAGGGCGGCGGCAGGGCCGGGATCTGGGGGCCGGACGGCGGGCGGCTCGCGGACGCGGGCCCGGGGAAGCCGGGGTTCGTCCTCGCCGAGGTGGGCTGAGCCCGCTCGTCCCGAGCGGCCCCGGGCACGCGGAAGGGCCGGGCCGCCGTGGGACTCCGGCGGCCCGGCCCGGGCGGACGTGCGACGGAACCCCCGGTCCGCCGCACGCCCTCCCGCCCCGGGAGCGGGGCGTCAGGACCCCGCCCCCGGGCGCTCGTCACCCCTTACGGGGCGCTCAGGCCCAGCGTGTAGGCGCCGGAGCCGCTGTAGGCGTGCACGACGTAGCGGTAGTAGCCCGCGGTGCCGTAGTAGCTGGTGTCCTCGTCGGCGCCGGCGGTGCCGCCGACGGCCACGTCCGCCCAGCCCGCGCCGTTCCACTTCTGGAGGTAGAGGTCGAAGTCGGTGCCGGCCGGGCCGCGCAGGCAGCCGACGTGGGTGCCGGCGCTCGCCGAGTAGTAGTACGAGCCGTCCGGCTGGGCGGCGGCCTGACCGGAGGCCAGGGTGCCCTGGTAGCTGTGCTCGGTGTTGTCACAGCCGGTCGGCGGCGTGGTGGAGCCGACCGTCAGCTGGTAGGTGACCGTGTGCGTGGCGGAGCCCGTACCGGTGACGGTGATCGGGTAGGTGCCGTTCGGGGTGCCCGCGGCGACCTTGACGGTCATCGTGGAGGAGCTGCCCGAGGTCACGGAGGTGGGGTAGAAGGAGACCGTGACGCCGCTGGGGGCGCCGCTCGCGGAGAGCTGGACGGTCTGGGCCGCGCCGCCGGTGGTGCTGGTGTTGACGGTGGCGGTGACCGAGGTGTCCGGCTGCGCCGAGCCCGAGGACGGGTTCAGGGAGAGCGAGAAGTCCGGGGTGGAGGTGCCGCCGCAGTCGGTCTCGCCGGACTGGGCGGGGACGCCGATCGCGTTCCAGGCCGCCTTCACCGCGTTGCACTCGGTGGCGCCGTAGGTGTTCTTGGCGGTGGTGAGGGTGGCGCGGCGGGCCGCGAGGTGGTTCCAGGAGGAGGTCTTCAGGAGCAGGGCGCCCATGAAGATCTTGCCGGCCTTCTGGATGCCGATGCCGGTGACGGAGGACGGGCCGCCGGAACATATGGGGCTGTTGGGCTTGCCGCCGCCCGGGTTGGAGCCCTCGGCGAGCAGGTAGAACCAGTGGTTCTGCGGGCCGGCCGCCGCGTGCACCTCGGTGCCCGAGCTCAACTGGGTGTAGCAGTTGGGGTCGTTGTTGATCAGCGACGGGTTGTACATGTTGCGGATGGGCTGGTTGTTGCCGGTGAAGTTCAGCTCCTCACCGACCGTGTAGTCCGGGGTGTCGTTCGGGTTGTTGGCGTAGTGCTCGGTGAGCGCCCCGAAGATGTCGCCGGTGGACTCGTTCATGCCGCCGTTCTCGTTGGACGAGCCGGCCGAGCCCGGGGTCCGGTCGAAGATCTCGTGGCCGTACTCGTGGGCCACGACGTCGATGCCGGTGAGCTGGTTGGTGCCGTTCTGGTTGCGCCCGTAGGTGGTCTTCGTACCGTCGTAGTACGCGTTGACCTGGGTGAGTCCGGCGCGGGCCGGGACCATGCCGCCCTGGCCGTTGATGCCGTTGTAGCCGAACCACTCCTTGAGCATGTCCGACTCGCGCTGGGCCGCGTACATGATGTCGACGCAGGCGGTGACGAGGTCGTTGGCGGTGCCGTTGCCCCACGGGGAGGAGCCGGTGTAGGCGCTGCCGTTCTGGCCGCCGCACTTGAAGGCGCCGCGGCTGGTGTCGGTCATGGAGCCCGCGGCGGTGTCGATGGTGACGTTGCCGTTGTGGTAGCCGCGGCCCTCGGCGTGCCGGACCTTGTCGGTGGCCTGGGCGACCTTGCCGGTGCGGGCGTCGACGTAGGTGTCGAGCGAGCTGGGCAGGGCCTCGGCGGTGGTGCCGACGACCAGGGTGTGCCAGGCGAGGACGGGCTTGCCGGCCTTGAGGAGCACGGTCAGTTCGGGGGCGCTCGCGCTCTCCACGGCGGCGAGCTGGCCGCGGGCGGTGGCGAGGGCGGCTCCGGCGGTCACCTTGGCGCTCGTCGACAGCCTCAGGGCGGGGGCCGGGGCGCCGGTGACGTCGCGGACCTTGCCGGAGGAGTCCGTCAGGACGACGGCGTCGCCGCCGCCGTGGACCGGGAGGCCCTTGTACGTCCGCTGGTAGGCGGCGTAGTAGAGGCCGTTCGACCAGGGGGTGACGGACGTCCGGACGAGGTCCTCGTCGGCGCCGTGCCGCAGTTCGTCGAGGCCGCTGGCGGCGGCGGTGTCCGCGGCCGCGAGGGCCAGGGACTTGCCGTGGCCCGGCGGGACCGGCTGCGCCTGGGGAGCGGCGGAGGCGGTGCCGGCGAGGGCGGTCGCGAGGCTCGCCGAGAGAGCCAGGGCGGCCACGGCCGCCGTGAGTCTGGTGGGGTGCAACGTCGTGCTCCGTTCAGGGTGGGGGAGGTCGGATCGTCGCGCCGAGTATGGGCGTGGACATGGCCAGTTAGGGACATCTCATCCGGCATAAGACGCGGGTTATGGTGCGGCCGTGCGGGGCTGCGTACGCTGCTGAAATGCAGCTGGAGTTGAGGCATCTGGAAGCCGTCTGCCGGATTGCGGAGGCGGGCAGCCTGGGGCGTGCGGCGCAGCTGCTCGGCGTCTCGCAGCCGGCGCTCTCGGCACAGCTCCGGCGGATCGAGCGGGTCGCGGGCGGGGAGCTGTTCCTGCGCGGCCGGCGCGGTGTGGAGCCCACTCCGCTGGGCGAGTTCGTGCTCTCCAAGGCCCGTCTCGTGCTCGGCGAGATGGACGCGCTCGCCGCCGGGGCGCGGGCCGTCGACCCGGACACCCCGCTGCGGCTCGGCTGCATCCTGCTGGTGCTGGTGGACCGGCTGATGGTGGGGCTCGAACAGGTCGTGGCGGGCCGGGAGATCGCGGTGACGGTCGAGCAGTCGGCGACGACGCTGACCCGGCAGCTGGGCGCGGGCCGCTACGACGCGGTGCTGTACGGCGAGGTCAACGACCACGAGGTGCCGCTGCCGCAGGGCACGACGGCCCGGACGCTGATCGCGCGGGAGCCCTTCTGCGTGCGGCTCGCGGCGGACCACCCGCTGGCGGGCAAGGAGCGGATCGCGCTGGCCGAGCTGGCGGGCGAGTCGTGGATGACGCTGGTCGAGGACGACGACGGCGGCCCCGAGGCGCTGGTCGAGGCCTGCGGGCGGGCCGGCTTCACGCCGTCCCTCCGGCACCGGGTCGCCGACCGGAAGATCCACTACGACCTGATCGCCTCGGGCCGCGCGATCTCCCTGAGCCAGCCCACCGCCCCGCCCACCGAGGGCACGGTCCTGCGCCCCCTGGAGGGCGACCCGGTCACCGGCCGCATCCGCCTGGCCTGGAACCGTGCGGCCGTCTCCGTCCGGGACGCGGAGCTCCTGTACCGGGCGGCGGCCGGGGCGTACCTGGCGAACGTCGCCACCAACCGCTTCCACCAGGAGTGGTGGGACGCCCGGCCGGAGCTCCATCCGGTCCTGGCGGAGGACTGAGCGGGGGCGGCCCCGCCGCCCCGGCCGGAGGTCCTAGGCGACGCCCTGGGGCCGGATGCCCGGGCCCGTCCCGTCCGGGGCGTCCTCGGTCCGCTCCTCGTCGGCGTTCTCGCCGCGCAGGTCGCGGACGAGGAGGGTGGCGCCGGCCACCGCGCCGGGCATGAGGAAGACGGCGACGAAGGGGACCAGGAAGACGAGGATCAGGGGGACGCCGAAGCCGAGGGCGGCGGCGCGGCGGCCGCGCAGCAGGCTCAGGCGCTCCTTGAGCTCCACGCCCCGGCGCTGGAGGGCGACGCCGGTCAGCTCGACGGCGAGGAAGAAGCCGGAGACGCAGAAGCCGAGCGCGGGGACGACGGTCTGGCCGACCACCGGAATGAATCCGCAGGCGAAGAGGAGCACGCCGTAGAGGGCGACCCGGAGCAGGAGCCGCAGGCTGTCGCGGGCCGAGATCCACAGCTCGCGCCAGAGCGGCAGACCGGACTCGGGGACCTCGCCGCCCTGGTCGCGGTCGACGTCCTCGGAGAGGGACTCGTAGAAGGGCTCGCCGACGAGGAGGGTGACGGCGGTGAAGGTGATGACCGAGAGGAAGAGCCCGAAGACGAAGACGAGGGCCGTCAGGGCGTTGCGGAAGAGGCCGAGCCACGGGGAGGACCAGTCGTCGGCGAACGGGGTCGCCCAGGCCACCAGGTCGTCCGCGCCGAAGCCGAGTCCCACGAGCGCCCCCACATAGAGGACGAACGTCACCAGACCGGGCAGCAGACCGAAGCCGAACCGGCGTCCGTGCCGCGCCACCCACTTCTGGCCCTGGACCAGATGACCGAAACCCACCCCGAAATCGCGCATGCGCGCAGCCTAGCGGGGTGGATCACCGGTTCCGTACGTGCGTGCGGGCCGCACCCCGGTCGGTCGGGGTGCGGCCCGCACGGGTCCGCGTGGTGTCCGGCCGGTGGCTCAGACCGCGAGCTCGACCGTGATGTTGCCTCGGGTCGCCTTGGAGTACGGGCAGACCTGGTGGGCCTTCTCGATCAGGCTCTTGGCGGTCTCGGCGTCCACGTTCGGGATGGTGGCCGAGATCTTGACGATGATGCCGAAGCCGTCGTCGTTCTTGCCGATGCCGACCTCGGCGGTGACCGTCGAGCCGGAGATGTCCGCGTTCTCGTTCCGCGCGACCACGCCGAGGGCGCCCTGGAAGCAGGCGCTGTAGCCGGCCGCGAAGAGCTGCTCGGGGTTGGTGCCGTCGCCGGAGCCGCCCATGGCCTTGGGCGGGTTGACGACGACGTCGAGCCGGCCGTCGTCGGTCGCGACGCGGCCGTCACGGCCGTTCTCCGCGGTGGCGACGGCGGTGTAGAGGACGTCGGAGTGCTGGATGGACATGCTGGTTTCTACCTTCTTCTCCCCGCCTCGACTCGCGCCCACGATCGCGACGGCTGAGGGCAGACTACCGGTCGAGCGATACGATCATCTTTCCGGTGTTGTCACCGCGGAGCAGACCGAGGAAGGCGTCCACGCCGTTCTCGATGCCCTCGACGGTGGTCTCGCGGTACTTCAGCTCGCCGGAGCGGAGCTTGGCGCCGACCTCCTCGACGAACTTGCCCTGGAGGCCGTAGTGGTCGCCGACCAGGACGCCCTGGAGACGGAGCCGCTTGCCGATGATCATCGCCATGTTCCGCGGGCCGGGGACCGGCTCGGTGTCGTTGTACTGCGCGATCATGCCGCAGATGGCGGCGCGGCCGTGCACGTTGAGCGAGGAGATCGCGGCCTCCAGGTGGTCGCCGCCCACGTTGTCGAAGTAGACGTCGATGCCGTCCGGGGCGGCCTCGCGGAGCTGGTCGCGGACCGGGCCGTTCCTGTAGTTGAAGGCGGCGTCGAAGCCGAGCTCCTCGACCAGCCACTTCACCTTCTCGTCGGAGCCGGCCGAGCCGATCACCCGGGCGGCGCCGCCCAGCTTGGCGAGCTGGCCCACCTGGCTGCCGACGGCGCCGGCCGCGCCGGAGACGAAGACGGTGTCGCCCTCCTTGAAGGAGGCGGTCTCGAAGAGGCCCGCGTAGGCGGTCAGGCCGGTCATGCCGAGGACGCCGAGGTAGGTGGAGAGCGGGGCGAGCTCCGGGTCCACCTTGGTGGCGTGCTGGGCGGGCACGGAGGCGTACTCGCGCCAGCCGAGGCCGTGCAGGACGTGGTCGCCCTCGGCGAAGCCCTCCGCGTTCGACGCCACGACGACGCCGACCGCGCCGCCGTCCATGGGGTGGTCCAGCTTGAACGGCGGGACGTAGGACTTCACGTCGTTCATCCGGCCGCGCATGTACGGGTCGACCGAGAAGTGGAGGTTCCGCACCAGGATCCGGCCCTCGGCGGGCGCCTCGACCGGGACCTCGCGCAGGGCGAAGTCGGTGGGCGCGGGCCAGCCGTGCGGACGGGCGACGAGGTGCCATTCGCGGCTGGTGGCGGGAAGTGCGGTCATGAGGGGGGCCTCCGGGACTCCGGCAAAAGCTTCACTTGGTGAAACAACCATGCGCCTGAATATTTCATGTTGTCAAGCATCGGAGTAGCATGGTGCCCATGCCCACCTCACACGGCGACCCCGTGACCCTCGAAGTCGTCGAGCTCATCGGCACGGTCGTGGCGCGCTACCACCAGGAGTACGAGGAGGCCGCCGCCGCCCACGCGCTCACCGGGGCGCAGGCCCGCGTCCTCGGGCTGCTCGCCCTGGAGCCCACGCCGATGCGGAAGATCGCCGAGAAGCTCAAGTGCGAGCCCTCCAACGTCACGGGGATCATCGACCGCCTGGAGTCCCGGGGCCTGGTCGAGCGGCGCCCCGACCCGGCCGACCGCCGGGTGAAGCTGGCCGCGCCCACCGACGAGGGCCGGGACACCGCCCGCCGCCTGCGCGACGCGCTGCACTTCGCGCGCGAGCCGCTCGGCGGCCTGACCGACGTCGAGCGCACCCTCCTGCGGGACCTGCTGCGCCGGATGCTCGGCGCGGAGCCGACGGCCTGACGGCGCCCGGCTAGACGCACCACCACAGGAAGGGGGTGCAGGTCTCCGAGGGTTCGGGGGTGGGCGTCGCCGTGGTCGGCCGGGGGGTCGACGGGGCGGACGGGCTCGCGCCGCCCGAGGGCGGGGCGGTGGGCGAGCCGGAGGCGCTCGGCGTGGGGCCGGGCCCCTCGCCCTGCGGTCCGGCGGTGACCTCGGGCGCGGTCGGCGCCGGGGAGGAGGGGGCCGTGGTGGCCGGACGTCCGGTGGGCGCGGTGCCCGTCCCCGTCCCCGTACCGGATCCCGCACCCGAGCCCGTTCCCGTACCCGTTCCGCCGGAGCCCCGGCCCGGGACGGAGGCGGTCAAGGCGCCCGTGCCGGCGCCGCCGGCGCGCGTGCTGATCCGGCGCGGGCGGCCGGTGGGCGTGGCCGGGCCCGTGGAGCCCTCGTCCGCCCGGTCGCCGTCCCGGGTCGCGGCGCCGCCCGGGCTCCGGGTCGGCAGCGCGGGCGGCAGCGGGGCCTCGGTGACCTCCAGCTCCTCCACCGCGTTCGCGGGGCCCTTCTCCTCCGGCTCGTCGAACGCCGCCTTCGCCAGTCCCAGCGACCCGGCCGCCAGGACCAGCCCCAGCGCGCTCAGCGCGACCGCCCGGCCGCGCCCGGCGCGGCCGCCGCGGCCCCGCTTCCGGCGGCGCGCGGCGGCACGGCCCGCCGCCCGCCCGGCCGGTCTCGGCGGCGGCACCACCAGGTCCAGCTCGTAGACGTGCTCGGGAGCCAGGGGCGCGCCCGCCTCCGGCTCCTGGGACGCGGGCGGGTACGACTCTGTGCCGGATCCATGGGACGCGGGCGCGTACTGCTCGGTGCCGGATCCGTAGGACGCGGGGTACGGCTCCGGCGGGTACGGGTCCGCCGCGTAGGGGTCCGCGTACGGGTCCGTCGCGTACGACGGTCCGGTCGGGTACGGCTCCGGTGCCTCGGCGCCCTCGTGAGGCGCGGCGGGAGGCGGGGCGTGGGGGGTGTCGTACCGCAGCCGCTCGACGGGAGTCCCGCACCCGGCACAGGCGAGGGCCCCGTTGAGATGCCGCCGGCACGCGTGGCAGTAGTCCATGGGGCTCGCAGGCTAGGACGCCCGGCGCGGCCCCGGGGAGACGAGGACGTGAGGATCTTGTGAGGAAACCGCAGGTGAACGCCGTGGCGCCACGATTCTCCCGGTTCGCCTCCCCCGGGCCGGCGGGCTCCGGGGCGACGCCCGCCACCGGGTCCGGGCCGGACCGGGGCCCCGCCCGGCGCCGTACCGCCCGTCCCGCACCGGGCCCCGGGCGGCGCAGCCCAACGCGCGCGGCGGGCCCGGCGGTCGCACGATGCCATCAGGAAACCCCAACCGCGACACCTCGCCCGTGTCAGCACCGCACCCCGGAGGATCCGCCGTGACCGTCAGCCTGGAGCAACTGCGCCGTTGCCATGTCGCCGTCGACCTGGGCGCCGCCCGCACCCGGGTCTTCGTCAAGGGAGCCGGGCTCGTCGTCGACGAGCCGAGCGTCGCCGCCGTCAACACCCGCACCGGAGCGCTGATCGCGGTCGGCGCGCTCGCCGAGAAGATGACCGGCCGCACCCCCGACTACATCCGGGTCGTGCGCCCGGTCTCCGGCGGCACGGTCGTCGACATCGAGATGGCCCAGCGGATGCTCCGCCACCTGCTCGGCGAGAAGCTGCGCCGCCAGCTCCGCCGCAAGCCCCGGCTGCGCGCCGCCGCCTGCACCCCGCACGACAGCGACCCGCTCGCCCAGCGCGCCGCCGTGGAGACCCTGGTGGGGCTC
Organism: Streptomyces hydrogenans; assembly: GCF_014656075.1. Lineage (GTDB taxonomy): Bacteria > Actinomycetota > Actinomycetes > Streptomycetales > Streptomycetaceae > Streptomyces > Streptomyces hydrogenans. Next base: position 25,804 of record NZ_BNBS01000030.1, read on the forward strand.
GGGGCGCGGCGGGTCGAGCTGGTGGACACGCTCATCGCGGCGGCCGTGGGCTGCGGCCTGCCGGTCGAACAGCCCACCGCGACCATGATCATGGTGTGCGGGGCGGCGACCACCCAGGTCGCGGTGCTCTCGCTCGGCGCGATCGTGACGGCCGAGCGGATCCCGGTCGGCGGCGACGCCATCGACCACGCGATCATCCAGCACCTGCGCCACCACCACGAGCTGATGCTGCCGAGCCAGTCGGTGCGCCCCCTCCAGCTCGCGCTGAGCGGCAACGGGCTGACCCCGCACGGCCCGGCCTCCACCGAGATCCACGGCCGGGACGTGGCCACCGGCCTGGCCCGCTCGGTCACCGTCGACACGGCCGCCGTGCGCGAGGCGATCCACACCCCGCTGACGGCGGTGCTCGACGGCATCGGGAAGGTGCTGCGGGACTGCCCGCCGGACCTCGTGGCCGACCTCGCCGACCGCGGGATCATGATGGTCGGCGGCAGCGCCCTGCTCCCGGGCCTCGACCAGATGCTGCGGGACGCCACCGGGATGCCGGTGCACATCGCCGAACGCCCGGACGTCTGCGCCGTGCTGGGCCTCGGCGCGATGCTGGAGGGCAAGGTCCAGCCGATGATCCTCGACCCGCTGGGCGACCACCGCGGCCTGGCCGACGACCGGGACGACGACCGCGGGCGGGACCGCGACCACGCGTACGCCGACGACCTGACGGAGTGACCAATCCCGACATCACCCGATTCGTACGTGGATGAGACCATGGTGATCATGGCTGAGGACGAGGAAGCGGAGCGGGCCCGGCTGCCCATGCTGCTCGAAGCCGTCCTCGGCGTCGGCACGGACCTCGAACTCCGCGCCACGCTCCAGCACCTCGTCGACTCCGCGACCGAACTGGTCGGCGCCCGCCACGGGGCGCTCGGGATCGTCGATCCCGAGCGCCCCCGGCTCACCGGGCTCTTCACCACCGGCATGACCGAGGAGGAGCGGGCCCGCGTCGGCCCGCTCCCCCGGGACGGCGACGGCGGCCTCGGCGTCCCCGTCCGCGTGCACACCCAGATCTTCGGCAACCTCCACCTCACCGGGAAGCCGGGCGGCTTCACCGAGGAGGACCTGGCCCTGCTGCGGGTGCTCGCCGCCCAGGCCGGCATCGCCATCGGCAACGCCCGGCTCTACGAGACGGCCCGGCAGCGCGAGCGGTGGATCGAGGGCGCGGCCGCCGTCACCACCGCCCTGCTCACCGGCGAGTCCGCCGAGGACGCCCTGATGACCGTCGCCGAACAGGCCAGGATCCTCGCCGACGCGGCGGCCGGCGTGATCCTCCAGCCCACCCCCGAGGGCGGGATGGAGATCGTCACGGCCTCCACCACCGAGGACCCCGGCGAGCTGGTCGGCACCACCATCCGGCCCGGCTCCGCCGTCCTGGTCCACCTGCTCGGCGGGGAGCCGGTCTTCATCGAGGACTCCTCCACCGACCCGCGGATGACCACGCCGGTCCGCTCCCGCTTCGGCCCGTCGATGATGCTGCCGCTGCGCAGCGGCGGGCGGCTGATCGGCACCCTGGCCCTCCCCCGCCACCGGGGCGCCGACCCCTACTCGGCGGTGGACCGGCTGCTCGCCTCGCAGTTCGCCTCGCAGGCGGCGCTCGCGCTGGTCCTGGCGGACGCGCGGCACGACCGGGAGCGGCTCGCGGTCTTCGAGGACCGCGACCGGATCGCCCGCGACCTGCACGACCTGGTGGTCCAGCGGCTGTTCGCCACCGAGATGATGCTGGAGTCGACCCGCCGCCGCGCCGGGGGCTCGTCCGAGGAGGACGAGCTGCTGGGCAGGGCGGTGGACGAGCTGGACTCCACGATCCAGGAGGTGCGGACGACGATCTTCGCCCTCCAGCAGCCGCCGGCCGAGGCGCCGACGACCTTCCGGGGGCGGGTGCTGCGCGAGACCGGCGGGGCGGGGGTGCTGCTCGGCTTCCAGCCCTCGGTGCGCTTCACCGGCGCGGTGGACACGCTCGTGGAGGAACCGGAGGCGCGGAAGCTGCTCGCCGCGCTGCGGGGCGCCCTCGCGGCGGCCCACCGGCGGTCCGCGGTCGGCCGGATCCAGGTGGACGTCGGCGTCGGCGACGAGGGCGCCTGGCTGCGCGTCGAGGACGACGGCACCCCGCCGACGACGGTGACCTGGCCGTAGGGCGCGCCGCCCACCCGACCTCCCCCGGGCCACCCCTCCGTCCCGGGACTCCCCCGTACGGAGCACTCCCGCGCGCCCGGCTCCCCCGCCGGATCTTGACTGGAGGCGTGAACTCCGACGCCAAGTCCCCGACCGCCGCGGCCTACCGCAACCTGGCGATGGCCACCATCGGCTTCACGCTCACCTTCTGGGCGTGGAACCTGATCGCGCCTCTCGGCAGCTGGTACGGCGAGCACCTGGGCCTCAGCTCGTTCCAGCAGTCCTTCCTCGTCGCCGTGCCGGTGCTGGTCGGCTCGCTGGGCCGCATCCCGGCCGGCGCGCTGACCGACAGGTACGGCGCGAAGCTGATGTTCCCGCTCGTCTCCGCGCTGACGATCATCCCGGTGCTGCTGCTGATCGTGGTGAAGGACTCCTACGGCCTGATGATCGTGGTGGGCTTCCTCCTCGGTCTCGGCGGCACGACCTTCGCGATCGGCATCCCGCTGGTCAACTCCTGGTTCCCGCCGGAGAAGCGGGGCCTGGCGCTCGGCGTCTTCGGCATGGGCATGGGCGGCGTGGCGCTCTCCGGCTACTTCACGCCCCGGATCGCCAAGCACGGCGAGAACCTGCCGTTCGTCGTCGTGGCGATCGCGCTCGCCGTGTACGCGGTCCTCGCCGCCGCCCTCATCACCGACCGGCCGGACCGGCCGGTGCCGACGGCCTCGCTGGGGACCCGGCTGGCCGCCGCGGGCCGGCTGCGGGTGACCTGGGAGCTGTCGGCGCTGTACGCGATCGGCTTCGGCGGCATCGTGGCCTTCGGCGTCTACCTGCCGACGTACCTGAAGACCTGGTACGAGCTGGACCCCACCGACGCGGGCACCAAGGCGGCCGGGTTCGCGGCGGTCACCGTCGTCTTCCGGCCGCTCGGCGGCTGGCTGTCGGACCGCGTCCACCCGGCGGTCGTCACCTCCTGGGCGCTCGGCGTCGTCGCCCTCCTCGCGATCGTCCAGGCCTTCGACCCGAAGCTGAACCCGGGCGGCACGATCGCCCTGCTGATCATGGCGGCCGGGCTCGGCACCGCGAGCGGTTCGGTCTTCGCGCTGGTCTCCCAGGTCACTCCCCAGGCCAAGGTGGGGTCCGTGACCGGCATCGTCGGTGCGATGGGCGGCCTCGGCGGCTTCGTCCCACCGCTGGTCATGGGCGCGATCTACAGCGCCAAGGACTCGTACTCGATCGGCTTCATGCTCCTCTCCGACCTGGCGCTGGCCGGCTGTGTGTACGCGTACGGGCGGATGCGCGGGATCCGGCCGAGCGGCGACGAGGAGGCACCCGGGACGACGAAGGTCACGGCCGCGAGGCCCTGACGGCCCGGCAGAATGCCCCTCGGCAGCCGCGATTCCGAAGCGATCCGAGGAGTACGACCGGTGAATGCGCTCTTCCCCGCCCTGAGAGGCCGTGCCGACCGCGTCGCGCTGCGTTTCGGCGCGGCCCCCGCGACGGCGGAGACCCTGACGTACGGGGAACTGGCCCGGGCCGCCGGGGACCTGGCCGTCCGGCTCGCCGGGGCGGCCCGGGTCGCGGTCTGGGCCACGCCGACCGCCCGGACGGCCGTCGCGGTGGTGGGGGCGCTGCTCGCGGGCGTGCCCGTCGTCCCGCTCAACCCGCGGACCGGGGAGCGGGAGCTGGCGCACATCCTCGCGGACAGCGAGCCCGTCCTGCTCCTCGCGGGCGCCGGGGACGAGCTGCCGCCGACGGTCACGGGGCTGCCCCGGCTCGACGTGCCGACCCGCGTGGAGAGCTTCACGCCGGTCCCGGCGGCGGTCGCGGACGGCCCCGGGCCGGTCGACCCCGAGTCCACCGCCCTGATCGTCTACACCTCCGGCACCACCGGCCCCCCGAAGGGCGTGCTGCTCTCCCGCCGGGCGGTCGCCGCCTCCCTCGACGCGCTCGCCGAGGCGTGGTCCTGGACCGCGGACGACGTCCTGGTGCACGGGCTGCCGCTGTTCCACGTGCACGGCCTGGTCCTCGGGATCCTGGGGCCGCTGCGGCGCGGCGGCGAGGTCCGGCACCTGGGCGCCTTCTCGGCGGAGGGGGTCGCCCGGGAGCTGGGCAGCGGCGGCACGATGCTCTTCGGCGTCCCCACCATGTACCACCGGCTGGCCGACGCCCTCCCCGACGACCCGGCGCTGGCCGGGGCCATGGCGGGGGCGCGGCTGCTGGTCTCGGGGTCGGCGGCGCTGCCGGTGCACGACCACGAGCGGATCGCGGCGGCGACGGGCCGGACGGTGGTGGAGCGGTACGGCATGAGCGAGACGCTGATGAACACCAGCGTGCGGCCGGGCGGCCCGCCGCGCCCGGGGACGGTGGGGACGCCGCTGCCGGGCGTGGAGGTGCGGCTGGTGGAGGAGGACGGCTCGGTCCTGGACGCCTCCGACGGGGAGACGGTCGGCGAGGTGCAGGTGCGCGGCCCGAACCTCTTCTCCGGCTATCTGAACCGGCCGGAGGCGACGGCGGAGGCGTTCGACGGGGGCCCGGCCGGCGGCTGGTTCCGCACCGGGGACATGGCGGTGCGGGAGTCCGACGGAGCGATCCGGCTGGTGGGCCGCAAGGCCACCGACCTGATCAAGAGCGGCGGGTACAAGATCGGGGCGGGCGAGATCGAGAACGCCCTGCTCGACCACCCGGGGGTGCGGGAGGCCGCCGTCACCGGGGAGCCCGACCCCGATCTGGGCGAGCGGATCGTGGCCTGGGTGGTGCCGGCCGACCCGTCGGACCCGCCGGCCGACGGGGAGCTGGCCGATCACGTGGCCCGGCTGCTCGCCCCGCACAAGCGGCCCCGGACGGTCCGGCTGCTGGACGAGCTCCCCCGCAACGACCTGGGCAAGGTCCTGAAGAAGCGGCTGCCGCGGGGGTGAGACGGCACGGGGCCGGGTTCCCGTGCGGGAACCCGGCCCCGTGGCGGGGAGGGGGCGTTACCTCACGCCCACCGCGTGGATCAGCTCCTGCGTGACGGAGCCGCCCCGGTCGTCGGTGGCCCCGGCGCGCAGCGAGACCGCCGCGGCGCCGTGCGGGATCCGCAGCTCACCGGTCCAGGAGTCGCCGCGCCCCTTGCGGAGGGTCACCTTCCGCCAGGTGGCGCCGTCGTCGTAGGAGACCTCCAGGCTGCCGGAGACGAGGCTGCCGGTGCCGGTGGCGCCCTCCACGTACGAGGCGGAGATGCCGACCGGGATCCGGGCGCCGGCCCGGACGTCGCCGTACAGGTCGGTGTCGAGGTCGAAGCCGAGGTTGAGCATCGGCAGGAAGGTGTACCGGTCCCCAGGGGTCTCGGCGGAGCGGACGGTCCACTCGGAGCGTCCCTTGGCGCCGAGCCGCCAGCGGGCCGGGTCGAGGGCGGTCTCGGTGACGACCTTGTACGTGGCCTCCCCGGCGGGCGCGTCCCAGAGGTTGTAGCCGGAGCTCGTCTTGCGCCCCTGGGAGACGCCGTCCACGAACACCTCGGTGTACTGGCTCATGGTGTCGTCGTTCCACACGTCGCCGAAGCCGGTGTGGTCGGTGCCGGAGTCGCCCCAGCCGGGGGTGTTGAAGCGCAGGTCGTTGCCGCTCCGCTCCTGGCCCCAGCCGAGGCCGGTGCCGAGCCAGGGGTGCCAGACCGGGCCGAACCAGTCGGTCCGGGTGACGGAGCCGCCGCGGTAGACGGAACGGCCGCCGCGCTGCTCCAGGGACTCGCCGAGGTCGACGGACTCGTGCCACTGCTGGCCGGCGCCGGTGGAGACGTACTCGGTGCGCTCGGCCGGGAAGCCGATCCACTCCTTGAAGCCGACGCCGATCGGGAAGGTGTCGGTGAGGGAGTAGCGGAACTCGCCGCCCAGTTCCTTCCGCCCGGTCGGGGCGTGGAAGGCGGAGCGGACGGTGGCGAGGTCCCGCGCACCGGGGCGGTAGACGAGGTCGGTGCCGATGCGGCCGGGGTGACCCTCGGAGAGGTCGTAGACGTACGGGGTGAAGCGGGTGCCGGTGAGGTCGAGGCGCTGGCCGCGGGCGGCGCCGGCGGCGAGGCGGGCGGCGTCGGCGCGGTTCACGGTGGCGACGGCGAGCGGCCGGTCCTCGTAGTCGGCGGTGCCGAACCACTTCATCAGCCGGCCGGCGGCGTCGTCGGTGACGAACAGCGCCCGGGCGCCGGCGTCCTGGGCGGCCTGGGCCACCGCCGCCGGGTCGGCGCCGGGGGCGAGGCGGACGAGGACGGCCTTGCCGGTGACGTCCTTGCCCGCGTACTCGGCCGGGGTGCCGGTGCCCGCGTCGACGAGGCCGAGGCGGTGGCGGCCCTCCAGGAGGGTGGCGCCGGCCTGGGCGCGCAGGTCGGAGAGGCGGACGCCGTCGACGCTCGCCTCCAGGACGGGCTTGCCGAGCCGCCAGACCGTGCGGTACTCGAAGGTGCCGTTCGTGACGGGCGCGGTGGGCGCGGCGAAGAGCGAGTCGTAGGCCGGCGGCACCTGCACGATGTCGGTGTAGGAGACGCCGTTCGCCTTGCGGTCGTACTCCATGAGGAGCTGGCGGCTCTCGGTGCGCCTGTCGACCTCGGCGCGTATCTCGCGCAGCTGCCGCCCGTCGAGGGTGATCTCGCGGTCGCGGTCGAGGACGACCTCGGGGGCGGTCATGAAGCCGAGGCCGAGGGAGTCGGCGCCCTTGGAGCCCCGCACGTCGAGGAAGGTGTCGACGGTGTACGTGCCGGGCTTGAGGCGCAGCTCGACGGTGCCGGACTCGCCGACGGAGGCCGGGAAGGGGTCCTGGCCCGGGGCGAGGTTCCGCAGGCCGAGGCCGGCGGCGGCGGGGGCGCCGTCGCGGTCCTTGACGTGGACGGTGAGGGTGTAGCGCTCCTCCTCCTTGACCAGGCCGAGGGCGGTGTGGGCGACCGGGGCGCCGGCGGCGGTGGCGGTGATCCGGCCGGAGGCGGTGCCGACCGGGGCGCCGGTGCCGTCGCCGGTGACGGTGGTGCTCGCCGTGCCGTGCGCGGGGACGGTGAGGGTGGTGTCGGCGAGGGTGGTGGTGCCGGCCGGCATGCCCTCGACGGCGAGCGCGAGCTCGACGGGGGCGTCGGAGGCGTTGGTGTAGGTGACGGTCCGGGTGACGGGCTCGTTGGCCTCGTAGGGCCAGGAGAAGAAGCCGAGGTCGGCGGAGCCGGTGGCGGTGACGTCCGCGGCGATGGCGGCGCCGACGTCGACGCGGCCCGAGCCGAGGGCGTAGGCGGAGGCGTCGAGCGTCTTGGAGCTGGACATGAGGGCGTCCTTGAGGCGGGCGCCGGTCCAGTCGGGGTGCTTCTCGGCGAGCAGCGCGGCGACTCCGGCGACGTGCGGGGTCGCCATGGAGGTGCCGTTCATCGAGGTGTAGAGACCGGTGCCCGCGGTGAGCTGGGAGCGGGCGGCGAGGATGCCGACGCCGGGCGCGGCGAGGTCCGGCTTGAGGGCCTGGTCGCGGTAGCGGGGGCCCTGGCTGGTGAAGTAGGCGGCCTCGTCGTCGGAGTCGACGGCGCCGACGGTGAGCGCGGAGTCGGCGGCGCCGGGCGAGCCGATGCTGCCGGGGGCGCCGGAGTTGCCCGCGGCGATGACGAAGAGGGCGCCGGTCTCGGCCGAGAGGGTGTTCACGGCCTGGGCCATCGGGTCGGTGCCGTCGCTGCCCTCCTGGGAGCCGAGGCTCATCGACACGATCTTCGCGTCGACGTCCTTGGCGGCCCATTCCATGCCGGCGATGATCTCCGACTCGGTGCCGTAGCCCTCGTCGCTGAGGACCTTGCCGACGGCGAGGGTGGCGCCGGGGGCGACGCCCTTCTCCTTGCCGTCGGAGCCGGCGCCGCTGCCGCCGACGGTGGAGGCGACGTGGGTGCCGTGCCCGTTGCGGTCCGCGACCTCCTCACCCGCGATGAAGGACTTCGACTCGCTGACGCGGCCCGCGAGGTCGGGGTGGGAGGCGTCGACGCCGGTGTCGAGGACGGCGACCTTGACGCCCTTGCCGGTGAGCCCGGCCTCCCACGCCTTCGGGGTGCCGATCTGGGCGTTGGAGTCGGCCATGGCGGCCTTCACCCGGGCGTCGAGCCACACCTTGGCGGGGGCGGCGGCGCGGGCGCCGGCCTGCCCGGTGAAGGACTGCCAGAAGGCGGCCGGGTCGGTCGCGGTGACGGCGACGCCGCCGACGCTGGGCAGCGCGCGGACGGTCTCGGTGCCGCGCGGGGCGCCGAGCGCGGCGCGGGCGTTCTTCGCGCCGTACGTGACGATCAGCGGGAGTTCGCCGGTGAGGCCCTGCTCGACGAGGCCGGTGACGTCGAAGAGGCGCGGGTCGAGGGCGCCGGAGTCGAGGTGGCGGCGGGCCTCGTCGGGGACGACGGTGACCCGGCCGTCGGTGACCTGGGTGCGGACGGCTCCGGTGGCTCCCTTCGCGCGGTCGACGGTAACGGTCTGCCGTCCGTCGCCGAGGCCGGTGAGGGTGACCCGGTCGCCGGTGACGAGGGTGACGGTGGCGGACGCGGCCGGCCCCTTGAAGGTGTCGGGCACGGCGGCGGCCGTGGTGCCCGGCGCGGCGGCGGTCTGCCCGGCCGAGAGCATCACGAGGGAGACGCCGGCGGCGATCAGCCCGGCCCTTCCTCTGGTCAGCGGTGCGGTCATCGAACGACTCCTCGCGGACCCGTGGTTCGGGGGTGTGGAGTGACGGATCCGCGAGGAGTCTGATCCCTGGGACGGGAGTTGACCCCTGTCCCGGCTGGCGGCTATGTGCCGTGGCGGCCAACCGCCAGAGGGGCGACAACGGGTCGGTCCGGGCGTGTCCGGGATGCTCCGGAAACCCGTCTCAGGGGGTCGGGTCGAGCGCGTCGTACCGCCGGAAACCGCGTGCGTACAGGGCGAACACCCCGACGGCGAGGACGCAGAGGAGCCCGCCGCCGGTGATGGCGACCACCGGCGAGGTGAGGTCGGCGACGGAGCCGGCCACGAAGTCTCCGAGCCGGGGCCCGCCCGCGACGACCACGATGAAGACGCCCTGGAGCCGGCCGCGCATCTCGTCGGGGGCGGCGACCTGCATCATCGTGTTCCGGAAGATCATCGACGAGGTGTCGGCGAAGCCGGCGGCGGCGAGGCAGAGCAGTCCGATCCACAGGTTGCGGCTGAGTCCGAAGGCGGCGATCGCGAGGCCCCAGGCGGCGACGGCGATGAGGATGGCCTGCCCGTGGTGACGGATCCGGCCCTGCCAGCCGGAGACCACCCCGCCGAGCAGCGCGCCGAAGGCGGGCGCGGCGACGAGGAGTCCGGTGGTCCTGGCGTCGCCGCCGAACCAGAGGGCGGCGACGGCCGGGAAGAGCGCCTTCGGCTGGGCGAGGATCATCGCGAAGAGGTCGGAGACGAAGGTGGCGCGCAGGTTGGGCCGGGTTCCGAGGAAGCGCAGCCCGTCGAGGACGGAGGCCCGCTCCCGGCCTCTCGGCTTCCCCCGGGCGGAGGAGCCTCCCTCGGTCCCGCCGCGCTCGGGCGGCATGGAGGGCAGCCGCCACATCGCGTACAGGCTCGCGGAGAAGGCGACGGCGTCGATGGTGTAGGCCGTCTGGTAGCCGGCGAAGCCCACGATCACGCCGCCGAGACTGGGCCCGACGAGGGTGCCGAAGGTCATCACCATCGAGTTCAGCGCGTTGGCGGCGCGCAGCTGCTCCGGCGGGATGAGACGGGGGATCATCGCGCTGCGGGCGGGCGAGTTGAGGGCGTTGCAGACGGCCTGGAGGGCGACGATCGCGTAGAGGAACCAGACGCGGTGGAAGCCGGCGAAGGCGGCGGCGGCGAGCCCGGCGGAGAGGATCGCGGAGCCGGTCGCGCCGACGAGTCCGAGGGCGCGCCGGTCGACGGTGTCGGCGATCGCCCCGCCGTACAGGCCGAAGACGACGAGCGGGACGAGGGAGCAGAGGCCGACGAGGCCCACCGAGAAGGCCGAGCCGGTGATGTCGTACACCTGGAGGGAGATCGCCAGGGCGGTCATGCCCTGGCCGACCCAGGAGACGGTGTTCCCGAACCAGAGGCGGCGGTAGTCGGCGGAGGTGCGCAGCGGGGTGAGGTCGGCGAAGATCCGCCGCTTCTCCTCCTCGCGCGGCTTCTGCGAGGGCTGGACGGCGCTCACGCGGTGGCCGCGGCGAGGTCGTAGCTCAGCTCGGGGCGGTCCCAGTGGACGCGGCCCGTGGCGGCGACGGTGCCGGTGCGGCGGGCGCCGGTGCGCAGGTAGAACTCCTCGGCGGGCGGGTGGGCGACGACCCGGACGGCGGCGAGCCCGGCGGCGCGGGCCTCGCCGGTCATGTGCTCGATCAGCCGGCGTCCGATGCCGAGCCCCTGGGCGCTGTCGGCGACGAAGGCCAGGTCGAGCTCGGCCTCGTCGAGCAGCAGCGCGTAGAAGCCGAGGACGCGGTCGTCGGCGTCGACGGCGACGTGGACCGGGTGGTGCTCGATGTAGGCGCCGCCGACCCGGTAGCCGTCGACCATGACGGCGTACGGCCCCTGGTAGGCGGAGGAGCCCCGGACGAGCCGGGTCAGCCGTCTGGAGTCGGCGGCGGTGGCGCGGCGGATGGTGATCTCGGGCATGGGCGAAGTATAGGACCGGCTTCTGGATCCGGCCCTTACATTTCCTGGGGCCCCCGAGCACCCCGCCCGGTGGGGGCGGGCGGCCCTCGGCGGTCAGCCGCAGGAGGGGCGCAGGGCGGCGGGGTCGGCGCCGTCGAGGCGCTCGGAGAGGATGCCGAGGCGTTCGCGCAGGTCGGCGATGTCGGCGAGGTCGAGCCCGGTGGCGGCGGCGATCCGGCGGGGCACGCCGAGGGCACGCTCGCGCAGGGCGGCGCCCTCCGCGGTGACCCGGGCGGTGACGGAGCGCTCGTCCTCCGCGCTGCGCCTGCGCTCGACGTATCCGGCCGCCTCCAGCCGCTTGAGCAGCGGCGACAGGGTGCCGGAGTCGAGCCGCAGCCGCTCCCCGATCCCCTTCACGGGCAGCTCGCCGTGCTCCCAGAGGACGAGCATGACGAGGTACTGGGGGTAGGTGAGCCCGAGGTCCTTGAGCGCCTCGCGGTAGACGCCGTTGAAGGCGCGGGCGGCGGCGTGCAGCGAGAAGCAGATCTGCCGGTCGAGCCGGAGGAACTCCTCGTCGGGGAGGGTGTCGAGCGCGTCCATGGCCCCAGGATACAAGGAGGACACTCGCACGCCATTTAGTTGTGCACAACTGAATAGTGCGCTACTAATAGATCCGCGGGCAGCGCCACCCCGGCCCCCGCCCCGCCTCCGCCCCTCAGGGAAGGACCCCCATGGACGCCATCTACACCGCCGTCGCCACCGCCAACGGCCGCGAGGGCCGCGCCGTCAGCTCCGACGGCCACATCGACCTCCCCCTCGCCCACCCCCAGGCCCTCGGCGGCAACGGCCGGGGCACCAACCCCGAGCAGCTCTTCGCCGCCGGCTACGCGGCCTGCTTCGCCAGCGCCATGGGCGTCGTCGCCCGCCAGGAGAAGATCGACATCTCCGAGGCCTCCGTCACCGCCGAGGTCTCCATCGGCAAGGACGCCGCCGACGGCGGCTTCGGCCTCGCCGTCGTCATGCGCGCCGAGTTCCCCGACCACCTCCAGGGCGAGGCCGGCCTCGCCCTCCTGGAGAAGACCCACGCCTTCTGCCCCTACTCCAAGGCGACCCGCGGCAACATCGCCGTCGAGCTCGTCGTCGAGTAGGTCGTCGAGCAGGTCGAGCAGTCCGACGGCCGGGAGGCGCGGAGGCCGGCAGGTCCGGAGTCCGGGAGGCCGGAAGGTCCGGACGCCGGGAGGTCCTTCCGGCGAGCAGCCCGGAGTCCGGGAGGCCGGAGGCCGAACCGACCGGCCCGCCCGCCGACTAACCCGGCCGAATCCGGGGGAGGAACCCGTCGAACAGGGTGGCGACGCCTCCGGAGCTCGCCCTACCCTGGACGACAGGGCGACGGCGCCCGTACTGCCCATGCGCGATCGGGAGTTGGGGACACACCGGAGCCGTGACGGGGGGGCTTTTGTACGACGAGGGCCACGGCGCGCACGCGTCGGATCTCACGCGCGAGCTCGTCGATCAGCTGTGCGCGGTACCGGGTCTGGAGACCACGGACGGCCGCGGCCTCCTCATCGACACCCTGGCGGACCAGTTACCCGAGGCCGCCAACATCCCGCGCCACAACCGGCTCCGGCCGGGGGTCCTGGAGATCGTCCGGTTCTGCCGGCGCGAGCCGGGCGGGCTGCACGAACTGGCGGCGGCCCTCGCCCTGTACGACCCCGGCTCCGCCCCCGCCCTGCACGTCCGCGGGCTGATCGCCGCCGCCCCGCCGGCCGCGGTCCTCCCCGCCCTGCCCGACTCCGAGTGCCTCGTCGTCACCGGTCTGCTCGACCGCGTCCGGCACCTCGACGCGCACGGCCTGCTGTACGCGGCGGCGGACGGAATCCCGCTGCCGCTGCACCCCGTCGCCACCCTCGGCGAGGCCTTCTCCTTCCTCACCCGGGCCAACACCCGCCCCGACGGCCTGCTCCCCACCATGGTCCTGGTCGAGCACGTGGCCGCCGGACTCGACGGCCGCGGCCCGGACGACACCCGGACCGCCGACGCCCTGCGCGAGTGGAACGACGTCCAGGCGAAGAAGCTCGAACGGCGCCCGGCCCTGGAGGCCGTACGGACCGCGCTCGGCCGACCGCACCCGGCACAACCCGCGCCCGCCTGCGTCGTTGTCCAGTTGTGCAGAAGCGGAATGCACCCGGACCGGTACCTGCTGTCCCACTGGCGGCAGATGCGGCCGGGCCCCTGGCGCCCGGAGCGCGGCGAGGACCGGCTGGTCACCCTCGACGAGGTGCCCGCGGCCGTGGAGCGGCTGCTCCAGCGGGCCGAGCAGGACTGGGCCCGGCAGCCCGGCCGGCCCGTCCTCGAGTTCGTCCTCCCCGTCAACCTGCTGAACGAACCGATGGAGTGGTTCCCGGTCGCCTTCCGGCCCGACGCCGCCACCGCCCTCTGCCTCACCTACCCCGTCGTCCTGCGCAGCCTGGAGCGGATGCGCGCCACGGAGTTCCACCGGCGCTGGCACAACCGCTGGCAGCAGGCCCTGGACAGCCCCGACACCGCCTGCCACTGGGACACGGCGGGCAGCAGGGGCCACGACCGGGAGCAGTGGACCAGCACCCTCACCGCCGACGAGCGCCTCGTCTCCGTCGCCCTCAGCGCCCCGCCGCTCCCGGAGGACCGGGACCGGGACGGCAGCCAGGCGTCCCTGATCGACGCCCTGTACGCGGGAGTTCCGATGGCCGTCTGGGACCGGCGGTCCTCCGGGTCCGCCGACTTCCGCAAGCGGGCCAGACGCCTGCTGACGGGCAAGGCCATCGAACTGCCGCAGCGCGTGCACCAGTTGCGCAAAGACGCGGCCACCGCCGCCGCCGGGAAGCGGGACGCCCACGTGGGACGGCACCTCGCCGTCCTCTTCGACGACCCCAACCGGCTCGTGGACTGGTCCGGCGCGCCCGGATCGGACCTCGGGAGCGCCCGCGGCGGACACCACGAGGAGGGGGAGACATGAGCGGTGTCCACCACCCGGTCGAGAGCGGCCGGAACAACGGACCCGTCACCAGCCGCAGCTGGTGGATCTACCGGGGCACCGGACAGCCGCTGGCCGACATCGGGCTCGGCGACGTGCTGCCGAAGCCGCCCGGCTGGCGGACCTTCGACGGCGGACCCGTGCTGCCCCCGGTACCGGCCGCCAGCGCCGAGACCGACCGCCGGCTCGGCCGCGCGGGCCGCGCCACCCCGCGGCAGGACGCGCACGACATCGACCTGGTCAACACCGCGCTGCTGCTCCGCCGCCCGCTCCTGGTCACCGGCCGCCCCGGCATCGGCAAGTCCACGCTGGCCTACCTGGTCGCCCGGGAACTGGGCCTCGGGCGCGTCCTGCACTGGGGCATCACCTCGCGCAGCACCCTGCGCTCCGGCCTGTACGAGTACGACGCCATCGGCCGCGCCCAGGCGTCGCTCGGACACCTCCGGCCGCCCGGCGTCCCCGCCCCCACGCCCTCCCCCGAGGCGCCGACGGCCGACGCCGCCGGCCCCGGCGAGCCGCCCGGACCCGGCGCGCGGATCGGCGACTTCGTGCGGCTCGGCCCGCTCGGCACCGCCCTGCTGCCGTACGAGCTGCCGCGGGTGCTGCTCATCGACGAGCTGGACAAGAGCGACATCGACCTGCCCAACGACCTCCTCCACGTCCTCGACAACGGCACCTACGCGATCCCCGAACTGGTCCGCGCCCGCCGCCAGGAGCCGGTCTCCCACGTGCACACCGACGACCCCGAGGGCACCGTCCCCGTGGTGGACGGCCAGGTCCGCTGCCGGGCCTTCCCCTTCATCGTCATCACCAGCAACGGCGAGCGGCAGTTCCCGCCCGCCTTCCTCCGCCGCTGTGTCCGGCTCGACGTCTCGCCGCCCCGCGAGGACCAGCTGGCCGCCATGGTCACGGCCCACTTCCAGGACCAGACCGGCCGTCACGACGCGCTCGTCCGGGAGTTCGTGGAGCGCAGCAGGGACCACGGCGGACTCGCCGCCGACCAGCTGCTCAACGCCGTCTACCTGCGGTCGGCGGGCGTCCGGGGCGACGACAAGGCGTGGGAAGAGCTGCTGGACGCCCTCTGGCGACGCCTGTCGGGGGCACCCTGATGGACGACGACGACACCCGCTCGCTCCCCGAGCCCTTCGAGGTGGCGGAGGCGCTGTGGCTCCACGCCTACCAGTCCCTCGCCGCCCCGCTCACCCCGTCCACCGACCCCCCGCAGCCCCGGCCGAAGACGCCCCCCGAGCTGGCCGACCCGCCGCCCCGGACCGAGGAGCCCGAGGAGGGCGACCACCCCTTCCGCCCGTCCCCCGACCCGGCCGGCGTCCGCCGGACCGGACCCCCGGGCCCGCCCGGCACGTCCCCGGCGGACTCCGCCGAGCGGATGCCTCCCGCGGCCCTCGCCACGGCCCTCGCCGGCGGTCCCCCCGGCGCCCTCGCGGCGGCCGAGCCGCTGCCCGACCTGCGCGACGCGCCGGGCATCGGCCGCCGGCTGCGGCCGCTGAGACAGGTGGTGCCGTCGCCGACCGAGGTCGAACTGGACGAGGAGACCACCGTCGAGCGCGCCGCCGAGGACGGCCTGTGGCTGCCCTACACCCGGCCGGTCGGCGAGCGCCGCTTCGACCTGGTCCTGGTGGTGGACGACCACGCGACCATGGCGATCTGGGAGCAGACGGTCGCCGAGTTCACCGCCGTCGCCGAACAGCTCGGCGCCTTCCGGGACGTCCGGGTCCGCCGCCTCGGACTGCGCGAGACCCCGGACGGCGGCGCGGCCGTGCTCCGCGGCCCGCGGCCCGACCAGGACGCCGACGCGGACCCCGCCGAACTGGTGGACCGCACCGGACGCCGGATCGTCCTCGTCCTCACCGACGCCCTCGGCCCGCTGTGGCGGACCGGCGCCGGGCAGGCGGCGCTGGAGCTGTGGGCGGCGGCCGGACCCGCCGCCGTCGTCCACCTCCTCTCCCAGCGGGACTGGCACCGCACCGCCCTCACCCCGTGGCGGGTACGGCTCCACAGTCCGCGCCCCGCGGCCCGCAACAGCGAACTGGCCGTGCGCTTCCCGCCCGAGGAGCGCGACCCCTTCGACCCGCCGCCCACCACCTGGCGGGTCCCGGTCCCCGTCCTCGAACTGAACGCCGACTGGCTGGGCCACTGGGCCTCGCTCGTGGCCGGCGACACCACCGGCTGGATCCCCGCCTCCGTCCTGCTGCTCGGCGCGCCCGCGCGGACCGCGCCGGAACCCGCCGCACCGCCCGCCACCGCCCCGGCACCGACCGTGCAGGAGCGCCTGCGCCGCTTCCGCAGCCACGCCACGCCCACCGCCTTCCGGCTGGCGACCCACCTGGCGGCGGCCGTCCTCGACCCGCTGCTGGTCCGGGACGTGCGGCGGCGCCTGGTGCCGGAGGCCCAACCGGTGCACGTGGCCGAGCTGTTCCTCAGCGGGCTCGTCGAGGAGCCGGCCGGGACCGAGCCGGCCGTCCCGGCGCCGCTCGACTTCGTCGCCGGGGCCCGCGAGGCGCTCCTGGCCGGCGCCATGCGCGCGGACACCGCGCGCGTGGCCCGCTCGGTGGCCGACTTCTTCGGCGACCGCTCCGCGGCGGCGCGGGGGCTCGGCGGCGCCCTCCTCACCCCCGAGACGACGCCCGTCCCGGACCTGACGGCGGAGAGCATGCCCTTCGTCCGGGTCGAACTCGCCGTCCTGCGGGCCCTGTCCGGCCCCTACCTGCACCGGGCCAACCGGATCAGCGCGGCGCTGGCGGGCGATGCCACGGGAGTGTCCGTCGCGGAGGGCGCACCCTCTTTGGTCCACGATGTCCCCAACACCCCCGTAGATCCCGACATGGACGGCCAATCGATGACCGACATCGCCAGTCAGCACCCGACCGAGGACGCAGTGACCGTGAACGGCTCATCGGGCCGGCCGATCCCGGCACCGTCCTCCGACGGACCGCAGGGCGGTGACACCCCGCCCACGGGCACCCCCGTGCCGGGCACCCCCTCCGCCCGCGTCCTCACCGCCGCCGCCTCGGACGGCACCCCGTCGTCCGCCACCCCGGCCGGCGGCACGCCGGTCCCCGGGCCGTCCTCGCCGCGCACCGGCCAGCAGCCGCGCGTCCGGGTCCCCGCCGTCTGGGGCAACGTCCCGCCGCACAACCCGAACTTCGTCGGCCGCGAGGACCTGCTCGACCAGGTGCGCCACCAGCTGCTCACCGGCGACACCTCGGCGGTGCTGCCGCACGCGCTGCACGGCATGGGCGGCGTCGGGAAGTCGCAGATCGCCATCGAGTACGTCTACCGGTTCGCCGCCGACTACGACGTCGTCTGGTGGATCCCGTCCGAGCAGCCCACGATGATCCTCACCGCCCTCACCGAACTCGCCCAGCGGATGGGCCTGAACGTGGGCAGCGAGGCCAACCAGGCCGTCCCGGCCGTCCGCGAGGCGCTGCGCCGCGGCGCGCCGTACGACCGCTGGCTGCTGGTCTTCGACAACGCGGAGAACGTCGAGGCGGTCCGCCCCTACTTCCCGACCGGCGGCACCGGCAAGATCCTCATCACCTCGCGGAACCAGGAGTGGGACCGGGTGGCCAGGACGCTGTCCGTCGACATCTTCACGCGCGAGGAGAGCAAGGCGCTGCTCCGCCGGCGCGCCCGCGACCTGACCGACAGCGACGCCGACCAGCTGGCCGAGGCCCTGGGCGACCTCCCGCTCGCCATCGAGCAGGCCGCCGCCTGGCAGGCCGTCACCGGCATGGCGGTCCCCGACTACCTGCGGCTGATCAACGAGAAGATCGCCGAGCTGATGCGCGAGCTCGTGCCGTCGCCGGACTACCCGATGTCCGTGGCCGCCGCCTGGGACGTCTCGCTGCGCCAGCTCGAACAGCGCAACCCGGCAGCGCTCCAGCTCCTCCAGGTCTGCTCCTTCTTCGCCCCCGAGCCGATCTCCCGCACCCTCTTCAACAACTCGCGGTCCACCACCATCGCGCCCGAGCTGGACGAGGCCCTGCGCGACCCGATCCGGCTCAGCCGGGCCATCCGCGAGATCAACGTCTACGCGCTGGCCCGCATCGAGCACCGGCACAACACCATCCAGCTGCACCGCCTGGTCCAGGCCGTGCTGGTCAACCGCATGTCCCCGCAGCAGCAGGCGGACATGCGGCACGGCGCGCACCTGCTGCTCGCCGACGCCAACCCGAACAACCCCGCCTCCCGCCAGCTCTGGCCCCGCTACCAGGAGCTGCTGCCGCACGTGACGGGCTCGCGGGCGGTGGAGTGCGAGGACCCGTGGGTGCGCCGGCTGATCCTCGGCATGGTGGAGTTCCTCCACACCTGGGGCGACCACGCGGGCGCCGCGGCCATGGCCCGCGAGGCGCTGCGCGTCTGGACCGAGAAGTTCGGCGCCGAGGACCAGCAGACCCTCCAGATGGCGAAGTGGCTGGCCTTCGTGCTGCGCGCGCTCGGCGAGTACGAGGAGGCCGCGGCGATGATGCAGCGCACGGCCGACACGTACGTCCGGACGATGGGCGAGGACCACGAGGGGACCCTCGACGCCCTGATCCAGCTCACCAGCGGGCTGCGGCTGCGGGCCGAGATGGCCCGCGGCCTGGAGATCGACCGGTCCGTGTACGAGCGCTCGCTGCGGGCCTTCGGCGAGGAGGACCCGGCCACCCTCCGCGCCGCCCACAACCTGGGCATCGGGCTGCGGCTGATGGGCCGGTACGAGGAGGCCCGCACGTACGACACGGAGACCGCCCGGCTGCGCGCGCTCCACCTGGGCGAGAACCACGCCACCACGCTGAACACCCTGAGCGGCCTGTCCATCGACATCCGTGAGACGGGCGACTACCTGGAGGCGGTGGTCCGGCAGGAGGACGTGCACGCCCGGCAGGCCGCCGCCTTCGGCGAGGACAACCCCACCACCCTGGGCTTCGCGCGCGTCCTCGCCGTCTGCCGCCGCCGCGCCGGCGACCACGAGGGGGCGCTCGCGCTGGGCGAGACGGTGTGGTCGAAGTTCGTCGACCGGTACGGCCCCGACCACCCGCACTCCGTGGCCTGCGCCGCCAACCTCGTCGTGGACCTGCGGCAGGACGGGCAGCTGGAGCGGTCCCGGGAGCTGGCGGAGGAGACCATCGGGCGGTACACGGCGAAGCTCGGCCCCGCCCACCCCTACACGCTGGCGGCCCGCGTCAACTACGCGCTGACGCTCCGCCACCTCGGGGACCTGGGGGCCGCCCGGGAGCAGCTGGACACGGCGCTGCCGGGCCTGCGCTCGGTGCTCGGCGAGACGCACGTCCTGACCCTGACGGCGGCCGTCGGCACGGGCAGCCTGCTCGCCGCGGAGGGGCGGCACGAGGAGGCGCTGGAGCTGGACGTGCGCACCCTGGACCAGCTGCGGAACGTCCTCGGCGCCACCCACCCGACCAGCCTGGCCTGCGCCACGAACGTGGTCCTGGACCTGCGGGCGCTGGACCGGGACGCCGAGGCGACGGCCCTGCACACCGAGACGCTGGCGCACTTCCGGTCACGGCTCGGCGAGGACCACCCGGCGACGGTCTCCTCGGCGAGCGGTCGGCGGGCGGACGTGGACATCGCGCCGGTGCCGTTCTAGGACCGGCACGGGCGGAGCCGGCCGGTCCCCTCCGGGGGGGGCCGGCCGGCTCCGTCGTCCCGCGCCGCTGGCCTCAGGCGCGGGGGGCGGGCTCGCCCCCGGGCGACGGCAGCGGCCCCTGATCGGGTACGGGCTCCGCCGGGTCGTGGACGGCCTCCGGGCCGGACCAGATCTCCGGGGTGCTCCCGCCGGCGCGGTGGCCCTCCCGGGGGGCGGGCAGCGCGTCGGCCGGGTGCCGGAGGAGCCGGATCAGCGGGCCGGCGGCGGCCGTGGTGACCAGCGCCATGACGACGAGCAGGGCGTACAGCCGGGGGCCGATCACCCCGGCCCGGAGTCCGACGTCGAGCACGATCAGCTCGGTGAGGCCCCGGGTGTTGAGCAGGACGCCGATCAGCAGGGACTCGCGCCAGGGCAGCCGTCCCGCGCGGGCGGCGAGCGTGCCGGAGGCCACCTTGCCGACCACCGCGGCGGCGATTATCACCGCCAGGAGCAGCAGGTCGGAGGAGTGCAGCCCGTCGAGCACGACGGCCGTGCCGGAGACGGCGAAGAACATCGGCAGCAGCAGGCCGCCGGTGTCCTGGAGCGGGCGGAGCAGCCGTCCGTCCGGGGAGCCGTCGGGCCTGCGGGGCATGATCACGCCGGCCAGCAGCGCGCCGAAGATGACGTGCAGGCCGAGGGCGTTGGTGGCCCAGGCGGAGGCGAGGGCGACGGTGACGGCGACCGGGACCTGGCGGGAGACGGGGGTGCCGGGCCGGCCGATCCAGCGCGCCATCAGGGGGCGCACCGCGCAGAGCATGACCAGCACGTAGAGGACGAGCAGGGCGGCCTCGACGCCCCACTCCCGGGCCGAGCCGTGCACGCCGCCGACGAGGACGACGGCGAGGACCGGCCAGCTCAGCGCGTCGATGACGCCCGCGGAGGCCATCGCGACGGTGCCGGGTCTGGTCCCGGCGAGGCCCTGGTCCTTGATGATGCTGGCCAGCACGGGGACGGCGGTGATCGACAGGGCGATCGCCATGTAGAGGACGAAGGTCAGGTCGGTGGGCCGGTCCCCGTTGGCGTCGGCGAAGAGGCCCGGCAGGAGCAGCACGATCCCGGCGCCGAGCAGCATGGGGACGGCGAAGCCGCTCACCGAGACGGTGGTCACGGAGCGTTGCCCCCGGAGCATCCCGAGGTCGAGTTCGTAACCGACAGCGAACAGGAAGAAGATGAGCGCCACTTGGGCGAGGGCGCTCAGGATCGGCTTGATCTCGGACGGGAAGAGCGTCTCGTACACGCCGCCGGGGGCGAGGCCGAGCAGGCTCGGCCCCAGTGCGATTCCGGCGAACAGCTGTCCCACTACCGGGGGTTGGCCGAGTCTTCGGGCGAGCGCGCCGAGGGCGTGGGAGGCGGCGACGACGACCGCGAGGGCCGCGACGACATGCGTGATGACGGAATCCGAACTCACCGGCGATCCCCTTCCGGCCCGCCTCCCGCTGGGGCACGGCCCCTACGGAGTGTAGCGGCCCGGGAGGCAAGTGACCTATCGTGGAAGCCGTTTGGCGTAGGCCGCCTCGGACGGGGGTTCAGGGTGACGACGGTGTTGTTCGTGCACGGCACGGGCGTCCGCGAGCCGGGGTACGGCGGCTCGCTGGAGCGGATCCGGGAGGGGCTGGCGGCCGTCCGCCCGGACGTCACGGTGGCCCCGTGCCACTGGGGCGGGAGCGCCGGGTCGGCGCTGCGCGCGGACGGCCTGTCGGTGCCGGGGTACGGCACCGGGCGCGCCGCGCCGGGCGAGGAGGACCCGGAGGCCGGGGACGTCGAGTTCTGGGGCCTCCTCTACGTGGATCCGCTGCTGGAACTGCGGCTGCTCGCACCGGAGTCCGGCGCGCGGGCCGAGCTGGCACCGGGCGCCGCCCCGGCGGGCGAGGCGCTGACCGCCGCCGCGCTGGCGCTGGCCCGGGACGAGGTGCTGCGCCGGCTGCGCGACGCGGCCGGGATCGGCGGGGAGTTCGCCGCCGCCGTGGACGCCGTGGTGACCTCCCCGGACGGCCGGGACTTCCTGCGCTCCCCCGCCGCGCCCGGCGAACCTGACGCGCTCGCGCGGGCGTTCGTCGCCGAGGCGGTGCGCCGCACGGCCGCGCGCGGACCCGCGGCCCCGGCCCTCGACGGGACCGCCCGGGACGCGGCGGTCGCCCGGATCGACGCCCTGCTCGCCGGGGACGCAGCCGGGAGCCACCGGGGGCCGGTGACCCGGCGGGTCGGGCGGCTGGCCGGGCGGCTGGTGCTCGGACTGGCCTCCGCGCAGGCGGTGAGGCGGCGGTCGGCGCTCACCGACGCGGCCCACCCGGCGGCCGGGGACGTCCTGCTCTACCTGGCCAGGGGCGAGGCGATCCGGGAGGCCGTCGCGGCGGCGGTCCGGGCCGCGCGGCCGCCGGTGGTGGTCCTGGCGCACAGCCTCGGCGGCATCGCCTCGCTCGACCTGCTGGTGCTGCGGGAGCTGCCGGAGGTGCGGCTCCTGGTCACGGTCGGCTCCCAGGCGCCGTTCCTGTACGAGCTGGGGGCGCTGCCGAGCCTGGAGTACGGCGCTCCGCTGCCCGCGCACGTGCCGCCCTGGATCAACGTGTACGACCGGCGGGACCTGCTGAGCTACGTCGGCGCCGGGCTGTTCCCAGGCCGGGTCAGGGACGTCGCGGTCGACGGCCGCCAGCCCTTCCCGATGGCGCACAGCGCCTACTGGGGCAATCCGGAGCTGTACCGGCTGCTCGCGGCGGAGCTGCCGTGACGGTGGCGCGCCCCGGGCGGACGCACGCCCTGGTCGTCGGGGTGGAGCGGTACGCGGCGGGCCCGGCGTGGGACCTGCCCGGTCCTGCGGCGGACGCCCGCCGGTTCACCGGGTGGCTGCGGCGGCGCGGGGTGCCGGCCGATCAGGTCTCGCTGCTGCTCGCGCCGCTCCCGGGGGCGGGCGGGCCCGCGACCGACGTCCCCGAGGGGCCGGCGGGGCGGGAGGCGGTGCAGGAGGTGCTGACCCGTCTGCTGCCGGCCCGGGAGGGCGACCTGCTGTGGGTGTTCTGGGGCGGTCACGGCGTCACGGACCCGCAGGGGCATCGCCGGCTCTTCTACGCCGACGCCACCGGGGACGACCGGCGCAACCTCGACCTGGACGCCTGGCTGACCGCCTTCACCACCGATCTGCTGCCCGGCTTCCCGCGCCAGGTCTGGCTGGTGGACTCCTGCCAGACCTTCGTGGAGGACCTGGGTTTCGCCCGCGCCCTGCCCAGCGAACTCCCGCCGGGCGGCGAGCGGTTGCCGGGCCGCGAGCAGTCCGTGCTGCTCGCGGCCGGTCCGGGGCAGCGGGCCGCCAACGATCCCGTACGGCAGACCGGGGCGTTCTCCGACGCGGTGCTGTCCGCCCTGGACGCGGCGGACGGCGGGCCGTGGCCGCCCGATCCGGGGGCGCTCGCGGAGACGGTGGCCGCGCGGTTCACCGGGGCGGGCCGGGACGCCGGGGCGGTGGGTCCCGGCGCGGGCCAGCGCCCCACCTCGCTCTGGTACCGCTCGGGGGCGGGCGACGAGCGGCTGCTGACCCTCCCCGCCCCGCGGAGCGCGGAGCGGAGGGTGCCGGACGAGGCCCTTCCCGAACTCATCGGCCTGCTGAGCGGCTCGCCGGGCATGGCCGACCAGCAGCAGCGACAGCTCGTGGTGTCCATGCTTCCGGTGGAACTGGCCGGTTCCATCCCCCGGTTCGGGGCGTCGAGGCCCGACATCGTCAGCATCGTCCGGGCCTGCCGGCGGCACCCCGGCGGCCTGGCCGCCCTAGTGGAGGCGGTCGCGCTGATCGAGGCCGGCTCGCCGGAGGAGCGGGCCGTGGCGGAGTGGGCCGGACGCTGGTTATGGCCGGATTCAAGGGGTTGACCGCCCTGATCACGCCCTTCCCGAACCCCCGGGCCTGAGCCATCATGAAGAGTGACGGGGTTCAGCGTGGTGAGGGGGAACCGATGCGCACATCCACGGAGAACGTGGGATCCGAACTGGTCGATCTGAGCGAGGTCCCGCTGTCGGCCCTCCGCACCCAGAGTCCGCTCCTGCACGCCTCCTCGCTGGACCGGCTGCTGCGTCAGATCGAGCTGCCCCGGGTCCACTTCGGCGAGCAGGAGGGCCCCGGCGGGGGGAACTAGGGCCTGTCTGACCATTCCCGTCGGGTCCGGGAGGAGATCGGTGCAGACCGCCGGAGGACACGAGCCCGCCCGTGCCGTGCACCACCTCGTCCCCTCGGAGCACTTCGACGCCCTGGCCTCGGGGCGGGGCGGTCCCGACGCCGTCCGCCTCCTGCGCACGACCGAGTACAGCCGCCGGCTCCTGCTGCTGCGGTCCCTGCTCGACGGCGCCGCCCGGACGCCCGGGGCGCTGGGCCCGCTGCCGTCCGCGGACAGCGCGTGGGAGACGCTGGCGGCCGCCCAGGAGCGGGCGCCGGAGGAGTTCCGGGAGCTGCTGCTCCATCCGCAGGTCGGGGTCTGGCTGGGGCACGGGCTGCGCCGGCTGCGGCACACCGCCTGGGGCGACGGGCCGCTCTGGACCGACCTCGGGCACCTGTTCGCGGTGTGCGCGGTCGCCGCGCTGCGGGCCGGGCTGCCGCTGCGCACCACCGTGCCCGTGCGGGACGGCGACGCGATGTTCCCCGCGCTGGGGATGGCCCGGCTGCCGGGCCGTCCGCGCTGGGCCACGGCGGAGGTCGTGGTGGCGGCGGGCCGGCTGACGGTCGAACCGCACCGCGAGCGCGCCGGGCCCGGACCCTCGGGACCGGAGGACGACGCGCCGGGCTGGCTGGGGCTGCGCCGGCTGCGGGCGCGGGCGGCGGGACACCCGGTCGACGTGTGGCTGGACGACCTCGACCCGTACCGCGAGCTGGGCGAGCCGCTGCCGCCCGGCCGGATCGCCCCGGACGGGACGGCCCGCTGGCGGGCCGGGTTCGGGCGGGCCTTCGAGGTCCTGGAGGAGTGCGACCCGGAGACGGCGGCCGCCCTCGCGGTGGGGCTGCGGAGCCTCACGCCGGTGCCGGCGCCGCCGAGCGGGCTGGTCCGCAGCGCCTCCTCGGGTGACGCCTTCGGCGGGCTGCTCTGCTCACCGCCGCCGGACCCGGTCACCTTCGCGGTCACCCTCGTCCACGAGTTCCAGCACCTCAAGCTGGGCGCGCTGGTCCACCTGCTCACACTGGAGCGGGACGACGGCGCGGCCCGCCACCACGCCCCCTGGCGGGACGACCCCCGCCCCCTGAACGGACTGCTCCAGGGCGCGTACGCGTTCCTCGGCATCGCCGACTTCCGCTCCCGCCACCTCGACCGGGCGCCCGCCGCCGGACGGACCTTCGCCGAGTTCGAACTCGCCCTCGTGCGGCGGCAGACGCGGGAGGCCATCGCGACGCTGTCCGCCGACCCCGCGCTGACCGCGCACGGCCGCCGCTTCCTGGCCGGGATGACCGCGCGGCTGCCCGCCGGGGCGTCCGACCCCCGCGTCCGGCCTGGCGTGGACGCGCTGGCCGCGCTGACCGCCGCCGACCACCGCGTCGAATGGCGGATCCGGCACCTGTCGCCCGCACCCGAGGACGTCCGCGCCCTGGCCCGGGCCTACGCCTCGGGCGGGCCCCCCGGCTTCCGTCCCGCGCCCGCCGCCGTCGCCCCCGACCGCTGCGGGGGCTGGTCGCACACCCGCGCCCGGCAGATCCGGCGCACCCTGGGCGGCGCCGCCCCCGACACCGGCCCCGGCGCCCCCGCGGCCGGCCTCGCGCTGCTCTCCGGCGACCCGTCGGCGGCGGACCGCTACGCCCGTCTGCTGGCCGGCGACCCCGAGTGCCCCGAGGCGTGGGCGGGCCTGGTCCTCTCCCTGGCCACCGCCGACCCGGCGCTCCGCCCGCTGCTCCACCGCCCCGAGCTGCTGCGCCCCCTCCACAGGGAACTGCGCGCCCGGGGCACCCCCGCTCCGCCCGCCGCGCTCGCCCGCTGGCTCACCGCCCACCGGGCCTGAGCCGCCTCGGCGACCGGTCCGTCCGGGTGAGCGCCCGGCGTGTCGCGCCCCGGCGGGCGACCCGCGCGGGGCACCGTGGAACGCAGAAAGCCCGCGGCGCAGGTGAATCCTTCCTGCGGCCGCGGGCCGTGGTGGGGCGGGTGGGACTCGAACCCACGGCCGACGGATTATGAGTCCGCTGCTCTAACCGGCTGAGCTACCGCCCCTGACGCCGACGCGCGTACAAGTGTGCGCGCCGTCCTGCCGCAGCATAGCCGCTCATACGATCTCCTGCTCCGGAAGATCGGGACGACCGGCACTGCTCGACCATGAAGACCACGGGCGGGATCGGATGGTTCCAGGAAACGCGAAAGAGGACCCCTGAGGGTCCTCTTTCACTCTGCTCCCCCGACTGGACTCGAACCAGTAACCCTCCGGTTAACAGCCGAATGCTCTGCCAATTGAGCTACAGGGGATCGCGCTCCCCCGACTGGACTCGAACCAGTAACCTGCCGGTTAACAGCCGGCTGCTCTGCCAATTGAGCTACAGGGGATTGCTGCGTTGCACCGAACGGTCCTGCCCGGGTCCTCCCGGGCGGCGGTCGCTCGCTGCGAGACATACATTAGCGCAAGCAGGGGGGTGCTCCGCCAATCGGTATCCCGGGACATCCCCAGGACCCTCCAGGGAAGGATCGCAGCGTGCGGTACAAGCTGACGTTCGTCGCGGGTCTCGCGCTCGGCTACGTGATCGGTACGCGCGCGGGGCGCGAGCGCTACCAGCAGATGAAGAAGGCGGCCAAGGACTTCGCCAGGAATCCGGCGGTGCGCAACGCCGCCGAGTCC
Organism: Streptomyces hydrogenans; assembly: GCF_014656075.1. GTDB lineage: Bacteria > Actinomycetota > Actinomycetes > Streptomycetales > Streptomycetaceae > Streptomyces > Streptomyces hydrogenans. The sequence continues at coordinate 51,986 of NZ_BNBS01000030.1, forward strand.
GCCGCCCAGACCGGCCGCCAGTACGCCGGGAAGGCCGCGCACGTCGTGGGCGACAAGGTGGGCGACCGGCTCCCCTCCTCCGTCACCGACCGGGTCTCCGCCCTGCGCGGCCGCGCCCACGTGAACGGGCAGTTCCGCGAGGACGACGACTGGGGCACCAGCAACACCTGACCCGTACGGGCCCCGCGTGCGGCAGAATCGGGTGTCATGGGGATAGTCGCCGGACTCGACAGCTCTTCGGACGCCACGCGCATCGTCGTCTGTGACACGGACACGGGCGCCGTACTGAGGCAGGGCCATGCCCCGCACCCGGTCGACGCCAAGGCCACCGACATCGACCCGCAGACGTGGCTGCTCTCGCTCGGGGAGGCCGCCACCGGCGGGCTCCTCGAAGGCGTGGAGGCCATCGGCGTCTGCGCCCAGGCGCACGGGGTCGTCCCGCTCGACGACCGGGGCGGCCTGGTCCGCCCCGCGATGGTCGGCAACGACAAGCGGGCCCAGGTCGCCGCCGCCGACCTCGTCGAGACGCTCGGCGGCCGCGACGCCTGGGCCGAGGCCGTCGGCGGCGTCCCCCAGTCCGGGCTCCCCGTCGCCAAGCTGCGCTGGCTGGCCCGTACCGAACCCGAGCACGCCCGGCGGATCGCCGCCGTCCTCCAGCCGCACGACTGGCTGGTCTGGCAGCTCCTCGGCCGCCCCGCCCGCCGCACCACCGACCGCGGCGCCGCCTCCGGCACCGGCTACTGGTCCGCCCGCACCGGCGCCTACCGTCCCGACCTGGTCGAGCTGGCGCTCGGGCACCAGGTCGCGCTGCCCGAGGTGCTCGGCCCCGCCGAGCCCGCCGGCACCACCCCCGAGGGGCTGCTGATCTCGGCCGGCACCGGGGAGACCATGGCCGCCGCCTTCGGGCTCGGGCTCGGCACCGGCGACGCCGTCGTCTCGCTCGGCGCCTCCGGCTCCGTCATGGCCGTCCACCACGAGGCCCTCGCCCCCGGCGCCGCCCTCACCTCCTACGCCGACGCCACCGGGATGCACCTGCCGGTGGTCTCCGTCACCAACGCGGTCCGGACCCTGCGCGGCACCGCCGAACTGCTCGGCGCCGAGTCGCTCGACGAACTCTCCGCGCTCGCCCTGAAGTCCACGCCCGGCTCCTCCGGCCTGGTGCTCCTCCCCTACCTGGAGGGCGAGCGGGTCCCGCACCTGCCGCACTCCGCCGGCACCCTCACCGGGCTGCGCCGCGAGTCGATGAGGCCCGAGCACCTGGCGCGGGCCTCCTTCGAGGGCATGCTGTGCGGGCTCGCCGACGCGCTGGACGTGCTGCGCGGCCGGGGCGTCGAGGTGCGGCGGATCTTCCTGCTCGGCGCCGCGGCCGCGCTGCCCGCCGTGCAGGCCCTGGCGCCCGCGCTGTTCGGCGCGCAGGTCGTCGTCCCCCAGCCAGCCGACTACGCGGCGCTCGGCGCGGCCCGGCAGGCCGCCTGGGCGCTGGGCGTCGCCCGCGGCACCCTCGCGCCGTCCGCTCCCCCGGCCTGGCAGGGCGCCGCCGCGCAGATCCTGGAACCGGGCGACGAGCTGCCGGTGGGGCAGGCGGTGCGCCAGCAGTACGTCGCCGCCCGGGAGCAGATCCACCCGGGCGCCTTCGGCGGCTGACGGCACGGCGCGCCGGGCGGTTCGTAAAGTCTTTCCCAGGGCTCGGCCGCCCACGCGGAACTCGGTCGTAACGGTCCGGGCCCCCGGGCGATAGTGGGAACCGTGCTCATAAGACTTCTCCGAACCCACCTGCGGCCCTACCGAAAACCCATCGCGCTGCTCGTCCTGCTCCAGTTCCTGGCGACCTGCGCGAGCCTCTACCTGCCGACCCTGAACGCCGACATCATCGACGAGGGCGTCGTCAACGGCGACACCGGCTACATCCTGCGGTTCGGCGCGCTGATGATCGGCGTCTCCGTGGTGCAGGTGCTGTGCAACATCGGGGCCGTGTACTACGGCGCGCGGACCGCCTCGGCGGTCGGCCGCGACGTGCGCGGCGCCGTCTACGACCGGGTGCAGTCCTTCTCGGCGCGCGAGCTCGGCCAGTTCGGCGCGCCCTCGCTCATCACCCGGACGACCAATGACGTCCAGCAGGTCCAGATGCTGGTCCTGATGGCGTTCACCCTGATGGTCTCCGCGCCCATCATGTGTGTCGGCGGCATCGTGATGGCCCTCGGCCAGGACGTGCCGCTGTCCGGCGTGCTGCTCGCCGTGGTGCCGGTGCTCGGCGTCTCGGTGTCGCTGATCGTCAAGCGGATGCGGCCCCTCTTCCGCACCATGCAGGAGCGGCTGGACACGGTGAACCGGGTGCTGCGCGAGCAGATCACCGGCAACCGGGTGATCCGCGCCTTCGTGAAGGACGGATACGAGGAGGAGCGCTTCCGGGGCGCCAACCGCGAGCTGACCGACGTGTCGATGGCGACGGGCCGGCTGATGGCGCTGATGTTCCCCACCGTGATGACGGTCGTGAACGTCTCCAGCGTGGCCGTCGTCTGGTTCGGCGCGCACCGCATCGACAGCGGCGGGATGGAGATCGGCGCGCTGACCGCCTTCCTCGCCTATCTGATGCAGATCGTGATGGCGGTCATGATGGCCACCTTCATGTTCATGATGGTGCCGCGGGCCGAGGTCTGCGCCGAGCGGATCGAGGAGGTCCTGGGGACCTCGTCGAGCGTGGTGCCGCCGGCCGAGCCGGTGACGACGCTGGACCGGCGCGGGCACCTGGAGGTCAGGGCGGCGGACTTCCGCTACCCGGGCGCCGAGGAGTCCGTGCTGCGGGACGTGGAGCTGGTGGCCCGGCCCGGGGAGACCACCGCGATCATCGGCTCGACCGGCTCCGGCAAGTCGACGCTGCTGGGCCTGGTGCCCCGGCTCTTCGACGTGACCGGCGGCGAGGTCCTGGTCGACGGGGTGGACGTGCGGAAGCTGGACCCGGCGCTGATGGCGCGCACGGTCGGGCTCGTCCCGCAGAAGCCGTACCTGTTCTCCGGGACGGTGGCGTCGAACCTGCGCTACGGCAATCCCGACGCGACCGACGAGCAGCTGTGGCACGCCCTGGAGGTGGCGCAGGCGGCCGACTTCGTGCGGAAGCTGGAGCACGGTCTGGAGGCGCCGGTCGCGCAGGGCGGCACCAATGTGTCGGGCGGTCAGCGGCAGCGGCTCGCGATCGCGCGGACGCTGGTCCAGCGGCCGGAGATCTACCTCTTCGACGACTCGTTCTCCGCGCTCGACTACGAGACGGACGCCCGGCTGCGGGCGGCGCTCTCGGACGAGACCTCGGACGCGACCGTGGTGATCGTCGCCCAGCGGGTGTCGACCATCCGGGAGGCCGACCGGATCGTGGTCCTCGACGAGGGCCGGGTCGTCGGCACCGGGCGCCACCACGAGCTGATGGCGGCGAACGAGACGTACCGGGAGATCGTGCTCTCCCAGCTGACCGAGGCGGAGGCAGCCTGATGGCCGGTCCTGGTGGACGCATGATGGCCGGGGGCGCCCCGGGCGAGCGGTCGATGGACTTCAAGGGTTCGTCGAAGCGGCTGCTGCGGCAGCTGGCGCCGGAGCGCACCGCGCTCTGGGTGATGCTGCTGGCCGGTGTGCTGTCGGTGGCGGGCGCGGTCGTCGGCCCGAAGGTGCTGGGCGCGGCGACCGACCTGATCTTCGCGGGCGTGGTCGGGCGGCAGATGCCCGAGGGCGTGACGAAGGAGCAGGCGCTGGCGAAGCTGCGGGCGGACGGCGACGGCGGGATGGCCGACATGCTGTCCGGCGTCGACTTCACGCCCGGCCAGGGGATCGACTTCGGCGCGGTCGGCGAGGTGCTGCTGCTCGCGCTGGCGGTGTACGTGGTGGCGGGCCTGCTGATGCTGGTCTCCACCCGGCTGTCGATCAAGGTGATCAACCGCACCGTGTACCGGATGCGGGAGGACGTCCAGACGAAGCTGTCGCGGCTGCCGCTGTCGTACTTCGACAAGGCGAAGCGCGGCGAGGTGCTGTCCCGGGCGACCAACGACATCGACAACATCTCGCAGACGCTCCAGCAGTCGATGGGCCAGCTCGTCAACTCGCTGCTGACGATCGTCGGCGTGCTGGCGATGATGTTCTGGATCTCGCCGCTGCTCGCCCTGGTCGCGCTGGTCACGGTGCCGGTGTCGGTGATGGTCGCGGCGAGGATCGGCAAGCGGTCGCAGCCGCACTTCGTGCAGCAGTGGAAGTCCACGGGCGCGCTCAACGCGCACGTGGAGGAGATGTACACCGGGCACACGCTGGTGAAGGTCTTCGGCCGGCAGGAGGAGGCCGCGCAGGGCTTCCGCGAGCAGAACGACGCGCTGTACGAGGCCGGGTTCAAGGCGCAGTTCAACAGCGGCATGATGCAGCCGGTGATGTTCTTCGTCTCGAACATCAACTACGTCCTGGTGGCCGTGGTCGGCGGTCTGCGGGTGGCGAGCGGCACGCTCTCCATCGGCGACGTGCAGGCGTTCATCCAGTATTCGCGCCAGTTCTCGATGCCGCTGACGCAGGTGGCGTCGATGGCGAACCTGGTGCAGTCGGGCGTCGCCTCGGCGGAGCGGATCTTCGAGCTGCTCGACGCCGAGGAGCAGGAGCCGGACGCGCCGGTGTCGGAGCACGAGCGGGAGTTCAAGGGCAAGGTGGCCCTGGAGCACGTGTCCTTCCGCTACGAGGCCGACAAGCCGCTCATCGAGGACCTGTCGCTCACCGTGGAGCCGGGCCAGACGGTCGCGATCGTGGGCCCGACGGGCGCCGGCAAGACGACCCTCGTCAACCTCCTCATGCGGTTCTACGAGGTGACGGGCGGGCGGATCACCCTGGACGGGACGGACATCGCGTCGATGTCCCGGGAGGAGCTGCGGGCCGGGATCGGCATGGTCCTCCAGGACACCTGGCTGTTCGGCGGGACGATCGCGGAGAACATCGCGTACGGCGCCACCCGCGAGGTGAGCCGGGCGGAGGTCGAGGAGGCCGCGCGGGCGGCCCACGCCGACCGCTTCGTCCGCACCCTGCCGGACGGCTACGACACGGTCGTGGACGACGAGGGCGCGGGCGTCAGCGCGGGTGAGAAGCAGCTGATCACCATCGCCCGGGCGTTCCTCTCGGACCCGGTGATCCTCGTCCTCGACGAGGCGACGAGCTCGGTGGACACCCGGACCGAGGTGCTGATCCAGAAGGCGATGGCCCGGCTCGCGCAGGGCCGTACCTCCTTCGTGATCGCGCACCGGCTCTCCACCATCCGGGACGCGGACGTGATCCTGGTGATGGAGAACGGGTCGATCGTGGAGCAGGGCACGCACGAGGAGCTGCTGGTCGCGGGCGGAGCCTACGCCCGGCTGTACGCGGCGCAGTTCGCGGAGGCGGTCGTCGAGGTCGACTGACCGGGGCGACCGTGGGGAGGGGCCCGTGCCGGGTGCGGCGCGGGCCCTTCGCGCGCGTCAGTCCAGGTAGCCGCGGAGCTGGTCGGCGTAGGTGTGGTCGCGGAGCTTGCCGAGGGTCTTGGACTCGATCTGGCGGATCCGCTCGCGGGTGACGCCGAAGATCCGGCCTATCTCCTCCAGGGTGCGGGGGCGGCCGTCGTCGAGGCCGTAGCGGAGCTGGACGACCTTGCGCTCGCGCTCGCCGAGGGTGGACAGGACGTCCTCCAGGTGGCGGCGGAGCAGCAGGAAGGCGGCGGACTCGACGGGCGAGGCGGCGTCGCCGTCCTCGATGAGGTCGCCGAGGTCGACGTCCTCCTCCTCGCCGACGGGGGTGTGCAGGGAGACGGGTTCCTGGGCGAGCCGGAGGACCTCGACGACCCGCTCGGGGGTGAGGTCGAGATGGGCGGCGACCTCCTCGGCGGTGGGTTCGGTGCCGCGTTCCTGGAGGAGGTGGCGCTGGACGCGGATGACCCGGTTGATGAGTTCGACGACGTGGACGGGGACGCGGATGGTGCGGGCCTGGTCGGCGAGGGCCCGGGACATCGCCTGCCGGATCCACCAGGTGGCGTAGGTGGAGAACTTGTAGCCGCGGGCGTAGTCGAACTTCTCGACGGCCCGGATGAGGCCGAGGTTGCCCTCCTGGACGAGGTCGAGCATGGTCAGGCCGCGGCCGACGTACCGCTTGGCGACGGAGACGACGAGCCGGAGGTTGGCCTCGATCAGCCGCCGTTTGGCGATCCGGCCGAGGACGACGAGCCGGTCGAGGTCGTGGGCGAGCCGGGAGTCGAGGTCGGGGGCGAGGGCCAGCTTCTCCTCGGCGAAGAGGCCGGCCTCGACCCGGCGGGCCAGTTCGACCTCCTCCTCGGCGGTGAGGAGGGGGATCCGGCCGATCTCGCGGAGGTACTGGCGGAACAGGTCGGCGGAGGGGCCGTTGCCGCCGGTGTCGGCGGTGCGGCGCCGCTGGGCCGGGACCTCGGGGACCTCCGGGAGTCCGGGGCGTTCGTCCTGGTCGTCCGGGTCGGTGGTCTGGATCTCGGTCTGCACGGCGGGCGACCTCCAGGAGGGGCGGAACGGCTCCGTCACCCAGTGTGGGGTACGACACATCGCCGCCACGAGGGGCGTGCGGTGACTTTTTGGGTGCGCGCGGTGACCGACCGTAGGGCGGGGGTCAGAGGGCGGCTGCGCCGTGGTTGCGGAGGGACTGGCCGTACTGGGTGAGGACCCACAGCTCGTTCTGCACGGCGGCGAGCCGTTCGGCGTCGCCGTGGGCGCCGAGCCGGGCGAGGGCGCCCTGGACGTCGCGGATGCGGCGGTCGACGGCGCGGAGGCGGACCTGGACGAGCTGGGCGCCGGCGTACACCTCGTCGATGGTCTTGGCGAAGATCGTCTCGACGGCGAGCTCGGTGACGAGGGCGCGGACGGCGTCGTCGGGCGCGGCCTCGCGGACGGCGTCGAGGTAGTCGGCGGGGGCCCCGTCGGCGCCCCCGGCGTCCTGCACGCACTGGCGGACGGCGGCGTAGGGCGGGGCGGTGAACTCGTCGGTGCCGTAGGCGTCGAAGGCCGGGGAGACGAGGGCCGGGTACTGGAGGGCGAGCTTGAGGAGTTCGCGCTCGGTGCGGTGGGCGGGGCTGCGGAGGTTGAGCGCGGGCCCGGCGGGGCCGCGGGGCGCCTGGACCTCGCCGTACGCGCGCTGCTGCCGGCCGTCGCCGCGCTGCGGGCCGCCCTGCTCCTTGCCGCCGCCGCGCTGCCAGCGGGCGATCTGGGCGACCCGGCGGACGACGAACTGGGTGTCGAGGATGCCGACGAGTCCGGCGAGCTGGACGGCGACCTCGTGCTGGGAGGCCACGTTCTTGATCTTGGCGACGACGGGGGCGGCCTCGTCGAGGGCGGCGGCCCGGCCGGCCGGGGTGTCCAGGTCGTAGCGGTTCACGATCTGGCGGAGGGCGAACTCGAAGAGCGGGGTGCGGGGCTCGACGAGGTCGGCGACGGCGTCGTCTCCCTTGGCGAGGCGCAGCTCGCAGGGGTCCATGCCGTCGGGGGCGATGGCGATGTAGGTCTCGGCGGCGAACTTCTGGTCGTCCTCGAAGGCGCGCAGGGCGGCCTTCTGGCCGGCGGCGTCGCCGTCGAAGGTGAAGATGACGCGGGCCGAGCCGTTGTCCATCAGGAGGCGGCGGAGGATCTTGATGTGCTCGCCGCCGAAGGCGGTGCCGCAGGTGGCGATGGCGGTGGTGACGCCGGCCAGGTGGCAGGCCATGACGTCGGTGTAGCCCTCGACGACGACGGCCCGGCTGGTCTTGGCGATCTCCTTCTTGGCGAGGTCGACGCCGTAGAGCACCTGGGACTTCTTGTAGACCGGGGTCTCGGGGGTGTTGAGGTACTTGGGGCCGTTGTCGTCGTCGCGCAGGCGGCGGGCGCCGAAGCCGACGATCTCGCCGCCGACGTCCCGGATGGGCCACATCAGGCGGCCGCGGAAGCGGTCGATGGGGCCGCGGCGGCCCTCCTGGGAGAGCCCGGAGACGATCAGTTCCTTGTCGGAGAAGCCCTTGCCGCGCAGGAAGCGGGTGAGGTGGTCCCAGCCGGCCGGGGAGTAGCCGACGCCGAAGTGCTCGGCGGCGGCCTGGTCGAAGCCGCGCTCGGCGAGGAACTTCCGGCCGATCTCGGCCTCGGGGGAGTCGAGTTGGGTGACGTAGAACTCGGCGGCGATCTTGTGGGCCTCGATCAGGCGGATGCGCTCGCCGCGCTGGTGGCCGGGGTTGTAGCCGCCCTCCTCGTAGCGGAGGGTGATGCCGGCCTTGGCGGCGAGGCGCTCGACCGTCTCCGAGAAGGAGAGGTGGTCGATCTTCATCACGAAGGCGATGGTGTCGCCGCCCTCCTGGCAGCCGAAGCAGTGGAAGAGTCCCTTGCTGGGGCTGACCTGGAAGGAGGGCGACTTCTCGTCGTGGAAGGGGCAGAGTCCCTTGAGGTTCCCGCCGCCGGCGTTGCGGAGCTGGAGGTACTCGGACACCACGGAGTCGATCGGGACCGCGTCCCGGACCGCCTTCACGTCGTCATCGTTGATCCTGCCTGCCACGCGTAGAGTCTACGGCTCACTCGTACGGATCAGAGCAGGCTCTCCAGGGTCACCGAGGGGTCGCAGAGGGCGTCCGGGTCCACGGTGGCCCGGGAGCGGATGAGGTTCTGGATCGGCTCTGTGACGTCCCACACATTCACGTTCATTCCGGCGATCACCCGGCCCTCGTGCAACCAGAAGGCGATGAACTCGCGCTTGCCGGTGTCGCCGCGGACCACGACCTGGTCGTAGGAGCCGGGTGGGGCCCAGCCGGAGTACTCCATGCCGAGGTCGTACTGGTCGGTGAAGAAGTACGGGACCCGGTCGTAGGAGACGTCCTGGCCGAGCATGGCGCGGGCGGCGGCGGGTCCGCCGTTGAGGGCGTTGGCCCAGTGCTCGACGCGGATGCGGTGGTGGAGCGAGGGGTGGTCGAAGGCGGCGACGTCGCCGGCGGCGTAGATGTCGGGGTCGGTGGTGCGCAGGGAGGCGTCGACGGCGATGCCGCCGCCGTCGGCGCGGTCGACGAGGGCGAGGCCGGCGTTCTCGGCGAGGGCGGCGCGGGGGGCGGCGCCGATGGCGATGAGGACGGCGTGGGCGGGGTGCTCCTCGCCGTCGTCGGTGCGGACGGCGAGGACCATGCCGTCCTGGCCGGTGATCTCGGTGATGCGGGCGCCGAAGTGGAAGCGGACGCCGTGCTCGGTGTGGAGGTCGGCGAAGAGCTGGCCGAGCTCGGGGCCGAGGACGCGGTGGAGCGGGGTGGGGTCGGCCTCGACGACGGTGACCTCGGCGCCGTAGGTGCGGGCGGCGGCGGCGACCTCCAGGCCGATCCAGCCGGCGCCGGCGATGACCAGGTGGCCGTTGTCCCGGCCGAGGGCCTTCAGCTCGTCGCGGAGCCGCTCGGCGTGGGAGAGCCGGCGCAGGTGGTGGACGCCGGCGAGGCCGGTGCCGGGGATGTCGAGGCGGCGCGGCTCGGAGCCGGTGGCGAGGAGCAGCTTGTCGTAGCGGATGACGGTGCCGTCGCCGAGGCGGACGGTGTGGGCGTCCCGGTCGATGGCGGTGACGCTCTGGCCGAGGTGCAGTTCCACGTCGTGCGCGGCGTACCAGCCGGGCTCGTGGACGAGGGCGGAGTCCCGGTCCTTCTTGCCGAGGAGGTAGCCCTTGGAGAGCGGCGGGCGTTCGTAGGGGTGGTCGCGTTCGTCGCCGATGAGGATCACCCTGCCGTTGAAGCCCTCCGCGCGGAGCGTCTCCGCCGCCTTGGCGCCGGCCAGGCCCCCGCCGACGATGACAAAGGTCTGATCTGCGTCGACCACGTTGATTCCTCCTCGTTGCGACCGGTTCTCTACGCTACGCCCCCGGGCCGGGCCCGGGGAGCACCGCCCCTGGACGTGCATGCGAGGGTCCCGCACGGCGCCGGAAGGCGAAAGAGGGCCGTCGGCCCCCAGGGCCTGTCTGAACCATTGGCGTCGGATCAGGCCGGGTCGTCCGGCGCGTGCGATCGGCGTGCGGCCGGGGCGCCCTCGTAGCAGCGCTACTTGGGCGTTTCGGCCGTGCGGCGAGCGTGCGTGCCGGGCGGGCCGGACCCGACGGGAATGGTCGGACAGGCCCTAGAGACCGGGGGTGCGCAGGCGGGTGTGGAGGGTGCGGGCGGAGGCGTCGGTGAGGGAGGCGATCTGATCGATGATCACCCGCTTGCGGGAACGGTCGTCGGGCGCGGCGGCGAAGAGGGCGCGGAACTGCGGTTCGAGGCCGTCGGGGGCGCGGGCGACGAGCGCCTCGGCGAGTTCGGCGACGACGATCCGCTGGTCGGCGCGGAGCGCCTCCTGTTCGGCGCGCTGCATCACGTACCGGTCGGCGACGGCCTTGAGGACGGCGCACTCGTTGCGGGTGGGGCGGGGGACGACGAGTTCGGCGCCGTAGCGGGTGAGGCGGCCGGAGCCGTACGCCTGCCGGGTGGCGCCCTCGGCGGCGAGGCAGAAGCGGCCGATGAGCTGGCTGGTGGCGTCCTTGAGGCGGGCCTGGGCGACGGCGGAGCCGTCGTAGCCGTGCGGCCACCAGTCCTGGTCGAGGAGGCGGTCGAGGGCTTCGGCGAGCTCGGCGGGGTCGGTGTCCTCGGGGACGTAGCGGCCGAGGGCGACGGCGAAGATGTCGGCGCGCTCGGGCTCGGCGTGCAGGAGGTTGGGGTCGATGTGGCCGGCGTGCAGCCCGTCCTCGAAGTCGTGGACGGAGTAGGCGACGTCGTCGGACCAGTCCATGACCTCGGCCTCGAAGCACTTGCGCTGCTCGGGGGCGCCGCGCCGGACCCACGCGAAGACGGGGAGGTCGTCCTCGTACACGCCGAACTTGGAGGAGCCGGGGTCGGTGGGGTGGTCGCCGCGCGGCCAGGGGTACTTGGTGGCGGCGTCGAGGGCGGCGCGGGTGAGGTTGAGGCCGACGGAGGCCGGCTCGCCGTCGGGGCCGGGGACGAAGCGCTTGGGCTCGATGCGGGTGAGGAGGCGGAGCGACTGGGCGTTGCCCTCGAAGCCGCCGCAGTCCTTGGCGACGTCGTTGAGCGCCTGTTCGCCGTTGTGCCCGAAGGGCGGGTGGCCCATGTCGTGGGAGAGGCAGGCTGCTTCGACGAGGTCGGGGTCGCAGCCGAGGGCGGCGCCGAGCTCGCGGCCGACCTGGGCGCATTCGAGGGAGTGGGTGAGCCGGGTGCGGGGGCTGGCGTCCCAGGCGTACCCCCGGGTGCCGGGGGTGACGACCTGGGTCTTCCCGGCGAGCCTGCGCAGGGCGGCGGAGTGCAGCACGCGGGCGCGGTCGCGCTGGAAGGCGGTGCGGCCGGGCCGCTTGTCGGGCTCGGTCGCCCAGCGCTCGGTGGCGGTCGGGTCGTACCCGGGGGTCTCGCTGGTGCCGTCGTAGCCTGCCATGTCTCGACGGTAACCGGAGGGGCCGACAAAAGGGTTCAGATGGCGGCGAGTTCCCGCGTGGGGGTGGCGGGGCCGGCGGTGCGGGCCCGGGCGGCACCGTCGTAGCGATGCAGGACGAGCCGGGCGAGGGCCGGGTGGGCGCCGAGCGGGTCGGCGGCGATCCAGGGGGCGTGGGCGGCGGCGCGGGCGGCGAAGAGGCCGGGGGCGGTGAAGCAGGAGGCGACGGCGATCCGGTGGGCGCCGCGGGCGGCGAGCGCGGCGAGGGCCTCGCGGGCGGTGGGGGCGCCGGCGGAGGCGTAGGCGTCGAGCACGGGGGTGCCGCCGACGCGCTCGCCGAGGGCGGCGGCGGTCTGGCGGACGACGGCGCCGGAGCGGGGGTCGCGGGAGCCGGCGGAGGCGAGGACGACGCCGGTGGCGCGGGAGGCGGAGTCGGCGGGGGTCCAGCCGGCCTCGGCGAGCCGGTCGGCCAGGGCCTCGACGAGCAGCGGGTGCGCGCCGAGCGGTTCGGCGACGCGGGCCGGGAGGTCCGGGACGGCGGCGAGGGCGGCGGGCAGGTCGTGGGTGACGTGGTACCCGGGGGCGAACAGGAGCGGTACGAGGACGGCCTCGCGGCCCTCGGCGGCGAGGCCCTCCAGGGTGGCGTCGAGGAGCGGCGCGTTCAGCTCGACGTGGGCGAGGCGGACGTCGAGTCCGGGGCGCAGCTCGCGCACCCGGTCGAGGAGGCGGGCGAGGCCGGCACGCGCGCGGGGGTCCCGGCTGCCGTGGCCGACGGCGAGGAGCACGGGGGCGGGGCGGTGGGCGGGGGGCTGTGCGAACGGCTGCATGGGCGGGTTACCTCCTGCTCGGTCTTCCCCTCCGGGGCGTCGTACGGACGCACCCGGCGGAGCTGGAGTCCGAGCTGTCGCGCGATCCGCCCCAGCAGGGCGGCGCCGTCCGCGAACGTGCTGTCCGGCTCCGTCATGGACCGATCCTGGCCGGGGCACGTTGCCTGCCCGTTGCGCGCCGGTCACGGCTCGTGTCCCGCACCGCACGCGGTTGTTTCGCCGGGCTCACGCGCGCGGGGGGAGGGGTGTCAGGCCCGGCTCCCCCACGCGCGCGTGCCGGCGGGGCGGGTCTCAGTCCTCCGGGTGCCACACGTAGCGGACGTCCGGCTCGCGCTCCTCGTTGCGCGCGCCGTCGGTGTGCTCGGCGGCGGTGAAGCCGTGCCGTTCGTAGAAGCGCCGCGCCGGGGCGTTGACCTGGAAGGTCCACAGTTCCAGCCCGGCCGGGCTGCGGCGCTTGGCCAGGTCCACGAGGCGGTCGCCGATGCCCCGGCGCTGCCACGGCGGGTCGACGTAGAGCTGGTCCAGGTCCTCGCCGTCGAGCACCATCATCGCGACGACCGCCCCGTCGGCGGTCGCGACCCAGGTCTCCTGGCCGGGCAGGACGATCTCGCGGAGCCAGTAGCGGACCTCCTCGTCGGTGTGCGCCCTGCGCACGTCGGGCAGGGCGGCGGTGTACGAGCGCAGCCAGACGTCGGCGACGGCGGTGGCGTCGGCGGGGTCGGCGCGGCGGAGGACGAGGTCGTTGATCACCGCCGGATCGTACGGAACGCGCACCCCTCCCCTCCCCTCTTTTTTCGTTCCGAATCACGGAATATCTTTTCCATTATGAGAATGTCCCCCGCGTCGCTCCCCCGGCGCGTCACCGCCGAGTTCACCGGCACCGCCGCCCTGGTCGCCGTGATCGTCGGCTCCGGCATCCGCGCCGACTCCCTCAGCCAGGACATCGGGGTCCGGCTGATCGCCAACGCCGCCGCCTCCGCGATCGGCCTCGGACTGCTGATCGCGCTCCTCGGACCGCTCTCCGGCGCCCACTTCAACCCCGTCGTCACCCTCTCCGAGTGGTGGGGCCGGCGCCGCGAGCAGGAGGGCCGCGAGGTCCTCGCCTACGTCACCGCCCAGGTGGCCGGCGCCCTCGCCGGCGCGCTGCTGGCCGAGGCGATGTTCGGCCGCGCGCCCGGCACCTGGTCCACCGAGCCGCGCGCCGCGCTCCACCTGCTGCTCGGCGAGGCGGTCGCCACCGCCGGGCTCGTCCTCGTCGTCCAGGGACTGCGGCACACCGGCCGCCCGCAGCTGGCCCCGGTCGCGGTCGCCGGCTACATCGGCGCGGCCATCTGGTTCACCTCCTCCGGCTCCTTCGCCAACCCGGCGGCCACCGTGGGCCGCTCCCTCACCGACTCCTTCACCGGCATCGCCCCCGCCTCGGTGCCCGCCTACGCCGCCGCCCAGCTCCTCGGGATGCTGCTCGGCATGGGCCTGGCGAGTGTGCTCTACGGCACGGATCGGGTCGCCGCCGAACCGAAGCCCGCCCCCGCGCGTCGGACGGGGTGAGACCCCTTCCCCCGACCCCTGGAGTCCCCGATGCAGGTCCGGTTCCCGCGCACCGTCCGGGCCCGCCGCCGTACCGTCCAGGCCGTGATGGCCGCCGCCGTCCTCGCCCTCGCCCCCGCGACCTGGATGCACACGGCCGCGGCCGGGAAGCTGCGGACGACCGCCGACGTGCCCGCCGGGGACGTCGCCGTGGTCTTCGGCGCCGGGCTGTGGAAGGGACGCCCGACGCCGTACCTCGCCCACCGGCTGGACACCGCTGCCGAGCTGTACCGCACCGGCAAGGTCAAGGTCCTCCTCGTCACCGGCGACAACAGCCGGACCGAGTACGACGAGCCGAGCGCCATGCGCGCCTACCTCGCCGCCCGCGGCGTCCCCGACGCCCAGGTGGTCAGCGACTACGCCGGCTTCGACACCTGGGACAGCTGCGTGCGGGCCCGCGAGGTCTTCGGCGTCGACCGGGCGGTCCTCGTCACCCAGGACTTCCACGTCAAGCGGGCCGTCGCCTTGTGCGAGCGGGCCGGCGTCGCCTCGTACGGCGTCGGGGTCGCCGAACCGCAGGACGCCACCTGGTACTACGGCACCACCCGGGAGCTCTTCGCCGCCGGCAAGGCCGCCCTCGACGCGGCCCTGCGCCCCGACCCCCGCTTCCTCGGCCCCGAGGAGAGCGGCGTCGCCGAGGCCCTGGCGGGCGGCGCCCGCACCGCCCCGGCCTCACCCGCCGCGCGCCCGTGACCTGAGCGGAGAGCACCGCGCCCGTAATACGACACGCCGCCCGCCGTAACACGTCCGACGCACCCTGGACGCATGTCCGACGCCACCGCGGTCCCCACCCACTGCCCCTACTGCGCCCTGCAGTGCGGCATGAAGCTCCGCCCGACCGGTACGGCGGAGCTGCCCGCCGAGGTGGTCGAGCGGACCGACTTCCCGGTCAACCGGGGCGCGCTGTGCGGCAAGGGCCGCACCGCCCCCTCCGTACTCTCCTCCCGGGTCAGGCTCACCGAGCCCCTGGTCCGCCGCCCTGACTCCGGGGCGCTCGAACCGGCCTCCTGGGAGGAGGCACTCTCCGCCGTCGCCGAGGGGCTCCGCCTGACCCGCGCCGACCACGGCCCCGACGCCGTGGGGGTCTTCGGCGGCGGCGGACTCACCAACGAGAAGGCGTACGCGCTCGGCAAGTTCGCCCGGCTCGTCCTCGCCACCTCGCAGATCGACTACAACGGGCGCTTCTGCATGTCCTCGGCGGCCGCCGCCCACCAGCGGGCCTTCGGCCTCGACCGCGGACTGCCGTTCCCGCTGGAGGACATCCCGCGGACCGGCTGCGTGATCCTCGTCGGCTCCAACCTGGCCGAGACCATGCCCCCGGCGCTGCGCTACCTCACCGAACTGCGCGAGAACGGCGGGAAGCTGATCGTCGTCGACCCCCGCCGCACCCGCACCGCCGAGCAGGCCGACCTCCACCTCGCCCCCCGCCCCGGCACCGACCTGGCGCTCGCCCTCGGCCTGCTCCACCTGGTCGTCGCCGAGGGCCGCGTCGACGAGGACTTCGTCGCGGAGCGCACCTCCGGCTGGGAGGCCGCCCGGGCCGGCGCGATGGCCCACTGGCCCGAGCACGTCGAGCGGATCACCGGCGTCCCCGTGCCGCGGCTGCGCGAGGCGGTCGCCCTGTTCTGCGACGCCCCGGACTCCATGGTGCTGACCGCGCGCGGCCCCGAGCAGCAGTCCAAGGGCACCGACACCGTCGGCGCCTGGATCAACCTCTGCCTCGCCACCGGCCGGGCCGGCCGGCCGCTCTCCGGCTACGGCTGCCTCACAGGCCAGGGCAACGGCCAGGGCGGCCGCGAGCACGGCCAGAAGGCCGACCAGCTGCCCGGCTACCGCAAGCTCGACGACCCCGCCGCCCGCGCCCACGTCGCCGACGTCTGGGGCGTCGCCCCCGAGACCCTGCCCGGGCCGGGACGCAGCGCCTACGAACTCCTCGACGCGCTCGGCGGCGAGGTGCGGTCGCTGCTCCTGATGGGCTCCAACCCGGTCGTCTCCGCCCCGCACGCCGCGCACGTCGAGGAGCGGCTGCGCTCGCTCGACTTCCTCGCCGTCGCCGACGTGGTCCTCTCCGAGACCGCCGCGCTCGCCGACGTCGTCCTGCCGGTCACCCAGTGGGCCGAGGAGACCGGCACCATGACCAACCTGGAGGGGCGGGTGCTGCTGCGCCGCCGCGCCCTCACCCCGCCGGCCGGAGTCCGCACCGACCTGGAGGTGCTGCACTCCCTCGCCGGGCTGCTCGGCTGGGAGAAGGGCTTCCCCACCGACCCCGAGGAGGTCTTCGAGGAGCTGCGGCGGGCCTCCGCCGGCGGCCCCGCCGACTACTCCGGCATCAGCTACCGGCGGATCGAGGACGAGCGGGGGGTCTTCTGGCCCTGCCCCGCGACGGACCCCGGCGAGCGGGACCACGCGGGCACCCCCCGGCTCTTCCTGGACCGCTTCGAGACCGCCGACGGCCGGGCCCGCTTCGTGTCGGTGACGCACCGGCCGGCGGCCGAGGAGACCGACGCCGACTATCCGGTGGTGCTCACCACCGGCCGGGTCGTCTCGCAGTACCAGTCGGGGGCGCAGACCCGGCGGGTGGCGGAGCTGAACGCCGCCGCGCCCGGCCCGTTCGTGGAGCTGCACCCGCGGCTCGCGGAGCGGCTGGGGGTCGCGGAGGGCGAGCCGGTGGCGGTGGTGTCGCGGCGCGGGCGGGCGGTGGCGCCGGCCCGGATCACCGGCGCGATCCGCCCGGACACCGTCTTCATGCCCTTCCACTGGTACGGGGAGGGGCGGGCGAACACCCTGGTGAACCCGGCGCTCGACCCGGTCTCCCGGATGCCCGAGTTCAAGGTGTGCGCGGTCCGTCTGGAGCGCGGCTGAACCAGTCGCCGGAGGCGATGAGCGGGCCGCGCGGGGTGCCGGGCGCCGCGAGGTAGACCCAGGCGCGGACGGTGGCGCCGTCGCCGGTGCGGACCGTGTCGAGGGCCGCGCGCTCGTACCCGGCCTCGTACTCCATCCGGTCCAGGACGGCGAGGAGTTCGCCGTACGCCTCGGGGACGGGGGTCACCAGGCTGCCCCGGACGGTGCCCGCGCCCAAGGCGGCGTACGGGTAACCGGGGCCGTCGTGCAGGAGCGCCCCGGGAAGGAGGGCGTCCTCCTCGGTGGCGGTGCGGCCGAGGAGGAGCCGGTCGTGGTGGCGCGCGCCGGGGCGGAGCGTGCCGTAGACGAAGAATGGCAGGGTCACGCGGTGCCGACCTCGGTTTCCAGCCACTCCAGATAGGCGGCGGAGCCCCCGACGACGGCGGTGGCGAGGATCTCGGGGGTCTCGTAGTCGTGCGCGGCGAGCAGGTGCGCCTCCAGGGCCGCGTACCGCCCCCCGGTGGTCTTGAGGACGACCTGCCACTCCTCGGCGGTCTCGACGGCCGAGCGCCAGTGGTAGACGGAGGTGACGGGCCCGCTGACCTGGGCGCAGGCCGCCAGCCGGGCCTCGACGGCACCGCGCGCGAGCGCCTCCGCCTTCTCCCGACTGTCGGTGGTGGTGGTCACGGTGAGGGCGGTGGGGGCGCTGCGGCTCTGGTCGGTCACGTCCCCACCGTACTGAGCGGTCACCCGGTCGCGAACTGCGCTTCGTACAGGCGGGCGTACGCGCCGCCGCGGGCGAGCACGGCGAGGCGGGCGCGGTGCGGGCGCAGGCGGCCCGCGAGGAGGCGCAGCAGGATCATGCCGGCCCCTCAGGCGGCGTACGGACGGACGGCCTTGGCGTCCTTGAGGGCGTGTCCCCACCAGGCGAGCTGGTCGAGCATCAGCTTGGCGCCGGCCTCGGGCCCGGTCGGGTCCTTCAGCAGGCCGTCCTCGTCGAACTGGCCGTGGGCGTTGGGCAGGACGACGCCGTCGCGGACGGTCACGGCGTGCATCTCGGCGTAGACCTGGCGGAGCTGCTCGACGGCCCGGATGCCGCCGGAGATGCCGCCGTAGGAGACGAAGCCGACCGGCTTGGCGCGCCACTCGGTGTAGTGGCGGTCGATGAGGTTCTTGAGGGAGGCCGGGAAGGAGTGGTTGTACTCGGGGGTGAGGACGACGTAGGCGTCGGCGGCCTCCAGGACGGGGGTGACGCGGGCGAGTTCGGCGCGGACGCCGGGGTCGGGGTCGTACGAGAGGGAGGTCGGGAGCGTCGTCTCGGCGAGGTCGAGGACGGTGAGCTCGAAGTCGGGACGCTCGGCGACGCGGGTGCGGAACCAGTCGGCGATCACCGGGGCGAAGCGGCCGGCCCGGTCGCTGGCGACGACGAGGGCGAGGGTCAGGGGGGCGGCGGCCTGGGCGGCGGCGGAGTTCGTGATGTCCATGTCGAGAATCGTGGTACCTCAAGTTTGGTTGAGGTCAAGCGCGGGTTTTTCGGGGCGGGTCGGGGGGTCGGTCCGGGGTGGTTCGGGGGTGGTTCGGGGGTGATTAGGGGGCGTGCCACGGGCGCACCGGGGGGCCGTTCGGACAGCGCGCCGATGCGGGTCCTGGGGGGGCGGAGAGGGCGCATCGAGGGCCCATCGGGGGCGGCGGGGCGGGGCGGGGCGGCGGGCGAGGGCGGGCGCCGGCCCGGGGCGGCGGGGGGAGGACGGGCGCCGGGACTACCGTGAGGGCATGACGACTTCACCCGCTCCCGCTCCCGCGCACATCGAGATCGACGGGGTGCCGGCCGCCGATGCCGGGGCGCTCGCCGCCGTGCTGGGCGGCTACGGCCACTTCACCGCGATGCAGGTGCGGGACGGCCGGGTGAAGGGCCTCGGCCTGCACCTCGAACGGCTGGACCGGGCCACCCGCGAACTGTTCGGCGCGCCGCTGCCCGGCGCGCGGGTCCGGGAGCTGCTCGGCCGGGCGCTCGGGGCGTCGGGGCGCCGCGACGCCTCGGCGCGGGTGTACGTGTACGAGCACGGGGCCCGGTTCCTGGTGGCCGTCACCGTCCGCGAGGCCGCGCCCGACGGCCCCGGCGCCCCGCGGCGGCTGACGGCCGTCGACTACCTGCGCCCGGCGGCGCACCTCAAGCACCTGGGCGGCTTCGGGCAGCGGTACCACGGCGACGCGGCCCGCCGGGCCGGCTTCGACGAGGCGCTGCTGACCACGCCGGAGGGCGAGGTCGCCGAGGGCGCGGTCACCAACATCGCCTTCTGGGACGGCACTTCGCTGGTGTGGCCGACGGCCCCGCACCTCACCGGCATCACCATGGCCCTGCTCGCGCCCCGCCTTCCGTCGGTCCACCGGCCGGTGACGCTCCCGGAACTCCCGGGCTTCCGCGCCGCGTTCGTGACGAACTCGCGGGGGATCGCGCCCGTGACGGCCGTCGACGGGGTCGCCTACCCGGTGGACGAGGCGCTGATGGAGCGGGTGTTCGTCGCCTACGCGGAGGCGCCGGGCGAGAAGATCGTTTCCGCTGACGGGGGCGGCGCCGCCGACTAGCCTGCGACCATGGTTTTCAAGAGGCTTTTCGGCGGCGGCATCCCGCTCGAAGTGGACACGATCATCGAGCCCGGTCCGGTGCGGCCGGGCGGCATGCTGCACGGCGAGGTGGTGGTCCGGGCGCCCGAGCGCGACCTGGAGATCGAGTCCATATCGCTCAGGCTCCTCGCCAACGCGCCCCTGTTCCACAAGGGCGACGGCGACGGCGCGGGGAGCGGCGAGACCGTCGGCCACCCCCACGCCAGCGGCTGGTTCAAGCTGCGCAAGGGCCAGGAGAAGCGGGTCCCGCTGAAGTTCCGGCTGCGCTGGGAGACCCCGGTGAACGAACTGCGCGGGGAGGACCTCGGGGTCCTCATCGGGGTCAGCACCGAGGTCGACGCGGCCGGGGTGAAGGCGCAGACCGACATGGACCCGGTGCGGGTCGAGGCGCTGCCGCTGCACGAGGCGGTGCTCGACGCCTTCGTCGCGGAGGGCTACGCGCTCGACGGGGCGCGGGTGTACGGCTCGTCGATCGACGAGGTCGAGCGGCACCTCTACACGTGGCAGGGCTTCCGGCTCGTCCGTCCGGAGCCGGCCGAGGGGCGCCCGGCGCAGCTGGAGCTGACCTTCCACACCAACGCGGTGGGCAGCGAGATCTTCCTCCGGAAGTTCGCCGGGAAGTCGAAGTACTGGGAGGACAAGCCCCCGGCCCTCCGCTACGTCGCCGCCCACCACGAGGTCGGCACCCGCGACTTCGCGGCGGACGTCCGGACGTGGCTGGACGAGGTCGCGGTCCTGAAGAGCACGGAGCGCGACGAGGACTGAGGGGGCACGGGGGCAGGGCGCGCGGGGGTGTGGGGGAACGCCGGGGCGGCACGGCGGTCGCGGGGCGCCTTCACCCGCGCCCGGGCGCGCACCGGACGCCCGCCCCCGCCCCCGGCCCGCTCCGGGCACCCCCATGGCCCCGGGCTCGCACCGGCACTCCGGGCCCGGCCCCGTACCCCCACTCCGGGCGGTCCCGCACCCACACTCCGAGCCCGCGCCCCAGGCCCGCACCCACACTCCGAGCCCGCGCCCCAGGCCCGCACCCGCACTCCGGGCCCGCGCCCCAGGCCCGCACCCGCGCCCTCCCGCCGCACCGGGGCAGAGCCGGGAGGGCACCGCTCACCCGTTCGGCATGACGGGACAGCTGACGGGGCACATCCGGTTCTGACCTGCGGAAATGCGCGGAATCCAGTCGACGCGCCGTATCGGATGGCGGAATCCTGATGGATCATCAGGAGGCGGGGGGCGCGGCGGGGCCGTTACCTCGGTCTTACGGAAGACCGAACGACCGCGCGCCCCGGAGGACCCCACCATGCGCCCCACTGCCCGCCTGCTCACCGGAACCGCGCTGACGGTCGCCGCGCTCGGCGCGTTCGCCGCGCCCGCCGCGTACGCGAACAACGACGGACCCGAGTCGCTGGAGATCTACCCCTCCACCGCCTCCCCCGGCACCACCGTCACCGTGAACACCCTGGCCTGTGGCAAGAACGGCCACGGCGTCGGGGACGCGAACTCGGTCGGCGCCGGAGAGTTCCAGCTCCACCCGAGCACCCACAAGGAGGTCGTGGTCGGCCAGTTCACCGTCGCCGAGCACGCCAAGCCCGGGACCCACTGGATCGGCGTGGCCTGCGACAACGGACGGACCGCCCGGGGCGAGCTGACCGTCAAGCACCGCGAGCCCAGCGGTCACGTCAAGACCGGTGTCGGCGGCAGCATCGGCCCCGACACCGCCCAGGTCACGGCAGGCGCGGCGGTGCTGGCCGCGGCTGCCGTCGGCGGTGTGTGGCTCATGCGGCGCCGGGCGAGCGGCGCCCAGGGCCACTGATCACACCGCCCGTCCCGCCCCCGTCCGGCTCCCGCACACGGCCGGCCGGGGGCGGGCCCTTCCCGTGACACCCGCTCGCGGGCACCCCGCCACACCCCGCCCCCACGACACCCGCCCCCGTGAGGAACCGACGTGAGCAACAGGACCAAGGGCTGGGGCATCGCGGTGGCCGCCTGTGTCGGCCTCTGGCTCGTCCAGAACGGCTCGCAGGACGTCACCCCGCCCGTCCCGTCCGCCGCCCAGGCCTTCGCCGCCGGGCCGAGCGTGCACACCGACGCCGCCGCCGACCCGCTGCCCTCGTCCCCGCCGGTGCGGCTGCGCATCCCGGAGACGGACGTGGACGCCCCGATGACCCGGCTCGGCCTGGCCGGAAACGGCTCCCTGGAGGTGCCGCCGGCCGAGGACCGCAACCTGGCCGGCTGGTACGGGGACGGCGTCACGCCCGGCGCCAGGGGCACCGCGATCGTCGCCGGACACGTCGACAACGCCGGCGGCCCGGCCGTCTTCTACACGCTGGGCGCCCTGAAGAAGGGCCACCGGATCGAGATCGACCGCGAGGACGGGAAGACCGCGGTCTTCACCGTCGACGCCGTCGAGGTCTACGACAACGACTCCTTCCCCGACGAGAAGGTCTACGGCTCCACCGACCGCGCCGAACTCCGGGTCATCACCTGCGGCGGCGGCTTCTCCGAGAAGCGCGGCGGCTACCAGGGGAACGTGGTGGCCTTCGGGCACCTCATCGGGGTGCGCTGACCGGGAGCACCGGCTCCGCGGGTCAGCTCCACTGGTCCCAGCCGAGCTTCGCGACCATGGAGAGGACCACCACCAGCAGCACCCCGCGGACGAAGCCCGAGCCCTTGCTCAGCGCCATCCGGGCGCCGGCCATGCCGCCCGCCAGGTTGAAGGCGGCCATCAGGGCGGCCAACTGCCAGTAGACGGTGCCCTGGTAGGCGAACATCGCGAGCGCGCCCGCGTTGGTGCAGACGTTGACGATCTTGGCGGTGGCGGAGGCCGTCACCAGGTCCAGGTGGAGCACGGCGGTCAGGGCGAGCACCAGGAAGGTGCCGGTGCCGGGCCCGAACAGGCCGTCGTAGAAGCCGATGCCGCCGCCGACGAGGACGATCGCGGTGACGACCCGGGCCCGGGTGAGCGGCGCCCGGTCCTCGCCCTCCGGCCGCGCCCCGAACGAGGGCTTGAGGATCACGAAGGCCGCGACCGCGACGAGCACCACGATGATCAGCGGCCGCAGGATCTCCTCGTCGACGGCGGTCGTGAACAGCGCGCCGGCCGTCGAGCCCGCGAGGGCCGCGAGCCCGACCCGTACCGCCGTCCACACCGGCACCTTCGTCTTGCGGACGTAGGTGACGGCCGCGCCCGTCGTGCCGACGATCGCGACCGCCTTGTTGGTGCCGGTGACATAGGGGTACGTGGCGTTCGGCAGCCCGATCAGCAGCGCCGGCAGGAGCAGCAGCCCGCCGCCGCCGACCACGGCGTCGATCCAGCCCGCGACCAGCGCGGCCAGGCAGAGCAGAACGAGGGTGGAGAGGGCGATGTCGGGCATGGCAGCGAGCCTAGGGAGACGATCGTTGGCCCGTCCATCAATCGTCCGATCGTTGAGCCAGTTCTGAGGTTGGGCGGCCCGGGTCCCGGTCGGGGGCGGGCGGCGCGGCCGGGTCCACCGCGGCGGTGAGCAGGGTCGCGGCGAGCGCCCCTGCGGTGACGAGCACGGCGGCGAGCCGGCGGCGCAGCCGCTCCTCGGTGGGCGGCTGCGGACGCGCCCGGTGGCGGGGCGCGGCGGTGTCAGGCACGGGTCGGCTCCTCGAAGTTCTCGGCGTGGATCCGGGCGGCCGGCACCCCGGCCCTGCGGAGGGAGGCGGTGGCGGCGCGGGCCATGGCGGGCGGCCCGCAGAGGTAGACGTCGTGGGCGGCGAGGTCGGGGACGAGGGCGCGCAGGGCGCGGGCGGCGAGCGGGTCGTAGGAGCCGTCCGAGGGGCCGAGGAGGTAGTGGAGGGCGGCCCGGCGCTCGCGGGCGATGGCCTCCAGCTCCGCGCGCAGCACGAGCCCGCCCTCGTCGGAGGCGCGGTAGAGCAGGGTCATGTCGCCGGGGCCGCCGGGCAGGGTCTCGAAGAGGGCGCGCAGCGGGGTGATGCCGACGCCGCCGGCGAGCAGCAGGACCTTGCGGCGGGTGCGGCGGTGGGCGGTGAGCGCGCCGAAGGGGCCGGAGGCGAGGACGCGGGTGCCGGGGCGGAGCCGGCGGACCCGGCGGGTGTGGTCGCCGCGGACCTTCACGGTGATCCGCAGGGTGTCGTCGCGGACGGGCGCGGAGAGCGAGAAGGGCAGGGCGGTGGCCCACAGGCCGCGGCTGAGGAAGCGCCAGCGGAAGAACTGGCCGGGTTCGGCGCGCAGCCGGGCCACTCCCCTGCCGCGGACCAGGACGGAGACGACGCCGGGCGCCTCGTCGCGCACCTCGGCGACCCGCAGGTCGTGGCGGAGCGCGGCCCGGACGGGGACGGCGAAGCGGTACCAGAGGAGGAGGACGGCGACGGTGGCGTGCGCCATCGACCAGAGCCAGCGGGTGAGGAGCCCGCCGGCGATGTCGGGGCCCGCGAGCTGGTGGACGAAGCCGAGGGCGGCGGCGAGCAGGGCGCCGAGGTGGACCGTGTGCCAGGTCTCGTGGCGGATCCGGCTCCGCACGGCCCGGGCGGAGGTGACGCCGACGGCGGTGAGGAGGGCGGTGCCGGCGACGGCGGCGGCGATCGCCCCGTAGCCGAGGAGCTCGCCGGTGGCGGTGAGGAGGTCGGTCCGGGCGTGGACGGCGTAGCCGCAGAGGGCGAGGACGGTGTGCGCGGCGATCAGGCCGAGGACGTACCGGCCGCCGAGGGAGTGCCAGCGGGCCAGCCGGTCGGCGCCGACGCCGTGCTCGACCGCCGGGACCCGGGCCATCAGCAGGAGCAGGACGAGGACGCCGTACCCGGCGAGGAGGCCGGTGAGGTGGGCGCCGGTGGCGAAGAAGGCGTCGAGCCGGGCGGACGGCCGCGCCTGCACCCCCCACAGCAGCGCGACGACACCGGCGCCCCCGAGGATCCCGGCCCGCAGCCGCTCGGCCGCGAGCCGGGGCGCGGGCTGCGGGAGGGGGTGGGGCGGGCGTACGGGGTGGGCCGGGCGTCCGGAGTGGGCCGGGCGTCCGTGGGGCGCGGGCGCGGGGCCGGTGGCGCGACGGGCGGCACGCAGTCCCGCGTCGTGACGGGGGCGGGGGCCTGCCTCACGGCCGGGACGGGGGCCTGCCTCGCGGCCGGGACGGGGGCCTGCCTCGCGGCCGG
>NZ_BNBS01000031.1 GCF_014656075.1 Streptomyces hydrogenans
ACGGCCCCCGGGGCCACGCCCGCGCCCGCACCGGCGCCGCGGGAAGGGGGCGCGGCGGTGGCCGCGCCGAAGAGCACGGCCCCGGTGCCCGCCGGGGACGAGGCACGGCAGAGAGTGGGGGTGGGGCAGGTGGCGGTGCTGTCGGCACTGGTCGCGGGGACTCCGGTGCCCGAGGGCTTCGACGTGCGGCGGATGCGGGTGCAGAGCCGCGCGCTCGCGGGGAAGCGGGCCTCGGTCGTGGCGCGGATCGCGCCCGAGCTCCCGGAGATCCTCGGCGCGGGGTTCCGGCCCGCGTTCCTGGCGTACGCCCGGACCCGGCCCATGCCGGGGAGCTACCGGCGGGACGCGCTGGACTTCGTCGAGTCGCTGCTCCTGGAGGAGCGGCCCGAGCGGCGGGAGCTGACCCGCTGGTGGCGGGAGCGGACCGACAGCCGGCCGGCCGGTCTGGCCGGCCGGGTCGCGCGCGCCGCCCGGCTCGTGTTCGGGGGGCGGTGAACGCCGTGGACCTGCTGCTCCTCGCCTTCTACCTGGCCGGTGCCGCCGCCGTCACCCGGCTGGTGGTGCTCGCCCGCCGCGGTCGCGGCGGGGCCGGCGGTCCGGTCCGGGACGTCTACGAGGCGGCGTTCCTCTGCGGCGGTCCCGGCCGGGTCGCCGACACCGCGCTCGCCGCGATGCACCTGGACGGCCGGATCGTCATCGGCGGTCCCGGCGTGGTCGCCGTCGTCCGCCGGACCGCCCACGACCCGGTGGAGCGGGCGGTGCTCGACCTCCACGCGGCCGCCCCGAGCGGTTCGCTGCGCCTGCTGCGGCTCGGCGTGATGACCCACCCGGCGGTCCAGGAGATCGGCGACGACCTCGCGGCCCGCGGCCTGCTGACCGTGCCGGGGCCGCGTCGCGTCCTGCGGCGCTGGTGCGTCGGCGTGGCGCTGGCGGCGTTCCTGATGATGCCGGTGTCGGCGGTGATCACCGCCGTCGAGTTCTCGTCGCCCGACGGGCCCTCGGTGCCGTTCTTCGTGAAGCTGCTGCCGCTGTTCTTCGTCTGCTTCGTCACGGCGCTGGTCTGCGGCACCACCTCCACCCGCCGGGTGGGTCCGGCGGGGATCGAGGCGCTGGCCGCGTACCGGCGGGCGTACGGACACGGCGGCGTCAACACCGTGGCGCTGGGCGGGATCCGGGCGCTGTCCGACCGGGAGCTGTGGGAGCGGCTGCGGGAGGCGGGCCGCCCGCAGGGGCCCGGGGTGCCGGGCGGCGCCCGTACCTCCTCCTCGTCCTCCTCCGACACGAGCGCGGCCGCGGCCGTGGTGCTGTGGTGCGGGGGCGCGGCGACGGGCGGCGGGGACGGCTGGGGCTCGGACTCCGGGTCCGGGTCCGGGTCGGGGTGCGGTGGGGGCGGGTCTTCCTGCTCGTCCTCGTCGTGCGGCTCGTCGTCGTCCTCGTGCGGTTCCTCGTCGTCCTCGTGCGGCTCGTCGTCGTCCTCCTCCTGCGGCTCCTCCGGCGGTTCGTCCTGCGGGTCCAGCGGCTGAGCCGTTCGGGTGGCGGGGGCGGCGGTCCTGCCGTACAACTCGATCATGGTGTGGATCCCGCTCCTCCTCGTCGCGTGTGCCGTGACCGCCGTCGCCTGCGCCCGGCTCTGCCGGGCGGCGATCGCCGCCGGCGGGCCCGGTGCCGGAGGGGGCGCGGACGCGGAACTGACCCTGGGCGAGGCCGCGTTCCTGGCCGGGGGTCCGGGGCGGGTGACCGATCTGACGCTGGTGTCGATGCACCGGGCGCGGCGGCTGCTGCTCGCGCACACCGGCTGGGCCACCGTCGTGGACGGCTCCGGCGGGGACGAGCTGGAGCGGGCGGTGCTGGGCGCGATCGGGCCGGAGGGCCAGGCGCCGGACGAGGGGCTGCGGGCCGCCGTCGCCGCCGCCGCGTGCGTGCGCAGGATCGAGGAGGGGCTGGTGGCGCGGGGGCTCGCGGTGCCGGCGCCGGGCCGACGGGAGGTCGCGGCGGGGGCGCGGGCGGTGCGGGGGGCGTTCCTGCTGGCGCTGGCGCTGGGGGCGGTCGCGGTACCGCTGGTGCCGACGGCGGAGCGGGCGCAGGTGCTGGCCGGGTTCGCACTGCCGCTGACGGCCTCGGGGCTGTGTCTGCTGCTCGGCCGGGCGGAGTCGTATCCGCGCAGTCCGTGGGCCTCGCACGCCGGTCAGCGGCTGCTCGCGGGGCTGTCGGCGGAGGATCCGCTCACGGCGCTCGCCACCCGGGGGCCGGCGGTGCTGGAGCCGGAGCTGCGGGCCGCGCTGGGGCCGCGCTGAGGAGAAGGACGCCGGTGCGGCGCGCTCGCGCGCGCCGCACCCGGTGCCGGACCCGGTGTCGCTGGAGCGGCGGGCCATGGCGTGGCCGCCGTCTGATCTTCCGGGTCGAGGGGCGAACGCCCCGGCTGGGAGCCGGGGCGCCACCAGGTCGTGGGGCGGCCGTCAGGCCAGGCCCTCCACCAGGTCCGCGACGCTCTTGCGGCGGCCGGTGTAGAAGGGGACCTCCTCGCGGACGTGCATCCGGGCCTCGGAGGCGCGCAGGTGGCGCATGAGGTCGACGATGCGGTGCAGCTCGTCGGCCTCGAAGGCGAGGAGCCACTCGTAGTCGCCGAGCGAGAAGGAGGCGACGGTGTTGGCCCGGACGTCGGGGTAGCCGCGGGCCATCTTGCCGTGGTCGGCGAGCATCCGGCGGCGGTCCTCGTCCGGCAGCAGGTACCAGTCGTAGGAGCGGACGAAGGGGTAGACCGAGACGTAGTCGCGCGGGGTCTCGTCGGCCAGGAAGGCCGGGATGTGCGACTTGTTGAACTCGGCCGGGCGGTGCAGCGCCATGTTCGACCAGACCGGCTCCAGGGCGCGGCCCAGCTTCGTACGGCGGAAGAGGTTGTACGCCGTCTGGAGCTCGTCGCTCGTCTCGGCGTGCCACCAGATCATGACGTCGGCGTCGGCGCGCAGACCGGAGAGGTCGTACGTGCCGCGGACGGTGACGTCCTCCGCCGCCAGCTTGTCGAACAGCTCCTGGACCTCGTCGGCGTAGCCGGTCCGGTCGGCGGGCAGGACGTCGCGCAGCTTGAAGACGGACCACAGGGTGTAGCGGATGACCTCGTTGAGGTCCTTCGCCTTCTTACCGGCGTTCGGGATCTTTTCGGGCGCACTCATACGCCTATTCTCGCCCGTCACGAGGAGTGCCCCGCACCGGGGTGCCCCGTTTCCGACGTGGCGATGATCTCGTCGGCGACGGCGTCGGCCGCGCGGTGGGCCGAGGCGACGCAGGCGGGGATGCCGACGCCGTCGTAGGCGGCGCCCGCGAGGCGCAGTCCGGGCAGGCCGGCGAGGGCGGCGCGGGCCCGGGCGACCCGGTCCAGGTGGCCGACGGGGTACTGCGGCAGGCCGCCGGTCCAGCGGGTGACGGTGGTGGCGACGGGCCGGGCGGCGAGGCCGGTGGCGGCGCCGAGGTCCTTGAGGGAGGCGGCGATCAGGTCCTCGTCGTCGCGGTGGAACTGGGCCTCCTCGCCGTGCCGGCCGACGGAGGTGCGGAGCACGAAGAGCTCGGGGGCGGCCTCGCCGACCCAGCCCCACTTCTGGCTGGAGAAGGTGGACGCCTTGATGGTGTGGCCGTCGACGGGCGGGACGAGGAAGCCGGAGCCGGACAGTTCCGGCAGCTCGGCGCGGCGGAAGGCGAGCGTGACGAGGGCCATGGAGGCGTAGTCGATCCCGCCGAGGAGCGCGGCGGCCTCGGGGGCGTGCCCGCCGAGGAGCCCGGCGGCGACGGGCGCGGGGGTGGCGAGGACGACGGCGTCCGCGTCGAGGGTCCGCTCCCGGGTGACGACCCTCCAGCCGGTGGCGCCGGAGCGGAGCAGCGCGGTGGCGGGGGTGCCGGTGAGGAGGGTGCCGCCGGCGGCGCGGACGGCGTCGGCGACGAGGCCGAGGAGGGTGCCGATGCCGCCGGCGGCGGCGGCGAAGGCGGCTCCGCCGAGGCCGGTGGCGGCTCCCGCGACGTCGGCGGGGACGGCGGCGCCGGAGGCCTGGACGGCGCGGACGGCGGCGGTGAGGCTGGGGTGGCGGCGGGCGGCCTCGAAGAGGGCGGGGACGGCGGCCTTCATCGAGATGCGGTAGGCGTCGCCGGCGTAGACGCCGCCGAGGAGGGGTTCCACGAGCCGGTCGACGACCTCGTGGCCCATCCGGGCGGCGACGTAGGCGCCGATGGCGGTGTCGTCGCCCAGCTCGGTGGGCGGGAGCTCCGGGTCCCGCTCGATCCGGCGCAGGGCCTCCTCGGAGAGGAGTCCGGCGACGGCGTCGGCGGTGCCGGGGACGCCCATGACGTGGCCCTTGGGCATGGGGACGAGCCGGCCGCGGGACCAGACGGAGGCGGTGGTGGTGGCGGGCGACCGGAGCCGGTCGCCGAGGCCGACGCGCTCGGCGAGTGCGACGGCCTCGGGGCGGCGGGCGAGCAGGGACTCGGCGCCGAGGTCCACGGGGGCGCCGGCGATCTCCCCGGCGAGCAGCTTGCCGCCGAACCGGCCGTCGGCCTCCAGGAGGGTGACGCGCGCGCCGGCGGCGAGCAGCCGGAGGGCGGCGGCGAGGCCGGTGATGCCGCCGCCGACGACGACGGCGTGAGGTCCGGCGTGGGGTCCCGTGGTGTCCGCGTTCATGGCACCACTCTCTCAAACCGCCCCCGTCGTCCGTTCCGAGGCCGGAACGTGACCGCATCGCTACCCCGGGAGGCAAACCGGCGGCGGGCGCCGCACGTCCTAGGGACGTCGATTCCTACGGCCCCAGGGGGACGCTGTGCGCAAGACGGTCGGGACGAACGGGCGGAGACGGGCGGGGGCGGCGCTGCTGCTGGCCGCCTCCCTGCTGGCGGCGGGGTGCGCGGGCGGCGCGGACGGGGCCGCCGACTCCAAGGGGGCGGCGGCCGCGGCGGCGACCGCGCCGGACGCCGCCCGGCAGGAGGGGAACACCGGCGGTACGGGCGGTTCCGCGGGCTCGAAGGCGGACGGCCCGCGGCCGGACGCGTCGAAGGCGGACGCCTCGAAGCCGGGCTCGTCGAAGGCGCCGGCCGCGCAGCACCTGATCCGTACGGCCTCGCTCGCGGTGGAGGTCGACCGCGTGGCGCCGGCCGCCGACCGGGTGCGGGCGGTGGTGGCCGCCGCCGGGGGCCGGGTGGAGTCGGAGACGACGGAGCGGGTGGACGACCGGTACGACAGCGCCCACCTGGTGCTGCGGGTGCCGCAGGAGCGGTACGACGGCGTCCTCGCCGGGCTGGCTGGCACCGGGAAGGTGCTGTCCCGCCAGGCGGAGGCGCAGGACGTCACCGACCAGGTCGTCGACGTGGAGAGCCGGATCGCCAGCCAGCGGGCGAGCGTGGCGCGGGTCCGGGCGCTGATGGACCGGGCGGAGCGGCTGGCCGACGTGGTGACCCTGGAGGGGGAGCTGAGCCGGCGGCAGGCGGACCTGGAGGCGCTGCTGGCCCGGCAGGCCTCGCTGGAGGACCGGACCTCGCTGGCGACGATCACCCTGGACCTGCGGGAGAAGGAGCGGGTGACCGTCGAGGACGAGGTGACCGACGACAGCCGTCCGGCCGTCGGCGACGCCTTCGAGGGCGGCTGGGACGCGCTGGTCGCGGTGGTCGCCTGGACCCTGGTGGTTCTCGCGGCGCTCGCGCCGTGGCTGGCGGCGGCGCTGGCCGGGTACGCGGTGTGGCGGTGGGTCCTGCGCCCGCGCCGCGCGGCCCGGCCCGTCACGGCCCCGGTGCCGGCGCCCGTCCCCGCCGCCGTACCGGGGCAGCCGGCGCGGCGGAACGCGGCGGGGCTGCCGCTGCCCGACGGGGAGCCGGACGAGGCGGCCCCGGCGCCGTAGCGTGGGCGCATGAGCGAACGACTGGTGATCATCGGCGGCGACGCGGCGGGCATGTCCGCCGCGTCGCAGGCGCGCAGGCTGAAGGGGGCCGGGGAGCTGGAGATCACGGCCTTCGAGCGGGGCCGGTTCTCCTCCTACTCGGCCTGCGGGATCCCGTACTGGGTCGGCGGCGACGTGGCCGGGCGCGACGAGCTGATCGCCCGCTCCCCCGAGGAGCACCGGGCGCGCGGGATCGGGCTGCGGACGCGGACCGAGGTGACGGAGATCGACCTGGCCGGGCAGCGCGTTCTGGCCAGGGACCTGGCGGCCGGCACGGAGGCGTGGACGGGCTTCGACAAGCTGGTGATCGCGACCGGGGCGCGCCCGGCCCGCCCGGCGGTCCCGGGGATCGACGCGGCGGGCGTGCACGGGGTGCAGACGCTGGAGGACGGACAGGCGCTGCTGGACTCGCTGGCCGGGACGGCGGGGCGGCGGGCGGTGGTGGTCGGCGCCGGGTACATCGGCGTGGAGATGGCCGAGGCGCTGCTGAACCGGGGCTACGAGGTGACGGTCCTCAACCGGAGCGAGCAGCCGATGGCCACGCTCGACCCGGACATGGGCCGGCTGGTGCACGCGGCGATGGACGGGCTGGGGATCCGTACGGTCGGCTCGGCGGCGGTGACGAGGATCCTCACCGACGACGCGGGGCGGGTCCGGGCGGTGGCCACGGACGACGACGAGTACCCGGCGGACGTGGTGGTGCTGGGGACGGGCGTGGTGCCGGAGACCTCGCTGGCGGAGGCGGCGGGGCTGCCGCTCGGGGCGCACGGCGGGCTGCTGACCGACCTGGCGATGCGGGTGCGGGGGCACGGGAACGTGTGGGCCGGCGGCGACTGCGTGGAGGTCCTGGACCTGGTGTCGGGCCGGGAGCGGCACGTGCCGCTGGGCACCCACGCCAACAAGCAGGGCCAGGTCATCGGCTCGAACGTGGGCGGCGACTACGCGACCTTCCCCGGGGTGGTGGGGACGGCGGTGTCGAAGGTCTGCGACCTGGAGATCGCCAGGACCGGGCTGCGCGAGAAGGACGCCCGGGAGGTCGGGCTGCGGTACGTGGCGGTGACCGTGGAGTCGACGAGCCGGGCGGGCTACTACCCGGGGGCGGCGCCGATGACGGTGAAGATGCTGGCCGAGCGGCGGACCGGGCGGCTGCTCGGCGTGCAGATCGTGGGCCGGGAGGGCGCGGCGAAGCGGGTGGACGTCGCGGCGGTGGCGCTGACGGCCCGGATGACGGTCGAGCGGATGACGGCGCTGGACCTGGGCTACGCGCCGCCGTTCTCCCCGGTGTGGGACCCGGTGCTGATCGCGGCCCGGAAGGCGCTGGCGGCGGTACGGGCGGCGGGCTGAGGCCCGCCGCCCGTACCGCGGGGGCGTCAGACCGCCGTGCGCTCGTGCACGTAGGCGACGAGGCGGGTCAGGGCGTCGGGGTCCATGGACGGCATGACGCCGTGGCCCAGGTTGAAGACGTGTCCCTCCAGGTCCTTCGCGGCGGCCAGGACCTCGTCGGCCTTGGCCTCGACGACCTCGGTGGAGGCGAAGAGGACGGCCGGGTCCAGGTTGCCCTGGAGGGCCTTGCCGGGGCCCACGCGGCGGGCGGCCTCGTCGAGCGGGACGCGCCAGTCGACGCCGACGACGTCCGCGCCGGCCTCGCCCATGAGGCCGAGGAGCTCGCCGGTGCCGACGCCGAAGTGGATGCGCGGGACGCCGTAGCCGGCGACCGCGTCGAAGACCTTGGCGGAGGCGGGCAGGATCGAGCGGCGGTAGTCGGCGGGGGCGAGGGCGCCGACCCAGGAGTCGAAGAGCTGGATCGCGGAGGCGCCGGCCTCGATCTGCACCTTGAGGAAGGCGGAGGTGATCTCGGCGAGGCGGTCCAGCAGGTCGGCCCAGAGCTGCGGGTCGCCGTACATGAGCGCCTTGGTGTGCTCGTGGTTGCGGGACGGGCCGCCCTCGACGAGGTAGCTCGCGAGGGTGAAGGGCGCGCCGGCGAAACCGATGAGCGGGGTGTCGCCGAGCTCCTCGGTGAGCATGCCGATGGCCTCGGTGACGTAGTGCACGTCGTCCGGGGTGAGGTCGCGCAGCCGGTCGAGGTCGGCGCGGGTGCGGATCGGGTCGGCGACGACGGGGCCCACGCCGGGCTTGATGTCGAGGTCGACGCCGATGGCCTTGAGGGGGACGACGATGTCGCTGAAGTAGATCGCGGCGTCGACCTGGTGGCGGCGGACGGGCTGGAGCGTGATCTCCTTGACCAGCTCGGGCCGCATGCAGGACTCCAGCATCGGGATGCCCTCGCGGACCTTCAGGTACTCGGGGAGGGAGCGCCCCGCCTGCCGCATGAACCAGACCGGGGTGTGCGGCACGGGCTCGCGCCGGCACGCCTTGAGGAACGCGGAGTCGTACGTCCGCGACTGCTGCTTCGTCTGCTGGCCCGTCGGGCTGTTCATGGCGCTCACGCCCAAATCTTCGCATGTGGCCGGAAGCCGCTCGTGCCGGGCGGGTGTCCCTCCCCGCATGGCGGCCCCGTTCCGCCTACTCTTCCCCGCATGGCTGCGGCTCAGGGACATTTTTCCGATCATTCCGACGGCATTCGAGGGACGGGCGACGAGGCGGACAGTACGGCGGGGACCCCGGTGCCGCCGGCGTTCCGGCGGGCGGTGGACGCCCTGCGGACGGCACGGCTGCGGTCCGAGATGGAGGTCGAGCCGACCCGCCCGCCGCAGCGGCTCGCGCCGTACGCGTACGCGGTGGAGGCGGCGGTCGTCGACGGCGAGGAGGACCTCGCGGACGGGCGGCTCGTGCTGCTGCACGACCCGGCGGGCCACGAGGCCTGGAAGGGCACCTTCCGGCTGGTGACGCTGGTGCGGGCGGAGCTGGAGCCGGAGATGGCGGCGGACCCGCTGCTGCCGGAGGTGTGCTGGTCGTGGCTGACCGGGGCGCTGGAGGCGCGCGGCCTCGCGTACGGGGAGGCGAGCGGGACGGTCACGATGGCGGGCTCGCACTACTTCGGCGGGCTCGCGGAGCGGCGGCCCGCCACCCAGATCGAGATCCGGGCGTCCTGGACGCCCCGGGAGGGCCTGGGCGGGGCGCCGGACACGGCGGCGCACCTGGCGGCCTGGTCCGACCTGCTGTGCCAGATCGCGGGCCTGCCGCCGGCCCCGGCCGACCCGCCGGGCGCGACGGGCCCCGCGGCGGCGACGGACCCGGCGGGGACGCTGTCGGGCGGGGGGGTCGTCTCACTGCCGCAGCGCCGGGGGCCGCAGGGGGCCTGAGCGCGGTGCGGACGGATGTGTGAGAGGGGCCCTCCGGGGCCCCTTCTCGCATTCGTACGGGGTCCCCCGTGGGGGTGAGGGAGCGGGGGCCGCTCGTAGGATGATCGATCGCCCGTCCGAATTGCCCCAATTGTTACTCACTAAATCGTGATCTTTCCCTAAAGGCGGGCGGCCCTGCTGCCGAAGGAGTCAATGACCCCTTCAGAGCACGGGTTCGCCCCCGGCTTCTTCCCCGAGCCGGCTCCGTCCCGCACCTTCCCCCCCAGGAGGCCGAGTGTCCGTTCTGCTCGAGCAGCCCGCAAGCCTGGTCGCCTACCGCCCGAACAAGCCGACGGCCATGGTCGTCGTGGCCGACCCGCGCGTCCGCTCCACCGTCACCCGCCACCTGTGGGCGCTCGGCGTACGGGACGTGATCGAGGCGTCGTCCATCGCGGAGGCCCGTCCCCGCGTCGGCAACCCGCGCGACATCTGCGTGGCCGACGTCCACCTTCCCGACGGCAGCGGCCTCACCCTGCTGTCCGAGACCCGCGCCGCGGGCTGGCCCAACGGCCTCGCCCTCTCGGCCGCCGACGACATCGGCGCGGTGCGCAACGCGCTCGCCGGCGGCGTGAAGGGCTACGTCGTCACCGGCACGCGGACCAATATCGGCCACCCGACGCGCCCCGGCGCCGCGCCCATCGGCGCCGCGGCCGCCCGGCTCGGCCACCGCCGCCCCCCGGGTGCCCCGAGCCACCCGGGCGGCTACCGCGAGCTCTCCGGCCGTGAGGTCGAGGTGCTCCGCCTCGTCGCCGAGGGCCAGTCCAACAAGGCCATCGGCGTCTCCATGGGGCTCTCGGCGCTCACCGTGAAGAGCCACCTCGCCCGGATCGCCCGCAAGCTGGGCACCGGCGACCGGGCCGGCATGGTCGCCGTGGCCCTGCGGACCGGGATCATCCACTGACACCGGCGTGACGCAAGGGCCGCGCCTGCCGACGGAACGTTCCGTCGGCAGGCGCTTGCCGTCGGCGGATACCCTTGACAGGTGACCGACGCCCAAGAGACCGCAGCAGACACCGCACTGCGCACCACCGGGGGCGGCCCCCCGGACGACGACGTCCCTGTAGCTGGGCTTCCGATCCCGTTGCTGGAGCCCAGGGAGGGCATCCCGCCGGTCGTCGCGAGCGACGAGGCCCTGGCGGAGGTGATCGCCGCCTTCGCCGCCGGGCGCGGGCCCGTCGCCGTCGACGCCGAGCGCGCCTCCGGGTACCGCTACGGCCAGCGCGCCTACCTCGTCCAGCTCCGCCGCGAGGGCGCGGGCTCCGCGCTGATCGACCCCGTGGGCTGCCCCGACCTCTCCGGTCTCGGCGAGGCCCTGGACGGCGCCGAGTGGATCCTGCACGCCGCCACCCAGGACCTGCCCTGCCTGCGCGACATAGGCATGCGCCCCTCCTCCCTCTTCGACACCGAGCTGGCCGGCCGGCTCGCCGGCTTCCCGCGCGTCGGCCTCGGCGCGATGGTCGAGTCCGTCCTCGGCTACGCGCTGGAGAAGGGCCACTCGGCGGTCGACTGGTCGACCCGCCCGCTCCCCGACCCGTGGCTGCGCTACGCCGCCCTCGACGTCGAGCTCCTGGTCGACCTGCGCGACGCGCTGGAGGAGGAGCTGGACCGGCAGGGGAAGCTGGGATGGGCCCACGAGGAGTTCGAGGCCATCGCCGCAGCCCCGCCCGCCCCGCCCCGCAAGGACCCCTGGCGCCGCACCTCCGGCATGCACAAGGTGCGCCGCCGCCGGCAGATGGCGGTCGTCCGGGAGCTGTGGACGGCCCGCGACCGGGTCGCGCAGCGGCGTGACGTCTCCCCCGGCAAGGTCCTCAGCGACGCGGCGATCGTCGAGGCCGCGCTCGCCGTGCCGGTGAACGTCGCCGCGCTCACCGCGCTGCCCGGCTTCGGGCACCGGATGGGCCGGCGCCAGCTGGAGCAGTGGCAGGCCGCGATCGACCGGGCCCGGGCGCTGCCCGAGAGCGAGCTGCCGCAGCCGGGCCAGCAGCCGGCCGGGCCTCCCCCGCCGCGCGCCTGGGCCGACAAGGCCCCGGCCGCCGCCGCCCGCCTCGCCGCCGCCCGGACCGGGGTCACCGGCCTCGCGGAGCGGCTGCACCTCCCGCAGGAGAACCTGATCACCCCGGACACCGTCCGGCGCATCTGCTGGGAGCCGCCCGTCCAGGCGGACCCGGACGCCGTCGCCGCCGCCCTCACCGCCCACGGCGCCCGCCGCTGGCAGGTCGGCCTGGTGACCCCGCTCCTGGTGGAGGCCCTGGCGGCGCGGGGCTGAGCCCGTGTCCCGCCCCGTACCGGAAGCCCTCGGCACCCCCTCGGTGCCGGGGGCTTCGGCGTCCCCGGGGATGTGACCTTCGCCGCTTGGCCCCCAGGGGGTGGGCAGCCTGGTTACCCACAAGTAGCATGGAGGAAGCAAGCGCACGCTTAGTGGTGTGCGCCGCAGCAGTGCCGTCCCGCACCTGGAGGAGAGCCATCGTGCCTCGTACCGTCAGGGACGTCGTCTTCGTCGACGGCGTCCGCACCCCGTTCGGCAAGGCGGGCCCGAAGGGCATCTACCACGAGACCCGCGCCGACGACCTCGTCGTGAAGGCCATCCGGGAGCTGCTGCGCCGCAACCCGGCCCTCGACCCGGCGAAGATCGACGAGGTCGCGATCGCCGCGACGACCCAGATCGGCGACCAGGGCCTCACCCTCGGCCGCACCGCCGGCATCCTCGCGGGCCTGCCGCAGTCCGTGCCCGGCTACTCCATCGACCGCATGTGCGCCGGTGCCCTCACCGCCGTCACCTCGGTCGCCGGCTCCATCGCCTTCGGCGCCTACGACGCCGTCATCGCCGGCGGTGTCGAGCACATGGGCCGTCACCCCATGGGCGAGGGCGTGGACCCGAACCCGCGCTTCGTCAGCGAGAAGCTGGTCGACGAGTCCGCCCTCTTCATGGGCATGACCGCCGAGAACCTGCACGACCGCTACCCGAGCATCACCAAGCTGCGCGCCGACGAGTACGCCGTGCGCTCGCAGGAGAAGGCCGCCAAGGCGTACGCCGACGGCAAGATCCAGCAGGACCTGGTGCCGATCTCGGTGCGCCGCACCGACCCGGCGGGCGGCGAGACCGGCTGGGGCCTGGTCACCGCCGACGAGCCGATGCGCCCGGGCACCACCCTGGAGTCGCTGGCGAACCTGAAGACGCCCTTCCGCGTCCACGGCAACGTCACCGCGGGCAACGCGGCCGGCCTGAACGACGGCGCCACCGCCTCGATCATCGCCTCCGAGGACTTCGCCCGCGAGAACAACCTCCCGGTCAAGATGCGCCTCGTCTCGTACGCCTTCGCCGGCGTCGAGCCCGAGGTCATGGGCTACGGCCCGATCCCGGCGACCGAGAAGGCCCTGGCCCAGGCCGGCCTCTCGATCGACGACATCGGCCTCTTCGAGATCAACGAGGCCTTCGCCGTCCAGGTCCTCGCCTTCCTGGAGCACTACGGCATCGCCGACGACGACGCGCGCGTGAACCAGTACGGCGGCGCCATCGCCTACGGTCACCCGCTCGCCTCCTCCGGCGTCCGCCTCATGACGCAGCTGGCCCGCCAGTTCGAGGAGCACCCCGAGGTCCGCTACGGCCTCAACACCATGTGCGTCGGCTTCGGCATGGGCGCGACGGTCATCTGGGAGAACCCCCACTGGGAGGGCAAGTGAGCACCACCGCCGAGCTTCTGAAGGGCGCCGCCGAGCTCTTCCCGGACGAGGTCGTGACCTCGGCCCACGTCCGTCACTTCGACCTGCCCGCGGGTGCGGGCCGGTTCGCGCTGATCACGCTGGACAACGGCTTCGACCACACCAAGCCGACCACCTTCGGCCCGCAGTCGCTGGCCAACCTGAACACGGCGATCGACCAGGTCGAGGCCGAGGCCGCGAGCGGTGAGATCGTCGCCGCCGGCATCACCGGCAAGCCGTTCATCTTCGCGGTCGGCGCCGACCTCAAGGGCGTCGAGCTGCTGAAGAAGCACGACGAGGCGCTCGCCATCGGCAAGGGCGGCCACGACGTCTTCAAGCGCCTCTCCGCGCTCGCCGTGCCGACCTTCGCGTACTACAACGGCGCGGCCATGGGCGGTGGCGTCGAGGTCGGTCTGCACTGCACCTACCGCACCGTGTCGAAGGCCCTGCCGGCCTTCTCGCTCCCCGAGGTCTTCCTCGGCCTGGTGCCCGGCTGGGGCGGCTGCGCGATCCTCCCGAACCTGATCGGCGCCGAGAAGGCCGTCCAGGTCATCATCGAGAACTCGCTGAACCAGAACCGCCAGCTCAAGGGCAAGCAGGTCTTCGAGCTCGGCATCGCCGACGCGCTCTTCGAGGGCGCCGACTTCCTGGAGCAGTCGCTCATCTGGACCGCCGGCGTGCTGAACGGCTCCGTCGCCGTCGAGCGCCCGGAGATCGACCGGGGCGAGGGCTGGGACGCCGCCGTCGCCAAGGGCCGCGCGATCGCCGACTCCAAGGTGCACGGCGCCGCCCCCGCCGCCTACCGCGCCCTCGACATCATCGAGGCCGCCAAGGACGGCGACCTGCAGAAGGGCTTCGACGCCGAGGACCAGGCCCTCGCGGACCTGATCATGGGCGGCGAGCTCCGCTCCGGCATCTACGCCTTCAACCTGGTGCAGAAGCGCGGCAAGCGCCCCGCCGGCGCCCCGGACAAGTCGCTGGCGCGCCCGGTCACCAAGGTCGGCGTCGTCGGCGCCGGTCTGATGGCCTCCCAGCTCGCCCTGCTCTTCCTGCGCCGCCTGGAGGTGCCGGTCGTCCTGACCGACATCGACCAGGAGCGCGTCGACAAGGGCGTGGGCTACGTCCACGGCGAGATCGAGAAGCTGCTCGGCAAGGGCCGCATCAACCAGGACAAGGCCAACCGTCTCAAGGGCCTGGTCTCCGGTGTCCTCGACAAGGCCGCGGGCTTCGCGGACGCGGACTTCATCATCGAGGCCGTGTTCGAGGAGATGTCCGTCAAGCAGAAGGTGTTCGCGGAGGTCGAGGCGGTCGCCCCGGCGCACGCGATCCTCGCCACCAACACCTCCTCGCTGTCGGTCTCCGAGATGGCCTCCAAGCTCCAGCACCCGGAGCGCGTGGTCGGCTTCCACTTCTTCAACCCGGTCGCGATCCTCCCGCTCCTGGAGATCGTCCGCGGCGAGAAGACGGACGACGCCTCGCTGGCCACCGCCTTCGGCGTCGCCAAGAAGCTGAAGAAGACCGCGGTCCTCACCAAGGACGCCCCGGCGTTCGTCGTGAACCGCATCCTGACCCGCTTCATGGGCGAGATCCAGAACGTCATCGACGAGGGCACCTCGGTCGAGACCGCCGAGAAGGCGATCGAGCCGCTGGGCCTGCCGATGTCCCCGCTGGTCCTCCTGGAGCTCGTGGGCCCGGCCATCGGCCTGCACGTCTCCGAGACCCTGAACCGCGCCTTCCCGGAGCGCTTCACCGTCTCCCCCAACCTGAAGGCCGTCGTCGAGGCCGGCAAGCGCGGCTTCTACGTCTACAAGCCGGAGAACGGCTTCAAGCCGGAGCTCGACCCCGAGGTCGCCGCGCTGCTCAAGCAGGGCGACACCGTCCTCACCGAGCAGCAGGTCCGCGACCGAGTCCTCGACGCGGTGGCGCAGGAGATCGGCCTCATGCTGGAGGAGGGTGTCGTCGCCGAGGCGCAGGACATCGACCTCTGCCTGATCACCGGTGCCGGCTGGCCCTTCCACCTGGGCGGCATCACGCCGTACCTGGACCGCGAGGGCGTCTCCGAGCGCGTCAACGGCAAGCGTTTCCTGGCGCAGGGCGTGGCGAGCGTCCCGGCGTAACCGGCGGCGTGCGCGCGAAGGGGCCCGGTGGCTTGTGCCACCGGGCCCCTTCCGTCGTTCCCCGCCGTCACCGGCCCGCGGGGGCTACCAGCGCCCGTCGAAGGGGTAGTGGTCGCACTTGTCGCCGCAGCGGTCGCGGGCGCCCGCGGAGGTGCGCAGGAAGCTGTCCTCCGGGACGCCGAGCACCCGGATGTCCACCGGCGTGGCGGTGGAGTGCAGCGCGCTGAAGATCGACACGAACTCGACGCGGTGCGCGCCGGGCCGCCAGCTGTGCGGGTGGCGCATGCTCCAGGTGCCGTCCTCGGCGACGACGGCCTCGCCGATCAGCCGCTCGCCCTCCAGGGCCATCACCTTGGTGACGCCGGGGGCGGCGGTGCCGTTGAAGCGGGGGCGGGGGTTGACCCAGGCCCCGCTCTTCGGGGCGGCGACCACCGGCGGGGCGACGTGGTCGCGGACCTCGAAGCGCAGCGAGGCGATCGGGGTGACCCCGCCCGAGCGGGCGATGCCGACGGCCTGCACGGTGTGCTCGCCGGCCGGCCAGACCATGGTGCGGCGCCACAGGAAGCGGCCCTGCTCGTTGACGGCGGTGCCGCCGATGTAGGCGCCCTGGGAGAAGAAGAGCAGGTAGCCGGTGTCGGGACCGGCGTTGCCGGTGAACTTCTGGAGGCCGCTGACCGCGCGGTCGGGGCCCGGCGAGGTGAAGACGGGGGCGGTGCCGACCCGGTCGGTGGCGTAGAGCGCGCTCTCCGGGCTGACCACGGTGAACTCGGGGGCGGGCGGCGGGTAGTCGCCGGGGACCAGGGTCGCCTTGTCGACGGTGCCGGCCGGGATGTCCGGGTTGCTCTCCAGGGCGGAGGCGAGGATCCGGGCCACCTCGCGGGCACCGGCGTGGTTGAAGTGGGTGGAGTCGATCATGCCGTCCGGGTGGAGCGGGTGCTCCCCGGCGTCGATCCAGCGGTAGTACTGCTTGGCCCGGGCGGGACCGAGCTCCTGGAGGAGCCGGCCGGTGTGGGCGTTCATGTCGACGAAGACGGCGCCGGTCTCGACGGCCGCCTCCCGGGTGACCTCGGGGTAGCCGTCGCGGGTGTCGGAGACCTGGCCCCGCACGTCGAAGGCGCAGCGCGCGCACGGGGTGAGGAGGACCGGGATCGCCCCCTGGGCGCGGATCCCCTCCACGTACAGCTTGAGGAACTCCTTGAACTCGCGCTTGCCGTGGTAGCGGAGCGGGACGTTGATCCGCTGCTCGACGCCGCCGAAGTCGAGGGCGACGATGTCGCCGGGTTCGAGCAGGTTGAGCAGGGTGGCGAAGCGGTCCGTGAAGTACGTGCGGGCGGTCATCGCGTCGCGCGCGAAGTTCCGCACCTCCCAGCCGGGGGCGAGGAACTCGGACATGTACTGGCCCCATCCGGCGATGGGGCCCTCGGCGGTCTTGCGGGACTTGGCGACGGAGGCGCCGAGGATGCAGAACTTGGGCATGACGGGCCTCCGGTTCACAGAGGCCAGGCGGCGATCCGCCCGGCGTGGAAGTGTTCGTTGCGCGGCGAACCGGTCTCGAACTGGCTGGCGATGGGGAAGTAGCTGGGCAGGAAGGCGGCGAGGGTGGCGTCCTGCTCGTCCTCGGAGACGTCTCCGTCGTGGAAGTCGTTGAGGCAGAAGACGTCGTTGGGGCGGGAGGCGAGCAGCCCGTTGAGCTTCTTGACCTGTTCGCTGAGGCCGACGTTGACGAAGCCGGAGGAGATCCTGCCGGGCACGCTGCGGCCGGTGTGGTAACCGAAGTAGTGGTGGAGCGAGGAGGCCACGGAGACGTCCGAGGGGTCGCGCAGCCGGTTGTGGGCGGTGCGGCGCAGGGCGTCGGGGAAGTGGGTCTCCAGGTCCGCCATCACGCTGCGGCGCAGCGGGTGCGGGGCGTGGATGAAGGAGTTCACCAGGGTCTGGCCGAACATGCCCTGGATCAGGTCGCGGTTGTTCTTGGCGGCGATCCGGCTGAACTCGTCGCCCTCCAGGGCCGGTCCCATGGGGATGGCGTTGGAGGACATGAAGTGCTTGGCGGCGCCGTTGCCCAGGAAGAAGAGCGAGGGCTGGATGGGCCGGGCGGCGAACACGTCGTCGTTGAAGTAGAGGAAGTGCTCGGCCAGGCCGTCGATGTGGTGCAGCCGGCTCTCGATGGCGTGCGAGTTGTACGTGGGCAGGGCGCCCTCGCCGCCGAAGATCTCGGTGTGGTCGACGACCCGGACCCGGGGGTGGCGGGTGTCCAGCCACGGCGGTACCTGCTGGTCGGTGACCAGGTAGATGTTCCGGATCCAGGGGGCGTACATGTCGAGGGAGCGCAGCGAGAAGCGCAGCTCGTCGCGGTTGCGGAAGCGGGCGGCGCTGGTGGCGGCGTCCTCGGTGACGATGCCCATCGAGGCGAGGACCGCGTTCTTGCGCTCCAGCCAGTTCACGTCGGATCCGTCGACCCAGGTGTAGACGGCGTCGATGGGGAAGGGCACGTCGTGGTGGAGGGTGTGGGTGTACGGCTCCACCGTCGGGTAGGTGCGTCCGCCGAGGACGGCCGGCATCCGGCGCATCGAGGCGCGGGGCACCCGCTGGCCGATGAGCGTGCGGCGCGGCGAGTGGAAGAAGTGCGGCTCCTCCTTGTCGTGGTACCAGAAGGAGACCAGGCAGCCGTAGGTGGCGCCGAGGCGGAGGGTGCCGGTGGCGGAGACGACGGGGGCGTAGACGCGGACGCCGGAGCACTCGGTGCCGACGAGGTCGGCGGCGCGCTGCGCGAGGGTGGTGGCGATCGTGGTGTCGGCGTCGTTGAGGAGGCCCACGTAGACCGGGCCGTCGGGGAACCGGTCGGCGAGGGCCTTGAGGACGGCGTCCCGGTAGTCGGCGTGGACGGCGACGCTGTGCCGGATCTTGGTGTCCCGGGCCAGGAAGTAGGGGACGCCGGCGGCCTCCAGGGCGTCTGCGGTCAGCGCCAGGTTGGTCTGGGCGATGTCGAAGGGCGATTCGGCGTCGATGACCCGGCAGACCTGGCCGCCGTCGCGGACGAGGCCGCGGTCGCGCTTGAGCAGCCGCTCCTCGGCCTCCTTGAAGGCGCGGTTGCGGGCGGTGCCCTGGGGGGCCGGGTCGGCGGCCCGGGCGGCTCCGTCGTTGCCGCCGAGGAGGGCGTGGGCGGCGGCGCGGGCCGCCTTGGCCGCGGGGCGGGCGCCGGCGGCGCGGGCGGCGGCGAGGGCGGTGCGCATCTGCTGCCAGCGGGCGGTGGCCTCGGCGGGGGCGTGGCGGACGGCCTCCTCGGCCGCGGCGGAGCCGAGGCCGAGGCGGAGCCGGTCGTCCTGGACGAGCCGGACGAGCCGGTCGGCGAGGAGTTCGGTGTCGTCGACGGGGACGAGCAGGCCGGTGCGGCCGTCGGCGACCACGTCGCGCAGGACGCCCGGGCTGTCGAAGCCGACGACGGGGACGCCGGCGGCCTGGGCCTCCATGAGGGAGTGGCCGACCGCGTCGGTCCGGGTGGTGGTGAGGGCGATCGATGCCTTGGCCCACTCCTCGGCGGGGTGGGTGGACTCGCCGACGAGCTGGACGGTGCCGTGCAGGCCGAGCTGGTCGCGACGGCGGCGCAGGGCGCCGCCGAGCGGGCCGTCGCCGAGGATCCGCAGGGTCCAGGTCGGGTGGAGCGGGGAGACCCGGGCCCAGGCGTCGAGGGCCGCGTCGACGCCGGAGTTCTCCTCCAGGCGGGCGGCGAGGGTGACGATCCGGGTCTGCAGGGTGGAGCGGGGGCGGAAGCCCTCGGGCAGGGCGGGCGGGACCACCTGGAGGCGCGGGGCGGCGGCGCCGAAGGTCTCGGCGTACCACTCGTGGGCGCGGGCGCCGGGCAGGACGACGGCGTCGAAGCCGGCGGTGTGGCGCAGCAGGGGTTCGAGGGCGGTGGCCTCGGCGACCTCGGAGGCGCGCTGTTCGAGGTGGACGAGGAGGGTCTCGGCGGGGGCGAAGCGGGCCGCGAGGACCATCAGTCCGGGGGTGGTGGTGACCAGGACGTCGGTGTCGAGGGTGGTGAGGGCGTACTCGGCCTCGATGTCGGAGAGCCGGTTGTGGCCGTCGTCCCAGCGGCGCTCGACGAGTTCGCTGGGGCGGGCGGCGAGCGCGGCGGCGAG
The DNA here is from genome assembly GCF_014656075.1 of Streptomyces hydrogenans. Lineage (GTDB taxonomy): Bacteria > Actinomycetota > Actinomycetes > Streptomycetales > Streptomycetaceae > Streptomyces > Streptomyces hydrogenans. The sequence continues at coordinate 19,164 of NZ_BNBS01000031.1, forward strand.
GGCCTCGTCCGGGCCGCCCTCGCGGACCGGGGTCTGCTGGGGGCCGGCGCCCTCGACGAGGAAGGTGACGGGGACCCGTCCGTCGTACGGGGTGAACCTGCGGCGGCGGGCCTTGAAGAGGCTGAGGACGGAGACCTCGTGGTGGGCGGCCAGTTCGGACGCCTGGTGGAGCACCGCGCGCTCGGGGTCCCCGAGGACGTCGACGGCATGGAGCAGGAACGTTACTTTCACGATGTGCGCTTCCTCAGGCCGTCTCTTCGACGCGACGGCAGGTGAACCGGAGGTTCCCGGCGGGGGTGTAGCGGGGCTCGACCGTCATCAGGGTGTCCTTGCGCGCGGCGACCACGACCGACCTCATCGCCAGCACCCGCTGGGGGTCGGTGAGGTCGTGCAGCACCCGGGCCACCCGGTGGGGGCGCCGGTCCGCCGTGTGCAGCAGGACGTCCCAGTGCTCGCGGCGGGGGGAGACCGGGTACATCTCGGGCAGCGGCACCTCGGTCCGCCAGACGCCGGGCTCGATCTCGGTGAGCTCGCAGGGGATCCGCCGCCCGGAGGCGACGAACTCGCACCACGGGTCCTCGGCCGGCATCCCGACCAGGCGGAGGCGCACGTCGATGCGGGCGTGCTCGATGTGCACGTCCACCACCTCGGCGCCCGGACGGGCCGGCGCGTGCCGCAGCCGGGCGCTGCCGGTGACGGAGCGCCCGACGCGGTAGCGGCCGCCGCTGATCGGGGAGGCCGCCATGGGGCGCGTGGTGCCCTTGTAGGTGTGCTGGGCGTCGACCAGGAGCAGCGGATAGGTGCGGGTGCGGTGGCCGGTGCGGACGGCGAGGCGCAGCCGGGTGCCGCCGGTCTCCACCGGGACGCCGCCCGTCTCGGCGCCCAGCAGCACGGCGGCGTCGACGAGCACCCGGCCCGAGCGGTCGGTGTGCACCCGGGCGGCGCTGCGGTGCGGCGAGCGGCCGCGGCCGATCAGCACCTCGGCAAAGTCCGCGGCGCGGGCCGCGCCGGGCAGTTCGGCGTGCAGGTTCATCGTCTGACCGTCGAGCACGGCGGCGTACAGCACGGTGGCGGAGCGGCGGCCGCGCAGCGGGAGGAAGACCCCGCGGAGCAGCCGGCTCCACAGCGGCGCGGCGATCCGGAGCCTGGCGGCACGGCGCGCGCGGCCCAGGCGCCTTCGTATGGAGCCCATCAGTCGGCACGTCCTCGTTCGGTCAGTCGGCGGGTGGGGAGCCCCACGGCGTCCGTGCGCTCGTACGGGCTCGGCACCGGGAAGTAGTCGTCGAGGAAGCGCCGCACCATGCGCTCCTGCGCGGCGGGGTCCTCGGGCACGACGGTGTCGTTGATGCAGAAGGTGTCGAAGTCGCGCCGTGCGACGAGCCGGTCGAGGCGCTGCTGGGCGCCCCGGTCGCCGATGTCGATGTAGACGTAGCGCAGGTCGCCGACGGTGGCGCGGGCCGAGTGGTAGGCGAAGTAGTGGTGCAGCGAGGAGGCGATGGGCACGTCCTGCGGCGAGCGGAAGCGCGCGTGCTGGGTGGTCCAGTGGGCGCGCGGGTAGGTGTGCTCGATCTCGGCGAGGACGGAGCGGCGCAGGGCGTGCGGGGTGTGCTTCATCTTCTGCGAGACGAAGGTGCCGAACTGCTGGGCGATCAGGCCGCGGCTGTTCTTGCCGGCGGCGTTGACCGGGAGGTCGCCGGGGAGGGCGCGGCCGGTCGGGATGAGCGCCTTGGACATGAAGAACTTGCTGAGTCCGTTGGCGTGGAAGAAGTGTCCGAGGCTGGTGGGCCGGGCGAAGAACACGTCGTCGTTGAGGTAGAGGAAGTGCTCCGACAGGTCGTGGATGTGGTGGAGCTGGCTCTCGATGGCGTGCGAGTTGAAGGTGGGCAGCGCCGTGGGGTCGGAGAAGATCTCCTGGTGGTCGACGACCCGGAGGCCGGGGTGGTCGAGGTCGAGCCAGCCGGGCACCTGGCCGGCCGTGACCAGGAAGACGTTGCGCACCCAGGGCGCGTACTGGTGGATCGAGCGCAGCGAGTAGCGCAGCTCGTCGCGGCTGGTGAAGCGGGCGTCGTTGGCGGCCTGCTCGTGCAGGGCGGGGCCGCCGGCGGTCTCCAGGCCGAGGAGGCGGCGGGTGCTGTCCTTGGCGCCGCGCCAGACCGGGTCGTCGGCGTCCACCCAGGTGTAGACGACGTCCACCGGGAAGGCGTGGTCCTCGGGCAGGTGGGCGGTGAACTCGGGCAGGGTGCGGGCCGTGCCGGTGGTGTACTGCGCGGGCACCGGGCTGAAGAGGGCCTGCGGCGCGTCGACGGTGTGCGGCTCGGCGGCGGTCTCGGTGACCACCCGGTTGGGGCGGGGGGCGACCAGCTCGCCGTCCTGCTCGGACCAGAACTCCAGGTCGCAGCCGTGCTTGGCGCCGAAGACGAGGCGACCGCTCGGGTCGCAGACGACCCAGGCGACCCGCAGGACCTTCGCGGAGCGCAGCCGCCGCCAGGTCGCGGCGGTCTCGCCGGGGCGCATGTCGCCGGGGTCGGCGCCGACGTAGCCGGGCTCCTGGTCGAAGGCGTACGCGAGGAGGTCCTCGGTCTCCTCGCGGAGCCGGGCGGGGACGGCGACGGCGGGCAGGCCCTGGGCGGTGCCGCGGACGCAGAAGTACGCGATGCCGGCGTCCTCCAGGAGGCCGACGAGGAGGTGGAGGTTGCGGGCGCGGGCGGCCCAGGCGGTGATGCCCGGGACCTCCAGGGCGCGCAGGTGGCGGCCGCCGTCCTGGATCACGCGCACGACGCCGCGTTCGGTGTCGGAGCCGCTCCTGCGGCCGCCGATGGCGCGGGCGACGACGGCGGAACGGGCGGAGTCGACGCCGGCCAGGGTGCGGGCCACGGACTGGCGGACGGGCTGGGGGATGCCGGCGACGATGCGGCGGCGGGCTCGCGCGGGCACGAGGTTGCGGTAGGCGGATACGAGCGCGCTGGACTCGGGGTTGCGAGAGTTCGCCACCGTGTTCAGCCCACCATTTCCACACCCAACGCATGCGGAGCATGCGCCCGGAACCACGCGCGTGCCCGGATCTGTTTCAGTCCCGGACTCAACGCTGAACTCCGGCCCCCCGAAGTCTCCGGACCTCGACAGGTCCGGAAGAACGTTTCTCTCGATGACATCCGCATCGAAGGCGTTCGCACCGGATCTTCACACCCGGGCCACCCCTCGGACAACTTACGAAAGGCTTATTCGACCAGCTGTTATGCAGCTGAGATGTGAACGGCACTCCCCCCGCGCGACCGTCCGGACGGTACGCCCCCGGCGTCTCCGGGAGTCCCCGCACGGTCACCCCGCGTCGCACACCCGTCCGATCTTCTGCCTATACTCCACGCTCCACCCGCGCGCCGCCGTGCCCGCGTACCGGAGGCGGGGGGCGCCGACGAAGGCGGGGGCGCCGACGAGCGCCCCGAACGGTCACCAGGATTCGAGGAACCGCACACGATGAGCCAGGACACCCGCACGCCCGAGGCCGTCGGCGGACGCCGTGGCGCCACCCCGCGCAAGCGCCGCAGGACCGGCCGGATCGTCCTCCTGACGCTCCTGGTCCTGCTCCTGGCGGCGGGCGGCACGCTGTACTGGATGTACAGCAGCATCGACGGCAACATCAAGGCCGTCGACATCGACAAGGCGCTCGGCGACGACCGCCCGGAGAAGCTGCCCACCAGCGGCCAGAACCTGCTGGTCCTCGGCTCCGACTCGCGCGCGGGCGACAACGGCGACCTGGTCGGCGGCGCGGTCGGCGGCGGCCGCTCCGACACCACCCTCGTGGTGCACATACCCGAGGGCCGCACCCAGGCCGTCGCCGTCAGCATCCCGCGCGACACCCTGGTCACCCGCCCCGAGTGCGCCCGCGCCGACGGCACCGCCGCCCCCTCCGCGCGGCGCGTCATGTTCAACTCGATCTACGCGCAGTACGGCCCCACCTGCGTGGCCAAGACCGTGGAGTCGATCTCCGGCGTCCGCCTCGACCACTTCATGGAGATCGACTTCTCCGGCTTCAAGGACCTGGTCGACACCATCGGCGGCGTCACCGTCGACGTGAAGGAGCCGATCGACGACAAGCAGTCCGGCCTGCACCTCGAAGCCGGCCCGCAGAAGCTCGACGGCACCCAGTCCCTCGCCTTCGTCCGGACCCGCCACGGCGTCGGCGACGGCTCCGACCTGGGCCGCATCTCGCTCCAGCAGCAGTTCCTCACCGCGCTGCTCTCCGAGGTCAAGAAGCAGGACCTGCTCGGCAGCCCCGCCAAGAGCTACAAGATCGCCGACTCGGCGACCAAGGCGCTCACCACCGACTCCGAGCTCGCCTCGCTCACCGCGCTCGGCGACTTCGGCCGCAGCCTCAACGGCGTCGACCCGCAGAACATGGAGACGATCATGCTGCCGGTCGCCTACGACAAGATCGACCCGAACCGCGTCGTCGCCCACGAGCCCAACGCCTCCCAGCTGTGGAAGGCGATCCGCGAGGACGCCGAGATCCCGGCCTCCGCGAAGAAGTCCCCCGCCACCGGCGGCTGACCGCCCCCGTACGGGAAAAGACCGGTGCCCCGGCCCTCCTCGCGAGGGCCGGGGCACCGGTCTTTTCCCGTACGGCTCAGAGCCGCGTCCACGGCTCCAGCGCGAGGCCCTGCTCCGCCGTCTGCCGGCTGACGATCACCCCGCCGTCGGCCGCCAGCGCCGCGACCGCCGCCGCGCCGGCGGCGTCGGCCGTCAGGGTCGGCGGGCCGAGGACCGGCGGTCCGGACGGGGTCCAGTACAGGCCGGTGTCCTCGCGCTCGGTGAGGTAGGCCGCCAGGACGGCGCCGCCCTCGCCGTCGCACTGGGCGAGCAGGGTGCAGTCGTAGCCGTCGATCAGACAGCGCCCGGCCGTCAGCGGGCCCGTGCCGGCCGCGGCGGCGAAGGGCGTGGGCGCCAGGCCGCGACCCGGGGACCAGACGCAGATCTGTCCCGAACCGTCCACGTAGTAGGCCGTGACCTGGCCGGAGGCGCCGGTCACCGCGGTGAGCGTGCCCGGGGTGACCGAGGCCGGCACCAGCGGCTCGACGACCGGGCGGGCGCCCGGCTCGCTCTGCGCGTACCGCAGCAGCCCGCGATCGCTGGCCGTGTACAGCTCGACCAGTCCGGAGCCGTTCACCGTCGCCACCGGGTTCCGGTCGGTGCGGCCGCCCTTCAGGTCCCACCAGGGGTGCCAGCCGCCGGCGTCCTTCTGGACCCGGGCGCTGACGCCGCCGCCGCGGTTGCGCACGAAGACGTGGGCGCGGCCCTGGCCGTCCACGGCGAGGGCCGGGTTGCCGAACCACTCGGCCGTGCCGTTGGAGTGGCCGATCGACTTCCACTCCACGTTGGGCCGGCCGGTCTGGAACTGGACGCTGTGCACCAGCTCGACGTGCGGCTCGCCGGTCTCCGACGCGGTGCCGGTGTGCCGGAAGCCGATCAGGTGCACATAGCGGTCGGGGCCCTGCGCGGCCGCCAGGAAGGGCAGCAGGCCCCGGCCGCCGAGCACGTCCGGGCCGTCGAACCGACGGCCGGGGCCCTCGGTCCAGCGGAGCACCTCGCCGTCCCGGGGGACGTACACGCTGAAACGTCCCTCCGCGCCCCGGGCCAGCCAGCCGCCGTGCATTCTCGGGGCGCGCGGGGAGGCCTGGGAGGGGTCGGCGGGTGCCTGGGGTGGGTTCACCATGGGAGGATCCAGCGCTCCGGGTCGAGTGGGGTCGGTTCGCACCGACTGTATCCGCCCGGCCCGGCCGCTCTCCGCCCGCCCGCTGCTTCCCGGTCAGGAGCGCGTGCTCGCGCCCTGCCGTCCCAACCGGCTGTGTCCGCGTCCGTACGCGAAGTACACGACGATGCCGATCACCATCCACACCGCGAAGCGGAACCAGGTCTCGCCCGGCAGGTTGAGCATCAGCCACAGCGAGGCGGCGATGGAGATGATCGGCAGCACCGGCACCCACGGGGTGCGGAAGGCGCGGTGCAGGTCGGGACGGGTGCGGCGGAGGATGATCACGCCGACGGCGACCATCACGAAGGCGAACAGGGTGCCGATGTTCACCAGCGTCGCCAGCTCGTTGATGCTGGTGAAGCCCGCCACGATCGCGATGATCACGCCGAGCAGGATGGTCGGCCGGTAGGGCGTCCTGAACCGGGGGTGCGTCTTCGAGAAGAAGCGCGGCAGCAGCCCGTCGCGGCTCATCGCGAAGAAGACGCGGGTCTGGCCGAGCAGCAGGATCAGACAGACCGTGGTGAGGCCGACGGCCGCGCCGAAGCTGATCACGCCCGCGTAGAAGGGATGGCCGGCGGCTTTGAAGGCGTCGGCGAGCGGGGCGCTCACGGACAGCTCGGTGTAGTGCTGCATGCCGGTGACGACCAGGGCGACCGCCACGTACAGCACCGTGCAGATGAGCAGCGAGCCCAGGATGCCCCGGGGCATGTCCCGCTGCGGCAGCTTGGTCTCCTCGGCGGCGGTGGCGACCACGTCGAAGCCGATGAAGGCGAAGAAGACGATGGAGGCCGCCGTGAAGATGCCCATGACGCCGAAGTTGGTGGGCTCGTACCCGAAGAGCAGCTGGACGAGCGGGGAGTCCCAGTTGGAGCCGCCGCCCTCCGGGGTCACGGCCGGCGGGATGAACGGCTTGTAGTTGTCGCCGACGATGAAGAACAGGCCCGCGACGATCACGATCATGACGACGGTGACCTTGATCGCCACCACGACGGCGGTGATCCGGGCGGAGAGCTTCATGCCGACGACCAGGATCGCGGTGAGCACCAGGACCAGCAGGAAGGCGAGGATGTCGAAGGTGCCGCCCGGCACGTCCGGACCCTCCAGCGAGGCCGGTAGGTGCCAGCCGATGTTGTCCATCAGCGAGCGGACGTACCCGGACCAGCCGACCGCCACCACCGCCGTGCCCAGCGCGAACTCCAGGACCAGGTCCCAGCCGATGATCCAGGCGGGCAGCTCGCCGATGGAGGCGTACGCGAAGGTGTAGGCCGATCCCGCCACCGGCACCGTCGAGGCGAACTCGGCGTAGCAGAGCGCGGCCAGGGCGCAGACGATGCCGGCCGCGACGAAGGCGAGGGCCGTGGCCGGGCCCGCGTTCTCCTTGGCGACCTTGCCCGTCAGGACGAAGATGCCGGTGCCGATGATGACGCCGACGCCGAAGACCGTGAGGTCCCAGGCGGAGAGGGACTTGCGGAGCCCGTGCTCCGGTTCCTCGGTGTCCCTGATGGACTGCTCGACCGACTTGGTCCGGAAGATTCCGGAGCTTGCCCTGGGGGGGCGCTGGTCCGTGCTCACCGTCGTACCTCCGCGTCGTCCTTGACGTCGGTATCGCGGCCCCCGCGGACGGGGGGTCGAGGGGACGCTGCCCGCATGGAAGCCAGCATGCACGCGAAAGGGCCGGTCGGCACCCGGGAGGGTGAACCGACCGGCCCAATGCTGACGCGCAGTGACCGTCCCGCCGGGGCGGGGATCAGTCGCGGGCGGGCTCCACGGCCTGCCGTGCGGCCTCGAACCGTCCGTCGAGACGCGAGACCAGGCCGGTGACCTGGCGCGCGATGTCGGGGGCGGTCAGCCCGATCTCGGCCAGCACCTCGCCGCGGGAGGCGTGGTCCAGGAAGACCGGCGGGATGCCGAAGTCACGCAGCGGTACGTCGACGCCCGCGTCGCGCAGGGCCTGGGCGACGGCCGAGCCGACGCCGCCGACGCGGCTGTTGTCCTCGACGGTGACGACGACCCGGTGGTCCGCGGCGAGCGGCGCGAGGGCCTCGTCGACCGGCTTGACCCAGCGGGGGTCGACCACGGTGGTGGAGATGCCCTGCCGGTCGAGGAGACCGGCGATCTCCAGGCACATCGGGGCGAGCGCGCCGACCGACACCAGGAGGACGTCCGGCCGCTCGGTGCCGGCCTCGCGGAGCACGTCCATGCCGCCGACCCGGCCCACGGCGGGGACGGCCGGGCCGACCGCGCCCTTGGAGAAGCGGACCACGGTGGGGGCGTCGGTGACCTCGACGGCCTCGCGCAGCTGGGCGCGGACCTGGTCGGCGTCGCGCGGGGCGGCGAGCCGCAGGCCGGGCACGACCTGGAGGATCGACATGTCCCACATGCCGTTGTGGGAGGCGCCGTCGGTGCCGGTGACGCCGGCCCGGTCGAGGACGAAGGTGACGCCGCACCTGTGCAGCGCCACGTCCATCAGGACCTGGTCGAAGGCGCGGTTGAGGAAGGTCGCGTAGACCGCGAAGACCGGGTGCAGACCGCCGGTGGCGAGGCCGGCCGCGGAGACGGCGGCGTGCTGCTCGGCGATGCCGACGTCGAAGACGCGCTCCGGGAACTCCTTGGCGAAGCGGTCCAGGCCGACCGGCTGGAGCATGGCGGCGGTGATCGCCACGATGTCCGCGCGCTCCTTGCCGAGCGCGACCATCTCCTCACCGAAGACGCTGGTCCAGTCGGCGCCGGAGGTGGCGATCGGGAGGCCGGTGTCCGGGTGGATCTTGCCGACCGCGTGGAAGCGGTCGGCCTCGTCCTGGAGGGCGGGCTGGTAGCCGCGGCCCTTCTCGGTGAGGCAGTGGACGATCACCGGGCCGCCGAAGCGCTTGGCGCGCGTCAGGGCGGACTCCAGGGCCTCGATGTCGTGCCCGTCGATGGGGCCGACGTACTTGAGGCCGAGGTCCTCGAACATGCCCTGGGGGGCGATGAAGTCCTTCAGGCCCTTCTTGGCGCCGTGCAGGGTCTCGTAGAGCGGCTTCCCGACGACCGGGGTGCGCTCCAGGATGTCCTTGCCGCGGGCGAGGAAGCGCTCGTAGCCGTCCGTGGTGCGCAGGGTGGCCAGGTGGTTGGCGAGGCCGCCGATGGTGGGCGCGTAGGAGCGCTCGTTGTCGTTGACGACGATGACGAGCGGGCGGTCCTTGGCGGCCGCGATGTTGTTGAGCGCCTCCCAGGCCATGCCGCCGGTGAGGGCCCCGTCGCCGATGACGGCGACGACGTGGTCGTCCTTCTTGAGGACCTGGTTCGCCTTGGCGAGGCCGTCGGCCCAGCCGAGGACGGTCGAGGCGTGCGAGTTCTCGATGACGTCGTGCTCGGACTCGGCCTGCGAGGGGTAGCCGGAGAGGCCGCCCTTCATCTTGAGCTTCGAGAAGTCCTGGCGGCCGGTGAGCAGCTTGTGCACGTAGCTCTGGTGGCCGGTGTCCCAGAGGACCTTGTCCTTCGGGGAGTCGAAGACGCGGTGCAGGGCGATGGTCAGTTCGACCACACCGAGGTTGGGGCCGAGGTGGCCGCCGGTCTTGGAGACGGCGTCGACGAGGAAGGTCCGGACCTCCGCGGCCAGCTGGTCCAGCTGTTCCGGGGAGAGCCGGTCCAGGTCGCGCGGTGTCCTGATACGGGTCAGCAGGGCCACCCGTGCCTCCTTGCGTTCTGAGCTGGTCGAGCTTGCCGATTTTGCCGAGTCTAATGTTCCGTCTTGGATCGTGGGCATCGGGCCAGGCGGAGCGGCATCACCCTCACGGGGGATGTACTGCTCCGGACGCGACGGTGCCCGGCACCGGTTTCCCGGTGCCGGGCGAGTGTGGCGCGTGCCTCAGGGGCCCCGCCGGAGACGGCGTGTCAGGCGCGTCCCGCCGACTTCTGGGTCTTGCGGGAGACGGAGTCGATGATCACGGCGATGAGGAGCACCGCGCCGGTGATCATGTACTGGATGGCGTTGGACTCCAGGTTGAGCTGGTTGAGGCCCTGGACGATCGACTGGAGCACCAGGATGCCCAGGAGCGCCGACCAGACCTTGCCGCGGCCGCCGAAGAGGGACGTGCCGCCGATGACCGCCGCGGCGATGCACATCATGAGCTGGTTGCCGCCGCCGAGGGAGCGGTCCGCGCCGCCGGTGGCGGAGGCCAGGAAGAGGCCGCCGACGGCGCCCAGGGTGCCGGAGATCATGAAGACGGAGGTCCGGATCCAGGCGACGTTGATGCCGGCCCGGCGGGCCGCCTCGATGCCGCCGCCGACCGCGAAGACCTGACGGCCGTAGGTGGTGCGGCGCAGCACGAAGTCGGTGACCAGCAGGATCAGCAGGAAGATCACCAGGGAGAGGGGCAGGCCCTTCTCCTGGTTGAAGCCGTACGCGGCGACCAGCACGAGCACCGCGAGGACGCCGGTGCGCAGCAGGATCTCGCTGTGCGGGCGGTGCGGCAGCTCGGCGGCCTTGCGGCGGCGGGAGTCGCGCAGCTGGGCGAGGTAGAAGGCGGCGAGCACCAGGACGGCGAGGCCGTAGGCGGCGGCGACGTCGGCGAAGTAGTACTTGGTGAGGTCGCCGACGAAGCTGCCGATGGGCGTCGGGATGGTGGACCGCTCGCCCATCACCCAGGTCTGGAGGCCCGCCCAGCCGAGGAAGCCGGCCAGGGTGACGACGAAGGCGGGGACGCCGATCTTGGCGAAGACCAGGCCGTGGAAGGCGCCCAGGAGGGTGCCGGAGAGGATGCCGAGGAGGATCGCGAGGGAATCCGGCATGTCGGTGGCGAGGACGCCCCAGACGGCGCCCGCGAGGCCCGCGACGGAGCCGACGGCGAGGTCGATCTCGCCGAGCAGCAGCACGAAGACGATGCCGACGGCCATGATGCCGGGGCCGGCCGCGTACAGCGTGATCTGGTCGAGGTTGTACGAGGTGATGAAGTTGCCGGTCAGCGCCTGGAAGACGACGCCGATGACGATCAGGCCGATGACGACCGGGAGGGAGCCGATCTCGCCGGAGCGGATCTTGCGCTTGAACTCGTCGACGTAGCCCTTGAAGCCCTGCTCGCGGACGAGGAGGCGGGGGTCGACGGCGGGGATCGCGGCGGCGGCCGGGGTCTCGGCCGCGACGTCCTCGGAGGTGCGGGGCTCGGGCACGGGCGCCTCGTCGGTCGCCTTGGGGGTCGTGCTCACTGGGCTACCTCCGCGGTGCGGGCCTGCCGGCGGGTCACGGCGTTGTCCGTGGCGCCGGTGATCGCCGCGATGATCTCTTCGTGCGTGGTGGTGGCGACCGGGAAGGTGCCGTTGTTGCGGCCGAGGCGCAGCACGGCGACGGTGTCGGCCACGGCCTTCACGTCCGCCATGTTGTGGCTGATGAGGATGACGCCGAGGCCCTGCTCGCGGAGCCGCTCGACCAGGTCGAGGACCTGGGCGGTCTGCTCGACGCCGAGCGCGGCGGTCGGCTCGTCCAGGATCACGATCTTCGGGTCGCCGACCAGGGCGCGGGCGATGGCCACGACCTGCCGCTGGCCGCCGGAGAGGGCGGCGACGGGGATCCGGACGCTGGGGATGCGGATGGAGAGCGTCGAGAGGAGGTCCTTGGCGCGCTTCTCCATGGCCACCTCGTCGAGGACGCCGCCCTTCTTGAGCTCGCGGCCGAGGAAGAGGTTGGCGACGACGTCGAGGTTGTCGCAGAGGGCGAGGTCCTGGTAGACGGTGGCCACGCCGAGGTTCTGGGAGTCCTGCGGGCGGGAGATCTCGACCGGGCGGCCCTCCCACTCGATGACGCCCTCGTCGATCGGGTGGACGCCGGCGATCGTCTTGACCAGGGTGGACTTGCCGGCGCCGTTGTCGCCGACCAGGGCGACGACTTCGCCCGCGTGGACTTCGAGGTCGACACCGGAGAGGACCTGGACCGCTCCGAATCGCTTGAAGATCCCGCGCAACGCCAGGACAGGCGTCTGGGACACGTGAACCAACTCCTTCGCCGCCCGTGGACGGGGGCAGCGGCATGTCGCGCCGTACGGCGCCGAGTTCGAGGGGGGCTGTGCTCGTCCGGCCCCGGACCGACAGCGGGGTCTGGGTCGGCCGGGGCCGGACGGGTCTGGGGGCGGAGCCGCGTCACGGGGACGGGCGCGGTCCGCGTCCTGCCGGGGCTGACGGTCCGGCAGGAGGGGTGCGGGGCCCGGGAGTTCCGGGACCGGCGGGGCCTGTCCGGCGGACAGGCCCCCGAGGGCCTACTTGATGCCCAGCTCGGCGCACTTGGCGGCGAGGTCCGCGGAGCAGATGTCGGCGGCCGCGTAGATGCCGTCCTTGATCACCGTGGACTGGATGTTGGTCTTGTCGACGACCACCGGCGGGAAGAGGGTGGACTTCACGCCGTCCGTCTCGCCCTGGGCGCCGAGGTCCTTGCCCTGGAGCAGGTTGACCGAGAACTTGGCGGCCTCGGGGGCCAGCTGGAGCGGGCTCTTGTAGATGGTGAAGGTCTGGGTGCCGGCGACGATGCGCTGGATGCCCGCGACCTCGGCGTCCTGGCCGCCGACCGGGATGCCCTTGATGCCGGCGTTCTCCAGGGAGGTCACGATGCCGCCCGCCATGCCGTCGTTGGCGGAGTAGACGGCGCCGATCTTGTCCTTGCCGACGGAGGAGATGGCGGCGGCCATCTTCTCGCCCGCGACCTTCGGGTCCCACTCGCCCGAGGCCTCGTAGGCGATCTTGCCGACCTTGCCGTCGAGGGCGGTGTGCGCGCCCTTCTTGAAGAGACCGGCGTTCGGGTCCTTCTCGTCGCCGTTGATCATGACGATCTGGGCGGAGGCGGCCTTGTCGCCGAGGGCGGCGAGGAGCGCCTGGCCCTGGAGCTCGCCGACCTTGTTGTTGTCGTGGCTGACGTAGGCGTCCGCGCCCTCGATCGCGCGGTCGTACGCGACGACCTTGACGCCCTTGTCCTTCGCCTCCTTGACCCAGCCGGCCGCCTTGGCGGAGTCGACCGGGTCGAGCGCGATGACCTTCACGCCGTCGGCGATGAGCTGGTCGAACTGCTGCTTCTGCTTCACGACGTCGGAGACGGCGTTGTTGTACACGACCTCGCAGTCGCCGCAGGCGTCCTTGACGGCCTTCTCGAACTGCGGCTTGTCCAGCGACTCGTACCGCGCGGTCTTGTTCTCCGGGAGGAGCAGACCGATCTTGGTCGAGCTGCCCTTGTCCTCGCTGTCACCGCCGCCGGCCTTGCCGCAGGCGGAGAGGGCGAGGGCCATCGAGACCGCGGCCGTGCCTATGACGACGCGACGGGTCATTGCGTTCATGTGGGGTGCCTCCCTGACGAGGCCGCGACGGTGCGGCCGAGGTGCCACGAAGTCAACTCGGCCGTAACCCCGCCGTCAAGAAGTGAAAACTTAACGAGATGACAACGGTGGTTAGCGTTCTCTAAGTGAAGGCAGGCACGGAGGCCGGACCGGCCGCCGGAAATGCTCCCTCTGTCCCGCTGAGCAGGGTCGAATCGCCCATCTCGCTCAGCACCAGGGCGAGCGCCCCCAGCACCTCCGCCCGGGCCCCGAGGGCCCCCTGCACAAGGGAGAGCTGGCGGGCGGCGCTCGGGATCGCGTACCGGCCGACCGAGTCCCGTATGGGGGCGAGCACCAGCTCCCCCGCCTCCGCGAGGTCGCCGCCGAGCACGACCCGGCTCGGGTTCAAGAGATTGCAAAGGTTGGCGATGCCGCTGCCGATGTGGCGGCCCACGTCGGCGATGACCCGACGGCAGCCCGGGTCGCCCTCGCGGGCCAGCTGCACCACCCGCTCCATGGTGAGGTCCGGCCCGTGGCTCGGCTGGAGCAGCGGCAGCACGTACCGCGCGGCCGTGAAGGTCTCCAGGCAGCCGCGGTTGCCGCAGCGGCAGACCGGGCCCGACTCGTCGAGCGTGATGTGGCCGATCTCGCCGGCCGTGCCGCCCGGCCCCCGGTAGACCCGCCCGTCGATCACCAGACCGGCGCCGACACCGCTCGCCACCTTGATGTACGCCAGGTCCTTGACGCCCCGCCCGCTCCCCCACACCAGCTCGCCGAGCGCGCCCAGATTGGCGTCGTTGTCGACGTGGACGGGGACCCCGAGCCGGGCGGACAGCTCCTCGGCCGGGTTGATGCCGCCCCAGCCCGGCAGGATCGACGTCGAGCCGAGCGTGCCGGAGGAGACGTCGATGGGGCCCGGCACGCCGAGACCCACGCCGATCACCTTGTCCCGGCCGATGCCGGTGGCCTCGATCAGCCGGTTGACCAGCTGCTCCGCCCGGTCGAAGCCCTCCGCGGCGGAGGCGTCCACGTCGAGCGGCTCGGACTCCTCGGCGAGCACCTGGTGGGCGAGGTTGCCCACCGCGACCCGCAGATGGGTGTGGCCGAAGTCCACGCCGATGACGATGCCCGCGTCGCCGGAGAGCGAGACGCTGCGGGCCCGCCGGCCGCCCGCCGAGGTGGGGGTCACCTCGACCGTGCCGCCGTCCTTCAGCTCCCGGACGATGTTGGAGACGGTCGCCGCCGACAGTCCCGTCGCCCGGGCGATCTCCGCCTGGGTCAGCGAACCGGCCATCCGGACGGCGCGCACGACCCGCTCGAGATTGGCCCTGTGCAGAGACGTCTGCGACCCCGGAGTCTCCATCGACTCTCTCACTCCCACCGTTTTCTCCAACATGTGAACTCTAAGGGGACGCTTTCGCCTTCACTCCCGTCAAGACCCGGAACAGCCGAAGGCCCCCCGCACGCGGACGCGTGCGGGGGGCCGTGCGGAGCGTGGGAGCGCTCCAGCCGTCGCGGGGGTTACTTCACGGCGCCGGCGGTGAGTCCGGCCACCACCTGCCGCTGGAAGACGATGTACGCGGCGAGCACCGGCAGCATCGCCATCACCAGGCCGGCGAAGAGCCCGGACCAGTCGCCCTTGTAGCCCTGGCTGACCGCGAGCTGCACCAGGCCCTGCGAGAGCACCTTGTTGTCGGGGTCGGTGTTGAGCACCGTCGGCAGCAGGTACTGGTTCCACTGGCCGAGGAAGTTGAAGATGCCGACGCTGATCAGGCCCGGCCGGGCCATCGGCAGCATCACCTGGAAGAAGGTGCGGGTGTGCGAGGCCCCGTCGATGAAGGCCGCCTCCGCCACCGAGGTCGGCAGGGTCCGGAAGAAGGCGGTCAGGAAGAAGACGGTGAAGGGCAGCGAGTACGCGATGTAGACCAGGATCAGCCCGTGCAGGGTGTTGACCAGGGCCATGTTCTGCATCACGTAGAAGAGCGGCACCAGCGCCAGGATGATCGGGAAGCTCATCCCCCCGATGAAGAGGAAGTAGAGGAAGCGGTTCCCGGGGAACTCGAAGCGGGCCAGCACGTACGCCGCCATCGAGCCCAGCAGCAGGGTGCCCACGAGCGAACCGCCGACCACCACGATCGTGTTCAGGAAGTACTCGCTCATGTGCGCCTGGGTCCAGGCGCGCGACCAGTTGTCGAAGTGCAGCGCGTCCGGCAGCGACCACGGCGAGGTGAAGATCGCCCGGTCGGTCTTGAAGGAGGTCATGACCGCCCAGAGCAGCGGCATCACCACCATGATCGCCCAGATGATCAGCACACCGTGCGAGAAGACGTTGAGGACGCCGCCCTCGCGCTTCTCCTTGACGGGGGCCGCGACCTTGGTCACCGCGGGGCCCTCGGCCGCGCGGGGGGCGGGGATCTGCGCGTCGCCGGTCGGCGGGGTGTCGGTGGTCTTCATCAGAACTCCAGCCGCTCGCGCCGGCCCAGCTTCATCACGACCGCCGCGAAGGCGAGGGTGACGAGGAGGAGCGCGACGCCGATGGTCGTGGCGTAGGCGGCCTGACCGTCCCGGAACGCCTTCTGGTACACGTACAGCGGCATGACGATGGTGGAGTAGTCGGGCCCGCCGCCGTTGGGGCCGACGGTCATGATCTGCACGACCGCGAAGGACTCCGCGCCGAGCGCGAGGATGCCCATGTAGATCCAGCCGGACTGCACGGTGTCCCAGAGCAGCGGCAGGGTGATCCGGAAGAAGGTGGTGAAGCGGTTGGCGCCGTCCAGCAGCGCGGCCTCGTAGAAATCGCGCGGAATGGACGCCATGCCCGCCGAGAAGAGGACCACGAAGAAGCCGACCGTGGACCAGACGAGCACCACCATGACGCAGATCAGGGCGAGGTTCGGATCACCGAGCCAGTCCGGCTGGATGCTGCCGAGCCCGACCGCCTTGAGGAACGAATTGATGGCCCCGCTGTTCGGGTTGTAGGCGAACTGGAAGAGCAGCGCCACGATCACGATCGACAGCACCTGCGGGAAGAAATAGACGATCTTGTAGAAGGACGAACCGCGCACACCCGTGACCGCGGCCCCCTTCCTCCGCCGGCCGCCCACATTCAGCATGAAAGCGAGGAACAGCGCGAATCCGACGGTCACCAGGGGAAGGACGACCGCGAAGGTCAGACTGTGCTGGAGGGACTTCCAGAAGATCTCGTCCTCGAACAGCCTGGTGTAGTTGTCGAATCCGATGAAGCCGAATTCCGGGCTCAGCCCGCTCCAGTCCGTGAGCGAGTAGTAGATGGACTGGACGAACGGCCAGATGACGAAAAGCGTGTAGAGCGCCAGGGGAACCACCAGGAACCCCACGATGAAACGGTACTTGCCGTGCTGCATGCCTAACCGACCCCGATCTCCGGCGAAGGGCGCGCCGCGGCGCCGCGCGCCGAGGGGCCGGGGCCCGCTCCCGGTCGGCGGGAAGGGGCCCCGGCACAGCTCACTGGTGCTTGTAGTGCTTGATGTTCGGGTCCTTCGCCGCCTCGTCGGCGAACTTCTGGATCTTCTTGATGGTCTCGGCCGGGGTGGCGCGGCCCGCCATCATCTCGCCGATGCCGGCGACGCCGATCTTCTCCTTCTGGAGGGCGACGTACCAGTCCTGGAGGCGGGGGTTCACCACGTTCGTGCCGGCCTTCTCCAGCGCCGCCACACCGGACTTGAGGCCCGGGGAGAGCTCGATGCCGTCGGTGCCGCCGTTGAGCGCGCTGAGGGACTTCACGGACTGCGTGAAGCTCTTGGAGGAGGCCTCGCTGAGCATGATGCGCAGCTGCTCCATGGCGCCCTCGGGGTTCTTCGCCTTCGCCGGGACGATGAAGGGCTCGCCGCCGGCCGCCCAGATGGTGCCGAAGGGCATCTTGTCGGAGGAGTCGAGGCCGGTCGGGGCGGAGACGGCGAGGCCGAAGTCGGCCGGCATCGTCTTCGCGGCCTCGTTCTCGACCCAGGAGCCGTTCGGGATGAAGAGGGCCTTGCCCTCGGTCCAGGCGGTCTGCGACTGGATGTGGTCGAGGCCGGGGGTGCCCTGGAGGATGTAGCCCTTGCGCTGGAGCTCGTAGTACGCCTCGAAACACGCCTTGACGGCCGGGTGCTCCCAGGCCTTCGGCTCCAGGTTGTCGATCGCGTCGAGGACCTCGCGGCCGCCGACCTTGCCGATCATCGGGTAGAGCGAGAAGGGGAGGTAGTACGGGTGCTTGCCCGCGTACGTCCAGGGCGCGATGTCCTTCTTCTTGGCCTTCTCGCAGACGGCCAGCATCTCGTCCCAGGTCTCGGGGTACTTGGCGTCGAGCGAGTCGAGCAGCTTCTGCGAGTACCACACGCCGTAGACGGTGTAGGCGTAGTTGAGCATCCAGCACGGCTGGCCGTCGAACTGGCCCATCTCGATGATGCCGGGGCGCAGGGTGTCGCGGACCTTCTTGCTCGGGTCGTCCACGGAGGGCGCGTCGAGGAGCGGGGTGAGGTCGGTGAGCTGCTTCTGCCCGACGAGGACGCCCATGTCCATCTGCTCGGCGCCGGAGTTGTCGATCAGGTCCGGCGGGTTGCCGCCGTTGAAGCGCGGCTGGAGCTCGGTGGTGATCTTCTGGGTCGGGGTGAACTTGACCTTGGCCTTGGGGTAGCTCGTCTCGTAGAGCTTGATCGCGTCCTTGGCGTACTGCTGGCCGAAACCGCCGTCGAAGAGGAAGAAATCGAGCTCTGCCGACTCATTCACCCCGAGCGGGTTCTTCTCGGACTTGACGCCCTTCTCGACCTTGTCGTTGGTCTCGCCGCCGCCGCTGGCGCAGGCGGAGAGGAAGCCCATGGCCGGGACGGAGATCAGACCGACAGCGGCGGAACGCTTGATCAGATCGCGACGGCCGAGGCCGCCCTCGTTCGAGTGGGCGGAGGTGGATCCCATGCTCAAGTCCTCGCCTTCATTCAGGACTCAGGCGGTGTACCGGTCGCCCGTACTTCGTCTCGCCACCGGCGAAGGGCCCCGCCACCGCGGTCATTTGCAGCTGGGTCGTGCAGGCGTCGGGCCTGCGCCGGAAGAATCCGACGGGCTGGACGCCGACAGGTATAGTCCACTTCCCTCGGCGGGAGCAAGATCGAAAGCAGCATTCCTCGGGCATCTTTCCCGAGTTGAGACCTCGGGCATTTCCCCGGAGCCCCCGCCGGGAGACTGCCCCGCCCGACCGGAACACACCCCTCCGTGATGCGTTCACAAGCTGAATGGTCCATTCGCAATCCGGCGAAACGGACGGGCCCCGAAGGAAGTTGCGGGATGGCTGGAACCGCAGGGGCTCCCCCACCGTCTTCCTGTCATGTACGGAGTCGCTGCCGGGCGGGCGGAAACGGGGGAAAACCCGCCGAACCGGGCCGAGTTCGGTGGCGTTTCGTGCAGTTCTGTTCTCGATTCTGATCTGGAGATCACGTGGCCAAGACTTCTGGCCTGAACCGCACGGGCGTGCTCGCCCGCGTCACGGTCGCCGCGGTGACCGCCGCCCTGGTGGCCACCACGACGGCCGCGGTGGCGGCCGAGCCGGGTCCGACCTTCAAGCCCGCGCCCACGCAGCAGTCGGACCGCGTGTCGGCCTTCGCGGCGACCGCGACCACCGGGGCCCCGCTCAACCCCCTGTACGGCGTGAACAGCGCCGGTGACATCTGGGGGTACATCCCCGTCAGCGGCGGCGGCATCCAGCGGCTCGCCGACAAGTCCGGCGACGGCTGGACCTCGTACAAGCACTTCAACCAGTCCGACGTGGACGCGCAGCTCAACCAGTACGGCTACAAGCAGTCTGACGGCTGGTACGCGGTCCGCAGCGACGGCCGGCTGAACTACACGGACGGCGGCCCGCTCCGTGACCTCGGCGGCGGCTGGAACATCTACAACAAGGTCATCTCGGCCGGCAACACGGGCGGCGGCGCGTCGGAGGACATCCTGGCCCGCGACAGCGCGGGCGTCCTGTGGCACTACCTGGCCTACAGCAACGCGGCACTGACCCAGCGCACCCGCATCGGCGGCGGCTGGAACGCCTACACCCAGATCGCCGGCAAGGGCGACGTGAGCGGCGACGGCAAGGCCGACATCGTCGCCCGCGACCGCGACGGCGTCCTGTGGCTGTACAAGGGCACCGGCAGCCGCACCTCGCCGTTCACCGGACGCACCCGGATCGGCTCGGGCTGGAACACGTACAACCTGCTGGTCTCGTCCGGCGACCTGACCGGTGACGGCCGGGCCGACCTGGTGGCCCGCGACGGCTCCGGCGCGCTGTACCTGTACAAGGGCAAGGGCAGCTCGACCTCGCCGTACTCCGGCCGCGTCAAGATCGGCACCTCGGGCTGGAACGGCTTCCGCGCGATGTTCTGATCGTCCCGGTACGACGGAAGGGCCCCGCTCCTCGCGAAGAGGAGCGGGGCCCTTCCCGCTTGCTACCGGATCAGCGGGGTGTTCAGCCGCGGATCAGGTTGCGGAGCACGTACTGCATGATGCCGCCGTTGCGGTAGTAGTCCGCCTCACCGGGGGTGTCGATGCGGACGACCGCGTCGAACTCGACACCGGTGTCGGTGGTGACCTTCACCGTGCTGGGGGTGGTGCCCTCGTTCAGCTCGGTGATGCCGGCGATGGAGAAGGTCTCCTCGCCGGTCAGGCCCAGCGAGTCGGCCGACTGGCCGGCCGGGAACTGGAGCGGGAGGACGCCCATGCCGATGAGGTTCGAGCGGTGGATGCGCTCGTACGACTCGGTGATGACGGCCTTGACGCCGAGGAGCGCGGTGCCCTTGGCGGCCCAGTCGCGGGACGAGCCGGAGCCGTACTCCTTGCCGCCCAGGATGACCAGCGGGGTGCCGGCGGCCTGGTAGTTCTGCGAGGCGTCGTAGATGAACGACACCGGGCCGTCCGCCTGGGTGAAGTCGCGGGTGTAGCCGCCCTCGGTGCCCGGCGCGATCTGGTTGCGCAGGCGGATGTTGGCGAAGGTGCCGCGGATCATGACCTCGTGGTTGCCTCGGCGCGAGCCGTAGGAGTTGAAGTCACGACGCTCCACACCGTGCTCGGTGAGGTACTTGCCGGCCGGGGTGTCGGCCTTGATGGCGCCGGCCGGGGAGATGTGGTCGGTGGTGACCGAGTCGCCGAGCTTCGCGAGCACGCGGGCGCCCGTGATGTCGGTGACCGGGGTGGTCTCCATCGTCATGCCCTCGAAGTACGGGGGCTTGCGGACGTAGGTGGACTCGGTGTCCCACTCGAAGGTGTTGCCGGTCGGGATCGACAGCGCCTGCCACTGGGCGTCGCCGGCGAAGACGTCCTGGTAGGACTTGGCGAACATGTCCTCGCCGATCGCGTGCGCGACGACGTCGTTCACCTCGGCCTCGGAGGGCCAGATGTCCTTGAGGAAGACCGGGTTGCCCTCGGTGTCGGTGCCGAGCGCCTCCGTGGTGATGTCCACCTTCATGGAGCCCGCGAGGGCGTACGCGACGACCAGCGGCGGGGACGCCAGGTAGTTCATCTTGACGTCGGGGTTGATGCGGCCCTCGAAGTTGCGGTTGCCCGAGAGGACCGAGGTCACGGCGAGGTCGTGGTCGTTGACCGCCTTGGAGACCTCCTCCGGCAGCGGGCCGGAGTTGCCGATGCAGGTGGTGCAGCCGTAGCCGACGAGGTTGAAGCCGACCTTGTCGAGGTACGGGGTGAGGCCCGCCTTGTCGAAGTAGTCGGTGACGACCTTCGAGCCCGGGGCGAGGGTGGTCTTGACCCACGGCTTGCGGGTCAGGCCCTTCTCCACGGCCTTCTTCGCGACGAGCGCGGCGGCGACCATGACGTACGGGTTCGACGTGTTGGTGCAGGAGGTGATGGCCGCGACCGTCACCGCACCGTGGTCGAGCGTGTAGGTCGAGCCGTCGGGGGCGGTCACCTCGACCGGGTTCGACGGGATCGTGCTGGAGACGGCCGGGGCGTCGGAGGCCGGGAAGGACTCCTGGCCCGCCTCGTCGACCGAGTCGACGTAGTTGCGCACGTCCTGGGCGAACTGCTCGGCGGCGTTCGCGAGGATGATGCGGTCCTGCGGGCGCTTCGGGCCGGCGATGGACGGGACGACCGTGGAGAGGTCGAGCTCCAGCTTCTCGGAGAAGTCGGGCTCGGCCTTCGGGTCCAGCCAGAGGCCCTGCTCCTTGGCGTACGCCTCGACGAGCGCGACCTGCTGCGCGGAGCGGCCGGTGAGCTTGAGGTAGTTCAGGGTCTCGTCGTCGATCGGGAAGACCGCGGCGGTGGAGCCGAACTCGGGCGACATGTTGCCGATGGTGGCGCGGTTCGCGAGGGAGGTGGCGGCGACGCCCTCACCGTAGAACTCGACGAACTTGCCGACGACGCCGTGCTTGCGCAGCATCTCGGTGATGGTCAGCACCAGGTCGGTGGCGGTGGTGCCGGTGGGCAGCTCGCCGGTCAGCTTGAAGCCGACGACGCGCGGGATCAGCATGGAGACCGGCTGGCCGAGCATGGCGGCCTCGGCCTCGATGCCGCCGACGCCCCAGCCGAGCACACCGAGGCCGTTGACCATGGTGGTGTGGGAGTCGGTGCCGACGAGGGTGTCGGGGTACGCCTGGCCGTTGCGGACCATGACCGTGCGGGCCAGGTGCTCGATGTTCACCTGGTGGACGATGCCGGTGCCCGGGGGGACGACCTTGAAGTCGTCGAAGGCGGTCTGGCCCCAGCGCAGGAACTGGTAGCGCTCCTTGTTGCGGCCGTACTCCAGCTCGACGTTCTGCGCGAAGGCGTCGTTGGTGCCGAACTTGTCGGCGATGACGGAGTGGTCGATGACCATCTCGGCCGGGGAGAGCGGGTTGATCTTCGCCGGGTCGCCGCCGAGCGCGGCGACGGCCTCGCGCATGGTGGCGAGGTCGACGACGCAGGGGACACCGGTGAAGTCCTGCATGATCACGCGCGCCGGCGTGAACTGGATCTCCTGGCTCGGCTGGGCCTGCGAGTCCCAGTTGCCCAGGGCCCGGATGTGGTCGGCGGTGATGTTCGCGCCGTCCTCGGTGCGGAGCAGGTTCTCCAGGAGGACCTTCAGGCTGTAAGGGAGGCGCGCGGAGCCCTCGACCTTGTCCAGCTTGAAGATCTCGTACGACTCGTCGCCCACGCGCAGCGTGCTGCGGGCGTCGAAGCTGTTCGCCGACACGACAGTCTCCTTCATCAATGTGCGCGTACTACCGTCATGCTGCCGCCACGGCTTCTCGCCGATCCGCTAAGGTAAGGCTAAGTTAGGTAACCCTTACCGGGGAGGCGGCCGCAGTGCGCCGTCAGCAGTTATCTCGATGTCGAGATAACTCTAGTGCATCCCCGGCCGTCGGTCATGCCCGGCCGCCCCGCGATCTCACGTGGCGGGCCGGACGGACGCGTACGCGCACGGCCACGGGCGACGGGGCGGCGGGGGCGATCCGGGGGCTGCTCCGCGCACGCGGGGGGCGAGGACCCGGACCCGGAGAAGGCGACACGCGCGGCCCGGCGCGGGTCGACACCGACGGTCTCGTGCGGGTCGACACCGACGGTCTCGCGCTGATCCCCACCCGGCCGGACGCGCCGGCGGCGCCGGCGGTCCACCTCGACCGGGCGGACGGCTCCCGGGTCGGGCCGACCGAACCACCCGCCGACGGGCCGGACCGCCAGTCGCTCGCCCACGACTCCGCGCCGACGCGGGCGGTCGCGCCGGTCCCGCCCGGCGGCGGGGAGGCCGTCCGTCTCCAGCCGCACACCCGCAAGGGGGGCAGGTCCGGCCGCACCCGCCGGAGGAGGTCCCGCCGCTGGACGGCGAGCTCGCGTCGACGGGTTCGTACGTCCTGCGCCGCTCCGGCGGGCGGGAGCCGCTGCGGGTGACCCGGCACGCCGGATCCGCCTTCGCCCTCCACGCCCTGCGGCCGGACCACCACCCCGGGGAGCGGCTGTGCGGGGGGGGCGGGCGCGTTCGCGGCCGGGGCCGTCCCGCCGGGGAGGCCGGGGCTGCCGTACGTGCGCTCGCGCGACCCCTGGACGCCGGCGCCCACCGGGGAGCCGAAGCGGACCCGAGCCGGGATCCTTCCGCGCCTCCGTTCGGACGCGCGCGCGTTGCCGCGCGGGTGGGGCGGGGCGACGATCGGTCCATGTTCAGCGGCGCGCACATCACCCTCTACAGCCGGGACGCGGAGGCCGACCGGGCCTTCCTCAAGGACGTCGCCGGGTTCCCGCACGTGGACGCCGGGCGGGGGTGGCTGGTGTTCCGGCTGCCGCCCGCCGAGCTCGCGGTCCAC
This sequence comes from Streptomyces hydrogenans, assembly GCF_014656075.1. Classification (GTDB taxonomy): domain Bacteria; phylum Actinomycetota; class Actinomycetes; order Streptomycetales; family Streptomycetaceae; genus Streptomyces; species Streptomyces hydrogenans. The sequence continues at coordinate 42,470 of NZ_BNBS01000031.1, forward strand.
CCGGTCGGGGAGGGCGGCTCGCGGCCCGAGGTCTATCTGATGTGCGAGGACATCGCCCGCACCCTCACCACGCTGGAGGACAAGGGCGCGGAGATCTCACGGGCCATCACCGACCAGGGGTGGGGGCTGCTCGCGGCGGTACGGCTGCCGAGCGGCACGGAGGTTCCGCTGTACGAGCCGCGACACCCCACGGCCATCGACCTCCCCACGTAGACCAAACCGGTCATATAACCTCATACGTAACGACACGTCACTCGAATGCCGCACCCCAATGATCGTTGCATCTCATATCTGAGATAACGTGACGGCATGGCAGACGACTACCTCGTACGCATCGGCAAGCTCATCCGTGACGCACGGCAGCACCGCGGCTGGACCCAGACGCAGCTCGCCGAGGCTCTGGCCACCAGTCAGAGCGCGGTCAACCGGATCGAACGCGGCAACCAGAACATCAGCCTTGAGATGATCGCCCGCATCGGCGAGGCGCTCGACAGCGAGATCGTCTCCCTCGGCTACGCCGGCCCCATGCACCTCCGCGTCGTCGGCCGCCGCCGCCTCTCCGGCTCCATCGACGTCAAGACCAGCAAGAACGCCTGCGTCGCGCTGCTCTGCGCCACCCTCCTCAACAAGGGCCGCACGGTGCTGCGCCGGGTCGCCCGCATCGAGGAGGTCTTCCGCCTCCTCGAAGTGCTCAACTCCATCGGCGTCCGGACCCGCTGGATCAACGACGGCGTGGACCTGGAGATCGTGCCGCCGGCCGAGCTGGACATGGAGTCCATCGACGCCGAGGCCGCCATCCGCACCCGCTCCATCATCATGTTCCTCGGCCCGCTGCTGCACCGCCTGGACCGCTTCAAGCTGCCGTACGCCGGCGGCTGCGACCTCGGTACGCGCACGATCGAGCCGCACATGATCGCGCTGCGCCGCTTCGGCCTGGACATCACCGCCACCGAGGGCCTCTACCACGCGCAGGTGGAACAGGGCGTGGCGCCGGTCCGCCCGATCGTGCTGACCGAGCGCGGCGACACCGTGACCGAGAACGCGCTCCTGGCGGCCGCCCGCCACGACGGCGTCACCGTCATCCGCAACGCCTCCTCCAACTACATGGTCCAGGACCTGTGCTTCTTCCTGGAGGCGCTGGGCGTCCGCGTCGACGGCGTCGGCACCACCACACTGACCGTGCACGGCGTCCCGGAGATCGACGTCGACGTCGACTACTCCCCCTCCGAGGACCCGGTCGAAGCGATGAGCCTGCTCGCCGCCGCCGTCGTCACCGAGTCCGAGCTGACGATCCGCCGGGTGCCGATCGAGTTCCTGGAGATCGAGCTCGCGGTCCTGGAGGAGATGGGCCTCGACCACGACCGCTCCGCCGAGTACGCCGCCGACAACGGCCGCACCCGGCTCGTCGACCTGACGGTCCGCCCCTCCAAGCTGGAGGCGCCGATCGACAAGATCCACCCGATGCCCTTCCCGGGCCTCAACATCGACAACGTCCCCTTCTTCGCGGCCATCGCGGCCACCGCCCAGGGCCAGACCCTCATCCACGACTGGGTCTACGACAACCGCGCCATCTACCTGACCGACCTCAACCGCCTCGGCGGCCGCCTCCAGCTCCTGGACCCCCACCGCGTCCTGGTCGAGGGCCCCACCCGCTGGCGCGCCGCCGAGATGATGTGCCCGCCCGCCCTCCGCCCCGCCGTCGTCGTCCTCCTCGCGATGATGGCCGCCGAAGGCACCTCCGTCCTCCGCAACGTCTACGTCATCAACCGCGGCTACGAGGACCTGGCCGAGCGCCTGAACTCGGTGGGCGCGCAGATCGAGATCTTCCGCGACATCTGAGCCCGCCGCCCCCCGCACGACGGAAGGCCCCGCCGTCCCGGCGGGGCCTTCCGTCGTGCGGGGGGCGTCAGCCGCCCGGCATCATGCCGCCGCCCTTGAGGCGTTCGATGTCGGAGGGGCGGACCTTGATGGCGAAGACGGCTATCAGGAAGGAGACGATGGCGAAGGCCGCGGCGACGATGAAGCCGGCGGAGACGCCGGAGGTGAGGACCTCGTCGCCCCAGGGGGGCGGCAGCTGACCGGTCTCGGCGAAGCGGGCCTTCTCCAGGGGGCCCGCCTGGGCCAGGAAGGCGGGGACCTGCTCGTCGGCCTCGTTGCGGCTGGCGGTGCCGAAGACCGTCACCAGGATGGACAGGCCCAGCGAACCGCCCACCTGCTGCGTCGCGTTGAGGAGACCGGAGGCGGCGCCGGACTCGGCGGGCTGGACGTTGGAGAGCGCCATCAGGGTCAGCGAGACGAACATCAGGCCCATGCCGGCGCTGAAGACCAGCATCGGTCCCAGGATCGAGCCCGCGTAGGTGGAGTGGACGTCCGTCAGGGTCAGCCAGGACAGGCCCACGGCCAGGCAGAGCGAGCCCAGCACCATGAAGGGTTTCGGGCCGAACTTCGGCAGCAGCTGGGAGGTGATGCCGGCCACGACCGCGATCACCGCGCTGACCGGCAGGAAGGCGAGGCCCGCCTCCAGCGGGCTGAAGCCCAGGACCTGCTGCACGAAGAGGGTCAGGAAGAAGAACATCCCGAAGATCGCCGCCGCCAGGCAGAGCATCATGCCGTACGTGCCCGCCCTGTTGCGGTCGGCGAACATGTGCAGCGGGGTGATCGGCTGCCGGCTCCTGCGCTCCACCAGGATGAAGGTCACGAGGAGCACGACCGCCGCGCAGAACGAGGCGATCGTCCAGGGATCGCTCCAGCCCTCCTGCGCCGCGCGGATGAAGCCGTACACCAGCGCCACCATGCCGAGGGTCGACGTGAGCGCGCCCGCCAGGTCGAAGTGGCCCGGATGGCGTTCGGACTCCCTGACGTGACGGGGGGTCAGGATCGCGATCATCACGGCGATCGGCACGTTCACGAAGAAGATCCAGCGCCAGTCGAGCCATTCGACGAGCACGCCGCCCGCGAGCAGTCCGATCGCGCCACCGGCCGCCGACACGCCCGCGAACACGCCGAAGGCCCGGTTGCGTTCGGGCCCCTCCTCGAAGGTGGTCGTGATCAGGGAGAGCGAGGTCGGCGAGGCGATCGCGCCACCGACGCCCTGGAGGGCCCGGGCCGCGAGGAGTTGCCACCCCTCCTGCGCGAACCCGCCCAGCAGGGAGGCGAATCCGAAGAGCAGCACGCCGAAGATGAAGACGCGGCGCCTGCCGAGGATGTCGCCGGCCCGCCCGCCGAGCAGGAGGAGACCGCCGAAGGTCAGCGTGTAGGCGTTGACCACCCAGGAGAGGCTGGTGGTCGAGAAGTCGAGATCGCTCTGGATGTGCGGCAGTGCGATGTTGACGATGGTGATGTCGAGAACGACCATCAGCTGGCAGGAGGCGATGACGAACAGGGCGATGCCCTTGCCGTCGCCCTTGCCGGTGGGCGTGGAGTCCACCGCCGGGGTCGTCGGCTTCGGTGTACTGCTCATGATTCGTTCATGGCGCGTCGCGCCCTCACCACAGGAGCCGTGGACCGGTCGATCCACCATTCGACCCTAAGCCCGCCCCTCCGGGGCGACCAGTCGATCAAGCACCGCCCGGTTCCTCCAGCACGGCGATGCCGTCGAGTTCGACGAGCGCCCCCTCCTCCCGGAGCCGTGCGACCTCCACGACCGTCATCGCCGGATAGTCGCGGCCCGCCATCCGGCGCCAGATCCGGCCCAGTTCGGCCGAGTCCGCGCCGTGGGCCGCCACGTCGGTCGTGTACACCGTGACGCGGGTCAGGTCGGCGGGGCCTCCGCCCGCGTGCCGCAGCGCGGTGAGGAGGTTGCCGAGCGCCGTGGCGAACTGCTCGGTCAGCGTCGTGCCGACGACGGCGCCGGCGCTGTCGAGCGCCCGCTGCCCGGAGAGGAAGACCAGCCGGCTGCCGTTGGCGGTGACCGCGTGCGAGAAGCCGGCCGGCGGGGGGAGTTCCGCGGGGTTGTGGCGGTGCAGGCTCATCGGGGCGGCTCCTCACGGGTCGGGAGTCCCCACCGGTCAGGACTCCGCGCCGGGGTCGGGAGTCCTCACGGCGGGGAGGGACGGCCGTGCCGTCTCCCTCGCGCTCCCGTCGTCTGTGCTTCCCACCGTGCTGCCTGACCGCCCGGGGCGCACGCCGGAGAGCCGCGGCTCGGAACCCGCGACCGGCGTACGGCTCCGGGGCTTCGCGCTCGGAGCCGTAAGCCGGTCGCCGGGGCTTCGCGCCCGGGGCCGCACGCCGGTCGCCGGGCCTTCGCGCCCGGAGCCGTACGCCAGCCACGGGGGCTTCGCGCTCAGGGCTGTACGCCAGCCACGGGGGCTTCGCGCTCGGAGCCGTACGCCGGCCGCCGGGGCCTCGCGCCCGGAGCCGCACGCCGGTCGGCGGGTCGCGGCGGACGGATCGGGTGAGAATGCGGGCATGTGGGCCCTCTTCGACGCCCCCGGGCGTCCCGGTCGCCGTCGGCGGACCGGACCAGGCGGCGCGGCGGCCCGGTCGCGTCGCGGTTCCATGACGTCCGTCAATGTCACGATACGCCTCCGGGGCGAGGGGCCGGAACCGTGGAGCTGACGCCTTCCGGGCACGTCGACGGCTTCGCCCGCGAGCGCCTGCCGCCGGCCGCGCAGTGGCCGCGGCTGGTCTTCGAGCTGCCCGGGCTCGACTACCCCGAACGGCTCAACTGCGCCGCCGAACTCCTCGACCGGACGGCGGAACGGTTCGGCGCCGGGCGGCCCGCCTTCCACGACGGGGAGGGCGGCAGCTGGAGCTACGGTGAGCTGCGCGAGCGCGTGGACCGCGTCGCCCGGGTGCTCACCGGCGAGCTGGGACTGCGGCCCGGCCATCGCGTCCTGCTGCGCGGGCCCACCACACCGTGGCTCGCCGCCTGCTGGCTCGCCGTCGTGAAGGCCGGCGGGATCGCCGTCACCGTCCCGGCCCAGCAGCGGGCCGCCGAGCTGGCCGTCGTCGCCGGGACGGCCGCCTGCTCCCTCGCCCTGTGCGACGCCGGGGCGCTCGACGAACTGCGCGCCGCCCGCGTCCCGGGCCTGACGGTCGTCCCGTACGGCGGCGGCGGGCCCGGCGACCTCCTCGCCCGCGCCGGGCGCGGGCCCGCCCGCCCCTACCGCGCGGCGGACACGGCCGCCGACGACGTCGCCCTGATCGCCTTCACCTCCGGCACCACCGGCCGCCCCAAGGGCTGCGTCCACTTCCACCGGGACGTCCTGGCCGCCGCCGACACCTTCTCCGCCGAGGTCCTGCGGCCCCGCCCGGACGACGTCTTCGCCGGCTCCCCGCAGCTCGCCTTCACCTTCGGCCTCGGCGGCCTGCTGGTCTTCCCGCTCCGCGCGGGCGCCAGCGCCGTGCTGCTCGACCGGGCCGGGCCCCAGCAGCTGCTCGCGGCGATCGGCCGGCACCGGGTCTCGGTGCTCTTCACCGCGCCCACCGCCTACCGGGTGATGCTCGGCCTCCTCGACGGCGGCTCCCCCGCCGACCTGTCCTCGCTGCGCCGCTGCGTCTCGGCCGGCGAGGACCTCCCGGAGGCCGTCTGGACCGGCTGGTACGCCCGCACCGGGCTGCGGCTCATCAACGGCCTCGGCGCCACCGAACTGCTCCACATCTTCGTCGCCGCCGCCGACGCCGACAGCCGCCCCGGCACCACCGGCCGCCCCGTGCCGGGCTGGCAGGCCGCCGTCCTCGGCCCGGACGGCCGGCCCGTCCCCGACGGCCGGGAGGGGCTGCTCGCCGTGCGCGGCCCCGTGGGCTGCCGCTATCTGGCCGACCCCCACCCGACCGGGCACCGCTCGGCGGCCGGCCCGCGCCCGGCCGACCCCCGTCAGACGGAGTACGTGCGGAACGGCTGGAACGTCACCGGCGACCGGTACGTCCGGGAGCCCGACGGCCGGTTCCGGTACGTCTCCCGCGCCGACGACATGATCATCTCGGCCGGGTACACGATCGCCGGGCCCCAGGTGGAGGAGGTGCTCCTCGGCCATCCGGACGTCGTCGAGGCGGCGGTCGTGGGCCGCCCCGACCCGCTGCGCGGCCAGATCGTCGTCGCCTACGCGGTGGTGCGGGACGGGGTCGCGCGGGACCCGGCCACCGCCGCCGCGCTGCGCTCCTTCGTGCGCGCCCGCCTCGCCCCGTACAAGTCGCCCCGCGCCGTCGTCTTCGTGGACGCGCTCCCCCGCACCGCCACGGGCAAAATCCAGCGCCGCCGACTGCGCGGCTGATCCGGAACGGCCCCGCGACCTCGGATCCCGCCGCCGCCGGACCCGACCGCGCCGCGGACCGGACCGCCGGGGCGGCCCGGAACGGCCTAAAGTGATCACGTGGCCGAGCAGCACACCCCCCGTTCCCTCATCGTCTCGCTCTACGGCGCCTACGGCCGACCGTCGGAGGAGACGCCGATGCCGGTGGCCGCGCTCATCCGGCTGCTCGCCGCGGTCGGCGTGGACGCCCCCTCGGTGCGCTCCTCCGTCTCGCGGCTCAAGCGGCGCGGGCTGCTGCTGCCCCGCCGGACCCCGGACGGCTCGGCGGGTTACGCACTCTCCGACGACGCGCGCCGGCTCCTGGAGGACGGCGACCGGCGGATCTACGCCAGGACGGAGCCGTCCCTGGCGGACGGCTGGGTCCTCGCCGTCTTCTCCGTCCCCGAGCAGGAGCGGCACAAGCGGCACCTGCTGCGCTCCCGGCTCGCCCGGCTGGGCTTCGGGACGGCGGCGCCGGGCGTCTGGATCGCGCCGGCCCGGCTGTACGAGGAGACCCGCCACGCCCTGGAGCGGCTGGAGCTCTCGTCGTACGTGGACTTCTTCCGGGGCGACCACCTCGGCTACACGGCGACGGCGGAGGCGGTGGCCCGCTGGTGGGACCTGCCCGCGATCGCGCGGCTGCACGAGGAGTTCCTGGCCGGTCACGAGCCGGTCCTCGCGGCCTGGCGGGCGGCCCCGGGCACGGTGGAGGACGCCTACCGCGACTACCTCCTCACTCTCGACGCCTGGCGCCGGCTGCCGTACGCGGACCCGGTCCTGCCGCCCGAGCTGCTGCCCCCCGACTGGCCGGGACAGCGCTCGGCGGAGGTCTTCGCCGCGTTGCACGCGCTGCTGTGGGAGCGGGGCGCGGAGTACGTCCGGGCGGTGGAGAAGGACCTGTAGGGGGAGGCCGGGACGACAGCGCCCGCACGCCCCTGCCCGCCGAAAGCCCTCCCGCTCGGCGGCTCGTCCAAGGTCCCGGGCCGGGAGGACCTGGGTCCCTCCGGGCCGGGCGGGGGGCCTCTGTGGCTGGATCTTGCCCCCCTATAGGGTTGAAACCCGGACGTCTCGGCTTCCGCTCCCCCGCCATCCGGACGCCCGCCCGCCACCACCCGGCGAAGGGATCCGCCCCCATGCCCGAACTCACCGGCCCCGCACCCGGCCCTCCGGCCGCCGAGCCCGGGGCCACCTGGCGCGTCCACCTCCCCCGTACCACCGCCGCCGTCCCGATGGCCCGCGCCCTGATCCGCACCGCGCTCGGAGAGATCGACCCCGACGGGCCGGGCGCCGCCGACGGGCACGGCGGGCCGGACCGGTCCGGCCGGCCCGACCGCGACACGGCGGAGCTGCTCACCGCCGAGCTGGTGGCCAACGCGGTCGAGCACACCTCGGGCGAGGGAGCGATCGAGCTGGTCGTGGAGCTGTTCGCGGCGCCGGGCGGCTGTCAGATCGAGGTGCACGACCCGGATCCGGCCCGCCCCGGGCAGCTGGTCTGTCCGGATCCGGACGCCGAGGTCGACCCCTGGCAGGAGCACGGCCGCGGGCTGCTGCTGATCCGGGCGCTCAGCAGCGACTGCGGCCACCGCCCGACCGCGCACGGCAAGGCCGTGTGGTTCACGCTCCCCCGGCTGCCCGCCCAGCGGCGTCCGCCGCGGGCGTGAGCGCGAGACGGGAGTGGCGGCGCCCGTAGACGGCGTACAGGACGGCGCCGACGACGAGGAAGCAGGCGAAGACCAGCCAGGTCCGCCAGCCGGTGCCCCAGATCAGGTAGAGGCAGAAGCCGATGCCGAGGACCGGGCTCAGCGGGTAGAGCGGCACCTTGAAGGAGCGGCCGAGGCCGGGCTCGCGGCGGCGCAGCACCATCACCGCGAGGTTCACCACGGCCATGATCGCGAGGGTGCCGATGGTGGTGAGGTCCACGACGACGTCGAGCGGGGCGAAGGCGGCCGGGACGGCGAAGACGGCGGCGACGATCCAGGTGTTGGCGACGGGGGTGGAGGTCCTCGGGGAGACCCGTTCGAGGATCCGGGGCATCAGGCCGTCGCGGGACATCGCCATGAGGATGCGGGTCTGGCCGTACATCACGGCGAGCACCACGGAGGCGATGGCGACGACCGCGCCGAAGGCGATGACGCCGCCGCCGACGGACGAGCCGGTGACCTGGTCGACGACCAGCGAGAGCGCGGCGGGCTTGCCGGCGACCTCGTCGGCGCCGAGCGCGCCGATGGCGGCGAGGGCGACCGCGCAGTAGAGCACGGTGACGAGGCCGATGCAGATGAGGATCGCCAGCGGGATGTTCCGGCGCGGGTTCTTCACCTCCTCGCCGGCGGTGGTGATGGCGTCGAAGCCGATGTACGAGAAGAAGGCGACCGAGGCGCCGGCCGTGATGCCGGCCATGCCCTCGGTGGCGAACGGCGAGAGGTGCCCGGCCTCGAAGGCGGAGAAGCCGATCGCGCAGAAGACGATCAGGATGCCGATCTTCAGGACCGCCATGGCGGCGGTGGCGCGGGCGCTCTCGCGGACGCCGCGGACCAGCAGCGTCGCGGCCATCAGGATGACGACCACGGCGGGCAGGTTGATCACCCCGCCCTCGGCGGGACCGGCGGCGAGGGCCTCGGGCAGCCGCAGGCCGGTGAGGCTGTGGAGGAGTTCGTCGAGGTACTGGCTCCAGCCGACGGCGACGGCCGAGACGGAGACGCCGTACTCCAGGAGCAGGCACCAGCCGACGAGGAAGGCGGCGCGCTCGCCGAGGCTCGCGTAGGCGAAGGAGTAGGACGATCCGGAGACCGGGATCGCTCCGCCGAGCTCGGCGAAGGAGAACGCGGTGAAGACGCAGGTGATCGCGGCCAGGACGAAGGAGACGACCACGGCGGGGCCCGCCTCGGCGACGCTGTCGGCGAGGCCGACGAAGATGCCGGTGCCGACGATCGCGCCGACGCCGAAGCACACGAGCTGGAAGAGGCCCATGGTGCGCTTGAGGCCGTGTCCCTCCAGGTCGGCGCCGGATTCGGCGATCAGCTGCTGGGGGGACTTGATCCGCGAGAACATGCGGCGCTTCTTCTCTCTGGTCTTGCATCCGGCGGGCCGACCGGCCGTACATCGGGTCTCTCACGCCCGGCCGTACGTCCGGTCACGCGGCCGGGCGCGCATGCGTGAGGGGGGTCCGGGCATGTATGCCCGGACCCCCCTGAACGATGCGATGGTAGACCGTACGCCGCATATTCACCCAATCAGCCGCAAAGCCATGCCCTGGTGGGCGTGGCACTACGACCGGCGGGTGCGGCGCTACGACCCGGCGGGCGTCGGCGCGGGGCCGGCCAGGGTGGCGACGAGGACGGCCTTGATGGTGTGGAGCCGGTTCTCGGCCTCGTCGAAGACGACCGAGTGGGCCGACTCGAAGACCTCGTCGGAGACCTCCAGCTCGGTCAGCCCGTGCCGGTCGTGGACCTCGCGCGCGACCTTCGTGCCGAGGTCGTGGTAGGCGGGCAGGCAGTGCAGGAACTTGACGTCCGGGTTCCCGGTGGCGCGCAGCACGTCCATGGTGACGGAGTACGGGGAGAGGGCGGCGATCCGCTCGTCCCACACCTCCTTGGGCTCGCCCATGGAGACCCACACGTCGGTGACGACGAAGTCGGCGCCCAGGACGCCCTCGGCGACGGACTCGGTCAGGGTGAGCCGGGCGCCGCTCGCCTCGGCCAGCTCACGGGCGGCGGCGACGACCTCCTCGGCCGGCCAGTACGCCTCGGGCGCGACGATCCGGACGTCCATGCCGAGCAGGGCACCGGTGACGAGGTAGGAGTTGCCCATGTTGAAGCGGGCGTCGCCGAGGTAGGCGAAGGTGATCGACTCCAGCGGCTTGGCGCTGTGCTCGGTCATGGTGAGCACGTCGGCGAGCATCTGGGTGGGGTGCCAGTCGTCGGTCAGGCCGTTGAAGACGGGGACGCCGGCGAACTCGGCCAGCTCGTCCACGGTGGCCTGGCTGTCGCCCCGGTACTCGATGCCGTCGAACATCCGGCCGAGGACGCGGGCGGTGTCCTTCACCGACTCCTTGTGCCCCATCTGGGAGCCGGAGGGGTCGAGGTAGGTGGTGGAGGCGCCCTGGTCGGCGGCGGCGACCTCGAAGGCGCAGCGGGTGCGGGTCGAGGTCTTCTCGAAGATCAGGGCGATGTTCTTGCCGGACAGCCGGCGCACCTCGGTGCCGGCCTTCTTGGCGGCCTTGAGCGCGGCGGCGAGGTCGATCAGGCCGCGGAACTCCTCGGCGGTGAAGTCCAGCTCCTTGAGGAAGTGGCGGCCGGAGAGGTCAGGGGCCATGGTGGGCGCTCCTCGGGTGGGTGCGGACGGGGACGGGCCGCACGGGGAACGGGCCGCGCGGCGGGGCGCCGCACGGCGAGGAGCCGCACGAACGCTGGAAGTGTATACGCACTTTAGTATGCCTATACAGTCTGGTGTCCTTACCGCCCGCTCACACCGCGTCCCGCACCACCGGGCAGCTCATGCACCGCGGGCCGCCCCGGCCGCGCCCCAGCTCGCTCCCCGGGATCTCGATCACCTCGATGCCCCGTTTCCGCAGGTGCGTGTTGGTCGTGACGTTCCGCTCGTACGCCACCACCACCCCCGGCTCCACCGCCAGGACGTTGCAGCCGTCGTCCCACTGCTCCCGCTCCGCCGCGTGCACGTCCTGCGTGGCCGTCAGCACCCGCACGTCCTGGAGCCCCAGCGCGGCGGCGATCGCGCTGTGCATCTGCTCCGGCGGATGGTCCGTCACCCGCAGCGCCTGCCCCTCGTCACCCGGCTCGATCGTGTACGAGCGCAGCATCCCGAGCCCCGCGTACTGGGTGAAGGTGTCCCCGTCCACCATCGTCATCACCGTGTCCAGGTGCATGAACGCCCGCCGCTTCGGCATGTCGAGCGCCACGATCGTCCGCGCCGAACCCGCCGCGAACAGCCCCCGCGCCAGCATCTCCACGGCCTGCGGGGTCGTCCGCTCGCTCATCCCGATGAGCACCGCGCCGTTGCCGATGACGAGCACGTCGCCGCCCTCGATCGTCGAGGGGTAGTCCGCCTGCCCCTCCGACCAGTGGTGGAACGGCCCCGCCCCCGCGCCCGTGAAGAGCGGATGGTGCTTGTAGATCGCCTCGAAGTGCACCGTCTCGCGCTGCCGCGCCGGCCACTTCATCGCGTTGATCGACACCCCGTCGTAGATCCACGCCGAGGTGTCCCGGGTGAAGAGGTGGTTCGGCAGCGGGCCGAGCACGAAGTCGTCCAGCTCCAGCGCGTGGAAACGGACCGACGTCGGCTCCCGGTGCGCCGCCAGGAACTCCCGCTTGGTCATCCCGCCCACCAGCGCCTCCACCAGCGCCCCGGTCTCCAGCGAGTCGAAGGCGGCCCGCAGGTGGTCCGCGGCGAGCGGCCCGTACTCCTTCTCGTCGAAGACCCGGTCCAGGACCAGCGCCCGCGCCGCCGGCACCTCCAGCGCCTCCCCCAGCAGATCGCCGAAGAGATGCACCTCCACACCCCGGTCGCGCAGCACGTCCGCGAAGCCGTCGTGCTCCTGGCGGGCCCGCCGCACCCACAGCACGTCGTCGAAGAGCAGGGCGTCCTTGTTGGACGGGGTCAACCGCTTCAGCTCCAGATCCGGGCGGTGGAGGATCACGCGGCGGAGCCGGCCGGTCTCGGAGTCGACATGGAATCCCATGCGCCCATCCTGACGGAGCGAACGCCCGCGCGCGTGGGACGCGCACGGCCGAATTCCGCACCACGGGCGGGGCGGTGGGGCTGGGGGGCGCCGGACTGTGGGGCGGGGGACCGGGTCCCGTACGGGGCGGGGCGTGGGTACGGGGGCGGTCGCAGAGTCGCGGGAACGGGGGCGGACGCGGAGCCGCGTACGGGCTCGGCCGGCTCCGCTCCGCGCACCGGCCAGGGGCCGGGTCCCCGTACAGGACCCGGCCCCTGGCCCGGGCCTGGGCCCGCCGCCCCTCCCGCGCCCTCCCCGCTACAGCCGCGGGTCCACCGGTTCCGACTCCAGTGCCAGGACCGCGAAGACCGCCTCGTGCACCCGCCACAGGGGCTCGCCGGACGCGAGGCGCGCCAGGGCCTCCAGGCCGAGCGCGTACTCGCGCAGGGCGAGGGAGCGCTTGTGGCCGAGGGAGCGCTGCCGCAGCCGCGCCAGGTTCTCGGGACGGGTGTACTCGGGGCCGTACACGATCCGCAGGTACTCCCGGCCGCGCACCTTGACACCGGGCTGCACGGGACGGCCGGAACCGTCCTCGACCAGCGCGGCCAGCGGCTTCACGACCATGCCCTCGCCGCCCGCGCCGGTCAGTTCCAGCCACCAGTCGGTGCCCGCGCGGACGGACTCCTCGTCGCCGGTGTCGACGACGAGCCGCCGCGTCACCTGGAGCAGCCCGGTCGGGTCGTGCTCGACGAGCCGGTCGAGCAGGCCCAGCTGCGTGTCGTGCGGCACGTCCGCGAGCGACCGCCCGCGCACGGCGAGCAGCTGGAAGGGCGCGAACCGCACCCCGTCCAGGCCGTCCGTCGGCCAGCAGTACCGCCGGTACGCCTCGGTGAACGCGTCCGCGTCCGCCGCCCGCTCCCGCTGCGCCGCGAGCAGCCCGTCGAGCCCCTCGACACCGCGCGCGACGGCCGACTCCAGCGCCCTTACGGCCTCCGGGAGGACCGCTCCCGAGGCCGCGCCGACCGCGGCGTACTGGTGGCGCAGCAGCCCGCCGGACTTCAGCGACCACGGCATCAGCTCGCCGTCCAGCAGCAGCCAGTCGGTGTCCAGCTCCTCCCAGAGCCCGGCCGCGCCGATCGCCGTCCGCAGCCGCCCGAGGACCTCCTCGGTGGCGGCGGCGTCGTCGAAGAACGGCCGGCCGGTCCGGGTGTGCAGCGCGCCGGTCGGCCCGTCCACGCCGAACCGCTCCCGGGCCGCGTCCGCGTCCCGGCAGACCAGCGCCACCGCCCGCGAGCCCATGTGCTTCTCCTCGCACACGACCCGCTCGACGCCGTCCGCCCGGTACTGCGCGAACGCCTCCGCGGGGTGCTCCAGATAGCCCTCGGCCCGGGCGGTCGGCGTCGGCGCCATCGTCGGCGGGAGGTAGGCGAGCAGCCGGGGGTCGACCGCGAAGCGGCTCATGACCTCCAGGGCCGCCGCCGCGTTCTCCTCGCGCACCGCCACGTTGCCCAGGTGCCGGGTCTCCACCGTCCGCCGGCCGTGCACGTCGGCGAGGTCGAGCGGCCGGCCCTCGTGCCCGCCGGGCGCCTCGGACGACAGCGGCCGGGCCGGCTCGTACCAGACCCGCTCGGCCGGTACGTCGACGAGCTCGCGCTCGGGCCAGCGCAGCGCGGTCATCCGCCCGCCGAACACCGCTCCGGTGTCCAGGCAGATGGTGTTGTTGATCCAGGACGTGGTCGGCACCGGCGTGTGCCCGTACACGACCGTCGCCCGGCCCCGGTAGTCCTCCGCCCACGGATAGCGCACCGGCAGCCCGAACGCGTCGGTCTCGCCGGTCGTGTCGCCGTACAGCGCGTGCGAGCGGACCCGGCCCGAGGTGCGGCCGTGGTACTTCTCCGGCAGACCGGCGTGGCACACCACCAGGTCGCCGCCGTCGAGGACGTAGTGGCTGACGAGTCCGTCGATGAACTTCCGCACCTCCTCCCGGAACTCGACGGGCTCGCGCTCCAGCTGCTCGATCGTCTCGGCGAGGCCGTGGGTCGGCTGGACCTTCCGGCCCTTCAGCCAGCGCCCCAGCTTGTTCTCGTGGTTGCCCGGCACGCATAGCGCGTTCCCGGCCGCCACCATGCCCATCACCCGGCGCAGCACGCCCGGCGAGTCCGGGCCCCGGTCGACGAGGTCGCCGACGAAGACGGCCGTACGGCCCTCCGGGTGCGCGCCGTCCACGTAACCGAGCCGCGAGAGCAGCGTCTCCAGCTCGCTCCGGCAGCCGTGGATGTCGCCGATGATGTCGAACGGGCCGGTGAGGTGCCGCAGGTCGTTGAACCGGCGCTCCCGCACCACCTCGGCGGCGTCCGTCTCCACGACCGACCGCAGGACGTGGACCTTGCGGAAGCCCTCCCGCTCCAGCCCCTTCAGCCCCCGGTGCAGCTCGCGCCGGTGGCGGGGGATCACATGGTCGGGCATGCCGGCCCGGTCGGCCCGCCGGGCGTTGCGCTCCCGGCACACCGACTCCGGCAGGTCGAGCACGATCGCGATCGGCAGCACGTCGTGCTCGCGGGCCAGCGCCACCAGCTGACGGCGCGCCTCGCGCTGCACGTTGGTGGCGTCGACGACGGTCAGCCGGCCGGCCGCGAGCCGCTTGCCCACGATGTAGTGGAGGACGTCGAAGGCGTCCTTCGACGCCGACTGGTCGTTCTCGTCGTCGGCGACGAGCCCCCGGCAGAAGTCCGAGGACACCACCTCGGTCGGCTTGAAGTGCCGCCGCGCGAACGACGACTTGCCCGAACCGGTCGCGCCGACGAGCACGACGAGGGACAGGTCGGTGACGGGCAGCGGCCGCTTCTCGGCGGCGTCCGTCGTGGTGGTGGTGGTGGTGTCGGTCGTGTCGGCGCTCATGCCCGGCCCTCCTTCTCCTTCTCGTCGTTCCCGGCCTCCGCGCCGGTCCAGGTGAACACACCCATCTGCGTGGGCGCCCCCACCTCGGGGTCGTCCGCCCCGACCGGCGCGAACTCCACGCCGTATCCGTACCGTTCGGCCACCGCGGCCGCCCACGCGCGGAACTCCGCCCGGGTCCACTCGAAGCGGTGGTCGCCGTGCCGGACGTGTCCGGCGGGCAGCGACTCCCAGCGCACGTTGTACTCGACGTTCGGCGTGGTCACGACGACCGTACGGGGCCGTGCCGCGCCGAACACCGCGTACTCCAGGGCCGGCAGCCGCGGCAGGTCCAGGTGCTCGATCACCTCGCTCAGCACGGCCGCGTCGTAGCCGCCGAGCCGCTTGTCGGTGTACGCGAGCGAGCCCTGCACCAGCTTCACCCGGGCCGCCTGCCGCTCACCCATCCGGTCCAGCCGCAGCCGGCGCGCGGCGACGGTCAGCGCCCGCACCGACACGTCCACGCCCACGATCTCCGTGAACCGGACGTCCTTCAGCAGCTCCTGCACCAACTGCCCCTGACCGCAGCCCAGATCGAGCACCCGGGCCGCACCGGCTGCCCGCAGCGCGGCCAGGATCGCCGCCCGCCGGTGCTCGGCGAGCGGCACCGGCCGCTCCTCGGTGTCGCTCGCCTCGTCCACGGCGTTGTCGACGTCCTCGACGTCGAGGCCGTCGGCCTCGGCCAGCCGCACCAGTTCCAGCCGCTCCGACGCCTCACGGGCGAGGCTCCGGCGGCGGGACAGATAGCGGGTGGTGATCAGCTCGCGCCGCGGGTGCGCCGCCAGCCAGCCCTCACCGGCCCGCAGCAGCTTGTCCACCTCGTCGGGCGCCACCCAGTAGTGCTTGGCGTCGTCGAGGACCGGCAGCAGCACGTACAGCTGGTTCAGGGCGTCCGCGAGCCGCAGCCCCTCGCCCTCGAGGACCAGCCGCACGTACCGCGAGTCGCCCCACTCCGGGAACTCCGCGTCCAGCGGCAGCGGTTCGGCGTCCACCGTCGTCCACCCCAGCGGCCCGAACAGCTCCCGGACCAGCGCCGCCCCGCCCCGCGCCGGCAGCACCGGCACCTCGATCCGCAGCGGCATCGGCGCCGCCGCCCGCTCGGGCAGCGCCCGGCACACCCCGTGCAACGCCGTCTTGAACACCTGCGCGAGCGCCACCGCGAGCAGCGACGACGCCGCATACGGCCGGTCGTTCACGTACTGCGCGAGCGCCGCGTCCGGAGCGCCGCCCCGCCCCTTGCCCTTCCCCCGGCGCACCAGCGCCACGGCGTCCACCTCCAGCAGGAGCGCCGCGGTACACCGCTCCATTCCCGCCTCGGGGTAAAACACGTGCGCGACCCCCTGCGAGGTCGAGAACGCCTGCGCCCGCCCAGGATGCTTGTGCAGCAGAAATCCGAGATCGGTCGCGGGTCGCTCCGGGCTGCCGGTGGTACTGATCGTAAGAAACACGTGTCGAGTATGGGCAGGTCACCGCCCACGACGGTACCGATTTACCCGCGGAGAACAGCGCACCGCCACCGTGCCGCCGCAGGTCCCCCGGAGAGCCGCGGTCGAGCGCCGTCGCACTCCCTCCTCGTCACCGGTCCCGCACGGGATAGGAGTCCACGAACCTGTATTCCTTCACGACCATGACCCCTTCCCTGTAGAGCCTCAGAATCAGGCATTTCCTGTTGTCCTGGTTGACCCCCTCTTCGATCGACAGGATCTCTGCCGCCGTACCGTTCGGTCCTTTGACGTAGTCGCCCGCCTTGAGCCTGTCGGCGCGCTTGCGTACCGGCAGAGTTGTGTGGGTGCTGATGCTTCCTCCTGGAATTTCGGGGTTCTTCTCCTTTCGAGCTGATTCCAGGATCCCACCCACCACTGACAACGAAGAGGGGCAAATTCCGCTTAAGGACCACCCTCACGCCGGAAACGCGTAGGGGCGTCGATCCAACGGAATGGCCAAGGGCCTCACGTCCCTCCCCCTCCCTCCCTACCCCCGCCACCCGCCCAAGGCCGCGATCGTCCCGGGCCCGACGCGGCAGCAGCCGCCGATCAGGCGGGCGCCGGCCGCCTCCCAGGCTGCCGCGAGGCCGGGGGCCTCGGCGGGGCCGAAGGCCGTGCCGCCCCGCCACGCGCGGGTGGTGGCGTCCCAGCGTTCGCCGCTGTTGGGGTAGACGACACCGGGCTTTCCGGTCACCTCGGCGGCGACCGTCAGCGCCCCGGCCGCTTCGGCCGGCTCGCAGCAGTTCACGCCGACCGCCACCACCTGGTCGTTCCCCGCCGCCACCGCGAAGGCGTCGGCCAGGTCCTGGCCGGCCCGGGTCCGGCCGCCCGCCACCGTGTACGAGAGCCACACCGGCACCCCGCACCCGGCGACCGCCCGCAGCAGGGCCTCCGCCTCGTCGGCGTCCGGCACCGTCTCCAGCGCCAGCACGTCCGGCCCCGCCGCCGCGAGGACCTCCACCCTCGGGCGGTGGAAGCGCTCCAGCTCCCGGACGGAGAGCCCGTACCGTCCCCGGTACTCGCTCCCGTCCGCGAGCATCGCCCCGTACGGCCCCACGGAGGCCGCCACCCAGCCGCTCCCCCGCCCGGCCTCCGCGGCCAGCGTCACGCTCCGGCGCAGCAGCGCCGTCGTGGCCGCCCCGTCCAGGCCCCGGCGGGCGAAGCCCTCGTAGGTGGCCTGGTAGCTGGAGGTGATCAGCACCTCGGCACCGGCCCGGACGTAGGCGGCGTGGGCCGCCCCGATCTGTGCGGGCGCGTCGGCGAGCAGCCGCGCCGACCAGAGCGCGTCCGTCAGGTCGCAGCCCTGGGTCTCCAGCTGGTTGGAGAGCCCGCCGTCGAGGACCAGCACCCCGTCGGCGAGCGCCTGGGCGAACGTCCGGGCCGGTGCCATCGGCTCAGCCCAGCTGCGGCGCGACCTGGGCGGAGATCAGCTCCAGGTGGTCCAGGTCGTCCAGGTCCAGGACCTGGAGGTAGACCCGGGAGGAGCCGACCGCCGCGTAGCGGCCGAGCTTGTCGGCGACCTCGGCGGGCGAGCCCGCGAGGCCGTTGGCCTTCAGTTCCTCCACGTCCCGGCCGATGGCGGCCGCGCGGCGCGCCACCTCGGCGTCGTCCTTGCCGACGCAGACGACCAGCGCGTTGGAGTACACGAGGTCGCCGGCGGGCCGACCCGCCTCCTCGGCCGCGGCGCGCACGCGGCCGAACTGCCGCTCCGTGTCCTCCAGGGACGCGAACGGGATGTTGAACTCGTCCGCGTACCGCGCCGCCAGCCTCGGCGTGCGGGTGGCGCCGTGGCCGCCGACCAGTACCGGGATCTTCCGCTGGGCGGGCTTGGGCAGGGCGGGCGAGTCGGCGAGGCGGTAGTGCTTCCCCTCGTAGGAGAAGGTCTTGCCGACCTCGGTCTCCCACAGGCCCGTGACGATCGCCAGCTGCTCCTCCAGTCGGCCGAACTTCTCCTTGGGGAAGGGAATGCCGTAGGCGGTGTGCTCCTCCTCGAACCATCCGGCGCCGAGGCCGAGCTCGATCCGCCCGCCGGACATCTGGTCGACCTGGGCCACCTGGATGGCGAGGACGCCCGGCAGCCGGAAGGTGCCGGCGGTCATCAGGGTGCCGAGGCGGATCCGCCGGGTCTCCCGGGCGAGGCCCGCGAGGGTGATCCAGGCGTCGGTCGGTCCGGGCAGACCGTCACCCGGGCCCATGCGCAGGTAGTGGTCCGAGCGGAAGAAGGCGTCGAAGCCGAGTTCCTCGGTGGCGCGCGCCACCTTGAGGAGGGTGTCGTAGTCGGCGCCCTGCTGGGGTTCCGTGAAGATGCGAAGATCCATGCCTCCATCCTGCACCGTCGGGTGCGGGTCGAGCCGTTCGTGTCAAGCCGCGCGTCAGCGTGTGGACCCGTCCGGCACGGTCGGGTGAATATCCGTCCCCCTGGCGGGACGCGTCACCGCTGGCCAGTGACCGTGACCGGGCCCCGTCGTTTGCTCGGGCGGAGCCGGACCGCCCGGCCCGCGTGCCGGCGGCGCAGCCGGTGCGTCGTTCTTCCCCCGTGGTCCCGTCCGAGCCGGTCGGGGTCCGGGTCGAGGAGGCCGCGATGTCCCAGGAAGCCGCGTCGGAGCAGGCACTGCCCGAGCAGCACGTGCCGCATTCCGTGCCGCAGTCCGTGCCCGAGCAGCAGGCTCCGGGAGCCCCGAAGGGGCTGCTCCAGCAGATGGAGGAGCTGATGGCCGCCCTCTCCGCCGACCTCTCCCAGCTGGACGCCGACCTCCAGTCCACGGCGGAGCGCCTGGAGCCGGGCGCCGCCGGCGAGGCGTACGGCGGCAGCCCCGGCGACCGCGAGGGGCGCTGACCGACCGCCTTTCCGCTCCCCTTACCCTTCCCCTCTCCTTCCCCTCTCGTCCTCTTTCTCCACTCCGCTTCCCGCTTCCCGCTCCCCGCCTCCGGGCCCGGGACCTTCACCGGTCCCGGGCCCGGTCGCGTTCCTGATCGCGCTCCCGGTACGGGCCTCTGCCGGCTTCCCTCTCCGGCTCCCGATCCGGCTCTCGCGCCAGTTCCCGCCCCGCTCTCCCTTCCGGCTCCCGGCCCGGTTCCCGGCCGGGCTCGGGGGCCGGGCGGGGGGTGGGGGGCCTGGGGTGCGGGGTGGTCGGCGAGGGGCCCGCTCGGCCCCGGGGCGGGTCGGGAGGGCGGGCCCGGCCCTGTTCTCGTACGTCGAGGCGACGCAGCATGCCCCGGACCCGGTCGCCGGCCTCGTCGGCGGCGTCGATCGCCTCCATGCACTGCCAGTACAGCCCCTCGTCGTCGGTGACCGAGGCCACGCCGACGAGGGCGATGCCGACCTCCCCGAGGAGCTCCCCCAGCGCGGTCAGCGCCGAGCGCGGGTCGCCGACCTCGGTCAGCCGGGCGGCGCGCGGGCCGGACGCGCCCCACGCCGGGTACTCGCCCGCCTCGCTCAGGCCCCGCGCCTCGCTCCGCAGCTCCAGCGGCCCGCAGAGGGCGAGGTGACTCCCTATGGCCTGGGCGAGGGCCCGGGCCTGCCAGGCTTCCGCCACGATGTCGTGTGCCGTCCCGCTCTCGGCCAGCGCGTGCAGGCCGGCCAGGACGAGCCGCTCCGCTTCCATCAACTCCGCCCCCGTTCGTGCGACTTGCCGTTCCCTCAATCCACTACCCAGAGTGAGGCCGACTGGACCCCGACACCAGAGGAATTCGGAAATCTGTGGACAGGCATCTCGACCCGGATGAAGCGATCACTCCGAAGAGTGACGATCACCCCCGTCGACGCCCGACTCGTCCGTTCCGTCCCGTCTGCGGGGTGGAAAGCGGAGCTCGTTCCGGTCGATCTTGGCGGCGAGCGCGGCAAGCGGGTCGATCTCCAGCACCTGGCAGAACTGGAGGAGATAGGCGAGGACGTCGGCCACCTCGTCCTCGACCCGGTGGGCCGAGCCCGGGTCCTCCATCACCTTCTCGGCCTGCTCCGGGGTCAACCACTGGAAGATCTCCAGGAGTTCGGCGGCCTCGACGCTGAGCGCCGCCGCCAGGTTCTTGGGCGTGTGGTAGGGCTGCCAGTCCCGCGCCGCCGCGAAGGCGGCGAGGCGGCGCTGGAGCCCCGCCACGTCGTGTTCGGTGTCCGTCACGGGGTCAGGTCTACCACCGTCACCCCCGGCGTCCGCCGGGCTTCCGCCGCAGTGCCCTCGCGGACCGACCCCGCGAGCCGGATGTGACCGTCGGCGGCGATGGCGGCGGTCAGGCCGAGGAGGGCGGAGCACTGGCGGCCGTCGAGCCCCCGGTCGAGGTCATCGGTGAGGAGGGTGAGGCACTGCATGGCGTCCGGGAGCTCGGCGATGCGGTCCATGGCGAGGATGCCGGGCCCGGTGAGCAGGGTCAACGCGAGGGCGAGGTAGCGGAGTTCGCCGTCGCCGAGGCGGCCGAGCGGGGTGGCGGGCCGGGCGCCCCGCGCCAGGAGGGCGCCGACGGTTCCGTCGGGCAGTTCCTGCACGCCGACGCCGGTGACGGGCCCGGCGCAGCCCGCGCCGGCGACGGCGGCGAGCCTCTGGTGGCGGCGCGGGCAGGCGGTGTGGGTGCGGTGCAGCACCTCCGCGAGGTTGGCGCAGTCGCGGAGCAGCCGCCCCTCGCCGGGGACGACGGGGGCGCGCATCCTGCTCGGCTCGGGGGCGCACGGGAAGAGGGAACGCAGGCCGACCACCGCCTGTTCGGCGGCCGCCAGCACCTCGCGCTGCCCCTCGGTCGCGCCGGCGACCCGCAGCGGCAGGAGCGCCGTGCCGAGCAGGTCGTCGGGCAGCGGGGCCCGGGTGACCGGGGTGGCGCCCGCCGTGAGCCAGGCGGCCTGGACGGTGGCGCGGCCGGGGTCCCTGAGGGCGGTGGTGAGGAGGGTGCGGCCGTGCCGGGTGAGGCGTTCGCCGACGATGCGGAGCCGCGGTTCGGCCTGGACGGCCAGGTCCAGCCGGACCGGACCGACGGGCCCGTCGACGGTGCAGCCGATGCGGAAGCCGCGGCGCCCCTGGGCGTCGGGCCGGGCGCTCTCGGGGACGTGGGCGCCGGGGTCGGGGAAGACGTCGGCGAGCGGGTCCCCCGCGCCGAGCCGCGCGAGCGCCTCGTACGCGCCGAGGACGGTGGACTTGCCGCTGCCGCTCGGGCCGGTGAAGAGGGTGACGGGCCCGAGCCCGTACGTGGCGCCCCGCCGACCTGCGTAGGCGGAGAGCCGCAGCTCCGTCACGACCGGCCGCGGCACGGCCGAAGGCCCGGCCCCGACGCCACCGCCGTCGGTACGCGAACGGGGGCGGGCCCGGGGGACGGTGGTGGTGCCGGTAACTGTGGCGGAGCCCGTACCCGTTCCCGGCGCCGCGCCCCCACTCATACCCGCACCCGTACTCGTCCCCGTACCCGCACTCACCCCCGTACGAGTCCCGCCCCCACCCGCCCCCGGAACCGGAGCATGAGCCGTGTCAGGGGATGGGGAAAGGGCAGGGGCAGGGGTCGGGGCCGGCACCGGAGCCGGTGGGGTCGGCCGGGGGTGCGGAACGGTGTCCGGGCGCGAGGCCCGGGAGTCGGGGTTCCTCGATCCGGAGGCGCGGGACTCGGGGGTGCGGGTTCCCGAGGTACGGGGGTCGGGGGTACGAGGTTCGGGGGTACGGGGTTCGGAGGTTCGGGATGCCGGCGTGCGGGCGAGGGCGGGGCCGCTGGTGAGGTCCATGATCGGACCGTACGCAGGGATCGTGCTGACGAACCGTTACGCCGAGATGACCTTCCTACGATCGGGGGACACCCGCGCGCGGGGCGCCGACGGGCTCGTCGTCCTCGTCGCCGGCCGGGCCGTCGCCGGTGCTCTCGACCTCGGTCCCGGGAGGGGCCAGCAGGAAGACGTTGCGGTCGACGCGGTGCATGCCGCTGCCGAGCCCGAAGACCACGCCGCTGCTGAAGTCGAGGACGCGCTTGGCGACTTCGGGGTCGGCGCTGGTGAGGTCGAGCAGGACCGGGATCTGGGCGATGAGGTACTCGGCGACCTCGCGGGCGTCCGCGAAGACCTGGACCCGCAGCACGACCATGCGGCGCTGTTCGACGGACTCGTACTGTTCGGGGATCGTGCGGTGGTCGACCCTGGACGGCCATTCGTCACGGCCGCGCAGGGGCAGGACCTGGGCCAGACCCTCCCACTGCTCGTCGGTGACGTCGTACCTCTCGTACCTACTCATGACCCCATCCTCCCGCCCCTCACCCGTTCGGCCCAACAACGACACGGGTGAACGGGTGACGGACGGACTACAGCCTGGTCACGGACACCGCACGCCCCACGGACTCCGCACGCCCCGCTGACTCCACACACCCCCGGACTCCCCACACCCCGCGTACGCCGCGCGCCCCGGACGCCGCGCGCCGTACGGCGTCCCGGGTCCGTGGCGTCACGCGAAGATCTTGGCCAGGCGGCGCAGGCCCTCGGCGATCTCGTCGGGGGTGTGGGTGGTGAAGGAGAGGCGGAGGGAGGCCGGGTCGGGGGTGCCGGAGAAGAAGGGGGCGCCGGGGACGTAGGCGACGTTGTGGCCGACGGCGACGGGGAGGAGGGCGGTGGCGTCGTGGCCCTCGGGGAGGGTGGCCCAGACGAACATGCCGCCCTCGGGCCGGTTCCAGCAGCTGCCCTCGGGGAGGGCGGCGGGCAGGCCGTCGAGCATGGCGTCGCGGCGGGCGCGGTACGCGGCACGCATGCCGGCGACGTGGGCGTCGAGGTCGCGGTCGCGGAGGTAGCGGGCGACGGCGGCCTGGTCGACGGTGGAGGTGTGCAGGTCGGCGGCCTGCTTGGCGATGACACAGGCGCGCCGGAGCACGGCGGGGGCGCGCAGGAATCCGAGGCGCAGGCCGGGGGCCATGACCTTGGAGAAGGAGCCGAGGAGGGCCGTGCGGTCGGCGGCGGCGGGGAGGCCGGCGATGAGCGGCACGGGCTCGCCGTCGAAGCGGAACTCGCCGTACGGGTCGTCCTCGGCGATCCAGAAGCCGTGGCGGGCGGCGGCCTCGGCGACGGCGGTGCGGCGCGCGAGGGGCAGGGTCCGGCCGGTGGGGTTCTGGAAGGTCGGGACGACGTAGAGCAGGGCGGGCTTCTCGCGGGCGGCGATCTCGTCGAGCGCCTCGGGGATGATGCCGTCCTCGTCGGTGGGGACGGGGACGACGCGGGCGCCGGCGAAGCCGAAGCACTGGAGGGCGGCGAGGTAGCAGGGGTCCTCGACGAGGACGACGCTGCCGGGTTCGAGGAGTGCCGTGGCGAGCAGGGTGAGGGCCTGCTGGGAGCCGGTGGTGACGAGCAGGTCGTCGGACGCGGTGGCCAGTCCGCGGGTGGTGAGCCGGGCGGCGACGGCCTCGCGGAGGCTCGGGTCGCCCTCGGTGGTGGAGTACTGGAGGGCGGAGTGCGGGGTGTCCGTGAGGACGGCCTCGTAGGCGGCCTTGATGCCGGCGGTGTCGAAGAGTTCGGGGGCGGGCAGGCCGCCGGCGAACGAGATGACCTCGGGGCGTGCCGTGAGCGCCAGGATCTCCCGTACGGGAGAGGAGGCGACGTGTGCCAGCCGGGAGGCGAGGGGAGGCGTGGACGCGGCGGCGTGCGGGGCGGCGGGCTCGGGCACCGGGGCGGCAGAAGGCATGCGTTTCAGTGTAGAGAGCATCCTTTCGGTGTCCAGGAGTATCCGTCCCTCGGACTCGCCGTTCCACGGGGCGAGTTGGGGTCGCCTCCGACGGTGAAGGTGCGCGTGTACGAGATGCGCCGGGCGTCGAGTGCGCGACGGGTGGCGTCGGCGCGGGCCTCGACGCCGGGGACGGCCGGGTCGTGGAGGACGCCGGCGACGGAGCCGCTGTGCGAGATCTGCACGCCGACGGCGCCGGTACGGCGAGCCAGGGCCACCAGCCCCTCGAACTCCTGGTGCCTCAAGACGTGTTGGGCACGTCGGGCGCTGGCGGTGGCGACCCGGTCGAGGAGCGCGGCGTCGCCGTCGGCGACGGCGCGCCGGAGCTGCTCGCGGAGCCGGGCGTAGGCGCGCAGTTCGGCGCTGGTGGCCGCGGGCGCGGGCAGGCCGAGCGTGTCGACGGCCGCGCCTCCGCCGAGCAGGCACCCGACGACGAGGAGCGGCGGGAGGGCTGCCCCGAGGACTTCGAGGACCCGGCCCTCGCGCTGGGCGAAGAGGACGGGCCGGGCGTCGAGCATGAGCGGGTCGCTGGCACGCTCGGCGCGGACGGCGAGCCGCGCGGTGGCACCGGCGTCGAGGCGGAGCCCGTACGCGTCGGCGACGGCGCGCACGCTCGCGAGCACGTCGCTGGTGGAACTGCCCATGCCGAGCCCGAGCGGCACGCCCCCGGCCAGCCGCAACGTGCCGCCGCAGGCGGGCCGCCCGGTGCGTTCCGCGCACAGCGCGACGGCGAACCGCGCGGCCCGGGCGGCCTTCGTACGTCCTCCGGGCACGACGGCGACGGCGTCGGGCGGGGTGCCGGGGCGGGGCGTGAAGTCGGCGCGGGTGCCGGGGGTGTCCACGGGGAGGGTGACGAGTCCGGCACGGGGGCGTCCGTCGGTGTCGAGGAAGACCCCTTGGAGGAGTTCGCCGTGATGGGAGGGGGCGTGACCGGTCCCCGGGGTGGGGGCGGGGCTGGAGTGAGGATGGGGGTGGGAGTGAGGGTGGGGGTGGGGGTGGGAGGTGCTGGTGGTCACGGGGAGAGTCTGACCTCCGGCGGCCCGTACACCTCCGGCGGGGTGCGGGGACCAGCCCGGCCCGCACCGCCCCGCCCCGCACCGCGTGGCAGGAGGGTCAGCCGGCGGGCCACCACTCCGGCCCCTCGGGCGCGTCCTTCACGAAGACGAGGGCGTCCATGCCGGCGAGCCGCGTCGGGTCCAGGGGCGCGTAGCCGTACCAGGGGGATGTGCGGGGAGCGGGCGGTACGTCTCCGAGCGCGGCGGCCAGCAGGCGTACGTCGACGAGGTACCGGTCCTCGGGGAGCGCGTGCAGCAGCCCCTCGACGGTGTCCGGCGGCGGGTCCTGGACCCCGCGGTGCCGGATGGTGCCGAGGGCGGTGGTGACGAAGGCGTACTCCTCGCCGAGCCGGGAGGCGACGATCGCCCCGGCGCCCCACCACTCCTCCCGCCGCCCACCCAGGTGCATCGCGCTGCGCTCGCGCTGGAGGTGCGCGTGGTGTCCGTGGGCGAGGACCGGGCCGCGCTCGGCGAGGGCGAGCAGCCGGCCGGCCATCATGGCGTCGCGCAGGGTGAGCAGCCGTCCGAGTCGGCCGGGTGAGGTGTCGGCCATCCAGGAGTGGTAGCGCAGGAGTCCGGTGGCGGTACGGGCGTGGAGCAGGGCCCGGTCCCACGCCTCGCGCTCGTCCGGGTCCCCCAGGTCCGGCACCTGGGCGTCGAGCAGGGCGGCGAGGTCGTCGGCGATCAGGCGCAGCCGCTCGGCGTCGGGCGTCCGCCCGACGGACCGGGACGGGTCCCGCATCGCCGCCGGCTCGGTCCAGCGGGCGTCGGCGCCGAGGAGCCCGTCGAGGGTCTCGGGGGTGCAGGGCAGCGCCGAGGCGTCGCAGCGCGCGGCGAGGTGGGCGTGGAGCGCGGCGAGGGCCTGCCGCGGGCTCGCGGCCCCGCCCGTCTCCAGCGGACCGTCGAAACCGGCGAACCGCACCTGCTCGGCGGCGGGCCGCGCGGCGTTGAACTCGCTCATCCAGCGGACCAGTTCGCGATTGGCGGCCGATCCGCCGAAGCCGTGGCTGAAGCCGCGCGCCATGACGTCGTCGAGGTCACCGGCGCCGGAGGTCACGTAGGCGTCGACGACCAGCCCGGCCAGGCAGTCGCTCTCGATCGCGACGGTCCGGTACCCGTACTCCTCGACCAACTCCCGGAAGAGGACGTTCCGCACGTCGAGCAGGGCGTCCTCGCCATGGGTGGGCTCGCCGAGGGCGAGCACCCGCGGCTGCCTGCGGACGGCCTCCACGAGATCGGCCGCGCCGACGGGACGGGTGGCGCTTTCAGCAGTGTGCGTAGTCATCTGCGCGACCTTTCACCGAACCCCGGGAGGATTCGTACGAGAGCAGGGAGCAGGAAACAGAGAGCGGGAGCAGGGAGCAAAGGGGAGGGAGCGGTGAGCGAACGCCCTCGTCGCGATCGCCCCTGGGATGGAAGCTACACCTGCACATTCGCTTGAGACTTGGGCTGCGGACTGCGGCTCTCGTACCGCATCCCGGCCCCGTAAAGTCTCAAACATGACCTACCTCCGCCCGGCCGACCTGGCCCGGGAGCACGGCCTCTCCCCGCAGACGGTCCGCAACTACGAGCGCGACGGTTTCCTCCCGCCGGCCGGCCGCAGCGAGACCGGCTACCGCCGCTACACCGGGCGGCACGCGGCGGCCCTGCGCACGTACCTGGCCCTGATCCCGGCCCACGGCTACGCCGAAGCGGGCACGATCATGCGCGCCGCGGTGGAGGGGCGGTGGAACGACGCCCTGACGGCGGTGGACCGGAGCCATGCCGAACTCCTCCGCGACCGGGGAACGCTGGACGCGGTCGGCGAGGTCCTGGCCCACCTCCACGGCCGTCCGTCCGGCGCGCGGCGGCCGGCCGCGCGCGTCGCGCAGCCGTTCACGATCGGCGAGCTGGCCCGCCGTCTGGGCGTCGGCGTGGCGACCATCCGCGCCTGGGAGCGGGCGGGTGTCCTGGCCCCCGACCGCCGCCCCGCCACGAACCACCGCACCTACGACGCCGACGACGTCCGCGACGCCGAACTGGCCCACTTCCTCCGCCGCGGCCACCGCCCCCTGCCCCTCATCGCCACCGTCGTCCAGGAGGTCCGCACGGCGGGCGACACCCGGACCCTGGAAGCGGCCCTGACCGACTGGCGCGCCCGCGTCACCGCCCGCGGCCTGGCCATGCTGAAGGCGGCGGCCCTGCTCTCGGACTATGCCGGGGCGAGGGCGGACTGACGGGCCGCCCGACGGTTCCGCACCGACGCCGGCGTTCCTCGCCCAGGGGTCCGCGACCTCGGGGGCCGGGATGCCGAGGTCGTGGCCCCCTGGGGGCGTCGGACCGGGATCCACACCGCGGGAGAGATCAGACCGGGCCCCGCACAGGCCGCGATGAGAGAGTGCTCGACCAGGATCAACGTGCGCCGGGCGATGCGGGACGTCGTCACCGGCTGACCGCTCAGGACCTCAAGGACATCCGCGTGCCGCAGCATCGCGGCGACCCCGCTCGGTGGAGCGCATCGCGAACCACACGGGGTGGGTCGCGAAGGTCTACCGGGCTCCGCCCCGCCGCGGCCCGGCGTCCGGGACCGCGGCGGGACGGCACGGGAGGACCGCGGGAGAGCGGGCCGGCGCCTCTCAGGCGTGGCGGTGGTACGCCTTGTTGGCGATGCGCCAGGTGGTGTCGGTGCGGACCAGCAGGAAGATGTCGGTGAAGGTGTCCGGGCCGTGGACGAGGGTCATGGTGGCGGTCGCCACGGTGCCGTGGACCTCGACGGAGTCGACGCGGCGGGAGCGGGTGGGCTCGTCGGGGGCCGGGCTGCCTTTGAAGAGGGCGCAGTACTCGTCCAGGGGCCACGAGACGAAGGCGGAGTCCCGGACGCCCTCGACGTGGGCGGTGGGGAGGAAGGCGTCGCGGAAGTGGGCCGGGTCGCCGGTGGCGTGTCCGCGGACGTAGGCGCGGAGCGGTTCGAGGACCGCGTCGTCCACGGCGGGGACCGTGGCGGCGAGGGCGATGTCCGCCTCGGGGCCGGCGGGGGTGCCGGTCAGACCGGCCGCGTTGCGCACGGGGAGGCCCGAGGCGTCACCCAGCAGGGCCATGTCCTTGGCCAGTGCGCCGATCGTGAACTCGGCGGCGGAGGCGGCCGGTTCGTCAAGGAGGAACGGGCGCTTGCGGGCCACGAGGCCGCCGAGCTGGCCGAGTTCGAGGATGTCCAGGGCCTCGGCGCGGGGCAGCCCGAGGGCGTCGGCCTGCTGCAGGGCGTCGCGCAGGGCGAGGACGGAGCCGGCCAGGCTGTTGTTGGCGACCAGCTTGAGCGCGGCGGCGGTGGAGGCGTCGTCCAGGGGCCGTACGGTGCCCAGTGCCTCCAGGACCGGCCGGACGCGGTCGAGCGTGCCGGGACCGGCCGCGGCGAGGATCTTCAGGGCGCCCGCGGCGACGGCCGGTACGGAGCCGAGCACGGGCGCGTGGACGTAGGACGGGCCCAGGAGCCGGGCCAGCTCGGCCGCCTCGGCGGGGGCGACCGTGCCGGTGTTCACCACCACCGTCTCCGGCCGCAGGGCGTCGCGGACGCCGTCGAGGACCTGGCGGCAGGCCGGGCCGTCGAAGAGCGCCAGGACGACGACGTCGGCCCCCGCCACCGCCTCGCCCGGGTCGGTGGCGGTCTTGACGGCGTCCGAGGCGCGCCCGGAGCGGGTCCAGCCGACGACGTCGTGGTCCTGCGCGGCGAGTCGTGCCGCGATCGCTTCGCCCATGCGCCCCAGGCCGAGGACGGCGATCCTGTGTGGTGCAGTCATACGGATCACGATGGTGCACCGCGATGCCTGCGACAAGCGCAGATCCCGCAGGGCGCCTCTGCGGGAACCGCATACCCGCTGGGCATACTGGCGCCATGGAACTGACGGTGTGGCGGACCTTCGTGACCGTGTGCCGGCTCGGGTCGCTGTCGGCGGCCGCCGCCGAGCTCCATCACACGCAGTCGGCGGTCTCCCGGCAGATCGCCGGACTGGAGCGGCAGCTCGGCACGGCACTGATCGAGCGGCACGCGCGCGGAGTGCGCCCGACACCCGCCGGCGAGGTCTTCCGGCGCCATGCCGTGGCCACGCTCGACGAGGCCGACCGCGCGGTGCGCGCCGTGCGGGAGGTGCGGGACGGGGCGTTCGACCGGCCGCTGGCCGTCGGCGCCACGCCCTCCCTCGCCGCGGGGATCGTCCCCGAGGCCGTCCGGGCCCTGCTGGAGCAGGCCGGATCGCTCCGGTGGAGCCTGCTCCCCGGGCTGAGCGCGCCCCTGCACAACCGGGTGATCGCCGGCGATCTCGACCTCGCCGTCGTCACCGACGCGCCGCCCGGACTGCCCCATGAGCCCCGGGTCGAACGCCGCTTCCTCGGGCTCGACGAGATGGTCGTCGCCCTGCCCGTCGGGCATCCGCGGGCCGGGCACGGCCCGGTGCCGCTGCGGACGCTGGCCGACCAGATCTGGGTGGAGGACGACGACGGCTCGGCCGCGCTGCTGCGCCAGCACGCCGCCCGGGCCGGACTCACCGCCCGGATCGAGCTGGCCGCGGCCGATCTGCTCGGCAAGCTGGCCCTGGTCGCGACCGGGCACGCCATCGCGCTGATTCCCGGGGTGCTGGCCCGCGCGCTGCGGACCGACGTGACCACGGTGGGTCTCGTCGATCCGCCGACCCGGGGGATCTACGCGGTCACCCCGCGCCGCGATCCGCATCCCTCCGCGGCGCCGCTGCTCGACCACCTCGCGGCGGCCTTCGCCCCAAGCCCCCCGCAACCGCAACCGCAACCGCCCGCGGCCCGGAAGGCCGCCACGGACCGCCGCACGTGAGACGGGCGGCGCGGGGGGGGGGGGGGGCGGCGCGTCCGTCCACGTGCCGCGGGTCATGGGCCGCGTGCGTCACGGGTGGTGGGGCGGGGCGAAGAAGGTGGCGGCGCGGGCCAGGGCCGCCGGGTCCGCCTCCAGGTCGCCCTCGCGGTGGGCGCGGGCGAGGAGGGCTCCGCGCCAGTGCATGCCGAGGTAGTCGGCCGTGCGGCGGAGCATGCCCGTGAGGGGTTCGGTGTCGGTGTCGTCGCCCCGGGCGTACGCCGTGACGGCCCACAGGTTCTTGCCCCGCATCCGCTCCCGGAAGGCGACGTCCGGCAGTCCGCTCCAGCGGGCCCAGTAGTCCAGGTAGAGCTTCGTGGCGGCGGAGACGCTGTACCAGTGGAGGGGGGACGCGAGGACGAGGTCGGTGCTGTCCAGCGTCGCGTCGAGCAGCACCTTCTCCGGGCCCTGCGGGAGGGGCCCGGCCGGCCGGGCCGGGAGCGGCAGTTCGCTCAGGCTGAGCCAGCCGGCGCCGGCGTCCGACGGGAGGCCCTCGGCCGCGTAGCGGGCCAGGGCCTCGGTGTTCCCGCCGCCGTGCGGGCTGCCCAGGATGAAGGCGAAGCTCCGGCTCCGTACCGATTCGAGCGTGGCAGTCACAGCAGTCCTCACTGCTCGTCGTGGTCAGGCGGTCAGGCGGAGGGGTCAGGCGGTCCGGTCGGCGACCCTCCGCAGGTGCTCCCGGGCGTCGCTGTGCAGCTGGTCCGAGTAGTCGATGCGGCCGCCGGTGCCGGCGTAGCGCAGCTTGCTCGCCCCGGAGGTGCGGCGCAGGATCGTGACGCTGTTCTGCATCAGCTTCTGCGACTCCAGCAGGCTGACGACCTCCAGCTCGCCCGGGTGGCGCTCCTGGAACTTCGCTATGTAGCGGCGGACGGCGTCCCCCTCCGGGTAGGTCATCAGGTAGTGCATGACGACGAGGCCGCCGTCGGGGTTGATGAGGGGCCAGAAGTGGTCGAAGAACCACAGGCACTCCCAGGCGTCGACCCAGGCGAAGTCGATGGGGGTCAGCTCCTCGGGGAGCTTGTCCAGCGAGTCCTTCAGGTCGGCGTTGACGACGGTCACCCGCTCGTCCAGGCCGAGTTCGGCGAGCACCTCGCGGACCCGGCCGGCGGAGGACTCGGCGATCGAGAGGTTGTCGACGGCGGCGAGGACGGGCCGGTACGGCTCCAGGTGCAGCGAGGGCGTGACGAGCGGCGGCTCGGCCAGCAGCCAGCTGTCGTCGAGCGCGCGGCCGGCGTCCAGGTGTTCCCGGGTCTTCGCGGCGAGCGCGACGGATTCGGCCTCGACCGTCCGTTCCGCCTCGGCGAGAGCGGCGGCGAGGAAGGGGGTCGTGTACCCCATCCCGACCTCCAGCACGCGCCGCGGCCGGAGCAATTGGACGAGGTTGGCGAGAAGCGGGCCGACGACTTCGGTGCCCATTCCGGGGACCGACAGCCTGGCGACCGCCGAACGGAACTCTTCACTGTGAATCGAATGAGGCATTTCCATCCCTTGGTAATTGCGGTGTCGTACCGGATCGAAGAGGGTCGGAGAAGGTTCACTCATGGTTTCCGCAGCACGGTTGCCGCAACAACGCCCTGCCCTAACATGTATGCGCAGCGCATGATCACGCAGGGGGGCAAATGTCGCAAACAGGATGTGATGGCACGCCATGTGGACCAGGGCTCTGCGAGCCGGGTCTACGTCGTTACGAAAGCGCCGTCGCGGGTGGGTCGGTCCCCGCCGACCCACCGGTGCACTGCGCGACCGACCTCGGACTGCTGGTGCCGATCCCCGGGGAGCCCGGCCTCCTGGCACCCGTCACTCCGACGATCGCCGCAGGTCGGACGCTGGCGCCTCTGGAGCAGACGCTCGCCGAGGGCCGGCGCAGACTCGACGCCCTGACCAAGACGTTCGAGACCGCGGAAGCCGTGTACACCGAGGCCCGCCAGAGCGGCCCGCAGTCCTCGTCGGTGTTACGGGGCGCGGCGGAGATCGCGGAGACGATCGACGCCGCGGTGGGCCTGTGCAAGGCCGAGCTGCTGACGGCCCAGCCGGGCGGCCGGCGGCCGCCGGAGATCCTGGAGACGGTGGTCCAGCGGAATCTGGACCTGCTGTCGAGAGGCGTTTCGCAGCGCACCCTTTATCAGCACGCGGTGTGGAATCATCCTCCCACGGCTGATTACATTCGCACCGTCGTGGAAGCCGGCGGAAACATCAGGACCGTGGACGAGATGTTCGACCGGGTCATCATCTGCGATCGCACCGTCGCTTTCATTCCCACTCTTTCGCATTCTCCGGAAGAAGCACTGGAGGTGCGGGACCCCCATGTCGTCCGTTATCTGGCCAATGTCTTCGAGTGCGCCTGGGCGCGCGGCACCCTGGTGGACCCGGCCGCCGGCAAGCGCCCGGAGATCGTCGTCTCCGAGCTGGAGCAGAGCATCGTCCGCTTCCTGGTCGCCGGGCACACCGAGGAGAAGATCGCGCGCGGGCTCGGCATCAGCAGGCGCACCGTGGCCGAGTACATCAGCCGGATCTCGCGGCGCCTCGGCAGCGTCAGCCGGGCGCAGCTCGGCTATCTGATCGCGACCAGGGGGCTGCTCCCCGAGCCGGAGAGCGACCGGGCCTGTCCGCCCTGATCCGCGGGACACGGGCTAGACACCCGCCGCGGCGCGGAGCGCGTCGACGCGGTCGGTGCGCTCCCAGGTGAAGTCCGGCAGCTCGCGGCCGAAGT
>NZ_BNBS01000032.1 GCF_014656075.1 Streptomyces hydrogenans
GAGCAGGGCGCCGGGGACGGCCGGCGGACGCGGCAGCGGGCCGGCGCCGGCGAGCCGGGTGCCGGCGAGTTCGCCGGCGGCGAGGGCGAGGCCGGCCAGGAGGAGCACTCTCAGCAGGGAGGTGGCGCCGGCCGCGGGTATGCGCAGTTCGCCGGTGCCCGTGCCGGCGAGGCCGGTGCCGAGGAGGGCGACGGCGAGGACGGCGGTGAGGACCGCGGCGGCGGCGGCGACGGCCGCGACGGTCGGACGGTTCGGGGTGCCGAGGGGTCCGGGAAGCGTCACCGGACGATCGTCACCGAGCCCGGGACGGGCGGCAACTCAGGGTGAACGCCGCCCGGCCCGACCCCGGGGACCGGTCAGGCCCGGGTCACGCCTTGCTGAGGTGGGACCAGAACTCGTCCCACGACAGACGGCCGTCGCCGTTGTCGTCGCGCTGCTTGATGAGCGCCTCGGCCACCGTCTCGGTGACGTTGAAGTCACCCAGCTGGGCCATGACGCTCTTGTACTCCGCGGCGGTGATGAAGCCGTCCCCGTCCACGTCGTACCGGTTGAATGCCGTGCGTGCCGACTCGATGTCCGCCACTGCTTCCGCCCCTTCTCGGTGCTGTTCTGACGGGGGTCAGATTAGCTGGCCGACCGGGTGCCCGATGATGGCGGTATGAGCGGTGACGTGAGACGGATCCTGGACGCGGCGGCGCGCGGGGAGTTCCCCGCCATGGACGGGCGGACGACGGTGGTCCCGCAGCCGGACGGGCGGGACGCCGGGGTGCTGGCCTTCACGGCCCATTCGGTGGTCTTCGCCGACGTCGACCCGGAGTGGGTGCGGGCGGAGCTGGCCGCGACCGGCAGCGATCCGCTGGCGGCGAGCATGAACCCGGGCTTCCTGGTGCGGCTGATGGCGCGGACCGGCCGGCGGATGAACACCGTGGACCTGCTGACGGTCGCCGACGCCCTACCGGGCCCGCCGCCGGTCGGGCTGCGCGAGATCCAGGACCCGGAGCACCCGCGGGTGGCGCGGGCGCTGAAGTACCGGGACGAGGTGCGGGTCTGGGCGGCGGACGGCGGCGTGCTGATCCTGGGCCGCGGGGTGGCCGGGCGCATGGAGGCGGCGATCGAGGTGGACGAGGAGGTCCGGCACCGGGGGCTCGGCCGGGCGCTGGCCGCGGCGGCGCGGCACCTGACGCCGGACTCCGTGGTGTGGGCGCAGCAGTCTCCGGGCAACGCGCGGAGCGTGCGGACCTTCCAGGCGGCGGGGTACCGGCCGGTGGCCTCGGAGGCGCTGCTCACCGCGCTGTAGGCCGCCTTTGGCTGTCCACCATGTGGATGATCGAGGGAAACAACCGATGAACCGCATAGCCATTCACAGTTTGCAAGGTGAGTGCCACACGTCACCAACGATTCACAGTTAAAACGTACGCCAATGCCCGACTTAATACCGATATGGGCGTTTGGCGGGGTGGCCTCTCGTCTGTCATAGTCGATGACACGACCCCCATTGACCCGGGCCAGGTCGCCTCTGCGGCCGTGGATACACCCCCCCGTCCACGGCGCATCACACGGAAGCCCCCAGCAGCCCCACCACGGCGCGCGGGGGCTTCCGTGCGTTCAGCGGTCGGTGACCCGCATCTCGAACCAGGTCGTCTTGCCGCGCGGCCCCAGGTCGGCGCCCCACCGGTCGGAGAGCTTGTCGACGAGGAAGAGGCCCCGGCCGCTCTCGTCGAGCTCGGCCACCGGCATCAGACAGGGCAGCCCGCGCGAGGGGTCGCGCACCTCGATCCGGATCCGGCCCGGACGCCGCTGGGCACGCAGCACGAAGACCCGGGCGCCGGTGTGCCGGACCGCGTTGCCCACCAGTTCGGAGACGAGCAGGACGGCGTGCTCGGCCAGCGTCGGGCCGAGCCCCCACTGCCGGAGCACCACGTACTGGGTCATCCGGCGGGCGATCCTGGCCGACTCCGGCAGCGAGTCCAGCCGGACGTCGACCTCCGCCGGATTGCCGTGCCGGGCCATCGCCGCGAGGGCTTCCTCGTCCTCCAGGGTCGGTGACCACCGGGCGGCGGGCACGCCGCCCTGCCGTGGTTGTTCCCTGCTCTCCAGGCCCGCCATGCCCCCCATCATGGCCGCAGGAAACGGATCGCGGGGGCCGTTCCGGTGGAATGGCCCCCGCGGGACGGCGCGTCGCGGTGACGGTCCGTCGGATCGGCCGGTGCCCGGCCGCCGGTCAGGCGAACTTCGCCTTGCCCGGGCCCTCTTCGACGAAGCTGCGCATGCCGGTCTCGCGGTCCGCGGTGGCGAACAGCGCGGAGAACCACGTGCGTTCGAGGGCGAGGCCGGTGTCGATGTCGGCCTCCAGGCCCTGGTCGATCGCCTCCTTGGCGGCGCGCAGCGCCACCGCCGGGCCCTGGGCGAGCTTCGCGGCCCAGGCGTGCGCCTGCTCGTAGACCTCGGCGGCCGGGACCACCCGGTCGACCAGGCCGAGGGCGAGCGCCTCGTCGGCCTTCACCATCCGGCCGGTGAAGATGAGGTCCTTGGCGCGGGAGGGGCCGACCAGCCGGGAGAGCCGCTGGGTGCCGCCGGCGCCGGGGATCAGGCCGAGCAGGATCTCGGGCTGGCCCAGCTTGGCGTTGTCGCCGGCGATCCGGTAGTCGGCGCAGAGGGCGAGCTCGCAGCCGCCGCCGAGGGCGTACCCGGTGACGGCGGCGACGACCGGCTTGGGGATGCGGGCGACGGCGGTGAAGGAGTCCTGGAGGGCGCGCGACCGCTCGATCATGGCCACGTGGTCCATGGCCTGCATCTCCTTGATGTCCGCGCCGGCCGCGAAGACCTTCTCGCCTCCGTAGAGGACCACGGCCCGCACGTCGTCGCGGTCGGTGGCCTCCTGGGCCAGCTCGCGCAGCCGGTCCTGGGTGGCGATGTCCAGGGCGTTCATCGGCGGACGGTCGAGGCGGATCGTGCCGACGCCGTCGGCGACTTCGAGGTTCACAGTCATGGGAGAGAGGTTAGTGGCCGTTAACGCCGACGGGCCCGGTGCCGTTGCTCACAGAGCGCTCGGCACCGGGCCCGTACGGGCGGGGAGGGACTAGGCGGTCCACTCCGACCAGGACAGGTTCCAGCCGTTCAGGCCGTTCTCCGGCTTGATCTCCTTGTCCTTCGAGTTCTTCACGATGACGACGTCACCGATGATCGAGCGGTCGAAGAACCAGGCGGCCGGGGTGGAGCTGTCGCCCGCGCCCCGGGTGTCCGAGAGGCCGACGCAGCCGTGGCTGACGTTCTGGGAGCCGAAGGTGGACTTCGGGGCCCAGTAGTTGCCGTGCACGAAGGTGCCGGAGGTGGACAGGCGCATGGCGTGCGGCACGTCCTTGATGTCGTACTCGCCGCCGAAGCCGACGGTGGCGCCGTTCATCCGGGTCACCTTGTACTTCTCGCTGATGACCATCTGACCGTTGTACGTGGTCGTGGACGGGGCGCCCGCGGTGATCGGCAGGGTCTTGATGATCTGCCCGTCGCGCTCGACCTTCATCGTCTTGGCGCTCGCGTCGACCGTGGAGACCTGACGGCGTCCGATGGTGAAGGAGTACGTCTTCTTCTGCTTGCCGTAGACGCCCGGGCGGCCCTCGACGCCGTCCAGGTTCAGCTCGACGGTGACCTTGGTGCCGGCCTTCCAGTACTCCTCGGGGCGGAAGTCGAGGCGGTCGTTGCCGAACCAGTGGCCCTCGATCTCGACGGCGGGCTCGGCCGTCACCTTGATGGCCTTCTCCACCGCCTCGGGGTCGGTGATGCCCCGGGTGAAGTTGATGGAGACCGGCATGCCGACGCCGACCGTGGTGCCCGCCTCGGGCGTGTAGTGGCCGATGAAGGTGTTCTTCGGGACCAGGGTGGTGAAGGTGGTGTCCTTCGCCGACTCACGGCCCTCGGCGTCCTTCGCGATCGCGTGGACCTTGTACTGCGTGCCGCCCGACAGGTGGGCCAGCGGCTCCCAGCTCGCGCCGTCCGCCGAGATCTTCCCCTCGACCGCGGAGCCCTTGGAGTCGGCGACGGTCACGGTCGTCAGCTTGCCCTGCTCGGCGGTGACCTTGAGCGCCCCGCTGGTGGCGACCGAGTCGGCGCCGTCCTTCGGCAGGACGGTCACGACCGCCTGGGAGGCGGCGTTGTCGGGAGCCCCGGTCTTCTGGCCGCCCGCCGTGCCGCCGCTTCCCGCGTCGTCCTTCGCCGGGTCGCCGCCGCAGGCGGTCAGGACCAGCAGCAGTGCCCCCGTGGCCAGGGCCCCGAGGCGGACGCCCCGCCGCCGCGCCGACTTCCCCGATATCGGCTGCCCGTTCACTATGGTCTTCTCCCCTCGCACGACCCGGCTGCCGGCCGGGCCCCACCCCCTGTACGCACGTCCCGCGCACGGCGCTAGATAATCACACCGGAAGACACGAAAGTTCCACGTGAATGTCACCGTTCAGTCCCAGTTGACGCGGGGCCGGAGGCGGCCGGGGAGCGGCACGCGTCCGGCCCCGGGACCGGGTCGGGTCAGCGCAGGGCCGAGCCCTCCTTCCACCCCTCCCAGTCCATGTTCCAGCCGCCCAGGCCGTTGTCCGGGGCGACCTTCCGGTCCTTGGAGTTGACCACCTCGACGACGTCGCCGATCAGGCTCCGGTCGAAGAACCAGCCCGCCGGGGTGTCGGCGCCGCCGCCCTTCACGTCCCGCAGGCCCACGCAGCCGTGGCTCACGTTGGCCGAGCCGAAGGTGGACGCGTCCGCCCAGTAGTTGCCATGGATGAAGGTCCCGGACTCGGTGAGCCGCATGGCGTGCGGCACGTCCTTGATGTCGTACTCGCCGCCGAAGCCGACCGTGGCGCCGTTCATCCGGGTCACGTCGTACAGCTCCGTCACCACCATCTTCCCGTTGTACGTCGTGGTCTTCGGCGCGCCCGCCGTGACCGGCAGGGTGGCGAGGACCCGCCCGTCCCGCCTGACCTCCATGGTGTGGGCGGCGGCGTCGACGAGGGAGACCTGGGAGCGGCCCACCGTGAAGCCCACCGTCTTGCGCTGGATGCCGTAGACGCCGGGGGCGCCCTCGACGTCCCGCAGTCCGAGCTCGACGGTCACCTTCGTGCCGGCCGCCCAGTACTCCGCCGGGCGGAAGTCCAGCCGCTCCTTGCCGAACCAGTGGCCGACGACCTCCACCGGCGGGTCCGCGGTGACCCGGATGGCCCGCTCCACCGCGGCCCGGTTCTCGACCGGCCGGTTGAAGCCGAAGGAGACGATCATGCCGGCGCCGACCGTGGAACGGTTCTCCGGCGTGAAGTAGCCGATGAAGCGGCTCTCCGGCACCACGGTGGTGAAGGTGGTGTGCCGGGCCGAACGGCGCCCGTGCGCGTCCAGCGCCACCGCGTCCACGCTGTACTTCGCGGCGAGCGCCAGCCGGGTGCCGTCGGCCGGCCGCCAGCGCAGCCCGTCGGCCGCGATCGCCCCCCGAACGGCCGAACGGCGCCCGTCCGCCACCTGGGTCACGCTCACCCGTTCGAGCCGTCCGCTGTCGACCCGGACCTCCAGCGGCCCGTCCGCGGGAACCGCCCGGCTGCCGTCCTCCGGGCTGACCCGGATCACGTCCCCAGGGGCCCGCGCCTTGCCCGGGAGCCCCGGGCCGACGCCTCCTTCCCCGTCCGATCCGGTGCAGCCGGCGAGACCCACGAGGAGCCCCGCCACCGCGAGGAGTTGCCCGGCCCGTACCCATACACGTGTCACGCGTGGCCCAACGACGACCCCCCTCCAGGGGAAACGTCCGTGCGGGCCATGTTGGGGGGACGGCCGCGCGGGCAGAACAGGGAGGACGACCGGGAGTACACGAGGTGCGGGAGGACGCGCGGGGCCGGGGCCGGGACGCCCCGCCCCCGTCACGCGTGCCCCGCCGGAGCCGCGGGAGGCCAGGGCGGTGTCGAGCGCAGCCGATCAGCAGGCGGTACCGGAGCATGCCCCCGGACGGACCGCGCCCCCGGTGTGGCCGGGGACGCCCACCCCGCTCGGGGCCCGCTGCCGGACCGGCCCCGACGGGACCAGGGGCACCAACTTCGCACTGTGGGCGGGCGGCGCCGAGGCCGTGGAGCTCTGCCTCTTCGCGCCCGACGGCACCGAGACCCGGCTGCCGCTCACCGAACTCACCCACGAGATCTGGCACGGCTTCGTGCCCGGCGTCGGCCCCGGGCAGCGGTACGGCTACCGGGTGCACGGACGCTGGGACCCGTGGACCGGCGCCCGCTGGAACCCGGCCAAGCTGCTCCTCGACCCGTACGCGCGGGCCGTCGACGGCGAGTTCCGGCTGCCCTCCGAGGTGTACGGGCACGTGCGGGACTGGCCGCAGCAGCACGTCGCCGACACCGTCCGCGACGAGCGGGACTCCGCCCCGCACGTCCCCAAGGGGGTCGTCGTGCGGGACGACGACGACTGGTCCGACGACCGCAGGCCCAAGACGCCCTGGCAGGACTCGGTCATCTACGAGGTGCACGTCAAGGGCTTCACCGCCCGCCACCCCGGCATCCCCGAGCACCTGCGGGGCACCTACGCGGGCCTCGCCCACCCGGCCGCCGTCGACCACCTCGTCCGCCTCGGCGTGACGGCGGTCGAGCTGCTGCCGGTCCACCAGTTCGCCCACGAGGACCACCTGCTGCGCCGCGGCCTCACCAACTACTGGGGCTACAACTCGATCGGCTACTTCGCCCCGCACGCCGGCTACTCCTCGTCCGGCACCACCGGACAGCAGGTCGGCGAGTTCAAGCGGATGGTCCGGGCACTGCACGCGGCCGGCATCGAGGTCATCCTCGACGTCGTCTACAACCACACGGCGGAGGCCGGAGAACTCGGCCCCACCCTGTCCCTCAAGGGCATCGACAACCGCGGCTACTACCGGCTCCAGTCCGACGCCCGCCGGTACGCCGACTACACCGGCTGCGGCAACACCCTGCACGTCGTCCAGCCGCAGGTGCTCCGGCTCATCACCGACAGCCTGCGCTACTGGGTCACCGAGATGGGCGTCGACGGCTTCCGCTTCGACCTCGCGGCGGCGCTGGCCCGCTCCATGCACGACGTCGACATGCTCTCGCCGTTCCTCGCCGTCATCGCCCAGGACCCGGTGCTGCGCCGGGTCAAGCTCATCGCCGAACCCTGGGACGTCGGCAACGGCGGCTACCAGGTCGGCGCCTTCCCCCCGCTGTGGACCGAGTGGAACGACCGCTACCGGGACGCCGTACGGGACTTCTGGCGCGGCGCGCTGCCCGACGTCCGGGACCTCGGCTACCGGCTCTCCGGCTCCAGCGACCTCTACGCCTGGGGCGGCCGCCGCCCCTACGCCTCCGTCAACTTCGTCACCGCCCACGACGGCTTCACCCTGCGCGACCTCGTCACGTACGAGCGCAAGCACAACGAGGCCAACGGCGAGGGCAACCGGGACGGCACCCACGACAACCGCTCCTGGAACTGCGGGGCCGAGGGCGAGACCGACGACCCGGGGATCCAGGCGCTCCGGCTGCGGCAGCTGCGCAACCTGCTCACCACTCTGCTGCTCTCCACCGGCGTGCCGATGCTCGTCGCGGGCGACGAGATGGGCCGCACCCAGGGCGGCAACAACAACGCGTACTGCCAGGACAACGAGACCGGCTGGCTCGACTGGTCCCTCCCCGAGGACCCGGGCCGCGCCCAGCTCCTCGCCCTGACGAGGCGGCTGCTCGACCTGCGCCACCGCCACCCGGTGCTGCGCCGCCGCGCCTTCTTCTCCGGCCGGCCGCAGGGCGCGGACGGGCTGCGGGACCTCGCCTGGTTCGGCCCCGACGGCACCGAGATGACCGAGCGGGACTGGTACGCCCCCTCGGCCACGCTCGCCCTCTACCTGTCGGGCCGCGACATACCGGGCCGGGACGAGCGCGGCGAGCAGGTCCTCGACGACAGCTTCCTCGCCGTGCTGCACGCGGGCCCGGCCCCGCTGGACTTCCGGCTCCCCGGGGCGCCGTGGGCGCAGACGTACGAGCGCGTCCTGGACACCGCCC
This sequence comes from Streptomyces hydrogenans, assembly GCF_014656075.1. Lineage (GTDB taxonomy): Bacteria > Actinomycetota > Actinomycetes > Streptomycetales > Streptomycetaceae > Streptomyces > Streptomyces hydrogenans. The sequence continues at coordinate 8,025 of NZ_BNBS01000032.1, forward strand.
TCGACGACCAGACCGCGCCCCCGGGCACGCTCCACCCGGGCGGGGCGGTGCTGGAGGTGGGGGCGCGGTCGGTGGTGCTGCTGCGGGTGGCGGGGTGAGGCCGCCGCCCGCGGGGGTCAGCGGAGGGCGGGCACGGGCCGGAGGGGCCGCGCGGACGAAAATCGGGTGAGACGTGTCAGGGGTGACTCGTAAGGTCGGACCTGATGCCCGAGAAACCTGCTCCCTCCGAGTCCGCCCCCGCCCGCCGTTCGGCCGTGCGGGTGCTGCTGCGGCTCTGGCCGTACGTCCGGCCCGTGCGCGGGCGGTTCTTCACCGCCGGCGCCGTCGCGATCGTCGCCTCCTGTCTCTCCCTGGTGATCCCGCTGGTCCTGAAGTGGCTGGTGGACGGCCCGGTCGCCGACCGGGACCCCGGCGGGGTGTGGCTGGGGGCGCTCTACCTGCTGCTGCTCGGGATCACCGAGGCCGTGCTGTTCGGATTGCGGCGGTGGCTGGTGGCCCGGCCGCTGTCCTCGGTGGAGGCGCGGATGCGGGAGGACCTGTACGGCCGGCTCCAGCGGCTGCCGATCGCCTTCCACGACCGGTGGGCGTCCGGGCAGCTGCTGTCGCGCGGCACCACGGACCTGATGATCGTCCGGATGTTCCTGGCCTTCCCGCTGACCTTCCTGGTGGTCAACGGCGTGACGATCGTGGCGGGCTGCGCGCTGCTGCTCGCCCAGGACTGGTCGCTCGGTCTGGTGCTGCTCACCCCGGTGGTGCCGGTGATGGTGCTCTGCTCGTACTTCGAGCGGCGCTACGGCGTGGTGGCGCGGCGCGCGCAGGACCAGGTGGGCGATCTGACGACGGTGGTGGAGGAGAGCGTCCTCGGCATCCGGATCGTCAAGGGCTTCGGCCGGCACCGCAGCCAGGCGGAGTCCTTCCGCCGGCTCGCGGAGCTGCTGCGCTCCACCGAACTGTCCAAGGCCCGGCTGCTCGCCACGATCTGGGCGCTGATCACGGTCCTGCCGGAGCTGGCGATCGGCGCGGCGCTGGTGCTCGGCACGGTGCGGGTCGCGGACGGCGGCCTGTCGGCGGGCACCCTGGTGGCCTTCCTGTCGACGGCGCTCGCGCTGCGCTGGCCGGTGGACTCGATCGGCTTCCTGCTGGCGATGAGCCAGGAGGCGGTGACGGCGACCGAGCGGTACTTCGAGGTGATGGACGCCGAGGAGGAGCGGGACGCCCCCGCGGGCGCCCCCGCGGTGCACGGGTCCGCGGCCGGGCTGCGGTTCGAGGGCGTGTCGTTCCGCTTCCCGGACGCGCCGGAGGGCGCGCCGCCGGTGCTGGACGGCATCGATCTGCACGTGCGGCCGGGCGAGACGCTGGCGCTCGTCGGGGCGACCGGCTCCGGCAAGACCACGCTGACCGCGCTGGTGCCCCGGCTGCACGAGGCGAGCGGGGGGCGGATCCTGCTGGACGGCGAGGACATCGCCGTGATGGAGCGGGAGCGGCTGCGCACGCTGGTGTCGGTGGCCTTCGAGGAGCCCACCCTCTTCTCGGCGAGCGTCGGCGAGAACGTGCTGATGGGCGCGGACGCGGCGGCCGGGACGCCGGAGCTCGACCGGGCGCTGGGGATCGCGCAGGCGGACGGTTTCGTCGGGCGGCTGCCCGAGGGGGCCGGGACGCAGGTCGGGGAGCAGGGGCTGAGCCTGTCGGGCGGTCAGCGGCAGCGGCTGGCGCTGGCCCGGGCGGTCGTCGGCCGGCCGCGCTTCCTGGTGCTCGACGATCCGCTGTCGGCGCTGGACGTGCACACCGAGGCGCGGGTGGAGGCGGCCCTGCGCGAGGTGCTGAAGGAGACGACGGCGCTGGTCGTGGCGCACCGGCCGTCGACGGTGATGCTGGCCGACCGGGTGGCGCTCCTCTCGGAGGGCCGGATCGCGGCGGTCGGCACCCATCAGGAACTGCTGCGGAGCAGCACCGAGTACGCCTGGCTGATGTCGGGCGCGCGCACGGGCGAGGGAGACGGGCGGCGATGACGGAGACCATGCTCGCGCGGCGGGAGGACCCGGAGGAGGAGCGGGAGGAGCCGCTCGGCCCCGGCGACCCGTTCGACCGGGACGACCTGCCGGCGCCGCGCGGGGCGACCGGGGCGCTGCTGCGCTCGCTGCTGGCCGCGCACCGCTTCCGGGTGGCGGTGGCGGCGCTGGTGCTGCTGGTGAAGGAGGCGGCGGTCCAGGCGGGCCCGCTGCTCGTGGCGTACGCGATCGACCGGGGGGTGCCGGCCTTCCGGGCCGGGGACCACGGGCCGCTGGTCGCGGTGGCGGCCGGCTATCTGCTGTGCGCGGTCGGCGCCGGGGCGCTCCAGTACGTCTTCGTGCGGGGCGCGGCGCGGATCAACCAGGACGTGCTGCTGGACCTGCGGGGGCGGATCTTCCGGCACGCGCAGGTGCTGAGCGTGGACTTCCACGAGCGGTACACCTCGGGGCGGCTGATCTCGCGGTCGACGACGGACGTGGAGTCGCTGCGGGAGCTGCTGTCGGAGGGGCTCCAGGAGCTGATCGGGGTGGTGCTGTCGTTCGTGTCGATCTCGCTGGTGCTGCTCTGGCTGGACCTGGGGATCGGGGCGGTGGCGGTGGCCTCCTTCGGGCCGCTGTACCTGCTGGTGCGGATGTACCGGCGGCGGGCGGGCGCGGTGTACGCGGAGCGGTCGACGGCGATCGCCGGGGTGATCGTGAAGTTCGCGGAGACCATGAACGGGATCCGGCCGGTGCGGGCGTTCCGCCGGGAGCGGGTGAACGAGGCGGAGTTCGGCGCGCTCAACCACCGGCACGAGCGGAGCAACGGCGACGCGCTCCTGGAGATGGCCCGCTACGTGGTGGGCTCGCGGCTGGTGGCGAACACGGCGGTGGCCGGCATGTGCCTGTGGGGCGCCTACCGGGTGGCGGGCGGTTCGCTGGAGCTGGGCGTGCTGGCGGCGGCGGTGCTGTACGTGCGCCGGTTGTACGACCCGATCGACCGGCTCGGGATGTTCCTCAACTCGTACGAGTCGGCGGCCGCTTCGCTCACCAAGATCGCGGGCCTGCTGGCGCAGGAGCCGGGCGTGCCGGAGGCGACGGCGCCGCGGGACCTGCCGGAGCGGGCCGGGACGGCGCCGGGCCGGGAGGTCGTCTTCGACGGGGTGCGGTTCGCCTACCGGACGGGCGGCGAGGTGCTGCCCCGCTTCGACCTGCGGATCCCCGCCGGGCAGACGGTGGCGGTGGTCGGCGCGACCGGCGCGGGCAAGTCGACGCTGGCGAAGCTGCTGGCCCGCTTCTACGACCCGACGGACGGACGGGTGCTGCTGGACGGCGTGGACCTGCGGGAGCTGGCGACGCCGGAGCTGCGGCGCGGGGTGGTGATGGTGACGCAGGAGGCGTTCCTGTTCTCCGGCACGGTGGCGGAGAACATCGCGATCGGCCGCCCGGACGCCACCCGGGAGGAGGTCGAGCGGGCGGCGAAGGCGATCGGCGCGCACGCGTTCATCGCCGGGCTGCCGGACGGCTACGACACCGACGTGCGCAAGCGCGGTGGCCGGATCTCGGCGGGCCAGCGGCAGCTGGTGGCCTTCGCGCGGGCGCTGCTCGCGGATCCCGCGGTGCTCATCCTGGACGAGGCGACGAGCTCGCTGGACGTGCCGGGCGAGCGGGCGGTGCAGCACGCGATGGACACGGTCCTCGCGGGCCGTACGGCGGTCGTCATCGCCCACCGCCTGTCCACGGTGGAGGTCGCCGACCGGGTCCTGGTGATGGAGGCGGGCCGGATCGTGGAGGACGGCACCCCCGCGGAACTGGTGGGCGGCGAGGGCCGCTACGCGGGTCTCCACCGGGCGTGGCGGGACTCCCTGACGGGGTGAGGACCCGCCCGGGCCTTCTCCCGGGGGCCCGGGCGGGGCGGGTCAGCGGAAGGCGATGGCGAGGCCCGCGAGGACGATCACCGGGCTGAAGGCCAGGACGGCGCCCGCGCGGAGCCGGAGCAGCCAGGCCGGGGGCCCGGCCGGAGCGGGGGCCGGCTCACCCCGGCGCGCGGCGGTGAAGGCGCGCGCCTCGCGCCCGCGGGCCAGGAGCCGGTCGGTCGCCCCGCGGAGGTTGAAGGCGTATCGCGCGCCCCACACCAGTCCGAGGATCCCGAACGCGCACAGTCCGATCCCGGCGATCACGGGTGCCCTCCCCCGGTCGGCCTTCCCTCCTGCGGGAAAGTCCGGATGGATCATGCCAGAGGCACGATCCATCCGGCCATCGGCGCGGGCTTCCGGCGCGACGGCGGACCGCCGCCGCGGAATAACCGGTTCACGCCGAAAGAATCCGGCCATCGGTTCGGTAAAGGCGGCCGGTGTCCGAGGAGCGGGACACACAGCGGAGGCAAAGGTTCCGGATCTCCGCCCGCGAGGGGATTCCCGCACGCCGAACGGGGGGTGACACCCCGTCCATGATCGATGAAACGTCCGGTTAACGAACAGCGCCGTACGCGCAGCGAACGACTTCCGGCCAAGTTGTTGACGCGCTCCTGACAGATACCGGCGGTAGCTGCCAGTCTCTCCCCCGGTTCCTCGCAACCGCGTTCGCCGCTTCACCCGATCGTGCGTCACCGCTCTGCTTGCAACGCCCGGCCCGCCCACCCAGCGGCTCGGTACCCCCCTCGCAAAAGGAGTTCGCGTGAGATCCACGCCCAGCCGCCGCGCCACCGCGACCGGCGCCCTCGTCGCCGCCGCCGCCATGCTCGCCGTCGGCGTCCAGGCCGGCAGCGCCTCCGCCGACATCGCCGCCGCCCCCGCGGCCCCGGCCGCCGGCAAGGTCAACCCCGGCAAGCTGCCGGCCGACCTCACCCCCGCCGAGCGCGGCGCGCTGATCAAGGCCGCCGACGCCTCCAAGGCCGAGACGGCCAAGGAGCTGGGCCTCGGCGCCCAGGAGAAGCTCGTCGTCCGTGACGTGGTCCAGGACCGCGACGGCACGACCCACACGCGCTACGAGCGCACCTACGCGGGCCTCCCGGTCCTCGGTGGCGACCTGGTCGTCGCCGAGACCAAGGCGGGCGCCACGACCGGAGTCAGCCGGTCCAGCCGCGCCGAGCTCAAGAACGTCGACCTCACCGCCGACGTCGCCCCGGCCGCCGCCGAGAAGCAGGCCCTCGGCCTCGCCGCCGCGGACGGCTCGAAGAAGGCCGCCGCCGACCGCGCCCCGCGCAAGGTCGTGTGGATGGCCAAGGGCGCGCCCGTCCTCGCGTACGAGACCGTCGTCGGCGGCCTCCAGCACGACGGCACCCCGAACGAGCTGCACGTCGTCACGGACGCGAAGACCGGCGAGAAGCTCTACGAGTGGCAGGCCGTCGAGACCGGCGTCGGCAACACCATGTACAGCGGCCAGGTGACGCTCGGCACCGCGCCCTCGTACACGCTGACCGACACCACCCGCGGCAACCACAAGACGTACAACCTCAACGGCGGTACGTCGGGCACCGGGACGCTGTTCTCCAACACCACGGACACGTGGGGCAACGGCCTCCCCGCCAACAAGGAGACCGCGGGCGCGGACGCGCACTACGGCGCGGCCCTCACCTGGGACTACTACAAGAACGTCCACGGCCGCAGCGGCATCCGCGGCGACGGCGTCGGCGCCTACTCCCGGGTCCACTACGGCAACGCCTACGTCAACGCCTTCTGGCAGGACTCCTGCTTCTGCATGACCTACGGCGACGGCACGGGCAACAGCAAGCCGCTCACCTCCATCGACGTGGCCGCGCACGAGATGACGCACGGCGTCACCTCCAACACCGCCGGCCTGGTCTACAGCGGCGAGTCCGGCGGCCTCAACGAGGCCACCTCGGACATCTTCGCGGCGGCCGTCGAGTTCTACGCCAACAACGCCAACGACAAGGGCGACTACCTCGTCGGCGAGAAGATCGACATCCGCGGCAACGGCACCCCGCTCCGCTACATGGACAAGCCGAGCAAGGACGGCTCGTCCAAGGACGCGTGGTACTCGGGCATCGGCTCCATCGACGTCCACTACTCCTCGGGCCCGGCGAACCACTTCTTCTACCTGCTCTCCGAGGGCAGCGGCGTCAAGACCGTCAACGGCGTGACCTACGACTCGCCGACCTCCGACGGCCTGCCCGTCACCGGCATCGGCATCGACAAGGCCCGGCTGATCTGGTTCAAGGCCCTCACCACCAAGTGGGGTTCCTCGACCAACTACGCCGGTGCCCGCACCGGCACGGTCGCGGTCGCCGAGGAGCTGTACGGCGCCGGCAGCCCCGAGGCGCTCGCCGTCCAGCACGCCTGGGCCGCCGTGAACGTCGGCACCCGCCCCGGCACCACGCCGCCCACCGGCAAGGTCTTCGAGAACACCGCCGACGTGTCCGTCCCGGACAACGGCGCCGCGGTGACCTCCTCCGTGACCGTCTCCGGCGTCACGGGCAACGCGCCCAGCAACCTCTCCGTCGGCGTGGACATCGTCCACACCTGGATCGGTGACCTGGTCGTCGACCTCATCGCCCCCGACGGCTCGGTCTACAACCTGCACAACCGGACCGGCAGCAGCGCCGACAACATCCAGCAGACCTACACCGTGAACGCCTCCTCCGAGGTCGCCAACGGCGTCTGGAAGCTGCGCGTCCAGGACAAGGCGTCCGCGGACACCGGCTACATCAACAGCTTCAAGCTGACCTTCCCGTAACCCGGGAGGCACGGCCCGAGGCAGTCACCGCGGACGCCCGGAGGGAACCTTCCCTCCGGGCGTCCGCCCGTCTCACGGCAGTTCGTCCGCGGAGACCAGCCGCCCGCCGTCGAAGCACAGCCGGTAGACCGGGACCTCCGCGAAGACCGTCGCCCGGTAGTAGCGGCAGTCGTCCACCCCGGCCGGCTCCGCCGGCAGCCCGCGCGGCGGCGTCTCCAGGGCGTGGTCGGGCAGGTCCTCCACGATCTCCGCGTACGTCTGGCCGACCAGCAGCCGCGCGTAGTTGTCGGGCTCCAGATACGAACGGGACTGCGACCACACCGCCACGCCCGCCGTCAGCACCGCCAGCGCGGCCAGCAGCGCCAGCGGGATCCAGATCGCCCGCACCAGGTCCTCGCGGACCCGCCGACGGGCCCGGTCCAGCTCCCGGGCCGAGGTCGGCGCGGCCGGCACCGCCGCCGGGACCCGCCGCGGCAGCACCGCCGCCAGGGCGAAACCGCCGCCCCTCACCGGGCCGTGCGTCAGGGTGCCGCCGGCCAGCCGGACCCGCTCGTCCAGGCCGACCAGCCCCGAGCCCCCGGACGCGGGCGGCCCGCCCCCGGTGCCGGGCCCGCTCTCCACCCGTACCGTCACGCGCGGCCCCGCCTCCCGGAACCCGACCGCGACGGCGGCGCCCGGGGCGTGCTTCGCCGCGTTCGTCAGGCCCTCCTGCACCACCCGGTACAGCGCCCGGCCCGCCATCCCCGGCAGCTCCGGCGGGGCACCGGACAGCGTCACGTCGAGCCCCGAGGCCCGGGCCCGGTCCACCAGCTCGCCGGCCGTCTCGCCCGGCGGGGCCGTCGGCGCCCCGGCGCCCTCCTCCCGCAGCACCCCGATGACGTCCCGCAGCCGCTCGGTCGCCTCCGCCGCCGCCCGGCGCAGCTCCCCCGCCGCCCGCTGCTGCTCGGCGCCGAGTCCCGGATCCACCTCCAGGGCGCCCGCCCGCACCGCTATCAGCGCCAGGTCGTGGCCGAGGGAGTCGTGCATGTCGCCGGCGATCCGCGACCGCTCGCGCAGCCGCTCCCGGTCGGCGACGGCCGCCTGCTCGCGCTCCATCCGGTCGGCCAGCTCCCAGCCGCTGCGCACCAGCCGGTCGTACTGCCGGACGTACCGGCCGACCAGCCAGGGCGCGACGATCGCCAGCGCGAGGGCGAGCAGCAGCGTGAACCAGGGGCCGAGGGAGGTGCCGGTCAGCCGGGTGAGCAGCAGCCCCACGGCGGCCACCGTCCCGAACAGCCAGAGCGAGCCGCGCGTGTGGTCCTGGCGCCGTCCGGCGAGATAGCCGAAGGCGACGAGCGCGAGGCTGTACGAGGGGGTGAACAGCTCCAGGGTTGCGGGCAGGCTCGCGGCGACGGTGGCCGCGAGCGGCAGCAGCGGCCGACGGCGGCTGACGGCCACGCAGCCGCCGAGGAGGGTGACGCCGGCGGCGACCTGGAGCCAGGAGCCGCCGTCGTTCGGGTCCGAGCGGAGCAGCACCGGGACGCAGAGCAGCAGCCACAGGGCCAGGTCGAAGAGGCGGCGGCGGGCCCGGGTGGTCTCAGGCACCGGGGCCGCCGGGTCCGGCGCCGCGGTCGTCGCCGACCAGTCCGGCCTCGTGGGCGAGGATCGCGAGCTGGACGCGGTTGCGCAGCCCGAGCCGGCCGAGGACGGCGCTGACGTGGGCCTTGACGGTGCCCTCGACGACGTACATGCGGGCGGCGATCTCCTGGTTGGAGCAGCCGGCGGCGAGCAGCGAGACGACCTCCCGCTCGCGGCCGGTGAGCGGGGCGAGCCGGTCGCGGGCGGCGGCGGCCCGGGTCAGCCGCTCGCCGCCGAGGGTGTCGATGACGCGGCGGGCGACGGTGGGCGACAGGGCGGCGCCGACGGCGGCGACCGCGACGACCCCGGCGATCAGTTCGCGCGGGTCGCCGGACTTGAGGAGGAAGCCGCCGACGCCGCCGCCGAGGGCCCGGGCGATGTAGTCGTCCTCGGAGAAGGTGGTGAGCATGACGACGGCCGTGTCCGGGAGGGTGTGGCGCAGCGCGTCGGCGGCGCCGAGGCCGTCCAGGCGGGGCATCCGGATGTCGAGGACGGCGACGTCGGGGCGGTGCAGCCGGGCCAGCTCCACGGCCTCGTGGCCGTCGCCGGCCTCGGCGACCACCTCGATCCCCGGGTCGGTGGTGAGGATGGCCCGCACCCCGGCACGGATCATCGCCTCGTCATCGGCCAGCAGCACCCTGATCATGCGCTCCAGCCTAGGCCGGGTCCCGCCCGGGCCGGCGGCGTCCGGCACCGTGCGGGGTCCCGGGCCCGGCGGGTCGCCGTGCGCGGCCCCGGGCGCGCGGACGGCCACGCCCGTCGGGGCGTGGCCGTCGTGCGGTCGCGGGCGTCGCCGTCGCGCGGTGGCGGGCGGGCGGTCCCGGGGGCCGGCTACCTGAGGATCACCCCCGCGACCTCGCCCGCCGGGTCCTCCGGCAGGGCGAGGAGGCCCTGCTCGGCGGGGTGGGCGAGCAGCGGATGGGCGGGCAGCACGCGGACGGTGCAGCCGAAGGGGCCGGTGCGGTCGAGCTCCAGGGTGCCCGCGTACGGCTGCCGGCCCTCCAGGTCCGGTCCGCCGGCCGGTTTCAGCCCGGAGGTGCGGGTGTCGGCGAGGGTGTCGTCGGCGTCGACGCGGCCGGTGACGGCCTGCACCTCGACGTCGTCCGGGGAGAGTCCGCCGAGCGCGACCCGGACCCGGACCACCGGGGTGGCGCCCAGCTCGGCGCCGGCCTCGGCGAGGTCGTCGCCGATCTCCACGTGGTCCACCGCGACGCCGGGCCAGGCCGCCCGGACCCGAGCCTTCCAGGCAGCGAGCTCCCGGGCCCGGTCCGGGGTGAGCGCCCGGCGGGCCGCGGCGGCGGGGACGTACAGCCGCTCGACGTACTCGCGGACCATCCGGTCGGCGAGCACCTTCGGGCCGAGGTCGGCGAGGGTGCGGCGGACCATGGCGGTCCAGGCGACCGGGACGCCGTCGGCGCCGCGGTCGTAGAAGCGCGGGGCGACCCGGCGCTCGATCAGTTCGTAGAGGGCGGCGGCCTCCAGGTCGTCGCGGCGCTCCTCGTCGGCCGCGGCGGCCCCGTCGGCGGTGGGGATGGCCCAGCCGAACTCGGGCTCGTACCACTCGTCCCACCAGCCGTCGAGGACGGAGAGGTTGAGACAGCCGTTGAGCGCGGCCTTCATGCCGCTGGTGCCGCAGGCCTCCAGGGGGCGGAGCGGGTTGTTGAGCCAGACGTCGCAGCCGGGGTAGAGGCCGCGGGCCATCTCCATGCCGTAGTCGGGCAGGAAGACGATCCGGTGCCGGACCCGGGGGTCGTCGGCGAAGCGGACCAGCTCCTGGACGAGCTTCTTGCCGCCGTCGTCGGCCGGGTGGGCCTTGCCGGCGACGACCAGCTGCACCGGCCGCTCGGGGTGGAGCAGCAGGGCGCGCAGCCGGTCCTTGTCGCGGAGCATCAGGGTGAGCCGCTTGTAGGAGGGGACCCGGCGGGCGAAGCCGATGGTGAGGACGTCGGGGTCGAGGACGGAGTCGGTCCAGCCGAGTTCGGCGGCGGCGGCGCCGCGCTGCCGCCAGGAGGCCCGCAGCCGGTCCCGGACGTCGGTGACGAGCCGGGTGCGCAGGGTGCGGCGCAGCTCCCACAGTTCGGCGTCGCTCGCGTCGGCGCCGAGCCGGCCGACCTCGGGGGCGGTCCAGGTGGGGGCGTGGACGCCGTTGGTGATGGAGGTGATCGGCACCTCGCCGGTGTCGAAGCCGGGCCAGAGGCCGGCGAACATCTCCCGGCTGACGGCGCCGTGCAGGGTGGAGACGCCGTTGGCCCGCTGGGCGAGCCGCAGGCCCATGGCGGCCATGTTGAAGACACCGGGCTCGCCGCCGAGCGGGGTCTCGTCGCCGAGCGCGAGGACGCGGCCGGTGTCGAGGCCGGGCAGGGCACCGTCGTCGCCGAGGTGGCGGGCGACCAGCGCCCGGTCGAAGCGGTCGATGCCGGCCGGGACGGGGGTGTGGGTGGTGAAGACGGTGCCGGCCCGGACGGTCTCCAGGGCGGCGTCGAAGTCGAGCCCCTCGCCCTGGAGTTCGCGGATCCGCTCCAGGCCGAGGAAGCCGGCGTGGCCCTCGTTGGTGTGGAAGACCTCGGGCTCGGGGTGGCCGGTGAGCCGGGTGTACGTGCGGACCGCGCGGACGCCGCCGATGCCGAGCAGCAGCTCCTGGAGGAACCGGTGCTCGCTGCCGCCGCCGTAGAGCCGGTCGGTGACGGACCGCTCGCCGGGGGCGTTCTCCTCGACGTCCGAGTCGAGCATCAGCAGCGGGACCCGGCCGACCTGGGCGATCCACAACTGGGCGTGGAGGCTGCGTCCGCCGGGCAGGGCGAGGGTGATCCGGGCGGGGGTGCCGTCCGGTTCGCGGAGCAGGGTGACGGGCAGCTCGCCGGGGTCGAGGACCGGGTACTGCTCCTGCTGCCAGCCGTCGCGGCCGAGGGACTGCCGGAAGTAGCCGTGGCGGTAGAGCAGTCCGACGCCGACGAGGGGGACGCCGAGGTCGCTGGCGGACTTGAGGTGGTCGCCGGCGAGGATGCCGAGGCCGCCCGAGTACTGGGGCAGGGCGGCGGCGACGCCGAACTCGGGCGAGAAGTAGGCGAGGGCGGCGGGCCCGTCGCCGGAGCCGCGCTCCTGGTACCAGCGCGGCCTGCGCAGATAGCCGTCGAGGTCCTCGGCGGCGACGGAGAGCCGGGCGAGGAAGTCGGCGTCGGCGGCGAGCGCGACGAGCCGGGGGGCCTCCAGGGCGCCGAGGACCCGCACCGGGTCGGCGCCCCGGAGCCCTTCGGGGGCGAGCGAGTCGAAGAGGGCGCGGGTCGGTTCGTGCCAGGACCAGCGCAGGTTGCGCGCCAGCGCGGCGAGGGGTCGGAGGGGGTCGGGGAGGACAGGACGCACGGTGAATCGACGGATTGCCTTCACGTGTCCCACCTTCGCAGGCCGGTGACGCTACGGAGCGGACGCACCACGCTGGGCGTCCGGCGTGCCGCACCGAGCGTAGGGCGTGCGTCCGCTCCCGGGCGGGGCGGCCGGGGGCACGGACGGCGCGCCCGGGGGCGCGTGCGGCGGGTCCGGACCGCCGCGGGGCGGTCCGGACCCGGGGCGTCACCGGGGTGTCACGGCTTCTCGCCGACGCCCAGGGCCTGGATGTCGACCAGGTTGAACGCCTCGTGGACGTAGACGTTGGTCAGCCGCGGGTTGCGGTAGTTGACGTTCTTCTCGGCGACGACGGGCAGGTAGTAGGCCCCGTCGGTGAGCCGGTGGTTGATCTCCTGGTAGAGCCGGGTCGCCGCCGCCTCGTCGGTCTCGGTGGACGCCTGGTCGAACAGTTCGTCGATCCGGGCGTCGTTCACCCGGGCGTAGTTGCTGTTGCCGTCGGTCCTGGTCAGGGCGCTGTCGGCCAGGGGCTGGAGGAAGCCCGCGCCGGTGGGGAAGTCGGCCCCCCAGCCCAGCATGAGCATCCCGATCCCCTTCTCCTTCTGGATCCGGGGGGAGCCCAGCGCGGTGTAGTAGGCCGGGACGTTGTCGAACCGTTCGATCTCCAGCGTGATGCCGACGGCCTTCAGGTCGTTCTGGAGGGCGGTGACGGCCTGGGTGTCCTTGGCGTTCCCGGTGTTCAGCGCGGTCTTCACGGTGAAGCCGCCGGGCTTGCCGCAGGCCCGCAGCGCCTTCTCGGCCTCCTCCCGCCGGGGCTTCCCCCCGGTCAGGCCGAACGGGTCGTAGGAGTCGGCGCCCCGCGCCGTCGGGGGCAGCATGCTGCCCTGCAGCGAGGAGAACGCCGGGCCGCCGCGCGCGGTGCGCAGGGCCTCGGTGCCGGCCGCGTACACCACCGCCTTGCGGCAGTTCACGTTGTTCAGCGGGGCGGCGTCGGAGATCAGCGCGGCCATCCGGAGGTACCCGCTGTACGGGTTGTCCACGTCGGCCTTCAGCTCGGGGTCGCCCAGCACCCTGGTGGCGGTCTCCTGGGACAGCCCGGCGTGGGAGGCGTCGAGGTCGGCGGTGCCGGCCAGCAGCTGCTCGTCGACCTTGGCCGCCGTGTCCGCGATGTTCAGCTCGACGCGGTCCGGGAGGGCCTTGCGGAGCGGGTCGGTGGCGGGGTCCCACCGCTCGTTGCGGACGAGGACCAGCGACCGGCCCGGCTGGTACGAGTCGAACCGGTACGGGCCCGAGGAGAGCGGCCTGGTCTCGTACCGGGCGGCGGCGTCGCGCTGTCGCGGCACGGGGGCCGTCGCGCCCATGGTGAGCAGGTAGGGGAACCGGGAGTCGGCCTCGGCCAGCCGGAAGACGAGCGTGAGGTCGTCCACGGCCTCGACGGACCGCAGGCCCGACGACCCGGTGTCCTTGTACGGGCCCGGGTAGTTCTGCTTCTGGTCCAGGACGTCGACGAGGTACGTGGGGCCGCCGACGATCTCCGGCGCGAAGACGCGCTCGATGCCGTACTTGACGTCCGCGGCGGTGATCGGCGTACCGTCCTCGAACATGAGGCCGGGTCTGAGCCTGAACGTGTAGGTCCGGCCGTCGGCGGACACCTCGGGCTGCGCCGCGGCCAGGTCCGGGACCACGGAGAGGCCCTTCTCGCCCGGTTCGGCGGCGTAGGTCATCAGCGTGCGGGTGTAGAGCCGCTGGACGTTCCAGACCCATCCCGCGTAGGAGCGGGCCGGGTCCCAGGAGTCGGCGTCCTGCCCGCTGACCAGGCGGAGGGTGCCGCCCTTGCGGTCGGAGGGGTTGACGACCTTGCCGACGGCGGCGTTGAAGCCCCCGGTGGAGGTGGGGGTCCCCTGGCCCTTGCCGTCGTTCTTGCCGTCGGTCTTCCCCTGGCCCTGCCCCTTGTTCGCGGGCGGGTCGTCCTGCTGGGCGAGGATCACGGCGGTGACGCCGCCGCCCGCCACCAGGGCGACGCCGAGGGCGATCGCCACGAGCCGGCGCCCCCGGAAGCGGCCGGGCGCCCGGGCCGGACCGCCGGCGGGACCGGCGGGGTACGGGATGGGGGGCGTGACGGCGTAGGGGTTGCCCGCGGGCGGAGGGCCGAAGGGCGGCGGCGCCATGCCCGGCGTCCCGGCCGGCGGCGTGGCGGGCATCGCGGGCGGCGGGGTGGCCGGCATCGCGGGCGGCGCGGCGGGGTCCTTCGCGAGGGGGACGCGGGGATCCGGCCGGGACGGCGTGTCGGCGGGGGCGGCCGGTGCCGGGGTGGGCGCGGGCAGCGGCGCGGGGCCCGCGTCGGCCGGGCGTCCGGGCGCGGCACCCGCTTCGCCGAGAGCCGCCGCCACCGCCCGCGGCAGCCAGGCGGTCTCGTTCGCCGCCCCGCCCCCGTAGGTGTGGCCGCCGCCCTCGCCGAGCAGCCCGGCGAACTCCGCCAGGAGCTGCGGCACGGTGGGCCGTCGCGCGGGATCCTTCTCCAGGCACCGGCCGATGAAGTCGGTCCCCGGCGGCAGCAGGCGCAGGTCGGGTTCGCCGTAGACGGCGCGGAAGTTCACCGAGTGCGCGGAGCCGGTGCCGAACGGCCCCGTCCCCGTGGCCGCGAAGGCCAGCACCGCGCCCAGCGAGAACACGTCGCTCGCGGGGCCGACGGGGTGTCCCGCCACCTGCTCGGGCGACATGAAGCCCGGGGTGCCGATCACCATCCCCGCCTGCGTCAGGACGTGCGACTCGGCGATGATCGAGATCCCGAAGTCGATCACCCGGGGGCCGTCGGCGGCGAGCAGCACGTTCGACGGCTTCAGGTCGCGGTGGATCAGCCCCGTGCCGTGGATGGCCTCCAGGGCCTCGACCAGGCCGGCCCCCAGGTAGAGCAGCGAGCGCAGGGGCCACGCCCCGTGCGTGCGCACCGCCGTCTCCAGGGACGGCCCGGGCACGTAGGCGGTGGCGAGCCACGGGGGCGAGCCCGCGGGGTCGGCGTCGACCACGGCCGCGGTGAAGAAGCCGGTGACCCGCCGGGCCGCCTCCACCTCGCGGACGAACCGGCGCTGGAACTCCGGGTCTTCGGCGAGTTCGGCGCGCACCACCTTCACGGCGACCATCCGGCCGCTGGTGGACCGCCCCAGGTAGACGCGTCCCATTCCGCCCGCGCCCAGGCGGGCGAGGATCCGGTACCGCCCGACCTGTCGCGGATCAGCCGCATCAAGCGCTTGCAACTCCGCCCCCGTCCCCGGCGCCGCATCCCCTGGACGCCGGGACGATTACATCAGATCCGTCAGAGCCGTCGGAGCGGTCGGCGGTCCCGCCGGGGCGAGGCGGCCCGGTACTCCCCCGGCGTCGTGCCGTAGGCGGTGCGGAAGGCGAGGTGGAAGCCGACCCGGCTGCGGTAGCCGACGCGCGCGGGGACGGCCGACTGGGGGAGCCCGGTCTCCGCGAGCAGCCGGGCCGCCTCCCGTATCCGCCGGGCCGTCAGGTGGCGGGCCGGCGAGGTGCCGACGGCCTCGCGGAACGCGGCGGTGAAGGACGAGCGGGACATCCCGGCCTCGCGGGCCAGCGTGTCCACGGTCCACGGCTCGGCGTAGCGGGTCTCGATGGCGGCGACGCTGCGGCCGATGCCGGGGTGCGGGTACCCCGCCTCGGAGGGGCGCGGCGCGGCGGCGGCGAGGGCCAGCGCCGCCTCGAACACCCGCAGGGCGAGCAGCCGGTCGCCGGGCCCGGCCCGCCGCCCGGGCGCGGCGAGCAGCCGGAGCGTGTCCCGCAGCAGCGGCGCCCCCTCGACCCGGCCCCGGTCGAGCAGCACGGCGCTGGCGAGCGCGGACACGAGCGGCCGGACGGTCCGCCGGTCGTATCCGGTGCGAAGGCTCAGCAGCCGCGCGGGCGGCCCGGGCCCGTCGAGCGCGAGGATCCTGACGGCGGGGCCGAGGGGGCTCGTGGGGCCGGGCATGCCAGGCAGGTCGGACGGGGCCGGGCGGCCCGGCGGGACGGGGCGGCCGTCCGGTGTCGGGGCGTCCGGCGGGACGGGGCGGCCGTCCGGCGGGGCCGGGGGACCGTCCGGTGCCGGGGCGGCCCCCGCCACGGGCAGGGGCGAGATCCGGTGGCGGGTGGCGGCGGGCAGCAGGACCAGTTCGCCGCCCTCGGGGTCGAGGGGGGCGGTGCCGGCGGCGGCGATCCGGCATCCGCCGTCCAGCACGTAGTGCAGGACGGCCCGGGCGGTGACGGCGTCCATGGGGTCACGCACCTTCCGCGGTCGGTGACGACGGAGCGTCAGCGTAGCGAGCCGGACACCGGATCCGGGCGCACCGGAGCGCCGGGCCGGGTTCCCCGCCCGGACCGCCCGTCGCCCGCCGGGTACGCGCCCGCCCCCGAAGCCGTCCGACTCCGCCCTTGTCCGATCCCCTACGCCCTAGTAGTTAACAAAGGGCCGGATTGCCCACCCGAGAAGCTGGGGAAGGCTCCCCCGGTACCCCCGAATCCCTCCTCCCCGTACCCGTCTTCATCCCTGTGGGCCCGCCATCCGAGTGAACGCGGAGGGGCGCGGCGATGCCCGCCTCCCACCGGCCTCCGGCGCGGCTAGAAAGAGCGCACCACCACCCGCACCCCCGCAAACCGTCAGGTGATGCTGTGAATCCGCTCATGGGACGCATTCCCGTACTGGACGTCCGCCCGCTGGTCGACTGCGGCCGGCGCCCCGCGAAGGCGGTGGCCGGCGAGACCTTCGAGGTGTCGGCGACCGTCTTCCGCGAGGGCCACGACGCGGTCGCCGCCAATGTCGTACTCACCGGCCCGACCGGCCGTCCGGGGCCGTGGACCCCGATGCGCGAGCTCGCCGAGGGCTCCGACCGCTGGGGGGCCGAGGTCACCCCGGACGCCGAGGGTCTGTGGACGTACTCCGTCGAGGCGTGGAGCGACCCGCTGGCGACGTGGCGCCACGCGGCGAAGATCAAGATCCCGGCCGGGATCGACTCCGAACTCGTCCTGGCCGAGGGCGCGGAGCTGCACGAGCGGGCCGCCAAGGGCGTCCCGAAGAAGGGCGGCGGACGGGAGGCGGTGCTCGCGGTCGCGGACGCGCTCCGCGACGAGTCCCGGCCGGCCGCCGCGCGCCTGGCCGCCGCGCTCGCGCCGCGCGTGACCGAGGCCCTGGAGCGGCACCCGCTGCGCGAACTGGTCTCCGCGTCACCCGCGTTCCCGCTCCGGGTGGAGCGCGAGCGGGCGCTGTACGGCTCCTGGTACGAGTTCTTCCCACGCTCGGAGGGCGTGCGGAAGGTCAAGGGCCGGACGGTGCCGGGGAACTTCCGCACCGCCGCCGAACGGCTTCCCGCCATCGCGGCGATGGGCTTCGACGTGGTGTACCTGCCGCCGGTGCACCCGATCGGCGAGACCCACCGCAAGGGCCCCAACAACGCGCTGTCGGCCTCCCCGAGCGACGTCGGCGTGCCGTGGGCGATCGGCTCGCCGGAGGGCGGGCACGACGCGATCCACCCGGACCTCGGCACGATCGAGGACTTCGACGCCTTCGTGGCCCGGGCCCGTGAGCTGCGTCTGGAGATCGCGCTGGACTTCGCGCTCCAGTGCTCGCCGGACCACCCGTGGGTGGAGAAGCACCCGGAGTGGTTCCACCACCGCGCGGACGGCTCGATCGCCTACGCGGAGAACCCGCCGAAGAAGTACCAGGACATCTACCCGATCGCGTTCGACGCCGACATGGACGGGATCGTCGCCGAGACCGTGCGGGTGCTGCGGCACTGGATGGACCACGGGGTGCGGATCTTCCGGGTGGACAACCCGCACACCAAGCCGGTGGTGTTCTGGGAGCGGGTGATCGGGGAGATCAACGGCGCGGACCCGGACGTGATCTTCCTGGCGGAGGCGTTCACCCGGCCGGCGATGATGCGGACGCTCGGCGCGATCGGCTTCCAGCAGTCGTACACCTACTTCACCTGGCGCAACACCAAGGACGAGCTGACCGAGTACCTGACCGAGCTGTCCGGGGACGTGGCCGCCCAGATGCGGCCCAACCTCTTCGTGAACACCCCCGACATCCTGCACGCCTACCTCCAGCAGGGCGGCCGGCCGGCCTTCGAGGCGCGGGCGGTGCTCGCGGCGACGCTGTCGCCGACCTGGGGGATCTACGCCGGGTACGAGCTGTGCGAGAACGCCCCGCTGCGCGCCGGCAGCGAGGAGTACCTGGACTCGGAGAAGTACCAACTGCGCCCGCGCGACTGGGAGTCGGCGGAGCGGTCGGGCGCCTCGATCAGCCCGCTGATCACCTCCCTGAACCGGATCCGGCGCCGCCACCCGGCGCTCCGCCGGCTGCGGAACCTGAGCTTCCACGAGACCGACAACCCGCAGGTGATCGCGTACGCGAAGAAGTCGGGTTCGAACACCGTTCTGGTGGTCGTCAACCTCGACCCGCACCACACCCAGGAGGCGACGGTCTCGTTGAACATGCCGGAACTCGGCCTCGACTGGCACGAGACCGTGCCGGTGCGCGACGAGCTCACCGGTGCCACCTATCACTGGGGCAGGAACGCCTACGTGCGCCTGGAACCGGGCGTCACGCCCGCGCACGTGCTCGTCCTGCGACCGTCCCCGCAGACCGGAGGGTCACCCACCTCATGACGACTGTCAACGAGCCCGTCCCCGACACCTTCGAGGACACCCCCGCCAAGGACCGCGATCCCGACTGGTTCAAGCGGGCGGTGTTCTACGAGGTCCTCGTCCGCTCCTTCCAGGACAGCAACGGCGACGGCGTCGGCGACCTGAAGGGCATCACGTCCAAGCTGGACTACCTCCAGTGGCTTGGCGTGGACTGCCTCTGGCTTCCGCCGTTCTTCAAGTCCCCGCTGCGGGACGGGGGCTACGACGTCGCCGACTACACGTCGGTGCTCCCCGAGTTCGGCGACCTCGCCGACTTCGTGGAGTTCGTCGACGCGGCCCACCAGCGTGGCATGCGCGTGGTCATCGACTTCGTCATGAACCACACCAGCGACCAGCACCCGTGGTTCCAGGAGTCGCGGCGCGACCCGGACGGCCCGTACGGCGACTACTACGTCTGGGCGGACGACGACAAGCAGTACGCGGACGCCAGGATCATCTTCGTCGACACCGAGACCTCCAACTGGACCTTCGACCCGGTCCGCAAGCAGTACTACTGGCACCGCTTCTTCTCGCACCAGCCGGACCTCAACTACGAGAACCCGGCGGTACGGGAGGAGATCCTGTCGGCGCTGAAGTTCTGGCTGGACCTGGGGATCGACGGCTTCCGGCTGGACGCGGTGCCGTACCTGTACCAGGAGGAGGGCACCAACTGCGAGAACCTGCCCGCCACCCACACCTTCCTCAAGCAGGTCCGCAAGGAGATCGACGACCACTACCCGGACACGGTGCTGCTCGCCGAGGCCAACCAGTGGCCCGAGGACGTCGTGGACTACTTCGGCGACTTCCGCTCCGGCGGCGACGAGTGCCACATGGCCTTCCACTTCCCGGTCATGCCGCGGATCTTCATGGCCGTGCGCCGCGAGTCCCGGTACCCGGTGTCGGAGATCCTGGCCAAGACGCCGGAGATCCCCTCCGGCTGCCAGTGGGGCATCTTCCTCCGCAACCACGACGAGCTCACCCTCGAAATGGTCACGGACGAGGAACGCGACTACATGTACGCCGAGTACGCCAAGGACCCGCGGATGCGGGCCAACATCGGCATCCGGCGGCGGCTGGCCCCGCTCCTCGACAACGACCGCAAGCAGATGGAGCTGTTCACCGCGCTGCTGTTCTCGCTGCCGGGCTCCCCGGTGCTGTACTACGGCGACGAGATCGGCATGGGCGACAACATCTGGCTCGGCGACCGGGACGGGGTCCGCACCCCGATGCAGTGGACCCCGGACCGGAACGCGGGCTTCTCCTCCTGCGACCCGGGGCGTCTCTACCTGCCGGCCATCATGGACCCGGTCCACGGCTACCAGGTGACCAATGTGGAGGCGGGGATGGCCTCGCCGTCCTCGCTGCTGCACTGGACGAAGCGGATGATCGAGATCCGTAAGCAGAACCGTGCCTTCGGGACCGGGACGTACACCGAACTCCCCTCGTCCAACGCGGCGGTGCTCGCGTTCCTGAGGGAGGACGGCAACGACCTCGTCCTCTGCGTGAACAACTTCTCGCGGCACGCCCAGCCGACCGAGCTGGACCTGCGGCGTTTCGCCGGGATGCGGCCGGTGGAGCTGATCGGCGGGGTGGAGTTCCCGGCCGTCGGCGAGCTGCCGTACCTGCTCACGCTGGCCGGCCACGGCTTCTACTGGTTCCGCATGAAGCGGAGTTGACGGACCGCCGATTCCCGGACGGGGCGGTTTCCACCGCCCCGCCCGGGGAACTGTCCCACACACGATTCAGCCCCATCCGGGTCCATCCATATGGATCTTCCCTTTCCGACACGTCCCGCACATCCGGACAGCCCCAGCCGCCATCCGGGACAATCTGCGCATTTGAACGCTTACGACAGCCCTGTGCGCACCCCGGGGAAAGGACGCGATGCCATGCCGGAGACCGCCGCATCCACCACCCGGGCCCCGGACGCCCTGCTCCCGTCCCTCACACCCCTGCTCCACGAATGGCTGCCCCGGCAGCGCTGGTTCGCGGGCAAGGGCCGCCGGGTCACGGGATTCACGCTGGAAGCGGCCACCGAGCTGCTGCCCCTGGACGGTCCCGGGCCCGGACTCCTCCATCTCCTCCTGCGGGTGGAACAGCCCGGCCGCCCGGCCGGCGAACCCGCCGACTGCTACCAACTCCTGCTCGGCGTACGGACCCAGCTGCCGCCACGCCTCGGCCCCGCCCTGATCGGACGGGTCCGGCAGGGCCCGCTGGCCGGCCGCGCCGTCTACGAGGGGCTGCGCGACCCGCGCCTCGCCGGGCTCCTGTACGAGCGGCTGCGCACCCCCGGCCGCACCGGACCGCTCCGCTTCCACGCCACCCGCGCGCTGCCCGGGGCGCTCGCCCCGCGGGTCCTCGACGCCGAACAGTCCAACTCCTCCCTGGTGTTCGGAGACGCCTACATCCTCAAGATCTTCCGGCGGGTCAGCCCCGGCGCCAACCCCGACCTCGAACTGCCGCTCGCCCTCGGGCAGGCCGGCTGCGCCCGCGTCCCGGCGCCGGTGGCCTGGTTCGAGTCCGGCGCGGCGACCCTGGGCGTCCTCCAGCCGTACCTCCGCGACTCCCGGGACGGGTGGCGGCTCGCGCTCGACGCGCTGGCCGCGGGGCGGGACTTCACCGCCGAGGCCCGGTCGCTGGGGCGGGCCACCGCCGAGGTCCACCTCGCCCTCGCCGCGGCCCTGCCCACCCTGCGGCTGGAGCGCGCCGAGACCGAGGGCCTGGCGGCCGCCATGGACCGCCGGCTGCACGCCGCCGCCCAGGCGGTCCCGGCGCTGCTTCCGTACGTCCCCGGACTGCGGGCCGTCTTCGCGGCGGCGGGCGACGCGGAGGGGGCGGGCGCGGTGCAGCGGATCCACGGCGACCTGCACCTCGGGCAGACCCTGCGCGGCTCCGACGGGGCGTGGGCCGTGATCGACTTCGAGGGCGAGCCGGCGAAGCCCCTCGACGAGCGGCGGCGCCCGCAGCCGACCGTCCGCGACGTCGCCGGCATGCTGCGCTCCTTCGACTACGCGGCCCGCACCCACCGGCCCTGGAACGCGGACTGGGCGGCGCGGTGCCGGGCGGCGTACTGCACGGGCTACGCGGAGGTGGCGGGCGCGGACCCCCGGACGGACCCCTCGCTGCTGCGCGCCTACGAGACGGACAAGGCGGTCTACGAGGTCGTCTACGAGGCCCGCCACCGCCCCGACTGGCTGCCCGTCCCCATGTCCGCCATCCACCGCCTCGCCACCACCCCGTGAGCGAGGGCTCCGCCGGGCGAGATGGCCCGTTCGGCGGAGTTTCCCGGTGGCCGGGGAGGACGTTGCCCCATATGTACATTTCCGACCTTTCAGGAGGCATCCGGTGACCGCCAAGAAGCCCCGCACGGCGCCCCCTCTCGACCCCGGCGAGCGCGCGCGGCTCCTCGCGGGAGAGCACCACGACCCGCACGCCCTGCTCGGCGCCCACCCGGTGAAGGGCGGGGTGGCGATCCGGGTGCTGCGGCCGTGGGCGCGGGGGGTGACGGCCGTGCTGCCGAAGGGGCGGACGGTCGAGCTGCAGGACGACGGCGACGGACTGTTCTCCGCGCTGGTGCCGCTGCTGCGCAAGGTCCCGGCCTACGAGCTCCGCGTCCGCTACGAGGGGAGCGAGGTCGCCGTACGGGACCCGTACCGGCACCTACCGTCCCTCGGCGACCTGGACCTGCACCTGATCGGCGAGGGCCGGCACGAGGAGCTGTGGACGGCGCTCGGGTCCCGGACGATGACCCACGAGGGCGTGCCCGGCACCCGCTTCGCCGTCTGGGCGCCGAACGCCCGGGGCGTCCGCGTCACCGGCGACTTCGTCCACTGGGACGGCACCGGGCTGCCGATGCGGTCCCTCGGCTCGACCGGCGTGTGGGAGCTGTTCGTGCCGGGCGTCGGGGAGGGGGCCGTGTACAAGTACGACATCACCCGGCCCGACGGCTCGCACACGGTCCGCGCCGACCCGATGGCCCGCCGCACCGAGTGCCCGCCGAACACGGCCTCGATCGTCACCGAGTCGCACTACGAGTGGGACGACGCCGAGTGGATGGCGCGCCGCGGCGCCCGGCCGCCGCACGAGGCGCCGATCTCCGTCTACGAGCTCCACCTGGCGTCCTGGCGCCCGGGCCTGACCTACCGCGAGCTGGCGGTCGAGCTGCCCGCGTACATCCGCGAACTCGGCTTCACCCACGTGGAGTTCATGCCGGTCACCGAGCACCCCTTCGGCGGCTCGTGGGGCTATCAGGTGACCGGCTTCTACGCGCCGACCGCCCGCCTGGGCACCCCGGACGACTTCAAGTTCCTGGTGGACGCGCTGCACCGGGCCGGGATCGGCGTGCTGATGGACTGGGTGCCGGCGCACTTCCCGAAGGACGACTGGGCGCTGGCCGAGTTCGACGGGCGGCCGCTGTACGAGCACGCGGACCCGCGCCGCTCGCACCACCCGGACTGGGGGACCCTGGAGTTCGACTACGGCCGCAAGGAGGTGCGGAACTTCCTGGTCGCCAACGCGGTCTACTGGTGCCAGGAGTTCCACGTCGACGGCCTGCGGGTGGACGCGGTCGCCTCGATGCTCTACCTCGACTACTCGCGCGAGTACGGCGAGTGGCTGCCCAACGAGTACGGCGGCCGGGAGAACCTGGACGCGGTGGCCTTCCTCCAGGAGATGAACGCCACCGTCTACCGCCGCTGCCCCGGCATCGTCACCTTCGCCGAGGAGTCCACCGCCTGGGACGGGGTGACCCGGGCGACCGACCTGGTCGGCCCGGGCGGGCACGGCGGGCTCGGCTTCGGCATGAAGTGGAACATGGGCTGGATGCACGACTCGCTCCAGTACATGGAGAAGGAGGCCGTGCACCGCAAGTACCACCACCACGAGATGACCTTCTCGATGGTGTACGCGTACAGCGAGAACTACATCCTGCCGATCTCGCACGACGAGGTGGTGCACGGCAAGCGGGCGCTGGTGTCGAAGATGCCCGGCGACTGGTGGCAGCGGCGCGCCAACCACCGCGCCTACCTCGGCTTCATGTGGGCCCACCCGGGCAAGCAGCTCCTCTTCATGGGACAGGAGTTCGCGCAGGGCTCGGAGTGGTCCGCGGACCACGGGCCGGAGTGGTGGCTGCTCGACCCGGAGTACGGCGCGCGGGCCGACCACCGGGGCGTGCAGGACCTGGTGCGGGACCTGAACCGGGTCTACACGGCGACGCCGCCGCTGTGGGAGCGGGACACCGTGCCGGAGGGCTTCCAGTGGGTGGTCGGGGACGCGGCCGACGACAACGTCCTCGCCTTCCTCCGCTACGACGGCTTCGGCTCGCCGCTGCTCGCGGTCTGCAACTTCTCCCCCGTCGTCCGTCACGACTACCGGCTGGGCGTGCCGGACGCCTTCGCCGCCTGGGGCGAGGTGCTCAACACGGACGCGGCCCGCTACGGCGGCTCGGACGTGGTCGGCACCGACCCGGTGAAGACCGAGTCGGTGCCGTGGCACGGGCGGGAGGCGAGCGTCCGGACGACCCTGCCGCCGCTCGCGACGGTCTGGCTCAGGCCCGCCTGACGCCGCTCAGGCCCGCCGGACGATCCCGAGCCGCTGGGTGGCCCGGGTCAGCGCCACGTACAGGTCGTTCGTGCCGTGCGGGGCGCCGGCCCGGATGCAGTCCGGGTCGACGACGAGGACCGTGTCGAACTCCAGCCCCTTCGCCTGGCGGGGGTCGAGGAGGACCACCGGCCGGGTCAGGTCGGGCTTCGGCCCGTACGAGGCGTCGGGGAGGGCCGCGACCAGGTCGGGGAGCAGCTCCGCCGGGGCGATCACCGCGAGCCGGCCCTCGGCGCCCGCCTCGGCCGCGACGGCGTCGGCCGCCTCCTTCACCGGGTCCTCGACGGTGCGGTCCCACGGCTCGACGCCGGTGGAGCGGACCGAGCCGGGCGGTTCGAAGGAGGGGTCGTCCGCCCGGCGCACGGCGGCGGCGACCGCCATGATCTCGGCGGGCGTGCGGTAGTTGACCCCGAGCCGCACGTGCTGCCAGCGGTCCTCCACGTACGGGGCCAGGATCGCGTCCCAGGCGCCGACGCCGGCCGGGTCGCCGGTCTGCGCCGGGTCGCCGACCAGGGTCATGGAGCGGGTGGGGCTGCGGCGCATGAGCAGGCGCCACTGCATGGCGGACAGCTCCTGGGCCTCGTCGACGATGATGTGGCCGAAGGCCCAGGTGCGGTCCGCGGCGGCCCGCTCGGCGGCGGTGCGGTGGTCGACCTCCTCCTGCCGCTCGGCGAACCGCTCGGCGTCGATGATGTCGTGCGCGGACAACACCTCGGAGGCGTCCTCGTCCAGCTCCTCCTTGTCCTCGAACTCGTAGGTGCGGGAGGCGAAGGAGACGTCGAGGACGCCCTGCGCGTACTGCACCTGGCGCTGCCGCTCGGCCTCCTGGGCGGCGCGGGCGGCGGAGTCGTCGTGGCCGAGGAGTTCGGCGGCCTCGTCGAGGAGCGGCACGTCGCCCGGGGTCCAGGGGCCGCCGTCGCGGCGGATCGCGGCGGCATCCTCCTCGGGGAGGTGGGTGGGCTCGGCGAGGTAGCCGGCGAGGAGGTCCTCGGGGGTGAGTTCGGGCCAGAGGTCGTCGATGGCGGCGTGCACGTCGGGGTTGGCGGCGATGCCCTTGGCGAGCAGGGCGATGTCGTCGGGGCCGAGGAAGTTGGGGCCGCCGTACGGGTCGGCGCCGATCCGGTCGGCGAGCTGCGCGGCGAGCGCGTCGAGGATCCGGAAGGCGAAGTAGGGGCGGGCGAGGTTGTGCGGGAGCGCCGTCTCGCGGGCCTTGTGGCGGGCCTCCAGGGCCATGTCCCAGTCGATGACGAGGTCGCCGTCCTCGTGCGGGACGACCAGCGGCGCCCCGCGCTCGGGGACCTGCTGCCGGTCGCGTACGGCCTCCGCCAGCGCGGCGGCCATCCGGACGTCGCCCTTCACGGAGGCGGCGCGGGGGGTGTCGGCGCCGGTGGCGCGGACTCCCGGGTACAGCTCGCCGGGGGTGGCGAGGAGGACGCCGGTCTCGCCGAGCGAGGGCAGCACGTTGCCGATGTAGCCGAGGAAGGCCGGGTTGGGGCCCACGATGAGGACGGCCCGCTTGGCGAGCTGCTCGCGGTGGGCGTAGAGGAGGTAGGCGGCGCGGTGCAGGGCGACGGCGGTCTTGCCGGTGCCGGGGCCGCCCTCGACGACGAGGACGCCGCGGTGCGGGGTGCGGATGATGGCGTCCTGCTCCGCCTGGATGGTCTGCACGATGTCGTGCATCCGGCCGGTGCGGGCGGCGTCGAGCGCGGCGAGCAGTACCTCGTCGGCGTCCCGGCCCTCGTGGCCGGAGCGGCTGCGGTCGGCGAGGTCCAGGACCTCGTCGTGGAGCGAGACGACCTCGCGGCCCCGGGTGGTGATGTGCCGGCGGCGGGTGAGGCCCATGGGCTCGTGGCCGGTGGCGAGGTAGAAGGGGCGGGCGACCTCGGCGCGCCAGTCGACGACCAGCGGGGTGCGCCGGGGGTCGTCCTCGCGCAGTCCGATGCGCCCGATGTGGTGGTCGCGGCCGTCCCGGAAGACGAGCCGGCCGAAGCAGAGCCCGGTCTCGCCGGCGTTGAACGCGGCGAGCAGCCCCGACTGCTCGGCGACCATGATGTCCCGCTCCAGACGGGACTGGGCGCTCCCGGTCCCGGGGGTCTGGAGCGCCTCTCCGACGGCGGCCTCGGCCCGGTCCCTCAGGTCGTCGAGCCGCGCGTAGAGCGAGGTGATGAATTTCTGCTCGTCCCGAATTGGCTCGGTTGACAATTCGACTCCCAGCGCGATACAGTGCCTTTAGTGAAATACTCCGTACATTCACTTGAACAAGGCAGAACATAAGCCTCGGACAAGCACACGGAATTCACCAATATAGGCGCCGCACCACCCCGACTGTCAATTCGGTCGGGGTTTTTTGATGCCCTCGTGCCGTTGCGGCCGGGGCCGTCAGGCCCTTTCCGTGTGCCGCAGGATCTCCCCCGCCAGCGGGCCGTGCACCTCCGGCGGGAGCGCGTGGCCCATGCCGGGGACGACGGCGAGCCGGGCGCCCGGGATCACCTGGGCGAGGTGCTCGGCGTGCGGCGGCGGGGCGACCGGCTCGGCCGGCGCGGAGATCACCAGCGTGGGCACCCTCGCGGCGGCCAGCTCCTCGGTGCGGAGCAGACCGGAGGCGTCCGCGCGGGCGTGCGCGGTCGGCGGCCGGTGGTGGCCGGTGTGGGCGACGATCCGTCGCTCCTGGGCCCGGAACCAGTCCGCGTCGAAGGGCAGCGCGTCGCCGGCGAGGGCCCGCCAGTGCGCGACCCGGTGGTCCAGCTCGGCCTCCAGGTCCCGGTCCTCCTCCGGGCGCGACCAGAACTCCAGGAGGTGCTCGGCGGGGCCGGGCAGCTCCGCGGCCGGCACGCGGCTGCCGTCGGGTCGGACGTACGGCGCGGTGCTGAGCGCGGCCGTGCCGATGACGGTGGCGCTGAGCAGCCGGTCCGGGTGGTCGGCGACGAGCAGCTGGGTGAGCAGTCCGCCCAGCGACATGCCGACGACATGGGCCCGCCCGGCGCCGAACGCGTCCAGGACGGCGACGGCGTCCTCGGCGAGCCGGCTCAGCGGGTAGGGCCTCTCGTCGAAGGCCCAGGTGGAACGGCCGGTGTCCCGGTGGTCGTACCGGATCACCCGGTGACGGGCGGCGAGCAGGGCCACCAGCTCGTCCGGCCAGTTGAGCCCCGGGGCCTGTGCGCCCATGACCAGCAGCAGCGGCGGCCGGCCGGGGTCGCCGTGCTCCTCCGCCCAGAGCCGTACGCCGGGCTCCACGTCCACGTACCGTTCGCGCGCCATGCCGGTCTCCTCTCCCGGATCAACAAGACGAGACGTATCGTATCGTCGATACCCCGGGAGAGGTCAAGCACCGGCCCCCGACAGGAGGCCGGTGCCGCGGCTAGGAGGCGTCCGGGGCCAGGCTCTTGTGGAAGTGCACGTCCTGCGCGCCGCCCGGGATGCCGAGCGTGCGGCCGGTCTCCACGTACCCGTGCCGCCGGTAGAAGTCCGGGGCCTGGAAGGTGAAGGAGGAGACGACGGCGCGGTCGCAGCCGCGCCGGCGGGCCTCCGCCTCGGCCGCGCGCAGCAGCCTGCTCCCCCAGCCGTCCCCGCGGTGCTCCTCGTGCACCCACAGCATGTCGATGCCGAGCAGCCCGCCCCAGGTCCAGGCGGTGAGCCCGCCGACCGTCTCGCCGGTCGCGGGGTCGAGGGCCCGCACGGACAGCTCGCCCTGGTCCGCCGCGGTGGTCCCGGTGGCCGCGAAGTTGTACGCGTCCAGGCCCCGGTCCAGGAGCTTCGTCAGGTCCGGGTCGCGGCCCCCGACGGTCAGCCCGGTCTCTTCGTGATCATGGCTCATGGGGCCGAGTCTGGCACGGCGCCCCGCACCCCGGCTCCGTCCAGGACGTCCGCCAGCTCCTGGCGCAGCCGCCGCTTCGGGCGGGCGCCGACCAGGGACTTCACCGGCTCGCCGGCCTGGAAGACCATCAGGGTGGGGGTGGCCAGGACGCCGTAGCGGGCGGTGGTGGCGGGGTTGTGGTCCACGTCGATCTCGACCACCCGCAGCCGGCCCGCCTCCTCCGCCGCGAGCGCGGCCAGCACCGGCTTCAGCTGCCGGCACGGGCCGCACCAGACGGCCGTGAACTGCACCAGGACCGGCGGTCCCGCCGCCAGGACGTCGGCCGCGAAGTCCGCGTCCGAGGTCTCGGTCACCGTGGCCGCCGAGGCCGCCGTGGTGGTCGTGCTCCGTGTGTCGCCGTCCATCGCCGTCACTCCTCCGTGTCCGCTGTCGTCGCCGCCCCCGTGCCGAGCTCGCACCGCGGCGCGGGGCCCAGGGGCAGCTCCGCCTCGGCCCTCAGCAGCTGGACGGCCACCTGGTCGCGCACCTCCTGGAGCCGGCCGAGCAGCGCGTCCAGCTCGCCGAGCTTGCGGCGGTAGACGGCGACCGACGCCGGACAGGAGTCCCCCGCCGGATGCCCGGCCCGCAGGCACTCGACGAACGGCCGGGTCTCCTCCAGCTCGAACCCGAAGTCCTGGAGGGTCCGGATCTCCCGGAGCAGCCGGAGGTCGCCCTCGTCGTAGACGCGGTGCCCCTGGTCCGTGCGCCGGGCGGGCAGGAGGCCGCGCGACTCGTAGTACCGCAGAGTCCGCGTGGTCGTCCCGGCCCGCTCGGCCAGCTCTCCGATGCGCATGCCGACGAACGTACGCGTTGACGCCGACGTCAGGGCAAGGGCGGCGTCACGAGACGGTGGCGGCGGCCCGCAGCAGCGGCAGCACCTCCGCCTCCTCGTGCGCGAAGTGCGCCTCCAGCTCCGCCCGCAGCCGGTCGAACTCCGGGCGCAGGTCCCCGGGCCCCGTCTCGTCGACCCGGGCGAGCAGCTCCCGCAGCCCGTCCAGCGCCCGCGCGACGCCCTCGTGCTCGACGCGCAGCCGCTCGAAGACCCCGGCCTTCTCCGGGAACTCCCGGGCCAGGTAGGGGAAGAGGCCCGCGTCCTCGCCGCCGTGGTGGTGGGCGAGGCCCGCGCAGAAGGTGAGGCAGTGGCGGCGCAGCTCCACCGTGAGCTCGGCCGCGCCCGGCGCGGCGAGGCCCTCGGCGAGGGCGGCGAGTTCCCCGCGCAGCCAGTCGTGGATCTTCACCAGCTCGTCGGCGAGGGCGTCGAGCCGGTTGGGCGGGGTGTAGTCGGAGACGGGGATCCGGTGCAGCACGACGACGGGCAGGACCCGGTCGGTCGCCTTCTGGTAGTCGGCGTAGCCGGGGGCGACGGCGACGACCCGGGCGAAGAGCGCGTCCCGCTCGGCGCCGGTCGCGGCGACGGCGGTGGCCCGCCAGGTGTCGACGCCGGACTCCCCGCCCGTCTCCACGGTCACGGTGGGGTGGGCCAGGACGTTGCGGTACCAGTCGGGGTGACGGTCGGAGCCGCCGGCCGAGCCGACCACGAGGAGGCGGTCGCCGTCCTCGACGAAACCGAGCGGGGTGGTGTGTTCCCTGCCGGACCTGGCGCCGGTGGTGGTGAGGAGAAGGAGCACCCATCCCTCGAAGGGGCCGCCGAGACGTCCGGCGTTGGTGCGGAATTCTTCGATGAGCTTGACGTTGAAGTCGAGAGGCAAGAAAGCCGTCCCTACTGTCCTCTTGCCTCCATGTCTCCGCTTTCGAGCGCGGACCGACACGCGACGTGAGTGGCCCCATTCTCACGCGACCGCCCTTGACTCTGTCAAGGGCGGTTTCCGCGCGGCGGGTTCCTCCCGGTGCCCGGATCCGGCTCAAGGCCCGGGTCCCGGGAGGAGGTTCGTGGGGGTCAGACTCCGGCGCGGGCCCGCTCCTCGCCCTGGTCGCGCTGGTCCGGTACGGCTCCGGGGTCGGCGGCCGCGGAAGGGCCGGCGTGGTCGGCGTGGTCGTCGACGAGGGTCTTCTCGTCGAAGGGGAACTTCCCCGCCAGGACCTCGGTCACCCGTGTCCGGTCGATCTCCTTCGTCCAGGTGCCGACGAGGACGGTGGCGACGGCGTTGCCCGCGAAGTTGGTGAGGGCGCGGGCCTCGCTCATGAAGCGGTCGATGCCGACGATCAGGCCGACGCCGTCGACCAGGTCGGGGCGGTGCGACTGGAGGCCGCCGGCGAGGGTGGCCAGGCCGGCGCCGGTGACGCCGGCGGCGCCCTTCGAGGCGATGATCATGAAGACGAGGAGGGAGATCTGCTCGCCGACCGAGAGCGGGTCGCCCATCGCCTCGGCGACGAACAGCGAGGCCATCGTGAGGTAGATGGCGGTGCCGTCGAGGTTGAAGGAGTAGCCGGTGGGGACGGTGATGCCGACGACCGGCTTCGAGACGCCCAGGTGCTCCATCTTCGCGATGAGGCGGGGCAGCGCCGACTCGGAGGAGGAGGTCGAGAGGATCAGCAGGAACTCGCGGCCCAGGTACTTCAGGAGCGCCCAGATGTTGATCCCGGCGACCAGCCGGAGCAGCGTGCCGAGGACGACGAAGACGAAGAGCGCGCAGGTCAGGTAGAAGCCGATCATGATGACGGCGAGCGACTTCAGGGCGTCGAGGCCGGTCGCGCCGACGACGGCGGCGATCGCGCCGAAGGCGCCGACCGGAGCCGCCCACATGATCATGGACAGGATCCGGAAGACCAGCCGCTGGATGTGCCCGATGCCGCGCAGGACCGGCTCGCCGGCCGACCCCATGGCCTGGAGCGCGAAGCCCGCGAGGAGGGCGACGAGCAGGGTCTGGAGGACCTCGCCCTCGGTGAAGGCGGAGACGAGGGTGGTCGGGATGATCCCGAGCAGGAAGTCGGCGGTCCCCTCGCTCGCGCCCTCCGCCTGCTTGGCGCCGGCCTCGGCCAGCTCCTTGGTGAGGTGGAGGCCGGAACCGGGCTCCAGGAGGTTGCCGACGACCAGGCCGATCGCGAGTGCGACGGTCGACATCACCAGGAAGTAGCCGAGCGCGAGGCCGCCGACGGCGCCGACCTTGGCGGCCTTCCGGACCGAGCCGACGCCCAGGACGATCGTGCAGAAGATGATCGGCGAGATCATCATCTTGATGAGGTTGACGAAGCCGGTGCCCAGCGGCTTCAGCTCGACGGCCACGCCCGGGGCGAGGAAACCGACGCCGATGCCGAGCAGGACGGCGCCGATCACGGCCAGATACAGATAATGGGTGCGGTCCCGGCGTGCGGCCACGGGGTCCTCCTCGCGCTGATGGGGGCGTCCACGTCCCGGTGGACTCCGCGACTATCCATCAGCCTGTGACCGTGGTCACGGTTACGTGCGTTTCGTTCATGGCCGAAACGTCACCGGCCCCCGGGGCGCCCGCGGACCCGGCCCGCGCGAAGGGAACGATTCGGGAACGCAACGCGCCGGAGCAAATCCCGGCGTGCACACTTGCTCGCATGCGCCTCCCGCTCCCCCGCCCCCTCCCCCGGCCCCGCAGCCTGGCCGGCCAGCTCTTCGCGATGCAGGTCGTGCTGATGGCCGCGGTCGTGGCGGGCTGCGCGGTCTTCGCGTACGTCACGGACCTGGCGCAGGCGGAGGAGACCGCCCGCCGGCAGTCCACGGCGACGGCCACGGCCGTCGCCGGCTCCCCCTCCGTCCTGGCCGCGGCCCGCTCGGCCGCCCCCTCCGCCACGCTCCAGCCGTACGCGGAGGAGCTGCGGCGGCGGGCCGACGTCGCCTTCGTGGTGATCATGGCGCCGGACGGCACGCGCTGGACCCACCCGGAGCCCGACCAGATCGGCCGCCACTACCTCGGCCACATCGAACCGGCCCTGCGCGGCGAGACCTTCTCCGAGACCCACCTCGGGATCCTCGGCCCGTCGGTGCGGACGATCACCCCGGTCCTCGCCGACGGGCGGGTGGTCGCGCTGGTCTCCGCGGGCATCACCATCGAGCGGATCAGCCAACAGGTACGGGAGCAGGTGACCGCGCTGCTCGGGATGGCGGGCGCGGCGCTCGCGCTCGGCGGCGCCGGCACGTACGTGATCAACGCACGGCTGCGGCGGCACACCCACGGGATGAACGCCGGCGAGCTGAGCCGCATGCACGACTACCACGAGGCGGCGCTGCACGCGGTGCGGGAGGGCCTGGTGATGCTCGACGGGCGGCGCAGGATCGCGCTCATCAACGACGGGGCGCGCGAACTGCTCGGCCTGGACGAGGGGGTGGTCGGCCGGTCCGCCGCCGAACTCGGGCTGCCGGCGCCGCTGACCGGGGCGCTGCTCTCCTCGGAGCCCCGGGTGGACGAGACGCACCTGACCGAGGACCGGGTCCTCGTCGTCAACACCCGCCCGGTGGTGGGCGGGGAGCGGCGCGGCACCGTGGTGACCCTTCGGGACCGCACCGAACTCCAGTCCCTTTCCGGCGAGTTGGACTCGCAGCGCGGTTTCACGGAGGCGCTGCGCTCCCAGGCCCACGAGGCCGCCAACCGGCTGCACACGGTGGTGTCGCTCATCGAACTCGGGCGGGTGGACGAGGCGGTGGAGTTCGCCACGGCGGAACTGGAGCTGGCGCAGGCGCTCACCGACCGGGTGGTGGGCGCGGTCGGCGAACCCGTCCTCGCCGCGCTGCTGCTCGGCAAGGCGGCGCAGGCCAACGAGCGGGGCGTGGAGCTGGTCCTCACCGAGGACAGCCGGATCGACGACGGGCTGCTCCCGCCGGCCCTGGAGCCGCGGGACCTCGTCACGGTCCTGGGCAACCTCGTCGACAACGCGGTGGAGGCGGCCGGCGGCACCCCGCAGGCGCGGGTGACGGTCACGGTCGCCGCCCGCGCGGGCGACGGCGAGCTGCTGCTCCGGGTCGACGACAGCGGCCCCGGCGTCCGCCCCGCCGACCGGGCGGCGGTCCTCGGCCGCGGCTGGTCCACCCGGGGCCCGGGCCGCGGCCTCGGGCTGGCGCTGGTCCAGCAGGCCGTCAACCGCGCGGCCGGCACCCTCACCCTGGCCGAGACCCCCGAGGGCGGCGCCCGCTTCACCGTCCGGGTGCCGCTGCCACGCCGGGCCGGCGCCGTCGACGGGGGCCGCGAGCCGGAGCGGACGGGGGGCGCGGCGTGAGCGGGGCACAGGAGATCCGGGTGCTGGTGGTCGAGGACGATCCCGTCGCCGCCGACGCGCACGCGCTGTACGCGGGGCGGGTGGAGGGCTTCCGGGTGGTGGGGGTGGCGCACTCCCGGGCGGCGGCGGTCCGGCTGCTCGACCGGCTGCCCGTCGACCTGATCCTGCTCGACCTCTACCTGCCGGACGGGCACGGGCTCGCGCTGCTCCGGGCGCTGCGGGCCGCCGGGCACGGGGCGGACGTCATCGCGGTGACCTCGGCGCGCGACCTGGCGGTGGTGCGCGAGGGGGTGTCGCTCGGGGTCGTGCAGTACGTCCTCAAGCCCTTCGCCTTCGCGACGCTGCGGGACCGGCTGGTGCGGTACGCGGAGTTCCGGGGCGCGGCCGGGGAGGCGTCCGGGCAGGACGAGGTGGACCGGGCGCTGGCCGCGCTGCGCGCCCCGCGGCCGGCGACCCTGCCGAAGGGCCTGAGCGGCCCGACCCTGGAGGCGGTCACCCGCACCCTGCGCGAGGCCCGGGAGGGCCTGACCGCCGCGGAGGCGGGCGGGGCGGTGGGCATCTCCCGCATCACGGCCCGCCGCTACCTGGAGCACCTGGTCACCGAGGGCCGCGCGCTCCGCGCCCCCCAGTACGGCCAGATCGGCCGCCCGGAACTCCAGTACCGCTGGCGCGAGAGCGGCCGCTGACCCGGACCGAGAGGGCGGGGCGAGGGCGGGGGCGGGCGTCGGCGACCGGGGCCGCGCGCTCCGGGAGCGGAGCCCGTACGCCTCCCGCGCGCCCCGCGGCCCCGGCGCGGAAGCCGCGCCCGTTCACCGGACGTCACGCACCGATTACCGGCCGGTTCCCACGTTCCTACAGGGCGTGGCCTCAGATGAACGCACCGTAGCGAAAACCGGCCATTTTCGCCTACCGTGGCGAGGTGCACCAACCCTCTCCTCCCTTCGACGCTCCGGCCGCGCGCCGCCTGCGCCAGGGGCTCGGCATGGCGCCGGGCCACGTCGCGTACGGCCTGCGGGCGCAGTACGGCCTGCCGATCGCCCCCGACACCGTCGCCGCCTGGGAACGCGGCACCCTCGTGCCGAGCGAGCAGGAGCTGACCGCGCTCGCGGGCGTGCTGTGGTGCTCGCCGGCCGATCTGATCGCCGTCGCCTCCACGCTGCGGGAGCACCGGGTGGCGCGGGGCCTGTCCGTGGAGGAGCTGGCCCGGCGGGTCGGCGTCGCCGCGCACGTGTACGCCCGGATGGAGGACGAGGGCGGCTGGAAGGGCACCGAGCGGCAGACCGCCGCGCTCGCCGAGGTCCTCGGGCTCGGCCCGCGGGCCCTGATCACCGCGACCGGCGGCGACGAGCGGCTGGCCGAGCTGCTGCGGGACGCGGCGACGACCCGCTGGCAGGCGTACGTGAAGCCGGCGGTGCGGATGCTGCCGCTGCCCAAGCGGGTGGTGGAGCCGGCGCTGGCGCGGCTGCACGCGGAGTACCACGCCCATATGGCGGCGACGTCCAGCTGGGGCGCCTCGGGGGCGACGGGCGACGAGGGCCGGGCGTATCTGGAGGCGGTCAACGACCACTTCTGGGCCGCGGTCGGGCTGTAGGTCCCGCGAAGGAGACGACGGAGGTCCCGCCGCGCGGGACCTCCGTCCTGGTGTCGCGGGAGCGGTCAGAAGACCGACTCGGCCTCGCGGAACCGGTCCGCCGGGACCGTCTTGAGCCGGGTGACGGCCTCGGCGAGCGGGACCATCTTCACGTCGGTGCCGCGCAGCGCCGTCATGTTGCCGAACTCCCCGCGGTGCACGGCCTCCACCGCGTGCCAGCCGAAGCGGGTGGCAAGGACGCGGTCGTAGGCGGTCGGGGTGCCGCCGCGCTGCACGTGGCCGAGGATGACCGGGCGGGCCTCCTTGCCGAGGCGCCGCTCCAGCTCGTAGGCGAGGGCGGTGCCGATGCCCTGGAAGCGCTCGTGGC
This sequence comes from Streptomyces hydrogenans, assembly GCF_014656075.1. Lineage (GTDB taxonomy): Bacteria > Actinomycetota > Actinomycetes > Streptomycetales > Streptomycetaceae > Streptomyces > Streptomyces hydrogenans. The sequence goes on from NZ_BNBS01000032.1 coordinate 42,890, forward strand.
CGAACTGGTCGATCTCGCCCTTGCCGTAGTCCATCGTGCCGTCGGCGGGGTGGGCGCCCTCGGCGACGCAGATGACGGCGAACTTCTTGCCGCGGGCGAAGCGCTCCTCGACCATCTTGACCAGGTCGGCCGGGTCGAAGGGGCGCTCGGGCAGGCAGATGCCGTGGGCGCCGCCGGCCATGCCGGACTCCAGCGCGATCCAGCCGGCGTGACGGCCCATCACCTCGACGACCATGACCCGCTGGTGCGACTCGGCGGTGGTCTTCAGCCGGTCCATCGCCTCGGTGGCGACGCCGACGGCGGTGTCGAAGCCGAAGGTGCGGTCCGTGGACGAGATGTCGTTGTCGATCGTCTTGGGGACGCCGACCACGGGCACGCCCGCGTCGGACAGCATCCGGGCGGCGGTCAGCGTGCCCTCGCCGCCGATCGGGACGAGCGCGTCGAAGCCGCTCTTCTCGACGAGCTCCTTGGCGTTGTCGCAGGCCGCGGCGAAGCGGTCGCGCTCCAGGCGGGAGGAGCCGAGGATGGTGCCGCCGCGGGCCAGGATGCCGCTGACGGCGTTGAGGTCCAGGGGGCGGTAGCGGCCGTCGAGGAGCCCGGCGTAGCCGTCCTCGAAGCCGATGACCTCGTCCCCGTAGTGCGTCACGGCCCGGTGCACGACCGACCGGATCACTGCGTTCAGGCCGGGGCAGTCGCCGCCTGCGGTGAGAACTCCGATACGCATCGTGCTGTGTCTCCTGCTCGGTCGAGGTTCCGTTTGAGCCGTTTCGATTCTCACACGCCGGACGCGTCCGGGCCGTTCGCCGCCGCTCCGCGCGCGGCGGGAACGGGTCCGTACGGGGGTCTTTCGTCCCCCGGAGAGGGGCCTTCGTACGGCGGGCGGTCTACCCAGGTGCAGGGGTATTGTCAAGGGGGTAATGCCACCCTATCGGCGCCTTTCCAGTGCCGGGGGTTGACGCAGGACGAGGGCCGGGCCCGAGGACGGGCCGGGCCCTCGCGCAGGACGGCCCTTCCACGGGACGGGCCCCTTCCGCAGGACGGGACAGGAGACCGCGGCGTGACGCGCAGTGTGTACGTGACCGGGATCGACCGCGGGGACGGCCGCCAGGTCGTCGAGCTGGGAGTCATGGAGCTCCTCACCCGACAGGTGGACCGGGTGGGGGTGTTCCGTCCGCTGGTGCACGACGGCCCGGACCGCCTCTTCGACCTGCTGCGCACCCGCTACCGGCTCGCCCAGGACCCGTCGACGGTCTACGGCATGGACTACCACGAGGCCTCCGCGCTCCAGGCCGAGCAGGGCACCGACGAGCTCCTCTCCCAGCTGGTCGACCGCTTCCACGCGGTCGCCCGCGACTACGAGGTCGTCCTCGTCCTCGGCACCGACTTCGCCGGCACCCAGGTCCCCGACGAACTGGCGCTCAACGCCCGGCTGGCCAACGAGTTCGGCGCCTCCGTCATCCCGGTCGTCGGCGGCAAGGGCCAGCCCGCCGAGTCCGTGCGGGCCGAGGCGCGCAACGCCTTCCGCGCCTACGACGGCCTCGGCTGCGACGTCCTCGCCATGGTCGTCAACCGGGTGGCGGCCGAGGACCGCGAGACCATCGCCGAGCGGCTGGCCGCCCGGCTGCCCGTGCCCTGCTACGTCCTCCCCGACGAGCCGGCCCTCGCCGCGCCGACGGTCGCCCAGATCACCCACGCGCTCGGCGCGACCGTCGTCCTCGGCGACGACGCCGGGCTCGCCCGCGACGCCCTGGACTTCGTCTTCGGCGGGGCCATGCTGCCGAACTTCCTCAACGCGCTGACCCCCGGCTGTCTGGTCGTCACCCCCGGCGACCGCGCCGACCTGGTCGTCGGCGCCCTCGCCGCCCACTCGGCCGGCACGCCCCCGATCGCGGGCGTCCTGCTCACCCTGGACGAGCGGCCCAGCGACGCGGTCCTCACCCTGGCCGCCCGGCTCGCGCCCGGCACCCCGGTGATCTCCGTCGCCGGCAACAGCTTCCCCACCGCCGCCGAACTCTTCGCCCTGGAGGGCAAGCTGAACGCGGCCACCCCCCGCAAGGCGGAGACCGCGCTGGGCCTCTTCGAGCGGCACGTGGACACCGCCGACCTGCTGGGGCGGATCTCGGTGGCGCCCAGCGGCCGGGTCACCCCGATGATGTTCGAGCACGAGCTGCTCGAACAGGCCCGCGCCGACCGGCGCCGGGTGGTCCTCCCCGAGGGCGTCGAGGAGCGGGTGCTGCGCGCCGCCGACGTGCTGATCCGCCGGGACGTCTGCGACCTCACCCTGCTCGGCGACGTCGAGGCCATCCGCAAGAAGGCCGCCGACCTCAGCGTCGACCTGCGCGGCACCCAGCTGATCGACCCGCAGACCTCCGAGCTGCGCGACGCCTTCGCCGAGAAGTACGCGGCGCTGCGCGCCCACAAGGGCGTCACCGTGGAGCTCGCGTACGACGTCGTCTCGGACGTGAACTACTTCGGCACCCTGATGGTCCAGGAGGGCCTGGCGGACGGCATGGTCTCCGGGTCCGTGCACTCCACGGCCGCGACGATCCGCCCCGCCTTCGAGATCATCAAGACCAAGCCGGACGCCTCGATCGTCTCCTCGGTCTTCTTCATGTGCCTCGCCGACAAGGTGCTCGTCTACGGCGACTGCGCGGTCAACCCGGACCCGAACGCCGAGCAGCTCGCGGACATCGCCGTGCAGTCGGCGGCCACCGCCGCCCGCTTCGGCGTCGAGCCGCGGATCGCGATGCTCTCGTACTCGACCGGCACCTCCGGCTCCGGCGCCGACGTCGACAAGGTGCGCGAGGCGACCAAGCTGGTCCGCGAGGCCCACCCGGGGCTGCGGATCGAGGGCCCGATCCAGTACGACGCCGCCGTGGAGCCCTCCGTGGCCGCCACCAAGCTGCCGGAGTCGGAGGTGGCCGGCCAGGCGACCGTGCTGATCTTCCCGGACCTCAACACCGGCAACAACACCTACAAGGCGGTCCAGCGCTCGGCCGGCGCCGTCGCCGTCGGCCCGGTCCTCCAGGGCCTGCGCAAGCCGGTCAACGACCTCTCGCGCGGCGCCCTCGTCAGCGACATCGTCAACACGGTCGCCATCACGGCGATCCAGTCCCAGGTCCCCGCCCCGACCGAGGAGCTCCCCGCATGACCGGCACCCCCACCCGCGTCCTCGTCCTCAACTCCGGCTCCTCGTCGGTGAAGTACCAGCTCCTCGACATGGGCGACGGCGGCCGGCTGGCGCAGGGGCTCGTCGAGCGGATCGGCGAGGACACCTCCCGGCTCGCCCACACCCCGCTGCGGGGCGGCGGCGCCAAGCGCGAGCGGACCGGCCCGATCCCCGACCACGCGGCGGCGCTGAAGGCGGTCGCCGAGGAGCTGGCGGCGGACGGGCTCGGCCTGGACTCCCCCGAGCTGGCCGCGATCGGCCACCGGGTGGTGCACGGCGGGCTGCGCTTCACCGAGCCGACGGTCATCGACGAGGAGGTCGTCGCCGAGATCGAGCGGCTGGTGCCGGTGGCGCCGCTGCACAACCCGGCGAACCTGCTCGGCATCCGCACGGCCATGGCGATGCGCCCCGACCTGCCGCAGGTCGCCGTCTTCGACACCGCCTTCCACACCACGATGCCGGAGGCGGCCGCGCGGTACGCGATCGACGTGGAGACCGCCGACGCGCACCGGATCCGCCGCTACGGCTTCCACGGCACCTCCCACGCGTACGTCTCCCGGGCCGCGGCGAAGCTGCTCGGCAAGGAGCCCGGGGAGGTGAACGTGATCGTGCTCCACCTCGGCAACGGCGCCTCCGCCTCGGCGGTCCGCGGCGGCCGCTGCGTGGACACCTCCATGGGCCTCACCCCGCTGGAGGGCCTGGTCATGGGCACCCGCTCCGGCGACGTCGACCCGGCCGTCACCTTCCACCTCAAGCGGGTGGCGGGCATGTCCGCCGACGAGATCGACGTCCTGCTCAACAAGAAGTCGGGCCTGGTCGGCCTCTGCGGCGACAACGACATGCGCGAGATCCGGCGCCGGATCGACGAGGGCGACGAGCGGGCCGCGCTCGCCTTCGACATCTACATCCACCGTCTGAAGAAGTACATCGGCGCCTACTACGCGGTCCTCGGCCGGGTGGACGCGGTCGTCTTCACCGCCGGCGTGGGCGAGAACGCGGCGCCGGTACGGGAGGCGGCGATCGCCGGCCTGGAGGAACTGGGCCTCGCGGTGGACGCCGACCTCAACGCCGTGCGGTCCGACGAACCGCGGGTGATCTCGCCCGTCTACGCCCGGGTCGCGGTGGCCGTGGTGCCCACCGACGAGGAGTTGGAGATCGCCCGACAGACCTTCGAACTGACCGGCGGAAAAGTTACCCGAACGACAAACGCCTGAGCGGGCCCGCGCCCATTTGTACTTTCCGCCAGCCGGAATATTCCGCAGTGAAACAAACCGATAGGATCCGCCTCATGCGCCGTTCCAAAATCGTCTGCACGCTGGGCCCCGCCGTCGACTCGTACGAGCAGCTGAAGGCTCTCATCGAGGCCGGTATGAACGTGGCCCGTTTCAACATGAGCCACGGGACCCAGGCAGAGCACCAGGAGCGGTACGACCGTCTCCGCAAGGCCGCCACCGACACCGGCCACGCCGTCGGCGTGCTGGCCGACCTCCAGGGTCCCAAGATCCGCCTGGAAACCTTCGCCGAGGGCCCGGTCGAGCTGGTCCGCGGGGACGAGTTCACCATCACCACGGAGGACGTCCCCGGCGACAAGTCCATCTGCGGCACCACCTACAAGGGCCTCCCGGGCGACGTCTCCAAGGGCGACCAGGTCCTCATCAACGACGGCAACGTCGAGCTGCGCGTCGTCGAGGTCGACGGCCCGCGGGTCAAGACGGTCGTCATCGAGGGCGGTGTCATCTCCGACCACAAGGGCATCAACCTGCCCGGCGCGGCGGTGAACGTCCCGGCCCTCTCCGAGAAGGACGTCGAGGACCTCCGCTTCGCCCTCCGGATGGGCTGCGACATGGTCGCCCTCTCCTTCGTCCGCGACGCCAACGACGTCAAGGACGTCCACAAGGTGATGGACGAGGAGGGCCGCCGGGTCCCCGTCATCGCCAAGGTCGAGAAGCCGCAGGCCGTCGAGAACATGGAAGGCGTCGTCGCCGCCTTCGACGCCGTCATGGTCGCCCGCGGCGACCTCGCCGTCGAGTACCCGCTGGAGCGGGTCCCGATGGTGCAGAAGCGTCTCGTCGAGATGTGTCGCCGCAACGCCAAGCCGGTCATCGTCGCCACCCAGATGATGGAGTCGATGATCACCAACTCCCGTCCGACCCGCGCCGAGGCGAGCGACGTCGCCAACGCGATCCTGGACGGCGCGGACGCGGTCATGCTCTCCGCCGAGTCCTCGGTCGGTGCCTACCCGATCGAGACCGTCAAGACGATGTCGAAGATCGTCGTGGCGGCCGAGGAGGAGCTCCTCTCCAAGGGCCTCCAGCCCCTGGTCCCGGGCAAGAAGCCGCGCACCCAGGGCGGCTCCGTCGCCCGCGCGGCCTGCGAGATCGCCGACTTCCTCGGCGGCAAGGCGCTGATCGCCTTCACCCAGTCCGGCGACACGGCCCGCCGCCTCTCGCGCTACCGGACCCAGCAGCCGATCCTCGCCTTCACGACGGACGCGAACACCCGCAACCAGCTCACCCTGAGCTGGGGCGTCGAGTCCTTCCTCGTCCCCTTCGTCGACAACACCGACGCGATGGTCGACCTCGTCGACGCCGAGCTGCTCAAGCTCCAGCGCTACAACGAGGGCGACACCATGATCATCACCGCCGGCTCGCCCCCCGGCGTCCCCGGCACCACCAACATGGTCCGCGTCCACCACCTGGGCGGCGCCCAGCGCGACTGACGTCGCACCGCCCGCACGGCACCATGACGAAGCCCCCGCCCGGAGGACCGGACGGGGGCTTCGCCGTGTGCGGCTCCCGGAGGGGTACGGGGATCAGCCCGGCTCGATCGTGTTGCGCAGGTCCTCGACGTGGAGGTTGCCGCCGAACTGGCCGGCCTGCTTCAGCTTCACGTTGCTGAAGAAGACGGCCGGGATGTCCAGCGGGGGCGGCGACTCGGGGGCGAAGGTGATCGGGATGATGCCGAGGAGGTTGCCCTTCAGCTCCTCCGTGTACATGGTCACCGTGCCGCCGGTGATGGTCGACGTCGAACCGCTCTTGGAGCGGACGTGGCCGACCAGGCCGTCGGAGTGCTCGGTGATCTGGTGCAGGTCCTTGATGCCGACGTAGGTCGCGGTGAACTTCAGGACCTTCTTGACCTGGCCGCCGTAGGTCTTCACCTCGACGATGCCGTGGTACTTCAGGCCGCTGAGGGTGAGCAGCGAGCTCTCCAGGCGCCAGGGGGCGTCCGGCAGCAGCGGGATGCCCTGCTCGACCTCGGCGGCGGCGAGGGCCGCGTCGTCGCGCTCGGGGCACGGGAAGCGGGGCTTGGCGCCCTCGGGTATGTCGGTGTCCGGCTTGGCGTCCAGGCCCTGCGCGCTCTCGGGCAGTTCCTCGGCCTCGACGCCGGCCTTCTCCGCGGCCTCCTTGATGGCGGCCTTGGTCTTCGCGGCCTCGGTCTCCCCGGCCTTCGTGTCCGCCGTGCCGGTCTTCGCGGCGGGCGCCTCGGTGGCCGCCGGCGCCTTGGTGGCGGCGGGGTCGTCGGCCGTGGCGGCCTTCTGCTGCGGGGCGGCCGTCGTCGCCGACGGGGCCGGCGTCGCGGTGGCGGACGGGGTCGCGCCGGCCGACGGGGCGGCCGTGGGCTCCCCCTTCGGGGCGAGCCCGCCGAAGAAGTCCTTGAGGGCGTCGCCGACGCCCAGCGGGTCGAGCGGGTTGACCGACTTGGTGGGCGTGGGCGTGGGCGTGGGCGTGGCCTTCGCCGCCGTGTCGGCGGTGTCGGCCAGGGCCTGCGCGCCGCCCTGGGTCGCCTCGGCGGCGCCGGTGGCCGTCGCGGACGGGCTCGCCGTCGCGGTGGGCGTGGCGGTGGCGGACGGGGTCGCCGTCGGCTCGCCGGTGGGCTCGGCCGGGCGGGTGGTGGCCGTCGCCGTCGGCTCGGGCTTCGCGGTCTCGGTGGCCTTCGCCGTGGGCGTGGCCGTCGTCTCCTCCGCCACCGGCTCGTCGGAGCGGGTCACACAGGGGCCGGGTGCGAAGGGCACGTCCTTCTCGTCGGCGAGCGCGGGACTGGGCGCGAGGCCCATGCCCATGAGCACCGCGGTCGGCATGGCGGCGAACGCCATCGCCTTGCCCGCCGGGCCCTGGATCCTGTTCAGCAGCGTCTTGCGCGGGGCCGCGTGGCGCGGCCCGCTCCTGCCGAGGCCCTGCTGGGTCTCGTCACCCCGCACTGTTCCTCCCGCCCTTGGCGTCGATCGTCGTGTCGGTCGCCGGCCCGTATGCCTCGCGCGGCTCCGGGACTCCGGCCGCGAGGACCGCCCGGGTCTCGGCCTCGGAGTCGTACGCGGCCTCCTCGGAGGCCTCCGGCTCACCGTCGTGCTCCGCGTCGTCGGTCTCCTCGACCGGCGGGGCGGGTGCCCAGGCCGCGGACATGCCGCCGCCGATGAGGGCGAACAAGAACCCGATGACGAGACCGCCGAAGTTCGACACGGGGATGGAGACCAGGCCGAGCACGATCGTCGCGACGCCCGCGAAGACCCGGACGATGGGCTGGAACCACATCGTGAGGCCGAGCGTGAAGAGCAGGACGCCGATGATCAGCGCACCGGCTCCGGCGGTCGTGGCCATGGCCAGGGTCATGTTGCCGAGCCGCACGTCCCCGTAGGGGAGGTACGCGATCGGCAGGCTGGCGAAGATGGTGAACAGTCCCGCCCAGAAGGGCCGGGTCTGCCGCCAGACCTTGAACCGGTTCTCCTTGCGGACTTCGGGGGAGGCAGGGGTCTCGGCGCTCATGGAAACAGCTCCCTGGAAGCGGTGTTGCTGAGAAGGGTGAAGAGACCGGGGACGGGCCCCGGTGCGGGTGCGGGCCGCCGGAACGGCCCGCACCCCAAGGACCGGCTGGGGTCCTAGAAGCACTCCGCCTCGGTGCCCATGTGCAGGGAGAGGTTGAGGTCGGGGAGCTTGAAGGTGCCGGCCGTGGTGGCCCACGCCTTCTGCTTGACGTTGGACAGCGTGGCCACGTCGGCGCGCTGGCCGAAGCCGTTCGGGTTGGCCTCGGTGTTGGGCTGGATGCCCTGGCCGCCCTCGGTCTTCGGCAGCGAGCCGGCCGCGACGCCGATGTCGATGTTCTTGAAGTCGGCGTCGGCCTCGAGGTACGAGACGTCGAGGTAGAGGTCCTTGCCGTAGACCTTGTCCTCGTCCTTGCCGGTCTTCGCGGCGGCCTCGCCGGCCTTCAGGCGAAGGGTGATCGGACCGAGACCCGGAACCGGGGTCACGACCGACTGACACATGTTGGTGATCTTGGCCGTGTCGAAGCCGGAGACCGCGACCGGAGCCGCCAGCGGCTTGCCGTCAAGGGTCTTGCCCTTGGCGATGCTGCCGTACTGGACGAACTCGGTGCCTTCCAGCTTGTCCGTCGTGACCTTGAACTCCTGGCCGGAGATCGCGAACGACGCGGCGAGCGCACCCTGGGCCAGACCGACGCCGATCGCGGCCGTGGCCGCCAGGCTCGGGACCATGACGACGGCGAACCGCTTCCATCTGGTCCCGCCACGAACCTGGGACTTCATGAGAATCCTCCTTCTCGGACGTACATCTCCAGAAGGGCCCGGGGCCCGTCCTGGGATGGGAGAAGAGCTACGTCCTCGGGAAGGAGAGCGCCGAAGCGTCAGGAGGCGCGAAGCGCATCCGGATCACCGGCGATCACCCCCGAGCGACAACCATGTGCCGCGCGTGCGCACGGCCCGGTGGACAGGTCCTGCCCGGTGGGAGCAGGAACCCCCCTGTCCGACGACCGGCCGCCTGTGGCGCCGGTCCGCCCGGTGGGGACCCTCGCCGCGCTCCCCGATGGTGGCCGGGGCGTGCGGTTCGGACCGAGCGTGGCCGATCGTGGTCCATTCACGGCGCCCGCACAAGGGGTTCATTACTCGCTAGTAACGGATGCGTGACCACGCCATGGCGCGATGCCGCCGCCCGGGTACGCAGGGTGGAGGTTCGTGGTGCGGAAAATCCGCTTATGAGAGAAGAAACCCGGACAGACCCACGGGTTCGATTTACTGCAAGTAACAGCGGCCGCGATTATCAAGATTTGGTAAAGCGCGGCCGCCGTTTGTCACCGTGTCGCCAAATCGCCAGGCGATCCGACGCTTTCCCCTGCCCTGAGCAGGCGCTTAGCCCAGGGCCGGGAATTCGGGGCTAGAACAGCACCCGCGCCAGCGCCTGCCGGCCCGCGATCACCCGCGGGTCCTCCGGGCCGATCACCTCGAACAGCTCCAGGAGCCGCAGCCGCGCCGCGTCCCGGTCGTCGCCGAAGGTCCGGCGCACGGTCTCGACGAGCCGCCCGAAGGCGTCCTGCACGTGACCGCCCACCAGGTCCAGGTCGGCGGCGGCGATCTGCGCGGCGACGTCCGACGGGTTGTCCGCCGCGTTCTTCCGCACCGTCTGCGGGTCCAGGCCCTGCACCCGGCTCAGCAGCTCGGCCTGGGCCAGGCCCAGCTTGGCCTCGGGGTGCGCGGGGTCGTCGGCGAGGACGTTCTTGTACGCCTGCACCGCGCCGGCCAGGTCGCCCGCGTCGAGCGCGGCCATGGCCGCCTCCAGGAGGGCGTCGTAGGGGCCGGCGACCGGGCGGGCGGCGGCTTCGGAGCCGTCCGCGTCCCGGTCCACGGCGAGACCGGTGAGGCCGAAGCGCTCCTCGCCGACCTGGATCAGCTGGTCGAGGGTCTCGCGGATCTGCGCCTCGGGCACCGCCCCCTGGAAGAGGGGGAGGGCCTGACCGGCGACGACCGCGAAAACGGCCGGAATTCCCTGGATGCCGAACTGCTGCATCAGCATCTGATTGGCGTCGACGTCGATCTTCGCGAGCAGGAAACGGCCGTCGTACTCCACGGCCAACCGCTCCAGGAGCGGGCCGAGCTGCTTGCAGGGCTCGCACCACTCGGCCCAGAAGTCGAGGACGACCGGGACCTCGGCGGAACGCTGGAGCACATCGCGCTCGAAGCCCGCCTCGTCGACGTCGATCACGAGGGCGGAGGGCGGTACCGCCGCGGGTCCGCCGTGGCGGGCGGCCTCGGCGCGCGCCTGCTCCGCCTTCGCCTTGGCCTCTCCGGCCGCCTTCACCGCGGCGAGGTCGACGACGCCGCTCATGGACATGTTTCGGGGCTGCATGAGTACATCCTCCCCCTTCCGCGCGCGGATCCGGTAAGTCATGGCTGAACAGCGCCCTCCGCCGAGGGCGCCTTCCGCTCGCCGGGTCCCCACCCGGCGTCCTGCGTGGTTGTCGCTCGGGCCGCTCAAAGCCTTTCGCTACGGGTCGTAGCGTAATGGGGCGGGCCCCGCCGGGGGGAGCCCCGTACCGTGAACTGCCTCACATCGCACGCCTCTGGCGCCGTACCTACCGGCGGGTATGGTCGTCGTCCATGTGCAGCACCACCCCCCGCAACACCCGTACCGGCCGTCCCCGCTCCACCGAGGCCGACGCGGCCATCCTGGAGGCGACGCGCGCGGCCCTGGTGGACATGGGCTGGTCCAAGCTCACTATGGGCGACGTGGCCACCCGGGCCGGCGTGGCCAAGACGACCCTCTACCGCCGCTGGGCCAACAAGAACGAACTCGTCGTCGACGCCGTCGCCGTCCTCTTCGATGAACTCGAACTGCCCGACCTTGGTTCCCTCCAGGCCGACATCGAGCACGTCGTCCTCCAGTTCGCGGCCCTCCTGGAGCGGCCCGAGACCAAGACGGCGCTGATGGCGGTGGTCGCCGAGTCGACCCGTGACGCCCCGCTGCGCGAGCGGATCCGCACCTCGATCGTGGACCGCCAGAAGCGGCTGGTGCTCGACGGCCGGCGCCGGGCCCAGGAGCGCGGCGAACTGTCCGCGGACCCCGACCCGGTGACCGTGGACGCCCTCGACGACCTCATCTTCGACGTGGTCGCCGGCGCGGTGGTGCACCGCGCGCTGGTGAGCGCCGAGCCGGTCGACACGGCCTGGGTGGCCCGCCTCTCGGCCCTCCTGGTGGGCGGCCTGGGCGCGGCCGCGGCACTCGGCTAGCGTGCCCCGCATGGCCATCCGTTCAGACATCCGGCTCTCGGAGCCGGTGCGCGCCCTGCTCGACGGCGCCCACCCCGCCGTGCTGTCCACGCTCCAGCCCGACGGGTCCCCGCAGACCTCCGTGGTGTGGGTGGGCCGGGACGGCGACGACGTCCTGGTCTCCAGCGAGGAGGGCCGCCGCAAGGTCAAGAACATCCGGGCCGACGCCCGGGTCTCCCTCCTCGTGCTCGACCGCGACGACCCGGACCGCTACTCCGAGATCCGCGGCTCGGCGACGGTGACCGAGGACGAGGGCCGGGCCCTGGCCGTGGCGCTGGCGGAGAAGTACGAGGGCGCGGAGGCCGGCCGGGAGTACGCGGAACTGCCGCCGGAGGAGGTCCGGGTGACGCTCCGGATCACCCCGGCGAAGGTCGTGGGCCCGGTCCGCTGACCGCGCGCGGACAGGGCCGGTACGGGAGCTCCCGTACCGGCCCTGTCGTCGTTCCCGTGCGGGGGGTCAGAAGCCCGCGGGCTCGACGTACACGCCCCACTCCTCGCGGAGCACGTCGCAGATCTCGCCGAGGGTGGCCTCGGCGCGGACCGCGTCGAGCATCGGCGGGATCATGTTGGATCCCTCGCGGGCGGCCGCCAGCATGGCGTCGAGGGAGGCGCGGACCTTCGCCTCGTCGCGCCGGCCCTTGCGGTCGCCGAGGACCCGGACCTGCTCCCACTCGACCTCGTGGCTGACCCGCAGGATCTCCAGGTCGCCGGTGACGGAGCCGTGGTGGACGTTGACGCCGACGACGCGCTTCTCGCCCTTCTCCAGGGACTGCTGGTAGCGGAAGGCGGACTCGGCGATCTCGCCGGTGAACCAGCCGTCCTCGATGCCGCGCAGGATGCCGGAGGTGATCGGGCCGATCGGGTGCTTGCCGTCCGGGTGGGCGCGCAGCCCGCGCTCCTTGATCTGCTCGAAGATCTTCTCGGCGTCGGCCTCGATGCGGTCGGTGAGCTGCTCGACGTACCAGGAGCCGCCCAGCGGGTCGGCGACGTTGGCGACGCCGGTCTCCTCCATGAGCACCTGCTGGGTGCGCAGCGCGATCTCGGCGGCCTGCTCGCTGGGGAGGGCGAGGGTCTCGTCGAGGGCGTTGGTGTGGAGGGAGTTGGTGCCGCCGAGGACGGCCGAGAGGGCCTCGACCGCGGTGCGGACCACGTTGTTGTACGGCTGCTGGGCGGTGAGCGAGACGCCGGCGGTCTGGGTGTGGAAGCGGAGCCACTGCGCCTTGTCGGTCTTGGCGCCGTAGACCTCCTTCATCCAGCGGGCCCAGATCCGGCGGGCGGCGCGGAACTTGGCGATCTCCTCGAAGAAGTCGAGGTGGGCGTCGAAGAAGAAGGAGAGGCCCGGGGCGAAGACGTCGACGTCCAGGCCGCGGGAGAGGCCGAGCTCGACGTAGCCGAAGCCGTCGGCGAGGGTGTACGCCAGCTCCTGCGCGGCCGTCGCCCCGGCCTCGCGGATGTGGTAGCCGGAGACGGAGAGCGGCTTGTAGGCGGGGATGCCGGCGGCGCAGTGCTCCATCAGGTCGCCGATGAGGCGCAGGTGCGGCTCCGGCGGGAAGAGCCACTCCTTCTGCGCGATGTACTCCTTGAAGATGTCGGTCTGCAGCGTGCCGTTGAGCACGGCGGGGTCGACGCCCTGGCGCTCGGCGGCGACGAGGTACATGCAGAAGACCGGCACGGCGGGGCCGGAGATCGTCATCGACGTGGTGACGTCGCCGAGCGGGATGTCCTTGAAGAGGACCTCCATGTCGGCGGCGGAGTCGATGGCGACGCCGCAGTGGCCGACCTCGCCCAGCGAGCGGGGGTCGTCGGAGTCGCGGCCCATCAGGGTGGGCATGTCGAAGGCGACCGAGAGCCCGCCGCCGCCGGCGGCGAGGATCATCTTGTAGCGCTCGTTGGTCTGCTCGGCGTTGCCGAAGCCGGCGAACTGGCGGATGGTCCAGGTGCGGCCCCGGTAGCCGGTGGGGTGGAGTCCCCGGGTGAAGGGGTACTCGCCGGGCCAGCCGATGCGCTCGAACCCTTCGTACGAGTCCCCGGGCCGGGGCCCGTAGACCGGCTCGACCGGGTCCCCGGAGAGCGTGGTGAAGTCCGCGTCGCGCTTGCGGGCCTTGTCGTAACGGGCCTGCCAGCGACGGCGGCCTTCCTCGATGGCGTCAGCGTCCATGCCTTCGAATTTACTAGGACGTCCTAGTAAATGTCGATGACAAACCCCCGCACGTCTGTGCGGGGGTGGGGGTCAGACCTTGACGGGGACCGGCTGCGCGCCGCTGACCAGCGGCTTCACCTCGGCGACGACCTTGCGCTCGACGAAGAAGGCGGCGAAGGGAATCGTTCCGCTCAGCAGCACCCACACGATCTTGCCGAACGGCCACCGGGCCTTGGAGCCCAGGTCGAAGGCGAAGACCAGGTAGATGATGTAGAGGACGCCGTGGGCCTGGGAGACCGCGAAGGTCACGTCCTCGCCCATGTCGAACCCGTACTTGAAGACCATGCAGGTGCACAGCACGAGCAGCATGACGGCGGTCACGTACGCCATGACGCGGTAGCGGGTCAGCACGCTGGATTTCATGCCGTCGAGCGTAACCGCCCGTTCCGGGGCGATCTTCGCGGGGGTCATCCCTCGTCGAAGTCGTGCGCCGCGACCCGCAGGGGGCGCAGCAGGGCGAAGATCTCGGCGCACTCCTCGGCGTCGTACGCGCCGAGGCCGAACTCCATCTCCATCAGGTCGCGGGTGGCCGCCTCGACCACCTCGCGGCCCTTCTCCGTGATGGAGGCCAGCGTGCCGCGCCCGTCGTTGGGGTTGGGGCGCTTGGCGACGAGGCCCGAGCGCACCAGCCGGTCCACGGTGTTCGTCACCGAGGTGGGGTGGACCATCAGCCGCTCGCCGATCTTCGACATGGTCAGCTCGCCCTCCTTGGAGAAGGTGAGCAGCACCAGCGCCTCGTAGCGGGCGAAGGTCAGTCCGTACGGCTTGACCACCGCGTCGACCTCGGCCAGCAGGATCTGGTGGGCGCGCATGATCGAGGTGATCGCGGCCATCGAGGGGACCGGACCCCAGCGCTTCTGCCAGAGCTCGTCGGCTCGGGCGATGGGGTCGAACGGGAGACTGAGCGGCTTCGGCACGCGTCGACCTTACCGACTGGTCATATGGCGGTCAGCCCCGTCTCGTCCTTCGGTCGCCAGGAGGACCGCGAGGATCACGGTGGCCAGCAGTCCCGCGCCGGCGACGACGAGGTGGACGGGGACGAATTCGGCGGCGAGGCCCGCACCGGCCATGCCGAGGCCCTGGACGGTCATCATGCCCGCGGTCATCAGGGTCATGGCCCTCCCCCGCCGCTCCTCGGGGACGGCGGCGACGAACCGGGCGTCGAGGCCGAGGGTGTACGCGCCGGTGGCGCCGGCCAGCACGAGGGCGAGCGCCGCGAGGGCGGGGCCGGGGCGGAGCGCGTAGAGGAGGAAGGGGAGGAAGCCGGCCAGCAGCAGCGGGGCGACGAGGCGGACGCGGGTGGCGGGGCGCAGGACCGCGCCGGCGAGGAGTTCCCCGGCGATGGTGCCGACGGGCAGGGCGCACATGAGGAGGCCGAGGGCGGCGGTGGAGACGCCGAGCTCGTCGGCGTAGGGCGCGGCGAGGGCCTCGGGGACGACGACGAAGAGCGGCGGCACCCAGAAGAGCAGCATCAGGCCGCGGATCCGGCGGTCGCGCAGCAGCGACCAGGTGGCGCCGAGCCCTTCACGGGTCTCGGCGGCGCGGGCGGGGCGGCGGGCGGTGCCGAGCCGCAGCAGCAGGGCGGAGAGGAGGAAGGTCGCGGCGGTGACGGCGATGGCGCCGCGGGCGGGGACGACGGTGAGCAGGACGCCGCCGACGCCGAAGCCGGCGAGCAGGGCGGACTGGGAGACGATCCGCAGCAGCGAGCGGCCGAGGACGAAGAGGTCGCCGTCGCCGAGGATGTCGGCGAGGGTCGCCATCCGGGTGCCCTGGAAGACCGGGGCGACGGCGGCGACGGCGCAGCGCAGCGCGAGCAGCCCGGCGACGGGGGTCGCGGGCAGCACCATGAGCGCGACGGCCCCGGCGCAGATCAGGTCGCAGACGACGAGGACCCGGCGGGGCGGGTGGCGGTCGGCGAGCCCGGCGAGGAGGGTGCCGCCGAGGAGGTAGGGGAGGAAGCCGAGGGCGAAGGTGAGGGAGGAGAGGAGCGGGGAGCGGGTGAGGTCGTAGACGAGGACGGTGAGCGCCAGCTCGCTGACCACGAGCCCGAGGAGCGAGAGCAGGTGCGCCCCGAAGACCCACCGGAACTCCCGGACGCGGAAGACGGCGAGGTAGCCGGTGGCGGGGTCGGGGGTCTGGGCGTCGGCAGGGGCGCGCGCAGGGGCAGCGGCGTCGTCAGAGGCAGAAGCGGGGTCGGGGGTCTGGGCGGGGGAAGGAACGCGAGCAGGGGCAGGAACGTCGGCAGAGGCGCGCGCAGGGGCAGCGGCGTCGTCAGAGGCAGAGGCGGGGTCGGGGTCGGGGGTCTGGGCAGGGGAAGGAACGCGAGCAGGGGCAGGAGCGTCGGCAAAAGCGCACGCAGGGCCGGCGGCGTCGTCAGAGGCAGAGGCGGAGGCAGAGGCAGAGGCAGAGGCAGAGGCAGGGGCAGGGGCAGGGGCAGGGGTGTCGGCAGGAGCCATGAGCGCAGCCTGCGGGGCGTGGCGACGGCGTCCTAGACTTTCGGCTCCAGCCGAATGTTCCGCCGTAGGGGGCCCGCGTGCCGTACCACCTGCTCTTCGGGGAGACCGATCCGCTGCGGATCCGCTTCGCGGTGTCGCCGCTGTGGGAGACGCAGTCGGCGGTGCGGGTGCTGGCGCGGCCCCGGCAGCAGGGGTACCACCTGCCGTGGCTGCGGCGGATCGCCGGCGCCGCGCGGGCGCTGGACCTCGCGCCGCTCCAGCTGCTGATGCCGCTGCGGGGGCACTCGCCGGACTTCCTGTATCCGCCGCCGCTGGGGCCCGCGGCCTCCTTCGAGGAGGAGCTGGCGGCGGTGCGGGCGGTCGATCCGGCGCTGGTCGGGCCGGATCTGGCGCGGGCGCTGGCCTGCACGCCCGGGGCGGCGGAGAGCGCCGCGGGGCAGGCGATGCTGGCGGATCCGGCGGGTGCCGCGGCGCGGCTGGCGGATCTGCTCCAGGAGGCGTGGGAGGCGCTGGTGGCGCCCGAGTGGCCCCGGCTGCGGGCGCTCCTGGAGGCGGATGTCGCTTACCACTCGCGGCGGCTGGCGGAGGGCGGTCTGGAGCGGCTGCTGGGCGAGCTGCACCCGTCGTTCTCGTGGGACCCGGAGGCGGCCGTCCTGGAGGTGAGCGCCTATCGCGGGGAGCACGTGCGGGCGCTGGGCGGGCGGGGTCTGGTGCTGATGCCGTCGGTGTTCATCTGGCCGGAGGTGGTGAGCGGCTTCGAGGAGCCGTGGCAGCCGACGGTGGTGTATCCGGTGCGCGGGATCGGCGGGCTGTGGACGGGGGCGCGGGAGCGGACGCCCGAGGCGCTGGCGCGGCTGCTCGGTCCGGTGCGGGCGGACGTGCTGTGCGCGCTGGACGAGCCGGCGGGGACGACGGCGCTGGCGCACCGGCTGGGGCGGGCGCCGTCGTCGGTGTCGGCGCACCTGGCGGTGCTGCGGGACGCGGGGCTGCTGACCTCGCGGCGTTACGGCCACCAGGTGTTGTACGAGCGGACGCCGCTGGGGATCGCGGTGTCGCAGCCGGACGCGGAGTGACCGTCATGTCACGATGAGCCCCGTTCGTCCCGCTGTCGCGGGCGGACGCACGCCCGTACTCCCCGTGTGCCGACCCAGGGGGCCGGATGTCCCGCCGTACCACCGCCACCGCCACGCTCGCCCTGCTCGGCGCGCTGCTGCTGACCGCGAGCGGCTGCTCCTCCGACGGGCCCCCGCGCTCCCCCGTGGGTCCGCCCGTCGCGACGAAGGGCGAGGCCCCGGCGCCGACCGGCGGCTCGCCGTTCTGGGTGGATCCGGACAGCGACGCGGCCCAGCAGGTGCGGCGGTACGAGGCGCAGGGCCGGACCGACGACGCCCGGGTGCTGAAGCGGATCTCGGAGCAGCCGGTCGCGGACTGGCCGGCCGGGGACGACCCGGTGCCGGAGATCCGGCGGGCGGTGGGCGGGGCGACGGCGGAGAACCGGACGGCGGTCTTCGTGGCGTACAACATCCCGCACCGCGACTGCGGCATGTACTCGGCGGGCGGCGCGCACGACGCGCAGGCGTACCGGGCGTGGGTGGACTCCTTCGCCTCGGCGATCGGGGACGCCTCGGCGGTGGTGGTCCTGGAGCCGGACGCGGTGCCGCACATGGTGGACGGCTGCACGCCGGGGCAGTACCACGAGGAGCGCTCGGCGCTGCTGGCCGAGGCGATCGAGCGGCTGAAGCGGCAGCCGGGGACGCGGGTGTACCTGGACGCGGGGAACCCGGCGTGGATCGACGATCCGGGCAAGCTGGTGGAGCCGCTGCGGCGGGCGGGGATCGGCCGGGCGGACGGCTTCTCGCTGAACGTGTCGAACTTCCAGACGACGGCGACGGTGCGGGACTTCGGGGCGACCCTGTCCGGGCTGCTCGGCGGGATGCACTTCACGGTGGACACGAGCCGGAACGGCGCCGGCCCCCTCCCCGGGGACGGGGCGGAGGCCTGGTGCAATCCCCCGGGCCGGTCGCTCGGCGTGCCGCCGACGGACCGGACCGGGGACGCGCTGGTGGACGCGTATCTGTGGATCAAGCGGCCCGGGGACTCGGACGGGCAGTGCCGGGGCGGCCCGTCCGCGGGGACCTGGTGGCCGGAGTACGCGCTGGGGCTGGCCCGCCGCGCGGACGCCTGAGCCGGCTCAGTCGGTCTCCTTCGTCTCCTCCCCCGCGACCTGGACCCACTTCGCCTCGGAGGGGATGCCGGCCTCGTCGGTGACGAAGAGCATGTACCAGCCGGGCGGGACGAGGGTGCGGTCCCCGGGGGCGTCCACGGTGACCGTGAGCCCGTCCTTGCCCTTCGTCAGGCCCAGCTCCACCGAGCGCTGCTCGACGTCGGTGGTGTGGGTGACGGCGCTGGGCCGCATCAGCCGGGCCTTGACGATCCGGCCGGCGTCCTTGGTCCTGAAGGTGGCCCGGCCGTTCCGGTCGAGCTCCTGGGGGCCCTCCCCGAGGACCGGCCGGTCGGCGCCGGCCCGGTGGAGGTAGGGCGGGGTGAAGACCTCGATGCGCTGCTCGAAGGTGCCGAGCTTGGTGTTGTCCTTGTCGTCGAAGAGCGGGTCGGAGCCGAAGGTGGCGACCCGTCCGTCGGGCAGCAGCAGCGCCTCGGAGTGGTAGTTGCGGCCGACGGTGGGGTCGGCGGCCTCCGCGAAGGCGTTGGTGGCGGGATCGTAGAACTGCGCCTTGAGGATGTCGCTGCCGCTGCGGCCGCGGTAGTCGCGGGAGCCGCCGGTGGTGAAGACGGTGTCGTCGGGGAGGAGGACGCTGCTGAGGTAGCGGGTGCCCTGCGGGAGGGCCGGGCCGTCCCGGAAGGTGGGGTTCTCGCTGCCGACGTCGACGATGGCGGTGCGGGCGGTGGACTTGGCGGACTCGCCGACCCCGCCGCCGCCGAGGACCATCACCTTCTGGTCCTGCGCGGGCGGCAGGATCAGGGAGGCGGAGGTCTCCAGCTGGTCGGGGTCGCTGAGGCCGGGGAGCTTGGTGAAGGTGTTGGTCTCCAGGTCCCACAGGCCGGGCGCGCGGCCCTTCTCGGCGGGGCCGTAGCCGGCGTTGGAGCCCGTGTAGAGGAGCTTGCCGCCCTTGGTGAGGAAGAGCGACGGGTAGGTGGGGAAGTAGCGGAAGGGGCCCTTGCTCCACTTCTTGGTGGCGGGGTCGTAGATCTCGTTGTCGCCGGGGACGACGTCGCCGACGTCGTTGAGCCCGGAGACGGCGAGGACCCTGCCGTCCTGGAGGCCGACGAGGGTGGGGTACCAGCGGGCGTCCTTCATGGGGGCGACCGGGATGTACTTCTCCGCCTTGGGGTCGAACTCGTAGGCGGCCTTGATGCCCTGGAAGTCCTGCTTCTCGGTGGTGAGCTTCTGGGCGAGGCCGTAGACGTTGTCGGCCTGCTTGCCCTTGAGCCCGACGACCTCGTACTGCGCGGCCTCGGTGGTGAGGGCCTGCGGGCCCTCCTCGACGGCCTCGACGAAGACCCGGGCCTCGGCCGCCGTCACCTTGGTCTTCCACGGCTTCATCTGGCCGCTCTTGAAGTACGAGATCTCGAACTCGCGCTTCGCCTTGGGGACGGTGACGTCGGTGGTGGTGACGTACTCGACGCCGGACGGGGAGCGGAAGACGGTGCCCTTCTTGAGGGTGACCGCCTTGTCGGGGCTCTCGTTCTTCACCCGCATGCCGCCGCCGGCCTTCTTCACGCCGCCGTCGAGGACCTCGTAGCGGGCGGTGCCGCCGGCCACCAGGAGCCGCCCGTCGGGCAGTTGGCTGTGACCGGCGCAGAAGAAGTCCTCGGGGGTGGGGATCTTCTTGAAGGTGTTCTTCACCGGGTCCCACAGGACGGTGTCGAAGGTGCCCGCGTCGAAGTTCTTCTGGTTGTTGCCGGAGCCGGCGATCAGCAGCACCTTGCCGGTGTGCAGCAGGGCGGCGTGGATGGCGTTGATCCGGGCCCCGTCGGGGACGGAGATCCCGCCCCAGGAGCCGTACTTCTTCTTGTAGCCGGGCTGGGCGATCTTGTAGGCGTGGTACTTCTCCGAGGCGAAGGAGACGGCGGCGGGGGCGTTGAGCGCCGCGAGGACGAGGACGGCGCCGCTGCCGAGCAGGGTCTTCTTGAACTTCTTGGACGGCCGGTAGGCCATGGATCAGTTCCCTCCGGTCGTCGTGGGCGCGGTGGTCGCGGGCGGGTGCGGGGGCAGGGGCGGGAACTGCGGCAGCGGCGGTACGGTGCGCAGCTCGATCCCCTTGCGGGCGACCGCGAGACGGCGGTCGCGGGTCCGGGCGCGGGCCCGGGCGCGGACCGTGCGGGCGCGCCGGTCGCGCAGGCCGGTGAAGGCCCAGACGGTGACCGGGGCGAGCGCGATCACGAGGGCGAGGACCGCCCAGGTGCGCATCGCCGCGTGGGTGTGGTCGAAGTGGACCGAGGCCACGAGGGAGGCGACGAGCACGACCGCCCAGTAGAGGTGGATGCGGAAGGTGAGGACCCGGTCGGGGCTGGCGGCGCCGCCCTTGGGGGTGACGACGAAGCGGCCGCGGGTGCGCAACAGCGCGGAGCCGAGGGACTTGAGGTAGATGGGCGCGGAGAGCGCGGACATGACCATGCCGGCGAGGCCGCCGGAGCCCTCGGGTTCGTGCGGGGAGACGTTGTGGCGGCGGTTCCAGAGGTAGAGGCCGATCTGGAGGGCGACGGCGTCGCTGTAGATCATGAGCCAGACCTGGGAGGAGACCTGGGTGCCGGAGGCGCCGAGCCACAGGTAGAGGACGCAGCTGAGGATGCCGAGCAGCCAGTTGACGGCCGTCATGGGGTAGTAGACGAGCATCAGCGTGTAGTTGAGGAGGCGGCCGGGAGGCATGCTGAACGGCGCCTTCCAGTACTGCTTGATGATCGTCTCGTACGTCCCGCGGGACCAGCGGAGCTGCTGGGTGAAGAAGTCCGTCCAGGACTCGGGGCCCTCGCCGACGGCGAGGACGTCGGGGGTGTAGACGGAGCGCCAGCGGTGGCCGGTGACCGGGTTCTTGCGGCGGTGCAGCTCGAAGCCGGTGGCCATGTCCTCGGTGATGGAGTCGTACAGGCCGCCGATCTGCTTGAGGGCGGAGATCCGGACGACGTTGTTGGTGCCGACGAACATCGGGGCGCGGTAGCGGTTGCCGGCGCGCTGGATGAGGGCGTGGAAGAGGAACTGCTGGGACTCGGCGGCCTTGGTGACGGCGCCCGTGTAGTTGCCGTAGACCTGCGGGCCGACGACGAAGGCGATGTCGGGGTCGCGGAAGTAACCGAGCATCCGCTCCAGGAAGTTGGGGAGCGGCACGTGATCGGTGTCGACCGAGGCGAAGTACTCGTAGGCGTCGCCGTGCATGGCCAGCCAGGCGTTGTAGTTGCCGTGCTTGGTCTTCGCCTTGTGCACGCCCTTCCTGCGGTTCCACTCGGGCACGCCGGCCCGGGTGAAGTGGCGGACGCCGAGCTCGGCGCAGAGGACCTTGGCCTCGTCGCTGTCGCCCTCGTCGAGGAGCCACACGTGCAGGGTGCCGTCGTGCCGCATGCGGACGGCGGCCTCCAGGGTGGCGCGGACCATGGAGAGGGGTTCCTTGCCGGGCACGTAGGTGGTGAGGAAGGCGACCCGGGTGCCCCGGGCGGGATACACCGGGACGGGGTCGCGGGCGACCATGGTGGCGTGGGCGATCGACGTGACGTTCACCAGCATGAAGAGGCAGATGAGGCCGATCGACACGAGCATCACCGTGTCGTACGGCACCCGCCAGGTGTCGTCGCCCTCGCGGACGGTCCAGTGGCTGGGCCAGACCAGGTAGGCCAGGAGCACCGCGGAGAGCAGCGGCGCGAGCGCCATGAGCAGGACGGCTCGTATTCGGTGCGGCTCCTTCGAGAGCAGACTCGTGTACTGCACCTGGTACTGCGCCGCGTCCGGTTCCGTGAGGGGACCGGCGAGTCGGCTGTAGGTGTCGTAGTCGTAGCCTCCCGGCCGCACGGTGCCTCCAGCTGTCGTCGATCGGGTCGATATCCCCACAGAAGGGGAGATCGCCGGGCGTGTCGACTGGAGTGCTCCGAGTGAGGGCGTTCTACCGCCCGCGTCCACCCGATCGACGCAGCGTGTACGCCACCGCCTTCCGCGCCACCGGGTTCAGCTCCTCCACGGCGGCGAGCAGGGCGCCGAGTTGTTCGAGCGCGGTGAGGGCGGCGTCGGCGCCCTCCGGGTCGACGCCCTCGTAGAGTTCGAGCCCGACGAAGGAGGCGGCGACGGCCCGGGCGAGCCCGGCCGGGTCGGCGAAGCCGTCCAGCGGGGTGCCGGCGAGCACCCGGCGCAGGACGCCCTCGATCTCCTCGACCCACAGGTCGAGCCCGGCGGCGGTGGCGGGTGCGAGCCGGGGGTGGGTCTGGGCTCCGGCAAGCAGCTGGGCGAGGACGGCGACGTGCCCGGCGTCCCGCTCCTCGGCGTGCATGGCCCGCCCGAAGGCGAGCAGCTCGGTGAGGCTGCCGACGGCCCGGAGCCGGTCGCGGTGGCGGGCCACCCGTTGTTCGGCGCCGCGCCGGCAGGCGGCGGCGAGGAGTTCGTCGACGGTGCCGAAGTGGTAGAAGACGAGGGCCTGGTTGACTCCGGCGGCGGCCGCGACGGTGCGGGCGGACGCGCCGGCGATGCCGTGCTCCACGAGGGCCCGCAGGGCGCCGTCGAGCAGCTTCTCCCGGGTCTCGCGCCCCTTGGCGTCCCGTGCCCCCCGGGGCTTCTCGTCCCCGCTCACACCCGCCCCTCCTCGCCTGCGCGGCGCGCCGCCGGCCCCGGTGGCGCTCCCCCGCGGAGACACCGGGCCGGCGGCGGCCGGGACGGGAACACGCCGTGGCTTCCCACGGCCACTCCCCCGTTTTGAGCGATCGCTCAAGGAGGACGGTAACCGATGTTGAGCACCCGCTCAAACCCCCGGAGCCGCGGCCCGCGCCCGGCGGCTCCCGGCCCGGCCCTCGACGCGGGCGGCGAAAAGCCCCCGGCCGTGGGCCGGGGGCTTCGGGTGCGGCGGGGTCAGGCGCCGAGGTGGCGCTCCACCGTCTCGACCTTGGCGGTGAGGCCGTCGGTGACGCCGGGCCGGATGTCGGCCTTGAGGACGACGGAGACGCGCGGGGCGCGGGCCTCGACGGCGGCGACGGCCCGCTTCACGACGTCCATGACCTCGTCCCACTCCCCCTCGATGGACGTGAACATGGCGTCGGTGCGGTTCGGGAGGCCGGACTCGCGGACGACGCGGACGGCGTCGGCGACGTACTCGCCGACCTCCTCGCCCACGCCGAGCGGGGTGACGGAGAAGGCGACGATCACGCGTTCACGCCCTCGGCGGCCTTGGCGCGGGAGGCGGTGACGGCGGAGTCGGCCTCGGCCTTCAGCTTGCGGTCGGCGAAGAAGCCGCCGAAGGGCACGACGGAGAGGAGGAAGTAGACGGCGGCGGTGCCGAGGCTCCACTTGGCGCGGTTCCAGGCGTCGAGCCAGAAGAGCACGTAGAGGACGAAGAGCACGCCGTGGACGGCGCCCATCACCGGCACCGCATTGAAGTCCGTGGTCCGCTTGAGCACCGAGCAGACCAGCAGGAGCAGGAACGAGACGGCCTCGGGCGCGGAGACGAGCCGGAGGCGGTGGAGCGAGGAAGCGGTCTTGAGGTCCACGGAGGGGTCACCTTCGTTTCGAGCCGATGATGCGGGCCGGTGCCGCGGGCCGGCGGACGGGCCGCCGGGCGCGATCTTGTGAACGGATGCACAAGGGGTGGGCGGATCCATTGTGCACGCCGACTTTGCTGTCTCTTTATCCGGGTCCCCGCTACCTTCGGGCCGTGGCTACGTTCCGACTCCAGGGCAGCAGGGTGCTCGCCGTGACGATGACCGGCGACGCCGTCAAGGCGAAGAACGGCTCGATGGTCGCCTATGACGGGCAGATGGCGTTCAAGAAGATGAGCGGCGGCGGGGAGGGCCTGCGCGGCATGGTCACCCGTCGACTGACGGGGGAACAGATGGAGGTGATGGAGGTCAGGGGCCAGGGGACCTGCTGGTTCGCCGACCGGGCCTCCGAGATCAACCTCGTCCACCTGCACGGCGAGAAGCTGTGGGTGGAGGCGAGCAACCTGCTCTGCGCCGACGCGGGGCTGCGCACCGGCACGACCTTCACGGGCCTGCGCGGCGGCGCGAGCGGCAACGGCCTCTTCACCACCACGGTGGAGGGCACCGGGCAGGCGGCCATCATGTCCGACGGCCCGGCGACGGTGCTCCGGGTCACCCCGCAGTACCCGCTGTCGGTGGACCCCGGCGCGTACGTCGCCCATCAGGGGAACCTCCAGCAGCACCTCCAGTCCGGTGTGACCTTCCGCACCCTGCTCGGCGAGGGCGGCGGCGAGGCGTTCCAGATCCGCTTCGAGGGCGACGGCCTGGTCTACGTCCAGCCCAGCGAGCGGAACACCGTCGGAGGCGACGTCTGATGCCCTTCCGTGAGATCAACTCGAAGATGATCGAGGCGGCCGTCGTCCCCGGACAGCGGCTGTTCAGCCAGCGCGGCGCGATGCTCGCGTACCGCGGCGACGTCACGTTCACGCCGAACACGGCGGGCGGTCAGGGCGGGCTGATGTCGATGATCGGCCGCCGGGTGGCCGGCGAGGCGACGCCGCTGATGACCGTGGAGGGCAGCGGCACGGTGATGTTCGGGCACGGCGGCCACCACATCCAGGTGATCGCGCTGACCGGCGACACCCTCTACGTGGAGGCCGACCGGCTGCTGGCCTTCGACGGCACCCTGGAGCAGGGCACGATGTTCCTGGGCTCGCAGGGCGGGGTCATGGGCCTGGTCCGCGGCCAGGTGACCGGCCAGGGCCTCTTCACCACGACCCTCAGGGGCCACGGCTCGGTGGCGGTCATGGCGCACGGCGGGGTGATCGAGCTGCCGATCGTGCCGGGCCGTCCGGTGCACGTCGACCCGCAGGCGTACGTGGCCCACCACGGCGACGTCCGCAACAAGCTGTCGACCGCGCTGGGCTGGCGGGACATGGTGGGCCGCGGCTCGGGCGAGGCGTTCCAGCTGGAGCTGAGCGGCAGCGGTGCGGTGTACGTCCAGGCGTCGGAGGAGAAGCTGTGAGCACCCCTGTCATCCACGATCCGCAGACCCTGCCGTCGGACGACAACGTCAACGCGTACACCTTCTGCGTGGAGCTCAAGGGCTCCCAGTGGTTCCTGCAGAAGGGCAAGATGATCGCCTACTACGGGCGGATCGAGTTCAACGGCATCGGGCACGGGCGGCTCGACCGGCTGGTGCGCACGTCCTTCCACTCGCCGCTGCACGCGAGCGACTGGGTGGTGGCCGAGGGCTCCGGGAAGATGCTGCTCGCGGACCGGGCCTTCGACGTGAACTCCTACGACCTGGACGAGGGCAATCTGACGATCCGCTCGGGGAACCTGCTGGCCTACCAGCCGACGCTGGCCCTGAAGCAGTCGATCGTGCCGGGTTTCGTGACGCTGATCGGCACGGGGAAGTTCGTGGCGGCGTCGAACGGGCCGGTGGTCTTCATGGAGCCGCCGCTGCGGGTGGACCCCCAGGCGCTGGTCGGCTGGGCGGACTGCCCCTCGCCCTGTCACCATTACGACCACGGCTACCTGACGGGCGTGATGGGCGGCCTGCGGGCCCTGACCGGCATCGGGGGCTCCTCGGGCGAGGAGCACCAGTTCGAGTTCGTGGGCGCGGGCACGGTGCTGCTCCAGTCGACGGAGCTGCTGATGGCGGAGCGGGAGATCGGCGGGCCGCCGGCCCAGGCCGGGGTTCCGGGCGGGCACGGGGCGCACGGTTCCGGCCAGGCGGTGCAGGGCGCGGTGCCGCGCCTTCCCGGTCAGCTCGGAGACCTGCAGCGGCGCTTCGGGCTGTGAGCGGTAGTCTGCGGAGCGTGACGCTTCGAACGGCCGCGCGGGGACCGCGGTCGATCCGGCGGGTGCCGCGCGTCACCTCCCAGATTTCGTCAAGTATTCAACTTCTTAGGTAGAATCCACTCTATGGACACCGAGACGGCCACCCCCTGGCTCACCGACGCCGAGCAGTGCGCGTGGCGCACCTTCCTCGACGTCCAGAGAATGCTGACGCACCAGCTGGAGCGGGACCTCCAGCCCTTCGGCCTGACGATGAACGACTACGAGATCCTCGTCAACCTCTCCGAGTCCTCCGACCGCAGGCTGCGGATGAGCGACCTCGCGGCCGTCACCCTCCAGTCCAAGAGCCGCCTCTCGCACCAGATCACCCGGATGGAGAACGCCGGGCTGGTCGAGCGGGTCAACTGCGAGTCGGACCGGCGCGGACTCTACGCGGTCCTCACCGACCGCGGCATGGAGACCATGCGCAAGGTCGCCCCGCACCACGTGGAGTCCGTCCGCGACCACTTCATCGACCGGCTCACCCCGGACGCGCTCGGAGACCTCCACGAGTCGCTGAAGCCGGTCGCCGAGCGGCTGCGCGGCAAGCGCGGAAAGCCGTGACCTGACAGATGTCACGCGGCACGCGAAAGGGCCTCCCCGCCGAGCGGGGAGGCCCTTTCGCACGTCCCGGGGGCTAGTTCCCCGTCAGGCTCGCCAGGAGCTCGTCGGAGGCCGCGTACGGGTCGAGCGCGCCGGTCGCGATCCGCTCGGCCAGCGCGTCGAGGCGCCGGTCCCCGTGCAGGTCGCCGATCCGCTCGCGCAGCGCCGTGATGGTGATGGTCTCCACCTCGCGGGCCGCACGGGCCTTGCGGCGCTCCGCCAGGACCCCGTGCTCCTCCATCCAGGCCCGGTGCTTCTCCAGGGCCTCCACGACCTCGTCGACGCCCTCGCCGCGCGCCGCGACCGTCTTCACGATCGGCGGCCGCCAGTCGCCCGGCCCGCGGGCCTCGCCGAGGCCCAGCATGTGGTTGAGCTCGCGGGCGGTGGCGTCGGCCCCGTCCCGGTCCGCCTTGTTGACCACGTACACGTCGCCGATCTCCAGGATGCCCGCCTTCGCGGCCTGGATGCCGTCGCCCATGCCCGGCGCGAGCAGCACCACCGAGGTGTCGGCCTGGCCGGCGATCTCCACCTCGGACTGGCCGACGCCGACGGTCTCCACCAGGATCACGTCGCAGCCCGCCGCGTCCAGGACCCGGATGGCCTGCGGGGCCGACCAGGCGAGGCCGCCCAGGTGGCCGCGGGTGGCCATCGAGCGGATGTAGACGCCCGGGTCGGAGGCGTGCTCCGACATCCGGACCCGGTCGCCGAGGAGCGCGCCGCCGCTGAACGGCGAGGACGGGTCGACGGCGAGCACGCCGACCCGCTTGCCGGCCCGGCGGTACGCGGTCACCAGCGCTGAGGTCGACGTGGACTTGCCGACGCCGGGCGAGCCGGTGAGGCCCACCACGTAGGCGTTGCCGGTGAGCGGGGCCAGCGCCGCCATCACCTCGCGCAGCTGCGGGGACGCCCCCTCCACGAGCGAGATGAGGCGGGCCACGGCCCGCGGCCGGCCCTCCCGTGCCTGGGCGACCAGTGCGGGGACGTCCACCATGCTGCGTTCTCCTGGTTCTCCTGCGGGCTCCTGCTGGGGCTTACTTGCCGGCGACGCGGATGATCAGGGCGTCGCCCTGACCGCCGCCGCCGCACAGCGCGGCCGCGCCGATGCCGCCGCCGCGCCGCTTGAGCTCCAGCGCGAGGTGGAGCACCACGCGGGCGCCGGACATGCCGATCGGGTGGCCGAGCGCGATGGCGCCGCCGTTGACGTTCACCTTTTCCGGGGACACGCCGAGGTCCTTCATGGACTGCACGGCGACCGCGGCGAACGCCTCGTTGATCTCGATCAGGTCGAGGTCGTCGACGGTCAGGCCGTCCTTCTTCAGCGCGTGCTGGATCGCGTTGGACGGCTGCGACTGCAGCGAGTTGTCCGGACCGGCCACGTTGCCGTGGGCGCCGATCTCGGCGATCCACTCCAGGCCCAGCTCCTGCGCCTTGGCCTTGCTCATCACGACCACGGCGGCGGCGCCGTCCGAGATCTGCGAGGAGGTGCCGGCGGTGATGGTGCCGTCCTTGGCGAAGGCCGGGCGGAGCTTGCCGAGGGACTCGACGGTGGTCTCGGCGCGGACGCCCTCGTCCTTGGCGAAGACGACCGGGTCGCCCTTGCGCTGCGGGATCTCGACCGGGGTGATCTCGGCCTCGAAGATGCCGTTCTTCTGGGCGGCGGCGGCGCGCTGGTGCGACAGCGCGGCGATCTCGTCCTGGGAGGCGCGGTCGATGCCGAGGCGGGTGTTGTGCTTCTCGGTGGACTCGCCCATCGCGATGTTCTCGAAGGCGTCGGTCAGACCGTCGTACGCCATCGCGTCGAGCATCTCGATCGCGCCGTACTTGAAGCCCTCGCGGGACTTCGGCAGCAGGTGCGGGGCGTTGGTCATGGACTCCTGGCCACCGGCGACCACGATGTCGAACTCACCGGCGCGGATCAGCTGGTCGGCCAGCGCGATGGCGTCCAGGCCCGAGAGACACACCTTGTTGATGGTGAGGGCGGGGACGTTCATCGGGATGCCGCCCTTGACGGCCGCCTGGCGGGCGGGGATCTGGCCGGCGCCGGCCTGCAGCACCTGGCCCATGATCACGTACTGCACCTGGTCGCCGCCGATGCCGGCCCGGTCCAAGGCGGCCTTGATGGCGAAACCGCCCAGGTCGGCGCCGGAGAAGGACTTGAGCGAGCCGAGCAGGCGACCCATGGGCGTGCGGGCGCCCGCGACGATCACTGAGGTGGTACCGGTCGTTCCAGACATGAGGCACGGCCCCTTGGGGTGAGGAGTGAACGAGGGTTTACCGCCAATGTACTGAGCGGTGCGGCGCGAGGTCACCGGCCTGCCGGTGTGACGGCGCGCACGTTGCGTAACCATCCCGGCAGGGGTGCACTGGAGCCATGCTGACGCGTATCGACCACATCGGGATCGCCTGCTTCGACCTGGACAAGACCGTCGAGTTCTACCGTGCCACGTACGGCTTCGAGGTCTACCACTCCGAGGTCAACGAGGAACAGGGCGTCCGCGAGGCCATGCTCAGGATCAACGCCACCGACGACGGCGGGGCCTCCTACCTCCAGCTCCTGGAGCCGACCCGCGAGGACTCCGCGGTGGGCAAGTGGCTGGCCAAGAACGGCGAGGGCGTGCACCACATCGCCTTCGGCACCGCGGACGTCGACGGGGACGCCGAGGCCATCCGCGGCAAGGGCGTCCGGGTCCTCTACGACGAGCCCCGGACCGGCTCCATGGGCTCCCGGATCACCTTCCTCCACCCCAAGGACTGCCACGGCGTCCTGACCGAACTCGTCACCTCCGCCCAGCCTTCCGCCGACCACTCCTCAGCGGAGCACTGACCTCCGTATTCCCGGCCCGGTAGAGTGGGCGGCTCCGGGCCGGGGCCGGTCGGGGCCGCTTCGCGCGGCGCCGTAGTCGGGATGTCGGGGTCGTCCGATCTGCCACGATTCCCCGGGGGGCCGTTCCGTCCGGTGAACGGTGCTCGTCGGAACGTAGCGACCAGGGTTGGGGTCTCCCCTGCTCGGAGAGCTCGGGGAAGGATGGACCGCGCGGTGCGGGGCTACGAACGCCAGGAGAGCCACCGAGCTGAAGACGACCATCTCTCGCGGTTCGAAGCCGAGATGGACCGGCTGAAGAAGGAACGCGAGAAGGCCGTCCAGCACGCCGAGGACCTCGGTTACCAGGTCGAGGTCTTGCGTGCCAAGCTCCACGAGGCGCGGCGCACCATCGCGTCCCGTCCCGCCTACGACAGCGCGGACATCGGCTACCAGGCCGAGCAGCTGCTGCGGAACGCCCAGGCGCAGGCCGAGCAGCTCCGCCAGGACGCCGAGCGGGAGCTGCGCGAGGCCCGGGCGCAGACCCAGCGGATCCTCCAGGAGCACGCGGAGCACCAGGCCCGCCTCCAGGCCGAACTGCACAACGAGGCCGTCCAGCGCCGCCAGCAGCTCGACCAGGAGCTGAACGAGCGCCGCCAGACCGTCGAGGCCCACGTCAACGAGAACGTGGCCTGGGCCGAGCAGCTGCGCGCCCGCACCGAGTCCCAGGCCCGCCGGC
Organism: Streptomyces hydrogenans; assembly: GCF_014656075.1. Taxonomy (GTDB): domain Bacteria; phylum Actinomycetota; class Actinomycetes; order Streptomycetales; family Streptomycetaceae; genus Streptomyces; species Streptomyces hydrogenans. Next base: position 72,876 of record NZ_BNBS01000032.1, read on the forward strand.
TGATGGACGAGGCCCGCGCCGAGGCCGAGCAGTCGCTCACCGCCGCCCGCGCCGAGGCCACCCGGCTCTCCGAGGAGACCGGCCGCCGGGTCGGCGCCGAGGCGGAGGCCGCCCGCGCCGAGGCCGAAGCGATTCTGCAGCGCGCCCGCAAGGACGCCGAGCGGCTGATGACGGCCGCCTCCACGCAGGCCCAGGAGGCCACCGGCCACGCCGAGCAGCTGCGGACCACCGCCGTCGCCGAGACCGACCAGGCCCGGCGCCAGGCCACCGAGCTGTCCCGCGCCGCCGAGCAGCGGATGCAGGAGGCCGAGGAGAAGCTGCGGCAGGCCCGCGCCGAGGCCGACAAGGCCCTCACCGAGGCCAAGGAGTCCGCGGCGAAGACGCTGGCCTCCGCCGACTCCGTCAACGAACAGCGCACCCGCACCGCCAAGTCGGAGATCGCCCGGCTGGTCGGCGAGGCCACCGAGAAGGCGGAGGCCCTCAAGGCCGAGGCCGCGGAGAAGCTGCGCGAGGCCACCGCGCACTCCGAGAAGCTGGTCGCCGAGGCCACCGAGAAGGCCCGCACGGCCGCCGCCGAGGACTCTGCGGCCGCCCTCGCGAAGGCCGCCCGCAGCGCCGAGGAGGTCCTCAGCAAGGCGTCCGAGGACGCCGCCGAGACCACCCGCAAGGCCTCCGAGGAGGCCGAGCGGATCCGTCGCGAGGCCGAGACCGAGGCCGACCGGCTGCGCTCCCGCGCCGAGGAGTCGGCCGACGAGCTGCTCGGCTCGGCCAAGGACGACACCAAGGAGTACCGGGCCAAGACCGTCGAGCTCCAGGAGGAGGCCCGGCGGCTGCGCGGCGAGGCCGAGCAGCTGCGCGCCGAGGCCATCGCCGAGGGCGAGCGGATCCGCGGCGAGGCCCGCCGCGAGGCCGTCCAGCAGATCGAGGAGGCGGCGAAGACCGCCGAGGAGCTGCTGGCCAAGGCGAAGGCCGACGCCGACGAGCTGCGCGGCAACGCCGGCGCGGAGAGCGAGAGGGTCCGCTCGGAGGCGATGGAGCGCGCCCAGACGCTCCGGACCCAGGCCGAGGAGACCCTGGAGCGGACCCGCGCCGAGGCGGACCGGCTGCGCGCCGAGTCCGAGGAGCAGGCCGAGGCGGTCCGGGAGGCGGCCGAGAAGGCCGCCGCCGGGCTGCGGGCGGACGCCGAGCGGGCCGCCGAGGCCCGCCGGGCCGAGGCCGCCGAGGAACTGACCCGGCTGCACACCGACGCCGAGGCCAAGGTGGCCGCGGCCGGGCAGGAACTGACCGACGCCCGCGCCGAGGGCGAGCGGATCCGGCGCGAGGCCGCCGAGGAGACCGAGCGGCTGCGGAGCGAGGGCGCCGAGCGGATCCGGGTGCTGCGGGAGCAGGCCGAGACGGAGGCCGACCGGCTGCGCACCGAGGCCGCGGCGGACGCCTCCGCGGCCCGCGCCGAGGCCGAGTCGACCGCGCAGCGGCTGACCTCCGAGGCGGAGGCCGAGGCGGAGCGGCTGCGCTCGCACGACCCGGAGACCGCCGACTGGGTGCGGGCCGAGGTCGCGGCCGCGGCCGAGCGGGTCGGCGCCGAGGCCGCCGAGGCG
>NZ_BNBS01000033.1 GCF_014656075.1 Streptomyces hydrogenans
ATCGCGCCGCCGAGGACGGCGGCGCGACGGGCCGGTGTCCGCGAAGACCGCCGGTCATCGGGGTCCGTTGCGGAGCAGCTCCCCCGTCTTCTCCCGGCGTGGGGAGGGAGGTCTGCGCCGCTCCTCCCATTGGGGTGCGAGCCAGTCGAAGACCAGGTGGTTGTGCCAGCGGCCCTGCTTGAAGTCGACCTCGCGGAAGAGACCCTGCTCCTGCATGCCCAGGCCGAGGTAGAGGCGCCGGGCGTTGGCGTTGTCCTCCCGGCACATGCACCAGAACCGGTGCAGTCCGAGTTCCTCGAAGCAGAAGGCCGCTGTGAGCTGGGCCGCGTCGGCCCCGGCGAGGGACAGGTTCCGTGCCCGCGGGTGCAGGACGAACGAATGGACGTACGCGCTGCTCTTGCCCTCCCGCCGCACCACCACGCTGCCGACGAGCGTGTCGTCGTCGTGCTGGGCGATGGCCAGGTGGTACGTCCGTCGCCGGGACGAAGCCGCCGACAGGGCGGCGTGGCGGAGGGCTTCCTCGGCCTCCTGCCGGGTCATCGGGTCCGCGGTGAGGAAGTGCGTGGCCTCGCTGTCGCCCCACATCTCGGCCGCCCGGTCCAGGTCGGCCGGCACCAGTTCCCGGAGTACGACGAAGCGTCCGCGGCGATACACGGGGCGCCTATCCACGGGCGACCCGCCCGCGGACGCGGAGCGGAGTCGTCATGCGCGTCGCTCCAGCGTTTCCGACCCGTGGTACGGGCGGCTGTGCGGAACGGCCTCGCCGTCGTGGCCGAGATGGGAGGCCACGATCTGCCCGTACTCGTCGGGACGCTCGACGTGGATCATGTGGCCGGCGTTCTCCACGACGACGAACCTTCCGCGTGGATAGCCCATGGCCAGTCGGTGGGCCTCACCGGGCGGGGTCAGGATGTCGTCGGCCCCGGTGAAGACCAGCACCGGCACTTCGGGCGGGGCCTGCGCCGGGAGTCCCGGGGGAAACCACTCGCGGTAGAGGTGACTCCTGAGGTCCTCGAGGACACCGGGGTCGAGCGCTCCGATCCGGTCCCTGAACTGCGGCACGGGCCCTCGTGCCGACCCCGCGTTCTCGCCTGCCGCCACGCCGAAGAAGAGACGTGTCGCCACCTCGAGCAGGGTCGCGCGGTCGCCGCGGTCGCTGGCGACCTCGGCGCTCTGGAGCTGGGCCTTGAGAAGCGGGCCCGGCCAGGGGCCCGCGCACACTCCCGAGAGGACCACCCGGCGGACTCCCGGCCGGGCCCGGCGCAGCATCTGCTGCACCACGAAGCCGCCCAGGCACTGCCCCACGAGGTCGTACCGCGCGAAGCCCAGACTCTCCACGGCCCGCCAGGCGGCTCCGGCCAGGAAGGAGGCGTCGTAGGTGGGGGGCAGGGGGTCGGCCGCGCCGAACCCGGGGAGGTCGACGGTGACGACCGTGGTCCCTGAGGGCAGTGCCTTCTCCAGCCTCCGCGCCCATCCGTGGTTGCGGTGCAGCGCGCCCCCGAAGAGGAAGACCGGCGGGGTGACCTGATCGGGCTGCCGGCTGACGCGACAGGAGTAGTCGAAGCCTTCGTGCCGCAGCCTCAGGACCTCCTCGCTCACCGTGCCTCCCCCGGCGCCGGAGGTGCGGTCGGACCGGATGGCTCCTGGGGGTGACCGGCCGCTTCGCGGGAGAGCGCCGCGGGGGCGGGGCGAAGGAGACGCGAGGAGGCGCGGGTGACGCCGGGGACGTTCATGCCCGGCCAACGAACCGCTCCGCGAGCGGACACGGCCATGTCCGGTCCTCGCCACGGTGTGGAGTAGTCGCACGGTTCCTCCGATGACCGCATGATCGGGGTCGAGGGGTCGAGGGGTCGAGTGACCCATGCCGTGCGGAAGAGGCACCGGCGGGGCCCGGTCGGGCCCGTCGGTGGACCGTTCGGCCCCTCGCCGGGGCGACCGGGGAGGGGGACGGTGGGGGCGTAGGGACCCGTCCGCCGACTTCCCGAACGGGAGGACCGCGATGAAGCACCTGAAGGTCGGTGGCCTGATGACCGACGACGTCGTCTCCGCCCTCCCCGACACGTCGTTCCGGGACGTGGCGAAGCTCCTCGCCGAGCACGACATCACCGGGCTGCCCGTCGTGGACGCCGACGACCACGTCGTCGGCGTCGTCTCCGAGAGCGACCTCCTGGCCCGCAGGGCCCTGACCGCCCGGGGCGTGATGAGCACCCCGGCCGTCACCGTGCACGCCGAGGAGGCGGCCGCGGACGCGGCCCGGCTCATGGTGCGCCGCGGGGTGGAACGCCTCCCCGTGGTCGACGAGGAGGAGCGGCTGGTGGGCATCGTCACCCGCCGCGACCTGCTCCGCGTCTTCCTCCGCCCCGACCCCGAGATCAGACGCCGCATCCGCGAGGAAGTCCTCGCGGACGCCATGGACCTGCCGCCCGACGCGATCGACGTGCACGTCCTCGACGGCGTGGTCACCCTGGCCGGCCGACTCCGGCGGCGGAGCCAGGCATCCACGCTCCGGCGGCTCGCCGAACGCGTCGAGGGCGTCGTCGCCGTCGTGGACCGGCTGTCGGCGGGCGACGACGGCACCCGCGTCGACGCCTCGTCCACGCGGTCGGCCCACGACTTCTCCGGATGACCGCTTCTCCGAGTCCCCTCCGCGTGACCACGCCTCACAGACAGGACGTACCCGTGTCCCCCACCGCTCCGCTCCGTTCCCTCGTCACGTCGCTGGTGGAGGAGGCCGTCCTGGCGCCGTCGATGCACAACGCCCAGCCATGGAGGTTCGTGCACCGGGAGGCGTCCGGCGTTCTCGAGCTCCACGGCGACCCGGCCCGCGGCATGCCCCGCCAGGATCCCGACCACCGTGCCCTCCACATCGGCTGCGGCGCCGCGCTGTTCGGGCTGCGGGTGGCCGCAGACCACCGGGGCCTGCGTCCCGACGTCCGGCTGCTGCCCGCCCCCGGAGACCCCTGGCACCTCGCCGACGTCCGGCTCGACGGTGGCCCGGAGACCGGCGGCGATCTGGGCGTGCTGCGTCCCGCCCTGGCCCGGCGGCACACCAGCCGCTTCCCGTTCACCGAGGAACCGGTCCCCGCCGAGCTGCTCGACGGCCTCTGCGCCGCCGCCCGGCTGGAGGGCTGCCGGCTGATCGTGCCGGGCGACTGGCACACCGACACCGTCATGGGCCTCGTCCACGCCTCCGCCCTGTTCGAGGCCACCGACGACGCCGTCCGCGCGGAGATCGCCGCCTGGACGCGTACGGGCGAGGCGGCCGGTGAGCAGGCCGGCACCGACGGCGTGCCGGCCTACGCCTTCGGCCCTCGCCAGTACGACGTGACCGCGCCCGTCCGGGACTTCGGCGCCCCCGGCCGGACGCCCGTCCGCCCGTCCGCGCGCTTCGAGAAGACACCCCGGATCGCCCTGCTCGGAACCGCCGCGGACACCCCGGAGTCATGGCTGAGGGCGGGGCAGGCCCTGCAGCGCGTCCTGCTCCAGGCCACCCTCGACGGACTCTCCACCTCGCTGATGTCCCAGCCCCTGGAATGGCCGGAGCTCCGCTTCGACGCACGGGACCCCCTGTCGGCGGTCGGCTACGTCCACATGATCATCCGGCTGGGCTACGGCCCGGCCGGCCGTGCGACGCCCCGCCGGGCCGCGTCCGACGTCCTCGCCTTCGTCTGAGTCGCCCGGCCCGCTCACCCACGAGGTGCGCGGCGGCCGGGCTCCGGCGAAGTGCGCGCCGCCACGCTCCTCCCGCTCGCGGAACGTCCGGCCCGGACCGCGGAGGGCGTGGGGGACGCGCGGTGCGGCCTGACATTCGCCGCTGGGGCACGCCCCCGGACCGGACCGCGCCGCCCGAGGAGGCCGGACGGCGCCGCCGGGCGACCCGGGCGATCCTGGGAGGGAGGGCGCGGAATCCGTGCGCGGAAGGTGACCGGCGACGAGGCACCGGAGCACGGCCGAGCAGATGGCGCCCGCGGCCGTCGGTGCCGGGCCTCGGACGCCGTTCGAGGAGGTCGCCCGGCTCCTGGACCGGTTCGACGAGGAGCACCGCCCGCCGGACGTCGTCGACGGCGTCGTGGACGTTCCGGGACCACCGGCTCCGCCGCGGCGAGCGCACCCACGGCACAGCGAAGGAGCGACATGAACGCCCCCCGAGCACTCCCCCCGCCCGTCCGCGTGACGGCCACGCTCGACACCCCGCTGTCCCGCTGGCTGTGGCTGGTCAAGTGGATCCTCGTGATCCCGCACTGGATCGTGCTGCTCTTCCTGTGGATCGCCTTCCTGGTCGTGACGGTGATCGCCTTCTTCGCGATCCTGTTCACCGAGCGGTACCCCCGGCCGCTGTTCGACTTCGCCCTCGGCGTGCTGCGCTGGTCGTGGCGGGTCACGTACTACTCCTACGGCGCGCTCGGCACGGACCGGTACCCGCCGTTCAGCCTGGGCCCCGAGCCCGATTACCCGGCCCGGCTCGACATCGCCTATCCGGAGCGGCTGTCCCGCTCCCAGGTGCTGGTCAAGTGGTGGCTTCTCGCGATTCCGCACTACCTGGTCCTGGCGTTCTTCACCGGCGGCATGCGGGCCGGCTGGTGGAGCGGGGGCCTGATCACCCTGCTCGCGGTCATCGCCGGTTTCGCGCTGGCGTTCACCTCGCGCTATCCCCGGGACCTGTTCGACCTGGTCGTCGGCCTGAACCGCTGGGTCCTCCGCGTCGCCGCCTACGCGAGCCTCATGACGGACGTCTATCCGCCGTTCCGCCTCGACCAGGGCGGCGACGAACCCGCCTCCGGCGGAGCGGCGGCCCGGGAGAAGTTCCTCTGACGCCGCCGGGCGCGGTCGTGCGCACGGTCAGACGTCGTCCGTCCCGGGGCCGCCGTCCGGTCCGTTCCCCCTCCGGAGCCGGCCGGACCAGACGGGTTCGATCTGCTCCCACTCGCGCTCCAGGGCCGCGAGCGTGCGGCCGTCGGTCCTCCGCCGCAGGAGGGCGAGGGCGCCGGATCCGGTCGCGGCGACCGCGGCGGCCGTGGCGGTACCGCCGGCGACCGACGTCAGCAGCCGGCCCGACGTGCCGTCGGTCGGCCTGACCGGTGATCCCGAGTCGTTCACCGAGACGGTCACGGTCCGCCCCTGCGGCGTCCGGGCCGGGACCTCGACGGTGCCGGAGCGGCGCACGCCGTCCGGGTACTCCCACACGGCGGGGGCGAGGGCGCGGGTCTCCGTACCGCTGCGGGCCAGGGCCGCCTGTTCCCGGGCCGGCCCCGTGGTGGTCGCCACCACCTGGTGCTGATGGGCGGCACGGATCCGGTCCGCCCGGGCTCCGAAGCTCCACAGGTACCCGGCGGCGACCGCCCCGCAGAGCAGGGCGAGGGTCAGGACGACGACCACGGCCGCACGGCGGCCCGGGCCGTCGTGCGGCGGTCGCGGCCCCGTGCGGTGCGGTTCGCGGTCGGTCATGGCCCGCCTCCGGGCGTCCTTCCCCCTTCGGGAGGGAGGGCCTGGACTCGTCCGGCCCCTTCGCGTGCGGCGCCGGTGGGACGGGCCCGGGCACGGATGCGGGCCGGGTGGGGGAAGAAGCGGTGCCCGCGTTCCGGCTTGGTTCCGGTCATCGTCCTGCTCCTCTTCCACGGTGCCGGGGGCGGGCCCGGCGGGTGACGGAGGGTCCGCCTCCGCACGTCCGGGCTGCCGTCCGTCCGGGGCGCCGCGCAGTGTCGACAGGGGCTGCCGGAAAGGGCCGAACGGCCCCGTTCCCGAGGGGCCCGACCGGTCCCTGAAGCTCCGGCGTCCTCGTGGGCCGGTCGCCGGGCGGCGTTCACCGCGGCAGCCGGTGGGTGTCGCGCGGTTGCCCGTGGGCGTCCGCGGCCTCGCCTCCGCGCGGGGCCCGGTGCGCCGGCGGGTGCGTGCTCCCCCCATTCTCCGCCGCGGCGCGCGCTCCCCGCAGCCGGGCGGGTCGGGCCGGTGGAGGCCCGTCGGACTCCGCGGGCGAGGGCCGCTCGTCCGTTCACGGCGCGGCGCTCCGGGTCCCGAAGTCCGCGGGGACGATCTCCACGGGGCAGTGGGCGTGGTGGATGAGGGCGTGGGCGACGCGGCCGAGGGCCGGGCCCACGCCGAGGGGCCGGTGTCCGCGGCCCATCACGACCAGGTCGGTGTGGGCGCTCGCGTCGACGAGGATCCCGGGGGTCGAGGTGCCGGTCCGCACGTGGTGGGTGACGATCAGGTCGGGATACCAGGCGCGGACGCGGTCGGCGAGGGCCTTCACCTCGTGCACCCGGCGGTGCGCGGCTCCGTCGAGGTCGTCGAGCATCGTCGCCACGTCGCCGACGTGCGTGAGGATGTTCCACACGCTCAGGAGGTGGAGCGGGACCTTGCGGTCGTCCGCCGCGGCGGCGGCGAGGAGCAGCCATCCGAGGTCCTCCGTGTCGCGGACCGCCGCCGTCACGGAACCCGCCTCGGGGCGGTCCGCCTCGCCGCGCACGACGACCACCGGTACGTCCGCGCGGGCGGCCACGCCCAGTCCCACGGAACCGAGCAGGAGCGCGGAGAACCCTCCGAGCCCCCGGCTGCCGACGACGATCGGCTTCTCGCCGCCCGCGGCCTCCTGGAGCTCTTCGAGCGGTGCGCGGCGTCCGAGCAGCCGGGTGACGACGAGGTCCGGGAAGCGTTCCCCGATCTCCGCCTCGGTCGCGGCCAGCAGGTCGCGGCCGGCTTCCCGGACGGCCTGGATGGTCTCGGCGTCGCTCCAGTAGGCACGCAGGTCGGTGTCGGCGGCGTGGACGAGGTGCAGGGGGCGGGACCGTCGGTCGGCCTCCGCGGCGGCCCACAGGGCGGCGGTCCGGGACGAGGAGGATCCGTCGATCCCCACGACGACGTCGGCGCGCGCCGGCCGGACGGGGGTCTCGCTGCTCATGGTTCCTCCTCGGGTGTGCGCCCGGGGCGCGCGCGGCGCCCGGAAGGACGGCACTCCTCACGCTGACACGATCCGGGACCGACGGCGAGGGCCGATCGGCCCCGATGCGGACCTGCCCGGCTCTCACCCGGTGGTCGTACGCCGGACGCGGCCGGATCGCGGCGGCGGCGACCGGGGCCGGCGCCGGCGCCGTGAGATCGGACGGCCCGGAGCGATGACATCGGTGTCGGCGGCGGCCGGGTCGTGGAGGCCGACGGTGTCCCCGCCGGGTGCGCGGCGGGCGCCTCGACACGGGCTCCGGACTCCTCCGTCACCGCGACGAGGACGCATCCGTGGAGAAGCCGGACGCGCACGCGTTCGGATTCGAGCACCGAACCTCGGGTAGCGGCTTCCACAGAAGAGACAGATGGTGGTCGTGCGCGACGAAAGGGAAGTGATGACGGAGAACCGACCCTCCACGACGACCGACTCCGGCGCCCCGGTGGAGAGCGACGAACACTCGCTCACGGTGGGGCCCGGCGGGCCGATCCTGCTCCAGGACTCCTACCTGATCGAGCAGATGGCACAGTTCAACCGCGAACGGATCCCGGAACGCCAGCCCCACGCCAAGGGGAGCGGGGCGTTCGGCCGCTTCGAGGTCACCCACGACGTCAGCCGCTACACGAAGGCGGGGCTGTTCCAGCCGGGTGCGCGGACGGAGCTGGTCGCGCGCTTCTCGACCGTCGCGGGAGAGCGCGGCAGCCCGGACACCTGGCGCGACCCGCGCGGTTTCGCGGTGAAGTTCTACACGTCCGAGGGCAACTACGACATGGTCGGCAACAACACGCCGGTCTTCTTCGTGAAGGACCCGATGAAGTTCCAGCACTTCATCCGCTCCCAGAAGCGCCGCGCGGACAGCAACCTGCGCGACCACGACATGCAGTGGGACTTCTGGACCCTCTCGCCGGAGTCCGCGCACCAGGTCACCTGGCTGATGGGCGACCGCGGCATCCCGCGATCCTGGCGCCACATGAACGGCTACACCTCCCACACCTACATGTGGATCAACGCCTCCGGCGAGCGGTTCTGGGTGAAGTACCACTTCAAGACCGACCAGGGCGTCGAGTTCCTCACCCAGGACGAGGCCGACCGCACGGCCGGCCGCGACCCGGACTTCCACACGCGCGACCTGTTCGAACACATCCGGGACGGCGACTTCCCCTCCTGGACGCTGCACGTGCAGGTCATGCCGTACGAGGAGGCCGCCGACTACCGGTTCAACCCCTTCGACCTCACGAAGGTGTGGCCGCACGGCGACTACCCGCTCATCCCGGTCGGCCGGATGACGCTCGACCGCAACCCCACCGACAACCACGCCGAGATCGAGCAGGCGGCGTTCCAGCCCAACAACTTCGTGCCCGGCATCGGACCGAGCCCCGACCGCATGCTGCTGGCCCGCCTCTTCTCGTACGCGGACGCCCACCGGCACCGCATCGGCGCCAACTACCAGCAGCTCCCCGTGAACGCGCCCGTCGTCGACGTCCACACGTACTCCAAGGACGGGGCGATGGCCTACCGCAAGACGACCGACCCGGTCTACGCCCCCAACTCCAAGGGCGGCCCGGCGGCCGACACCGAGCGCCACGGCACCCCGCCGAGCTGGACGGCGGACGGCGAGATCACCCGGGCGGCCTACGTCTCCCACCCGCAGGACGACGACTGGGGCCAGCCCGGCACCCTCGTGCGCGACGTCCTCGACGACGCGGCCCGCGACCGGCTCGTCGACAACGTCGTCGGCCACCTCCTCGACGGCGTCAGCGAGCCCGTCCTGGAGCGCGCCTTCGCCTACTGGACGAACATCGACCAGACCGTGGGCAAGCGCATCGCCGAAGGAGTCCGGGCCAAGCGGAACGCCTAGGAGCCCGGAGCGGAGCGCCGGCCCGGACAGGTTCCGGGTCGGCGCTCGCCTCGCGTCCGACGCTCTCGCCCGGCGCCGGGAACGGGTGAGAGGAGCGGACGTCGCCGCCTCCGGCCCCCCTTCCGCCGACCGCGCCCCTACGGCGTCGGCAGGGTGATCTCCCGCTTGAGGATCTTGCCGCTGGGTCCGAGCGGCAGCTGGTCCACGAGCCACACCCGGCGGGGGTACTTGTAGGCCGCCACCCGCTCCTTGACATAGTCCCGCAGCTCGTCGGGGGACGCCTGCGCGGCCGGGCGGAGCACGACCGCGGCGGCGACCTCCTCGCCCAGCTCGGGGTGCGGGACGCCCACCACGGCGGCCAGGGCGACGGCCGGGTGCTCGTGCAGGACCTCCTCGATCTCGCGCGGATAGACGTTGTAGCCGCCGCGGATGATCATGTCCTTCTTGCGGTCGACGACGTAGAGGTAGCCGTCCTCGTCCGCACGGGCCAGGTCCCCGGTCCGCAGCCAGCCGTCGGGGACGGCCGCCGCCGTCTCCTCGGGCCGGTTCCAGTAGCCCTTCATCACGTTGGGTCCCCGCACGGCCAGCTCGCCGACCTCGCCGGGCGCCACGTCCTGTCCCCGGTCGTCGAGGAGCCGCACCTCGACGTCCCGGATGGGGGTGCCGATGGAACCGGCCTTGCGGGGCCGGTCGGGGTGGTTGAAGGTGACGACCGGACTGGTCTCGGACATGCCGAAGCCTTCCAGCACCGCGCAGCCGAAACGCCGTTCGAAGCCGTGGAGGATCTCGACCGGCAGCGAGGCGCCGCCGGAGATGCACATCCGCAGGGTCGAGACGTCCGTCTCCGCGGGGTGCTGGAGGAGGGCCGCGTACATGGTCGGCACGCCCTCGAAGACGGTGGCCCGCTCACGGGCGATGGCGTCCAGGACGTCTCCCGGCACGAACCGGGGGATCATCACGAGCGAGGCGCCGCTGCGGACGGTCACGCTCATGGTGCAGATCTGCCCGAAGATGTGGAAGAGCGGCAGACAGCCCACCACCACGTCGTCCGGGGTGATCCGCTGGATCTGGATGCCGTTGACCTCGGTGTTGTGCCGCAGACCGGCGTGGGTGAGGACGGCGCCCTTGGGCTTGCCGGTGGTCCCGGAGGTGTAGAGCAGGACCGCCATGTCGTCGTCGTCCGTCTCGGCGATCCCGGGGAGGGGCTCGTGGGCGGCCAGCGTGGCGGCGAATCCCCCGGGCTCCACGGCCACGTGCCGCACGCCCGCGGCAGCCGCTCCCTTCGCGCCCTCGCCCGGGGCCTGGTGCCACTCGAAGAGCCGCACGGCGCCGGAGTCGGCGAGGTGGAACTCGGCCTCCCTGGTCTTCAGGAGCGGGTTCATCGGAACGACGACCGCGCCGGCGCGCAGGATCCCGTAGTACAGGACGACGAACTCGGGCACGTTCGGCAGCATCAGGGCCACCCGGTCCCCCGGCCGCACTCCCTCCGAGAGGAGCAGGGAGGCCGCACGGGCGCTGGACCGGTCCAGCTCCGCGTAGCTGATGACCCGCTCCCCCATCCGCAGCGCGGGGCGCTCCGGATGGCGCTCGGCCGTCTCCACGAGGAACCCTGCCAGATTGGCCATGACCCGCCTCCGTTACACGGACTCACCGGATGTTTACATCGCCGACATCTTGCCGTCGCGTACGTCCGCCGCCTATGGGTGGCGGAACAAAGCCCGTCTCCCCCGTTTGTTCTCCGCCACAACAGGGGGCCGTTAAGCTGTGGGAATGGTTCTCTCTGGTGTGGCGGCGACGCTTCTGGCAGGGCTTCCGGAACTGGGCGAGCGCATGGCCCTGCGCATCCGCGCGGAGGTCGACGCGTACCGGGACGAGTCCCTGATCACCCTGGACTCGCTGCGCCGCTCGTGCACCGCCAACGCGGACCTCATCCTCACCCACCTCCGGACCGGCGGGACTCCGGACGCGACGTCGGCCCGCGTGACCGGACGGCTCCGCGCCGAGCAGGGGGTCCCGCTGGCGGACACCCTGCACGCCTACCGGATCGGCTCGGAACTGCTGTGGACCGAGCTCCTCGGCGAGGCGCGCAGGCGCCCCGAGGTCTCGGAGGGCCTCCTGCTGACGGAGTCGACCGAGTTCTGGGCCCTGTCCGGGCTGTACGCGGAGGCCGTCGCGGTGGCCTACCGGGAGACCGCCGCGGAGCTCACCTCGAAGGGGCGGGCACGGCGTTCCGCCCTGATGGAGGCGCTGTTCACCGGCGTCGTCACCGACCGCACGCTGTGGGAGGCCGGTCGCGAGCTGGAGCTGCCCGAGCACGGGCCCTATGTGGTGGTCGCGGCGAAGGCCGGCACCACCGACGAGGACCCGGTCGCCGGCGCCGAGGCGGCGCTGCGCCAGGCGAACGTGCCCTCCGCGTGGAGGCCGGCGCCGGACGAACAGCTCGGGCTGATCGCCCTGCCCACGGCGGCGGCCGAGGCCGCGTGCCTGCGCGTCCTGCGCCGGACCCGCGCCCGGGTCGGCGTCAGCCCGCACTTCACCTCCCTGCGGGAGGCGCCCCAGGCGCTGCGCTTCGCCCGGCTCGCCCTGGCCGGACAGGTGGGTACGGGTCCCGGCGTGGCCCGCTTCGACGAGAACCCGCTCGCCATGGTCGTCGCGGCGGCTCCGGCCGAGGCCACGCATCTGATGGAACGGGTGCTCCGGCCCCTGCTCGATCTTCCGGCCGCGGAGCGGGCCCGGCTGCTGCGCACCCTGGAGCACTGGTTCGCCGCCGGCGGCTCGGCCGCCGGGGCGGCCCGGAGCCTGTTCGTCCACCCGAACACCGTCCGCTACCGCCTGCGTCGCGTGGAGGAGCTGACGGGCCGCTCGCTCTCCGACCCACGAGCGACCGCCGACATCGGCGTGGCCCTGCTGACCGTCAGGAACTCAGGGCGGGTCGGCGACGCGTGACGCACCGCACGGGACGCGGCGGGCACGGGCCCGGGGTGGAGTGCGGCGGTCCTGGTCGGCAGCGCCGCCCCGAGGCTGGCGGGCTCACTCCTCGTCGACGATGTGCATCGCGGCTTCCTCGGCGGAGGCCGCTCCGCCGTCGATGCCGTGGTCGCGGGCGACCAGTTCCTCGGTGACGGGCCCGGTCCCCTGGTCCTCGGACATCAGACGGCCGGCCCGTCTGCCGCCGACCTGGTCGTCGAGGAGCTCGCCGTCGGTGTCCGAGGAGTCGCCGATGCCGTCTCCGTCGGGGGGCGCGACGTCGGGTTCCTCCTCCGCGAGGCGTTCCTCCAGGGACTCGCCGCGCACGCGCTCGGACGCGGTGACCCCGGCGTGCTCGACGCCCAGAGGCCGTTCGGGCGGTGAGTACCCTTCGTCGAGCGGGTCGCCGCCGGATCCGACGAGGCTGTCCTCATAGTCGAGGATCCCCGCGTCGTCCTGGACCTCGCTCCCGTCCGGCTGGTAGACGTCGTCGCCCCACGTCTCGCGCTCGGTCATGTGAAGCTCCCCTCGATCCGCCCGGAGTCGGGGCCCGAGGTGGGACCGGACGAAGCGGAAGGCACCCGCACGGCCGCCGGCCGATGCCGGAGGTGCTCGGGCCGGATGACGACCCTCAGGGCGCTCGCGGCGCCGTCGGGGCAGCGGGCGGACCTCGTCGAGGAGGCGGAGAGCACCGGGAACGATTCCGTCGGGTGCCGCCCCGGCGGCACCCCGCCTCCGAACGCGTGGACATGCGACCCCGGTGACAGGCTGCCCATGGATCCGTCCTCTCGCTCGACGTCGGTCTCCGCCCACTCCTCGTCAGCGTTCGAGGCGGCCGGCCCACGGAGCGAGGGAGTCGCGGCGTGGCTGCGGGATCGCTCCACCGGGAGCACCGCAGGCCGTACTCCCTTCCCTTCCATGATCCCTGCCCGGTCCGCACGCGCAACCTGGCCTGTGCGCGCTCCCCGTTGCGTGCGACAGGGAGCTTTCCTTCCGCTTCCTTCCGCGCGGCCCGGGCCACGGGCCTCGGCGGGGGGCGAAGGGCCGGGAGGTGCGTGGTGCGTGGATCCGGCGTGGGGGGGTCCCGCCCGACGGGCAGGGACGGCTCGTCGGGCGGGACGGGTGGCTCGCCGCAGAGTTCGAGGGTGACGAGGGGGTCGGATCCTTCGCCGTCACGGCGACGCCGCCCCGGACGCGCCCACCGTGACGCGCGGGCTCCGACCGTTTCCGTCGGGTTGCGACGCCCGGAGGCGACCCGAACGATGGACCCGGGCATCGACGCCCAGCGGGGGGAGATCGCCGGCCACGCCTGCCGGACCACAGCAAGCGGGCACACGCCTGCCCGCCACATGGAGTCGACATGACCGAGCTTCCTCCTCCGATCGCGCCCTCCCTCGAACCCGCCGCGCAGGAGCTGTGCGACGCGACCGACCCCCACCCCCGCATCTACGAGGTCCCGCCCGAGAAGGGGCGCGAGATCCTCCTCGACCTGCAGCTCGGCCCCGGCGTCCCCCGCCCCGACGTCGACGAGGAATGGGTCGACGTCGACGCCGGGGAATGGGGCACCGTCCGCACCCGCGTCATCCGCCCCAAGGGAGCGACCGGTCCCCTCCCCGTCGTCTTCTACATCCACGGCGCCGGCTGGGTCTTCGGCGACGACAGGACCCACGACCGCCTCTTCCGCGAACTCGCCGTCGGAGCGGGCGCCGCAGGCGTGTTCCCCGTCTACGACCGCGCGCCCGAGGCGAAGTACCCCACCCAGGTCGAGCAGAACTACGCCGTCGGCCAATGGGTCCTGCGACACGGCGCCGAACACGGCCTGGACGCCTCGCGCGTCGCGGTCACCGGCGAATCCGTCGGCGGATGCATGTCCACCGTGTTCGCCCTCATGAACAAGGAACGCGGCGGCATCGACCTCAAGGCCCAGGTCCTGCTCTACCCCGTCACCGACGCCGACTTCGACACCCCGTCCTACCTCCAGTTCGCCGAGGGCTACTACCTCACCCGCGACGGCATGAAGTGGTTCTGGGACGCCTACACCACCGATCCCGCCCAACGCGCCGAACACCACGCCTCACCCCTGCGAGCCACCCTCGAACAGCTCAAGGGCCTCCCGACCACCCTCGTCATCACCGACGAGGCCGACGTCCTGCGCGACGAGGGCGAGCTGTACGCCAACAAGCTCCGTGAAGCCGGGGTCGACGTGACCTCCGTCCGCGTCCAGGCGATGGTCCACGACTTCCTCCTCCTGGACAGCCTCCGCGACACCCGCGCCGCCAACGTCGCCCGCACCCTCGCCGTCGACGCGCTCAGGACCGCACTCCACGACGACTGACACGCCCCCTGTCGCACCCGCAGGAGGCCGGGCCCGCCGGCGCCGTCACGGCACCGGCGGGCCTCGCCTTTCACCGGCGGTACGGGGCTGCTGATCACCGGCAACGTGATGGGCCGCGCCGAGGCGCTGACCGGACCCGCCGGTGTCGTGCTCGACGAGCACGCCCCGCCGCCGCCCCTTCGCCCCCGACACGAGGGCGCACCCCTGCCGTAACCGACGCGGCGCTCGACGCCCCGGACCCCTATGATGTATGCACCGTCCACATGGAGGCCCGGTACGCGAAGCGGACCCATCGGGAGAGCGGGTGTGACCTTGTCGCAGAACGGCACCTACCACCACGGTGATCTGCGCGCCGCCTGCCTGCGGGCGGCGCGGGAGCTGCTGGAGGAGGACGGCAGCGCGGCCCTGTCGCTGCGCGCGGTCGCGCGTCGGGCCGGCGTCTCCGCCACGGCCCCCTACCGGCACTACGCGGACCGCGAAGCGCTCGTCTCCGCGGTCGCCGCCGAGGGCTACCGCGAGCTCGCCGAGCACCTGTCCGCGGACCGTCCCGCCCCGTCGACGCCGGACGACCTGGCCGCCGTCGCCGTCGTCTACGTCCGGTTCGCGCTCGAACACCCCGCGCTCTTCCGCGCCATGTTCGCCGAGCCGTGCGACCCGACCGGCGAAGAACGCGTCGCCGCGACGGAAGCCATCTCCTCGTACGTCCGCGCCCTCGTCCGTGACGCATTCCCCGGCACCGAGGACACCGACGCCCTCTCGACCACCGTGTGGGCCCTCGTGCACGGCCTGGCGTTCCTGCACCTCGACGGCAAGCTCGACGCCTCCGCTCCGGAGGTCGTCGCCCAGCGGGTCCGCGCCTCCGTGTTCGCCCTGTTCACCGCCGCCCCCGCCCTCCGGACGGCCGTCGCGGCCGACTGACGGGCAGGAGCCGGTCAGGGGCACGAGGCGCGGCCCCGACCCGCCCGACGGGTCGTGCGCGGCGCGGCGGACGGGCTCGGCTCCCCACGGAACGGCGAAGAGGCGCCTGCCCCGGGTTCTCACCCGGGGCAGGCGCCTCCGTCGTCCTCGGCCCGTCAGAGGGCGCCGGTCGCGGCGAGGGCTTCCTTGACCTGCCGGGCGACGCGCGCGGCGTCCTCCGGGTTGTTCACCACGTCGGTGCGGTTCATGTCGATGACGAGGACGTCGCTCGCCGAGTAGTGCTTGTGGACCCAGTCGTCGTAGCCGGACCAGAGGGTCCGGTAGTACTCGACGAGTCCCCGGTCCTGCTCGAACTCGCGCCCGCGCAGGCCGATGCGGTGCAGCACGGTGTCGAAGTCGGCCTGGAGGTAGACCATGAGGTCGGGCGCCTTGCGGTACGGGAGGCCGTCGATCTCGCGCATCATCTCGTCGAGCAGCCCCTCGTACAGCTCCATCTCCAGGGAGCTGATCCGGCCGAGGTCGTGGTTGACCTTGGCGAAGTACCAGTCCTCGTAGATGGAGCGGTCGAGGACGTTGTCGGCCTTCCGGTACGCCTCCTTGATCGCGGCGAACCTCGTCCGGAGGAAGTACAGCTGGAGGAGGAAGGGGTAGCGCTTCGCCTCGATCTCTTCGGGGCTCGCCGAGTAGAAGAGCGGCAGGATCGGGTTGTCGTCCACGCTCTCGTAGAAGACCTCGCTGCCGAGCTCCTTGGCGATCAGCTCGGCCACGCTCGTCTTGCCGATGCCGATCATGCCGCCGACACAGATCACTGCCATTCCTCGCTTCTCTCCTGACACGCCGCACCACGCGGACGCACGGGCCGCCCGAACCGGCCGGCCGTCTGCTCACCGACACAGCTTCCGCCACCGGAGCCGGGCGCCGGGACGCCAGGGGGATCCCACACGTCGGCCTCCCCTGTCGCTCGCGCCCGGTGCTTCGAGGACGCGTCGCGCACCCGTCGGGTGGCTCCCCCTCGACACCCCGAAGCGGCGCCCGCGCTCGTCGGCGGGCGCACCGGGTGAAAGCTCCTCCGGCTCGCGGGCACGTCGTCTCGCCCGGCGAACCAGCAGCACCCCACACTACATCTGGGGAGCGCCCGCTTCGCACCATCCCAGATGTAGTGGAAGGGTCACGAAGGCACGCGAGCTCGGCGCGGTCGCCCCGGGCTCCTCACCGGTCCGGGTCGTCGTGCGGGACCGTCCAGGAGTCCTGCCGGGCCTCGGCCCGGGGCGGCTGGGTGACGCCGGCGGACCGGCGCCTGCGGGCGACCCGTCGGGAGCCCCACCAGAACGCGGCGATCAGCACGGCGACCAGTACCACTCCCACCAGGATCAGGAGCAGCGAAGACGATCCGGCGGCGGCGAGTCCGGCAGCGGTCGCGGAGGGAAGAGCCATGAGATCGACCTCTCTGTATGTGCGAAACGGTCCGTACCGACGCTCACGCGCCTACCCTCCCCGGGCCGGGTCAGTCGGCCGGTGACCAGAGCGCGGCCAGGGTCCCGCTGCCCGAGGAGAGGCTCCGCCGGCCGCCCGGCACGTCGATCACCACCAGGGCCGAGGTCGGAAGCTTCGTCCTCAGCCGCTCCAGGAGCTCCGGAGGGCCGCTTCCGCAGAGGCCGACGGCCAGTTCGTGGAGGCCCGGATTGTGGCCGACCAGCATCACCGAGGCGAGGCCCCGTCCCCGCTCCGCCAGGACGGCGACCAGGTCGCCCGGCGGAGCCTTGTAGAGCCGCTCGTCGTACACGGCGGGCGGGGGGTACTCCAGCGCGCGGGCCGCGAGCTGCCAGGTCTCCCGCGCCCTGCGGGCCGGCGAGCACAGCACCAGGTCGGGCTGGAGGGCGGAGTCCGCGAGCCACCGGCCCGCCCGGGGCGCGTCGGACCTTCCTCGCTTCCTCAGCGGACGGTCGAAGTCGTGGACCGGCCGGTCCTTCGCGATCGCCTTCGCGTGCCGGAACAGCAGCAGACGGCACGCGACCGCCCCACCGGGGTTCGCGTCCGCCGGCGGGAAGCCGTCCTCCGGGGCCATGGTCGTCTCCTCTCGCGGGAGTGGTTTCCGGGTCCGGATCAGGGTCCGGTCGCCGAAGGTCCGCGGGCCGGGCCCGCGGCTCGCGCGGTGACCGCCGCCCGGACGCACGGCCGCTATGCGGCGCCTGTCCACTCCGGGCCGACCCATGCCCCGCCCGCCGAAGGCGGCTCCGGGGGGGATCACGTCGCCGGTGACGCGGGAGGGCGTCGGCCCCGCGCCGGTCCGGCGGGAGGTCGGGCACCGCCCGGGTGACGGAAGTCTTACGGCCCGGCGCGCTGGGCCCCGGCCGGGCGGGACGGTCCGTAGCGTCGGGGGCATGCGCGTACTCGTCACAGGAGGGGCCGGGTTCATCGGCTCGCAGGTCGTCAGGTCGCTGGAGCGGGCCGGGCACGAGCCCGTCGTGCTGGACGTGCTGCTGCCCCGGGCGCACGCCGCCGTCCCGGAACCTCCGGGCCGGGAGTTCCTGCGGGTGGACGTGAGGGACGCGGACGGCGTGCGCACGGCGCTGCGCGGGATCGACGCCGTCTGCCACCAGGCCGCCATGGTGGGCCTGGGGAAGGACTTCGCCGACGCGCCCGCCTACGTCGGCTGCAACGACCTGGGGACGGCCGTGCTGCTGTCCGGGATGGCCGAGGCGGGCGTGCGGCGTCTCGTCCTCGCCGGGTCGATGGTGGTGTACGGGGAGGGGCGGTACGACTGCCCCCGGCACGGGCGCGTGCGCCCCGGCCCCCGGCGCCCCGAGGACCTCGCCGCGGGGCGGTTCGAACCGCCCTGTCCGGAGTGCGGCGCGGCGCTCTCGCCCGGTCTGGTCGGGGAGGACGCTCCGGCCGACCCCCGCAACGTGTACGCCGTGACGAAGCTGGCCCAGGAACACCTGTCGGCCGCCTGGGCGAGGTCGACCGGAGGGTCGGCGGTGTCCTTGCGCTACCACAACGTGTACGGGCCGGGGATGCCCCGTGACACGCCCTACGCCGGCGTCGCCTCCCTCTTCCGCTCCGCGCTGGCCCGCGGCGAGGCGCCGCGGGTCTTCGAGGACGGCGGGCAGCGCCGCGACTTCGTCCACGTGCGGGACGTGGCCGCCGCGAACGTCCTCGCGCTGGAGGCCGACGCACCGCCGGGCGGCACCCTCACCCCGTACAACACCGGCAGCGGGGATCCGCACACCGTGGGCGAGATGGCGGAGGCCCTGGCCCGGGCGCACGGCGGCCCGCGGCCGGTGACGACGGGCGAGTTCAGGCTCGGGGACGTCCGGCACGTCACCGCGGACCCCTCGCGGCTGCGGCGCGACCTCGGATGGACTCCCGAGGTCGGGTTCGCGGCGGGCATGGAGGAGTTCGCCCGGGCCGGACAACGGGCCTCGGCGGCCGTCGTCGGATAGCCCCGGTCGCCGCCCGTTGTCCGCTGCTCGCTGCCCGCCGGCTACGGGCAGCGGACGGCGGACCTGATCCGCCCCACTCGGCGGCTGCCGAAGGACGAACCCGATCGGCCCGACTCGGCAGCCGTCGGCGGACGGTCCGTCAGCCGGCCGCCGCGGGCAGGGTGACCTCGAATCGGCAGCCGCCGGGCACGTTGCGGACCTCGGCCCGGCCGGCGTGGGCCTCGACGATGCCCCGGACGATGGCGAGGCCGAGGCCGGCCCCGGCGGGCGGTGTCCGGGCCTCGGTGCCGCGCCAGCCCGTGTCGAAGACGCGGGGCAGGTCCTCGTCCGGGATGCCGCCGCAGCCGTCGGTGACGGAGACGACGACGGTGGCCGCCCGGCGCCGGGCGGCCACCGCCACGGTGCCGTCGGCGGGTGTGTGGCGGATGGCGTTGACGAGCAGGTTGGCCAGCACGCGGGTCATCTCCCTGCCGTCGACCTCGACCGGGACCGCCTCGACCTCGTCGCCCACCAGACGCACCCGGTGTGCGCGGGCGAGCGGGTCCGCGCCGCTCAGGGCATCGCCGACGAGGTCGTACACGGAGACACGGCTCGGGGCGAGGGCCAGCGCCCCCGCGTGGATGCGGGACAGCTCGAAGAGGTCGCCGACCATGCCGGTGAGGCGTTCGACCTCGGTGCGGATCTGCCGGTGGTAGCGGGCCGGTTCGGCGGCCATGCCGTCCTCCAGGGCCTCCGCCATCGCCCGCAGTCCGGCGAGCGGGGTGCGCAGGTCGTGGGAGATCCAGGCGACGAGCTCCCGGCGGGACGTCTCCAGGGCCCGTTCGCGCGCCCGGGAGGCTTCGAGCCTGGCGCTGGTCGCGGCGAGTTCACGGGTGAGCGCCGCGAGTTCGGCGGTGGCACCGCCGTGCGGCGGGGCGAAGCTGCCGCCCTCGCCGAAGTCCCTCGCGGCCAGGGTCAGCGCGCGGCTCCCCGCCACCACCCACCGGCCGAGGACCAGGGCGGTGGCCAGCGAGACCAGGGAGGCCATGGCGACGACCACGGTGACGACCCACAGGTCGTGGGAGGAGAGGAACATCGCCCGGGCGACCGCCAGCGTGCCGGCGAGCATGGCGGTGACGGTCACGCCGGCGACGACGGTGAGGGACACGGCGACCGAGCGGTGCCGTACAAGACGGAGGGCGACCGCCCCGACCAGTCCGGCGCAGGCGGCTCCCGCGAAGGCGAACGCGGCGATGAGCAGGACGTCCTTCATCCGAGGGCCTCCTGCCCGGGGCCGGGTTCGAAGCGGTAGCCGACGCCCCACACCGTCTGGATCAGGGCGGGCCGCGCCGGATCCTCCTCGATCTTGGCGCGCAGCCGCCGCACGTGCACGGTGACCGTGGACAGGTCGCCGAAGTCCCAGCCCCACACCCGCCGCATCAGCGCCTCCCGGCCGTGCGCCGTGCCGGGGTGCTCCAGGAAGTACGCCAGGAGGTCGAACTCGCGCAGGGTGAGGGCGAGTTCCCGGCCGGCCCGGGTGGCCCGGCGGGTCTCCGGGTCGACGGTCAGGTCTCCGGCCCGCAAGGTGCCCCGGGGCGCGGCCGTCGTGGCGGCGCGGTCGCGGCGCAGCACGGAGGCGACCCGCAGGACGAGTTCGCGGGGGCTGAACGGTTTCGTGACGTAGTCGTCGGCGCCCACTTCGAGGCCCGTGACGCGGTCCTCCTCGTCGCTCCGCGCGGTCAGCATGATGATCGGGACGGGCCCGGCGGCCCTCAGTCGGCGGCACACCTCCAGGCCGTCCAGACCGGGCAGCATCAGGTCGAGGACGACGAGGTCGGGCCGTCGTTCCCCGGCCCGGCGCAGCGCGTCGACGCCGTCCGAGGCGTGCTCGACGGCGAACCGGGCCCGCTCCAGATAGCCGGTGACGACCTCGGCGACCGTCGGGTCGTCGTCCACCACCAGGATCCGGGCGACGGGATGGGGGACGCTGTGCTCGCTCATGCCGCACAGCCTGGCATCCGCGCCTCCCGGTGGTCACGGCCAGGCGGGCGGACCTCGCACGCCGTCCGCGTTTCGTAAGGACTTCCGGCGCTCCGCGGGACTCCGCGCTTCCTACGGTGGGGCCGTGACCTCCATGAGCGTAGACGTCGTCCTTCCCTGTCTCGACGAGGCCGAGGCCCTGCCCTGGGTGCTCGATCGCGTTCCCGACCGATGGCGGGCGATCGTCGTCGACAACGGCTCCACCGACGGTTCCGCCGCACTCGCCCGCCGCCTCGGTGCGACGGTGGTGCACGAGCCCCGCCGCGGCTTCGGCGCCGCCTGCCACGCCGGACTCCTCGCCTCCGACGCCGAATTCGTCTGCTACTGCGACTGCGACGCGTCGCTGGACCCCGGCCTGCTGACCGGCATGGTGGACTCCGTGGACGACGGCTCCGCCGACCTCGTCCTCGGCCGTCGGCGGCCCACCGGGCGCGGTGCGTGGCCCCTGCACGCCCGGGCCGGAAACGCGGCGCTGTCCCGCCTGGTCCGGCGGAGGACGGGCCTGCGACTGCACGATCTGGGGCCGATGCGGGTCGCCCGGCGGGACGCGCTGCTGTCCCTGGACCTGACCGACCGGCGCAGCGGCTACCCGCTGCAGATGGTCGTGCGCGCGGCCGACGCGGGCTGGCGGGTGCGGGAGGTGGACGTGCCCTACCGCCCGCGTACCGGGCGGTCCAAGGTGACGGGCACGTGGCGGGGCACCTGGCAGGCCGTCCGGGACATGCGCCGGGTCCTGGACGAGCCCGCGCCACGCGCGGAGGCCACCGCACCGGTCGCGGTCGAACCGCGCGGGGACGGGACCACACCGGTCATGGTCAAGGCCGAACCCGTCGTGGACGAGGCCGCGCCGGTCGTGGGTGAGCGCGCGTGACGGCCCTTCTCGTCATCGCCAAGCAGCCGTTGCCCGGCCGGGTCAAGACCCGGCTCACTCCCCCGTTCACCCCCGTGCAGGCCGCCGCGCTCGCCGAGGCCGCCCTCGCCGACACCCTCGCCGTGGCGGCGCGGGTTCCGGCCGCCCGGCACGTCCTGGTGCTGGACGGGGAGCCCGGCGCGTGGCTGCCCCCGTGCTTCGAGGTCGTGCCCCAGGTGGCGGGCGGGCTCGACGTGCGGCTCGCCGCCGCCTTCGCCGGGTGCGACGGGCCGGCGCTGCTCATCGGCATGGACACCCCGCAGATCACGCCCGGATCGCTGACCGGGGCGCTCCGCTGGGACGCGTACGACGCCTGGTTCGGGCCCGCGGCCGACGGGGGCTTCTGGGCGCTCGGGCTGCGCTCCCCCGAGCCCTCGCTCCTGCTCGGCGTCCCCATGTCACGGGCCGACACCGGCGGCGTGCTGTTCGAGCGGCTGCGCGCGGCCGGGCTGCGGACCGGCCGGCTGCCCGTCCTGCGGGACGTGGACACCGCCGAGGACGCGCGCCACGTGGCGGCGGAGGCGACGGGCACCCGTTTCGCCGCCCTGCACGCCGTGCTGGCTCCGGCCCGGGCCGGAGCGGGGACGTGACCGCCGCGACGACCGCCTGGCGCGCCGACCCCTACGCCGACGCGCTGCGCACCGGACGGGGCCCTCTCTACCTCGGCCGTGACGACGGGTGGCTGCTGCCGCTGGAGGTCGAGCGGTGGTGCGACGCCCCCGACCCGGCCGACCGGTCCGTCCTGGAGCGCTGCCGGGGCTCGGTCCTCGACATCGGCTGTGGCCCGGGCCGGCTCGTCGCCGCGCTGGCCGCCGACGGGCGCCGGGCGATGGGCATCGACGTCAGCCGTGAGGCCGTCGCCCGCGCGATCGGGCTCGGCGCGACGGCCCTGTGCCGTTCGGTCTTCGATCCGCTCCCGGCGGAGGGGCGCTGGGACACGGCCCTGCTGATCGACGGCAACATCGGCATCGGCGGCGATCCGACCGCACTGCTGCGCCGCTTGCGGCGGGTCGTGTCCCGGTCCGGCCGGATCGTCGCGGAGTGCCTGGCCGTCGACGTGGACGAGCGGTGCCAGGTGCGGGTGGTGGACGGCAGAGGGGGCCGGGGCGAGCGGTTCCCGTGGGCCCGGGTGGGTGGGCCGGCGTTGGCCGCGCACGCGGCGGCCGCGGGCTGGGCCGTGGGCGAGCGGTGGGAGCTGAGGGGCCGCCACTTCGCCGCCCTCGCCCGTCAGTCGTCCCCGTCGCCCCTGCCACCCCCGGCACCCCCGTCCCCGGCGCCCCCGGCGCCCTCGGCGTCCCCGTCGTCCCGCTGAGCGCGTTCCCGTCGCCGCCGTACGAGGACGCGCGCGGTCGTTCCGGCGGCGACTACCGCCAGGACGATCGCGAGGTTGCGTCCGTACGGCAGCGGCAGCGCGGACGGGTTCGGCGGTTCTCCCGGACGCACCAGCAGGGGCAGGGTGACGAGCACCAGGCCGCCCGCCACGACCAGCGCCCCGCGCAGCGTGCCGCGGTGGCGCCGTCCCACGAGCAGCAGGCCCACCGCGAGGACCAGGGGGGCGAGGATGCCGTCGTGCAGGACGAGCGCCCCGGCCAGCCACAGGAGCACGCCGGCCGGGTCGGGCTCGGCCACCACCAGCCGGACGCCGATCCCGATCAGGAGCACGCCCAGTCCACCGAGCGCGTACCGCGCCGTGCCGGCGGTCCTCACAGCACCTCCAGGCGGTGCACCCACTTGGTCTGGAGGACGCCGGGGCGGTTCGGGACGATGATCCGGGCCGGGAACCCGTGGTCGAGGGAGAGGACCTGTCCGTTCAGGGTGAGGGCGAGCAGGCTGAGCGGGTCGCCGGCGTAGTCGGCGCCCATCTCCGTCACCCGGTAGGCACCGGCCGTCTCCATCGAGACCACCCGCACGCCGTCGCGGCCCGGCCGCCCGCCCGCCCGCTCCACCAGCTCGCGTACCGGTACGCCTTCCCAGTGGGCGTCGACGCTCCAGCCCTCCACGCAGGCGATGGGCAGCCGGGCCGCGGCCCGGGGCATCGCGCGCAGGGCGGCGAGCGTGAGCGTGTACGGGCGCGGCCCGGTGACCTCCAGCCGCCACGCCGCGAGGCCGCTCGCCGAGACGCCGGCGGCGGCCGCGGTCCGGTTCACCGGAAGCCCCTGCGGGCCGTGGTCCGGGTGGCGGGGGGCCAGCAGGTCCAGCGCCTTCAGCGGGGTGAAGGCCTGCCCCACCGTCGTCACGGTGACCGCCGCGACGGCCGCTCCCGTACCGAGCAGCAGGGAGCGGCGGTCGCGGACGTCCTCGGCGGGAAGGGCGAGCGTCCCTTCCGAACGCCTCCCCCAATGGGCGCGGATCTCCGGTGCCTTGACCGCGAGGTGGAGCAGGATCGAGCCGGTCGCGATCCAGGCGACGGCGAAGTGCACGGGCACGAAGGAGAAGGGCCAGGGGTACCACTCGACGATGTTGAGCAGGCCGGTCAGCACCTGGAACAGCGCGGCGGCGACGAGCACCGCGACGGACAGGCGCTCCAGCGCGTGCCGCCAGGACCGCACCGGCGGCCACACGAACAGGCGGGGGTAGACCGTCCACAGCTTCACCAGCAGCAGCACGATCGCGGCCAGCCCCGTGGCGACGTGCAGCCCCTGCGTGAGCCGGTACCCCCACACCGGCCGGGACGGCAGCCGGCCGGCCGCCCAGTCCGGCGGGTGCTGGAGGTAGTGGCTCACCAGGCCGGTGACGAAGCAGACCGCGAAGGCGGCGCCGAGCCAGCGCCCGACGGCGGTCGCCGTCCGCGCGTCGTGGAGGCGACCGGCGAAGGAGGGCGGGCGGAACGCGGACGGTGGGGTCGGGCGCGGTCGGAGGGTCATGACGTCCATGACACCGCCGGGGACCGCCGGTCGGGGGCTCCGACACCTTACGGAACCCGAACGCCTCGACGCGGCACCGCCCGTGCGGTCCTACGCCCTGCCAGGCTGCGCCCATGCCTGGTGTCCGTCCGCTCGTCTCCACCGCCCTGTCGGTCGCGGTCCTGGCCGCCGCCTCGGCGACCCTGCTCGCCGGGGACGCGGTGGGCGGCGACTTCCTGCTCGGCTACGCGGGCTGCTGGGCCCTGTTCGGGGCCGCCGTGGTCGCCCTGCGCCGGACCCCCGACCGGGCGGTGGTGCCGCTGGTGCTCGCCGGGGCGGTCGTGCTGGCCGCCACCGGGCTCGTGGCCGCGCCGCGCACGAGCACGGACTCGTACCGGTACGCGTGGGACGGCCGCGTGCAGGCGGCGGGCGTCTCCCCGTACGACCACGCCCCCGCCGACCCGGCGCTCGTCGCCCTGCGCGACGGATGGCTCTTCCCCGACCCCGGGGCCTGCGCGGACGCACCGGACCTGGCGCCCCTCCCCGACGGCGGCTGCACCCGGATCAACCGGCCGACCGCGCACACCCTCTACCCGCCCGTGGCCGAGGCGTGGTTCCTCCTGGTGCACGGGCTCGCCCCGGCGGACAGCCGTCACCGGGCGCACCAGACCGGAGCGGGTGTCCTCTCCCTCGCGGTGACCGGCCTGTTGCTGACCGTCCTGCGTCGGCGCGGGGCCCAGCGCCGGGCCGCCCTGTGGGCCTGGTGTCCCGCCGTCCCCGTCGAGGCCGTCAACAACGCCCATGTCGACGTCCTCGCCGTGCTGTTCTCGGTCGCCGCCCTCGCCGTCGTGGCCCGCCGCCGTGTCGTCGGCGGCGTCCTGCTCGGGCTGGGGATCGCCGCGAAGCTGCTGCCCGCCCTGCTGGTCCCGGGCGTCCTCTCCGGGGCGCGCCGTCCCCGCACGGTCCTCGCCGTCATGGTCCCGGCCGTGGCCGTCGTCGGCACGGTCTACCTGCCCCACGTCCTGCTGTCCGAGGGCTCGGTCCTCGGCTACCTCGCCGGGTACGCCGAGGAGGAGGGGTACGAGGACCCCGGTGCGGGCGGGCGCTACGCCCTGCTGCGGCTCGTCCTGCCCGACGCCTGGGCGGCGGCCGCCGTCCCTCTCGTCATGGCCGGCGTCGCCCTCGCCGTGTGGTGGCGCGGCGACCCCGAACGCCCCTGGCGGGGCGCCCTCCTCACGACCGGAGCCGCCTTCCTGCTCCTCACCCCCGGCTACTCCTGGTACGCGCTCCTGCTCGTCGCCCTGGTGGCCCTGGACGGCCGGGCGGAGTGGCTGGCCGTCGCCCTGGCGGGCGCGGTCGCCTACCTCGCGGGGCCCACGCTGGGGCAGGGGGCGACGACGGAGGCGTACGCGGCGGCCGCCGGGGTGGTGACGGCGGCCGCGGGCGTGCGGCGATGGCGTCGCGGAACCCCGCGGGGCCCGGCGGCGGCGAGGACGGCACGCGCGCTGTCGTCCCGCTGAGCGTCGTCGCTCCTGCCCGGGCGGCGAGGCCGCCGGATCAGACGGGGGCGAGCGGGGCCGCGCCGAAGGAGACGTCGAAGCGGTCGCACCAGATGCTGACGCTCGGGTAATCCGACCAGTCGACGTCGGTGGGCAGCGCGTAGTTCTGGTCGCCCCTGTTGCCCTTGAGCGGGGCGAGGTCGAGGTGCCGGCCGTCGTCGAAGACGTACCAGCCCGCCCTGCCCTCCTTCACCGGCGCTTCGCTCAACAGCACGTGCAGGTCGGGGCCGTTGCTGGTGTCGAGCCCCTCCAGGCGCAGGGTGTGGGTGCCGTCCGGGAGCCGGACGATCCGCGCCGTGCCGGTGGTGGTGTGCTCGTGGCTGAGGAACACCCCCCGCGCCACGGTGACCGGGCCCGCCGGTGCCGGGGAGGACGAGGCCGGCGGGAGCGAGGCCGCGCCGGTGGCCCGGGGGGCTTCCCGCGGGTCGCCCGACGGCCCGGCCGACGGCAGGGCTTCGTGCACCGTCTCGTCCACCCACAGCGCCCAGGGCTTGAACCACACGAGTACCGCGGCCATGACCACCGCCGCGACGGCACCCCCTGCCCACCAGGCCCTGCGCCTCCGACGTTCCACGCCACTCCCCTTCCGCCGGCCGGCACCGCCGGCTCCCTCTCGCCCCATCCAACGCGGCGGACCGGCCGCCCGGAAGCGACCGCCGGATGACGGAATCCTTACGGATCCGGTCAGGCCCCGGAGAGCAGCCCTCACCCGCGCGGCGGCCCCGCGGAGCGGAGCCGGTAGGCGGAGGGCGGGCAGCCGACGGCCCGCCGGAAGCGGGTGGAGAAGTAGAGCGGGTCCGCGTAGCCGACCTGGCGCGCGACCTCGCGGACCGGGAGGTCCGACAGGGTGAGGAGCCGGCAGGCCATGTCCATCCGCCGGTCCTCGACGTGGGCCATGACGCCCGTCCCCAGCCGGGCGGCGAAGAGGCGGGACAGGCGGGAGGGCGACAGACCGGCGACCCGGGCGAGGGACCGGACCGTGTGCGGCTCCGCGAGGTGCGCGCTCAGGTGCTCCAGGACGGCGAGCAGGCGGGGGTCGGTCGTGGTGCCGCGGTCGTTCTGGGTGGCGCACCAGAGCAGCGCCTCCTCGACCGCGTTGACCCCGAAGAGCACGGCGTTCCCCACGGCGCTGGTGCTCAGCGCCACGGCCCGGGTGAAGGCCGCGGCCACGCGTTCGGCCAGGGGTCCCGTCAGCGCGATCCGCCCCACCCCGGTGCCGGCCCGGGGGAGGTCGAGCAGCCCGAGCCACTCCGGGCGCGGCAGGACGTGCGCCCAGAGCACCGTCCACCCCTCGGCGGCCGGATCGGTGCCGTAGTCGTGCGGCGTGCCGGGCGCCAGGGCGAGGACGGAGCCCTCGTCCGCGCGCACGTCACCGTGCTCGGCCGTCCGGACGCGGCCACGGCCCGCGCAGGTGTACATGAGGAGCCAGTCCTCCGTGCCGCCGGTGCGGACGGTCCGGTAGCCGGGGCGCGCGGCCAGTCTTCCCGCCACGATGCGCCGGTCCGTGGTGGCGACCCGCTCGGCCCGCGGGCGGCCCCGCTCCACGACGCCTCCATCTCCCATGCGAAGTCCCCGAAGTCCCATTCCCGGACGGGACGCCCGGGACCACGCTGGTCAGCATGACACTCAGCATCCCTCCCGCGTCGGAGCGGGCGCGCCGCTACGCGACCGACGGCGTCCTGCAGGTCCGCGGGCTGCTCCGCCCCTCCGAGGTCGACGCGATCCGCACGGCCTTCATGGAACAGGTGGAGCGCGACCGCACGGCCCTGGGCGCGGACGACGGCCTGCCGGACGACGACGTCCTCGCGCGTTTCCCCCGCCTCATGCAGCCCCACCGCCGGCCGGAGCTCGTGGTGGGGGCCCTCGCGCGCCGGCTGATGACCGACGACCGTGTCCTCGACATCGTCACGGCGCTCATCGGACCCGCGTACGGCGCGCAGTCGATGTTCTACTTCAAGCCCCCTTCGGCCCGCGGCCAGGCGTTCCACCAGGACAACTACTTCCTGCGCGCCCACCCCGAGACCTGCCTGGCGGCGTGGATCGCGATCGACGACTGCGACGCCGGGAACGGCGCGCTGGCGGTCGTACCGGGTTCCCACACGAGGGAGGTGGAATGTCCCGGGACGGCCGACGCCGAGGAGTCCTTCACCCGGGGCCTCGTCCGCCCGCCGGAGGGGACGGAGCCGGTGCGGACGGTGATGCGGGCGGGGGACGTCCTGTTCTTCCACGGCAGTACGGTGCACGGCTCGCCGCCGAACACGTCGAGGACCCGCTTCCGCAGGTCCCTGATCTTCCACTACGTCCCGCGTTCCTCCGTGGAGGTCTCCCGCTGGTACCTCCCGCTGGTCGCCCCGGACGGCTCCGACGTCACGATCGCGGAGGCGACCGGGGGCGGCCCGTGCGGCGACGGATGGGAGGGCGAGGCGCACTGACCCTCACCGGACCGGCGGAGCACGGCGGTGTCCTGGGGGCGCCCCGGTGTTCCTCATGAGTCTCGACGTCGCCACGGGCAAGCCCCGGTGGCGCCGGGAGAGCGAACGGCTGGGACGCAGGACCGCTCTGATCAGCGGTGGCCACGTGCTGGTCCCGTGCCCGCGCTACGCGGCCGTCGCCCTTCCCGCCGGCTCCCGCCGGTGACCCCGCCGCCCCGCCGCCCCGGTGGGGCGGCGGGGTCAGCGTCAGGCGGGGACGGCCTCCAGGGCCACCACGACCATGACCGGGAGGTCGGTGTCGGGCTGGACCACGCCGGCGGTCAGGGTCCGGTCGTCGAGGGTCCACTTCTTGAGGGCGATGAACTCGTCCTTGTCCTCCGCGGTCTGTTCGGCCTCCGTGAGGTGGCCGGCGAGCGGGGACCCCTCGATCTCGGGGAGGAAGCCGTCGAGGGCCCGTTCCGCCTCCTCGTAGACGGCCTCCACGTCGTCGAAGTAACCCGACTCGTCGACGTCACGGATCCAGACGGCGAACGAGACGGTGACCGTCCCGCTGCTGAACGTCTGGATCCAGGCCCCGACGCCGTCCTTGTCCCAGGAGGTCTCCACGCCGTCGCGGGGCTTGCCCCCGGGCGTCCACTCCCGGGCCGAGAACCGCGCCGCCGCGCCTTCGGCGGTCAGCGGGGCGAGGGCCCTCAGCTCTTCCAGCATCGCGATCACTGCAGCCATGAACTCATTCCACTCATGCCGTTGCCGGGCACGTGATACGCCCTCAGCTTCCCGCTGGCGTACGCCTCCGGGAACGCCTTGGACAGCACCTCGTTGACGTGCGCGGCGCCCCATTCATTGGACACCATATAGCGGACGCCCTTGCCCCCGAGATCCTCGTTGAGGGCGAGCAGTTTGTCGGCCTGGGTGGTGATCCGGCTCTCGTCGTAGTACTTGAAGTCGGGGTTGTACGGGGACTTCTCCCATTCGGAGACCCGGTCGCCGCCGGTGAACTTCGCCTCCGTGATCCAGCCGTCGCGCGGGCCGCCGTCGACGTGGACCTCCCGGCCGTCGGGCAGGATCCACTGCTGCTCGTAGCTCTGGTCGGTGACGAGCCGCTGGTAGCGGAACGACGGGCGCTCCATCATCTTCTCGGTGAGCCAGCCCAGGCCCTTGAACTGCGAGTACGGCGAGAGGCCGAGGGGGTCGCAGATCGTGTACGGGTTGTGGACGTAGGCGACCGGGTTCGGCGCGGGGCCGAGGCCGAGGGGGTCCGGGGAAGTGTAGCGGCCGGTCTCGGGGTCGTAGTGGCGGAAGAGGTTGTAGTGGAGGCCGGTCTCCGGGTCGAAGTACTGGCCGGGGAAGCGTAGCGGGGTGTAGGCCGTGCCGGAGCGGGCCCAGGCGGTGGTGCCCCACAGGGTGCTCCTGGCGTGCCAGGCGATCGCGCCCGACTCGTCGACCAGCTCGGTGGGGGTCCCCACGAGGTCGGTCGCGATGGCGAAGAACCGGCGGTCGATCTCCTCCTGGCGGCTGTCCGGGGTGAGGAGGCGTTCCGTCTGGGACAGGGGCACCAGGCCCCGGTGGTCCCAGGTGAGGGCGACGACGTGGGCGAGACCCGGGGTGTGCACCGTCTGCTCGCACAGGGTGGTGCCGTCCCAGGAGAAGCGGACCTCCTCCGCGACCTCGCCGTCGGCGGTGAGGCGCTGCTTCGCGGTGCGGCGGCCGAGGGGGTCGTAGCGGTAGCGCCAGCGGGTGCCGTCGGGGGTGACGACGGAGGCGAGGCGGTCCTCGGCGTCCCACGCGTAGTGCCAGGTGTCGGGCTTGCGCGACAGGCGGGTCCGTCGGCGGAGGGTCACGCGGCCGAGGGCGTCGTACTCGAAGCGGACGCCGCCGGCCCGGGTGAGGGAGGTGCCGGTGTAGGAGCGGGGGCCGGTGGCGTCCTGGCCGGGGTGGGACTCCGGCCAGGAGGCCGCCGTCTGGTTGCCGGCCTCGTCGTACGCGTACCGCTCGGTCCATCCCTCGGCGTGGACCGCGCCGACCCGGCCGGACGCGTCCAGGTCGAAGGTGCGGGAGCCCGACAGGCCGTCGGTCACGGAGGTGAGGTAGCCGTCGGCGCGGTGGGTGTAACGGCGGTGGTTGAGGGAGCGGTCGCCGACGGCCAGGTGCTGGGCGCACATCCGGCCGGCCTCGTCCCAGGCCGAGGAGAGGGTGAGGGAGCCGCCGAAGGCGCGCTCGATCTCCCGGCCGGCCGCGTCGTGGGCGAAGGTGACCTCGCGGCCGCCGCTGGTCATCCGGCCGACGCGGCCGGCGGCGTCGTAGCCGTACTCGGTGACCGCGCCGGTCGGGGTGGTGCGGCGGGCCCGGCGGCCCAGGGTGTCGTAGGCGTAGTTCATGGCGCGGCCGTCGACGAGTTCGGTCTTGACGCGGCCCCGCCGGTCGTAGGCGTAGACGATCTCGCTGTCCGGTCCGGTGACGTTCAGGAGCCGGTCGGCCCGGTCGTACGCGTAGGTGGTGACCCTGCCGGCCACCTCCTTGCGGACCGTCCGGCCGAGCTGGTCGTAGGTGTAGGACACGGTCCGGCCGAGGGCGTCGGTCCGGGACGTGCGCTGCCCGGCGGCGTCGTAGCCGTAGCTGAGCGTGCGGCCGTCGAAGTCGGTCTCGGAGGCCAGCCGTCCGGCGGCGTCGTACGTGTAGGACCAGGTGCCCTGCGGGCCGGTGACCCGCGTCAGCCGCAGCTCCGCGTCGTGCTCGAAGGTGTGGCGGGTGCCGTCGGGTCCGGTGCGGGTGGTGAGCAGGTCGAAGTGGGTGTAGTCGAAGCGGGAGGTGGCGCCGGCCGGGCCGGTGTGGCTGAGGGGGTTGCCCTCGCCGTCGTGGGTCCACGACTCGGTGGCGCCGTCCGGGCCGGTGCGGCGGACGAGGTTCCCGTCCTCGTCCAGGTCGACCCGGGTGACGTGGCCCACCGGGTCGACGGTGCGCGCGATCCGTCCCAGGGCGTCGCGTTCCAGGAACGTGGTGCCGCCGGCCGGGTCGGTCACGGCGACGGGCAGCCCCGCCGCGTCGCAGCGGACCGTGGTGGTGGCGCCGAGGGCGTCGGTGACGGTGGTCAGTCGGCCCCGGCCGTCGTAGGCGTACCGGGTGGTGGCGCCGGCCGGGTCGGTGACGGCGACGCGGTTGCCGTGCTCGTCGAACTCCTGGAGCCAGCGGGCGCCGTCCGGGCCCCGGAACTCCGTGGACGCGCCCGACGCGTCGCGCACGGTGCGCAGTTCGCTCCCGTCGGGGCGGGTGACGGTGAGGAGGCGGCCCTCCTCGTCGTGGGTGAAGGAGGTGGTGCGGCCCAGCGGATCGGTGCGGCTCAGGGTGTTGCCGCGGGCGTCGTGGGCGAAGCGGGTGGTGTGGCCGAGCGGATCGGTGGTGGCCACCACCCGGGAGTGGCGGTCGATCCGGTGCCGGGTCGTGTGCCCGGCGGCCGTGGTGAGGGCGGTGGTGCGCAGACCGGTGTCCGGGTCCGGCTCCGTGTACGTGAGGGTGATCTGGACGTGGCCGGCCTGGCCGCCCTCGGCGACGACGCGGTCGCGGTCGTCGTAGACGTAGTCGTAGCGGCTGCCGTTGGAGTCGATCCAGGCGATGACGCGGCGGCGGTCGTCGTAGACGAAGGTGGTGGTGGCTCCGGAGGGCCTGGTGACGGTGGTGAGGTCGCCGTCCTCGTAGCCGTAGCGCATCAGGGGCAGGTCCGTGCCGCCCCTGCCCGCTCCGGCCAGGGCCAGGGCGGTGACGCGGCCGTCGGTCACCGCGGTGGTGACCCGGCGGCCCGCGGAGCAGGTCAGGGCGAGCGGGGTGCCGTGCTCGTCGCGTTCCACGGTCCACCCGTTGCCGTGGCGGTCCTCGACGCGGTCCAGCCAGGCGTCCCCGTCGCCGCCGGGTTCGCTGTCGGCGGGGGCGGTGAAGTGGCGGGTCAGGCCGGTGCCGGGGTCGGTGAGGGTGTAGCCGCCGTCCGTCCCCCGGGCCAGTCGGGTGCGGGTGGTCCCGGACTCGGCTTCGGTCGGGGTGCCCGGGGCGGGGTGCGGATAGGCGATCAGGAGGCCGTCGGCGGTGACGTGGAGGACCCCGACGGCGTCCACCTCCAGGCGCTCGTCGACGGTGGAGGTCCAGGAGGGGCCGAGGAAGCGGCCCGCCGCGAGGCCGGACTCGGTGCGGCGGGTGAAGGCCAGGGGCAGGGTGCCCGGCAGCACCAGGTCGGTCTGGGGCAGGAACATCCGGCCCGAGGCGAGGTCGACCGGGTCGGTGTTGGTGACGACGCGGCGTCCGTCGGGACGGTTGTGCGTGCCGTCGGGGACGTCGTCGAGCAGTCTGCGGAGCCGGGCCGCCTTCGCCGCGTCCGCGGCGAGGCGGACTCCCTTGACCGCGGCCCCGCCGCCCCCGGTGGCCACGGTCAGGGCCGCGTCGGGCAGCAGCCGGCCGAAGCCCTCCGCCGGATCCTTCATGAAGTCGCTGATCATCTGCTTGCCGGTGCCGACCGGGTCGTTGACGGCGACGACGAGTCCGGCGGCGAGGCTGTTGAGGCTGGTGGCGTACTCGGCGGGGTGGGTCAGGTTGTAGGGGTCGAGCGGGTTGATCCCCCGGACGAAGTTGACCAGGCCCGCGGTGCCCTTGATGATGCCGCCGCCGACGTGGTCCTGGATGATCTGGAACTCCTGCAGGCCGTCGCCCAGTTGCTCCGCGTACGAGGGCTTCTTCGGGGCCATGTCGCGGGCGGCCCGCACGGCGCTGCGGGCGGTCTCCGCCGCGGTGTTCCGCTGGGTGCGGGCCTGGGCGAGGAGCTCCTGCGCGTCCGCCATCAGCTTCTTGCCCGGGTCCTCGAAGGTCGGGGCGGGGCAGGGCGGCAGCGTGGCGGGGTCGCGCTTGTCCGGTGCCTGGGCGTTGTAGCGGTCGACGGCCTTGTTGTAGTCGTCGATCCGCTTGCGGTGCGCGTCGGCCGCGTTCTGGGAGGCCTTGACGCCCTCCTTCCACACCTCGATCGCCGTCTGTGCCTGGTTCTGAGCCCAGGTGACGGTGCCGGCGAACGCCTCCATCGCGCCGGCCGCCTTCTCGCAGGCGTCGGCCCCCGTGAACCACTTCGGCGGCTGGGTGCTCACCGCGGTGCGCAGCGCGTCGGCCGCCTCGCCCTTCAGCCGCGAGGAGTCGAGTCCCTTGAGCCCGTCGCCGGAGTTGTCGAACGCCTTCTGGAAGCCGCGGAGTTGTCCGGCTATGGAGCGGATCTTCTCGGGGCTGCCGTAGATCAGTTTGGTCTTGTCCTCGGTCTGTCCGAGGTCCATCTCGTCGACCTCGGCGCCCATCCGGTTCGCCACCGAGCGCGACTGTTCCCGCACCCAGTCGGCGCCGGACTCCCAGCCCACGTCGTCGAGCCGGTCGGCGGTCCAGTTGCCGGCGTCCTCGACGCGGTTGCCGACCCATTCGACGCCGTCCTCGACCACGTCCTCGACCGCGTCGGGCGTGATGTCACTGATGAAGTCCCCGAAACCCATCCTCAGCCGTTCCCGCCCGCGTCCGTGTCGCCCTGCTGCTGCGCCTGCCGGGCGCGCTCCTCGGGCGACGGCCCGAACGTGTCGTCCAGGGCCTGGTCCCACTGCTCGTCGGAGATGCCGAGGGCGTCGTTGAGCATCTGCGACTGGCGGCCGCCCTGTCCCTCGGTCAGGACGGTGCGGCCGGTGTCCTTCCAGGTCTGCGCCATGTCCTGGCCGGCCTTGTCGAACGACTCGGCGCTCCAGTCGGGGTTCAGGTAGTCGGGCGTGACGATGTCGCCCCAGCCCTGCTGGGCGATGTCCTTCTCGTCGGCGTGCGGGTTGCCTCCCATGATCGAGTTGAGGCCGACCTTGAGCGAGCCCTCGACGTACTGGTCGTGCTCCCACTGGGTGCCCGCCGCGAGTCCGAGGCGGTTCGCGAGCGAGCTCGCGTCGCGCACCAGGGCCCGGACGCCCCACTCCCAGCGCTCGCAGAAGTCCTCGAAGTCCACCGACAGCCCGTGGTGCCCGGCCTCCATGCCGGTCATCGCCAGGCCCGAGAACCCCTTGCCCATCACGGAACCGGTGGCGCCGCCGAGTTCGCCGAGCTGGTCGATGACCGCGCCCACGCCCTGCGTGAACTTGGCCACCGACGCCTGGTCGAAGGAGAGGTCCGCACCGTCACCACTCACGACCGTTCCTCCCCTCCGCCGGAGCGGCGGGTCGTGCCGCGCCCGCGTCGACCGCGGCGCGGTCCGGGACGATGCCGGTGACCGGCGGGAAGAACATCGATCCGTCCTCCTCCGCGATGTCCACGGCGAGCCCGGCGGGTTCGCCCAGCGTGGGCACGATCTCGTCCACGATCCGTGCCCCGAGAAGGGCGACGTAGTCCATCGGGCGGTCGCCCGGACCGTGGTGGACGGCGAAGCGGGCCAGGGCCGTCTCGTCCGTGAACGCGCAGATCCAGCGGACGCCGCCCGAACGGGCCGACCAGAGGCCGCCGGCCCCGGCCGACGGGACCAGGAGGACCGTCCGCCTCATCTCGCCCACGAGCTCCCGCGGATCACCGCTCCCCGCCCGCTGCTCGGCGATCCGCAGAGCGAGCGTCGTTCTCGGCCTCGCCATGGCCCTCCCCCGTCCTGGTCAGCTGATGGGCACCCTAGAACAGGACGTGCGGGGGCGGGAATCGGTTCTGCGGGGGTGCGCCGGCGGCCCGGCGGTCCTCCCGAATCAGCCGGGCAGGCGGTCGAGGGCCGCGAGCACCGGGGCGACGCCGTCCTCCAGGGCCAGGCGGTCGGCGAGGGCGCGGGCCCTCGTGCGGTGGGCGGCGTCCCCGGTCGCCCGGCGCAGGGCCTCGGCCAGGGGCGCGGAGGCGAGGCGGCGCAGCGGTACGACGGCGGGAGCGGTGCCGAGCGCGGTGAGCCGGGAGGCCCAGAACGCGGCGTCGAACTGGACCGGTACCGGGACGGTGGGCACTCCGGCGCGCAGGACGGCGGCGGTCGTGCCCGCTCCCGCGTGGTGGACCACGGCGGCCGTCCGGGGGAAGAGGAGGGAGTGCGGCAGTTCGCCGACGGTCAGGATGTCGTCGCCGTCGGCGGCCAGGCCCGCCCAGCCCCGCTGGACGATGCCGCGCACCTTCGCGGCGCGCAGCGCGGTGACGATCGCGCGGCTCACCCGCTCGGGGTCGGGCACGGTGGCGCTGCCCAGCCCGACGAAGACGGGTGGGGGGCCGGCGGCGAGGAAGTCCTCCACGTCCCGGGGCAGCCGTCCGGTCTCGTGCGGCCACCAGTAGCCGGAGACCTCGAAGCCGGCGGGCCAGTCGCGGGGGCGCGGGACGACAAGCCGGCTGTACCCGTGCAGCACGGGCCGGGTCCGCCGTTTCCGGGCCCGGCCCGGCGAGGGGAGACCGTACCGGCGGAGCGACCGCACGGCGTCGGCGAAGAGCAGGTCCACCGTCGCCATGACGACCCGTCCGCTCAGCCGGTTGCCCACCGCGCCCAGGGAGCGCGTCCCCAGGACCGGGGCGGGGAACTCCGCGGTCGGGTGCAGCGGTTGGAGGTGCAGCCCGAGGGCGGGCACCGACAGGCGCTCGGCGAGGGCGTAGCCGAGCGGGCCCAGCGCGCCGCCGACCAGCAGGACCTCGCCGTCCCGGGCGGCGTCCACGAGGGCCGCCGTCATCTCGTCGGCGGCCGCGCGCGCCATCGACGCCAGCCGGACGAGCTTGCCGGCTCCGGTCCGCGCGTCGTGCAGGCGTCGGCCCCGCGCGGAGTGCAGGACGGCGCGGGGGTCCACCGGCAGCGGGTGGAACCGTACCCCCGAGCCCGCCACCAGCGGCTCGAAGACCGCGTGCGCGGCCAGCGTCACCTCGTGTCCGGCCCGTACGAGACCGGCGCCCAGACCCGTGTACGGCGCGACGTCACCCCGCGAGCCCGCCGTCATCATCACGATGCGCACGCCGCCAGTGTGCCCCACCGGGGCGCCCGGGCGCAGGGGACCTGCCGCGCACCACCGGACCGGCCGTGCGCGGCCGGTCCTACGCCGCGGGCCGCCGTCCGACGGACGGCCGGTGGTCCGGGGTGGCACCGCGGTCCCCCACACCCGTCCGGCGGCCACCGGCGGTGCGCTGTCCCGCGTGGAGGAGGTCCGCCTGGCCGTCCCGGTGAGCGGCTCGGACAACCTCCTCGTCAGGGTGTGGCTCCGCGGCCCGCACGCCGTCGACCCGTTCGAGGCCGTGCCGGCGGAGCGCCTCCCCTGGCTGCGGGTGAACGACCGCACCGTCGTCCTCCGCTCCCGCAAGCGCATGGGCCGCCTCCTCGACCCGACCGGGCCGCGCCACGGGGCTCGTCCCCCTAGCCCTGCCGCCCGCGTGACCGCCGGGGGCGGCGACACCGCCGACGGGCGGCCGGAATCCGTGTGCGTTTCTCGCCCGGCCGTGCTGGGATCGACCGTTATGAACAACCACTTCCCCGATGAAGCAGACCTGATGGACAGGATGGAGAGGAACCTGGCGGAACACGCCTGCCACCTGCACCGGAGCACGACCGGTGCGAGCGTCGCGGAGGGCGGTGACCTCGTGGTCGCGGACAGCGGCCTGGACGACGACACGTTCAACATCGTCGCCGCCGCCCGCTTCACCGACACCGACGCGGCGGAACGGATCGCCGAGACGGTCCGGACGACGGCCCGCACGGGTCGCGGTTTCTCCTGGTGGGTGGGCCCCGCCTCGACCCCGGGCGACCTCTCCGCCCGGCTGACGGCGGCCGGTCTGCCGGAGTCCGAGCGCGAGACGGCGATGTGGGCCGAGCTGGACGACGCGCCGCCGGCGTCCGACGTTCCGGGACTGGACATCCGGACCGTGACCACGCCCGAGGAGCTCGCCGACTACGCCACCGTCCTCGCCGCGAACTGGAACCCGCCCGCCGAGACCGTGCGCCGCTTCTTCGCCAGGGCCGCCGAGCAGGCCCTGGCGCCGCACTGTCCGGCCCGGTATCTGGTCGGCTACGTGGAGGACCGTCCCGTGTGTTCCGCCGAGGTGTTCTCCCACGCGGGAGTCGCCGGCATCTACAACATCTCCACCCTGGCCGCCCACCGCCGCCGCGGCTACGGCGGTGCCGTCACGCTCGCGGCGCTCCGCGCGGCCCGCGACCGGGAGCACCGCATCGCGGTCCTGCAGGCGTCGGCCGACGGGGAGCCCGTCTACCGTCGCCTCGGGTTCCGCTCGTGCGGCGGGTTCACCGAGCACGCCCTCGCTCCCTGAAAGGCCCCGGCTCGTCCCGCGTCCCCCGCGCCTCGGGGGCCGTACGGGCCCGGGAGCACGGAGGGGCGCCGTCGGACCGCTCGCGTATCCTTCCGGCCGCACACCCCACCGATGCGAAGGAAACCAGAGCATTGACCGGCCCCACCGCCTTTCCGCTGCCCTTCCGGGCTTCCCGTTCCGTGTCGTACGCGCCGCCACGGACCTTGCGCGAGCTGCAGATGACGCGGCTCAGTGCGAGCATCCGGGAGAAGGCGGGGTGGGCCGAGAAGAGGAACGACGCGGACATCGCCGCCCGTTGGGCGCGGGAGGCGGTCGACCAGGGGCTCACCGAGGCGCAGGTGCGCTACGTCCTGGACGAACTCGCGCACTACGCGGCGCTGCGGGACGAGCGGACCGGCGTCGAGGTGTCGGGGGTCGACGGCGTGTGGCAGTCGGACGCCCTGGTCGACGGGGCGCTCGCGGCCCGGCTGCGCGAGGCGGTGCGGGTGCTGGAGGAGGTGCCGGAAGCGGACCGGGACTGGCATCCCGGATCCGACGGGCAGGTGCTGGACCTGGTGCATCCCTCGCTTTTCTGCCTGGTGAACGAGGTCAGCGGGGGGCCCGGACGGGCGTGGCGGAACGCGACGAACACCTACACGAAGCACGAGTTCTCGGAGCGGTTCCAGTGGCTGCCGACGGACGTCGACGTCCATGACGACGGCCGGGTCGAGTTCCGTTCGTACGTGAACAACGTCCACCCCGAGCGGCACCGGGACCTGGCCGCCGTGCTCCCCGAACTGGTCGCGCGCTTCCTCCCGCTCTGGGAGCGCGTGCTGACCGATCTGCGCCGTCCCAGGCCGCCGCGGATCGAGGCCGATCCCTACGGGTGGTACGGCGCCGAGCCCGTCCACCCGGCCGCGTCCCCGGACGGCGACACGGCGGCCCACCAGGAGGCCGTCGGCGCGTGGCTGCGGGCCCGGGACGACTGGTGGGAGAACCGCCGCCCGATCGTCCCGGACGCCCCGGTCTTCACCCCGCCCACGTCGCCCGGCCCGTCCGACCGGGTCGATCTGCGCGGTCGCCGCCTCCAGGTCATCGTGAAGCTGGCCACGATCCATCTCACCCCGGACCGGCCCGAGTACGCGGGCGGGTCCTGGCACGTCGAGGGGATGCTGAACGAGCGGATCGTCTCGACGGGCATCTACTACTGGGACAGCGAGAACATCACCGAGAGCCGGCTGGGCTTCCGCGCGGCGCTCGACGACCCGGAGTACGAGCAGAACGACGGCGAGGGGATGCGCGAGGTCTACGGCCTGGAGGACGAGGACGCCCTGAACCAGGTGCTCGGCTCGGTGCCGACCCCGGCGGGCCGCTGCCTGGCGTTCCCGAACGTCCTCCAGCACCAAGTCGGCCCGTTCCGGCTCGCCGACCCCGCCCGCCCTGGGCACCGGAAGATCCTCGCGTTCTTCCTCGTCGATCCGTCGGAGTCCCTCGTCTCGACCTCCGACGTGCCGCCGCAGCAGCCGTGGGCCCCGACCTCGACCATGACGCTCGCGCAGGCGCGGGGCTTCCGTGAAGAGCTGATGCGGGAGCGGACGTTCTTCGTCGACGAGCACAACGAGCAGATGTACGAACGGGAGTTCTCGCTCTGCGAGCACTGATACCTCCGGGGTGAGGCGGACCGGCGCGGGACGCCGGTCCGCTCCCGACGGGTTGTCAGGTCCCTTTCCAGCTCCTACAGTTCGGCCCAACAGCAGACTGCGGGAGCGCTCCCAAAGGAGGAGGGTGTCGGTCGGGACACGCCCCCTCCCGCACGGAGCCGCCACAGGCCACCCCCCACGGAGAGGCCCCCCATGCGCGCGTCACCCCCTCGCCCCAGGCCCCCGCGCGGCACGCTCGGCGCGTTCTTCCTCGCCCTCGTCGCCGTGGTGGCGACCCTCGTGGGCACCGCACCGGACGCCCGGGCCGACACCCTGCTCTGCGAGCAGTACGGCACGGCCACGGTCCAGGGACGGTACGTCGTCCAGAACAACCGCTGGGGCACCGCCGCGACCCAGTGCGTCACCGCCACCGACACGGGGTTCCGGCTCACCCGCGCCGACGGGTCCGTCCCGACGGACGGCCCGCCGAAGGCGTACCCCTCGCTCTTCAACGGCTGCCACTACACCCGCTGTTCGCCCGGCACGGCGCTCCCGGCCCGGATCGGCGGGATCGCCTCCGCGCCCAGCACCGTCTCGTACGGCTTCGTCGGCGACGCCGTCTACAACGCCTCGTACGACATCTGGCTGGACCCGACGCCCCGGACCGACGGGGTGAACCGGACCGAGATCATGATCTGGTTCCACCGGAACGGCCCGGTCCAGCCGATCGGCGCGCCGGTCGGCACCGCCACCGTGGGCGGGCGCTCCTGGCAGGTCTGGACGGGCGGCAACGGCTCCAACGACGTCATCTCCTTCGTCGCCCCCTCGGCCCTCGCCGCATGGGACTTCGACGTCATGGACTTCGTCCGCGAGACCGTCGCCCGCGGCATGGCCGGGAACGACTGGTACCTCACGAGCGTCCAGGCCGGCTTCGAGCCGTGGCAGAACGGCGCCGGGCTCGCGGTGCACTCCTTCTCCTCGGCCGTGCACCTGGGCACCCCGCCGACCGGCCCCGGCGAGCCCGGCCCCACCGACCCCGTCCCCCCGACGGCCTGCGCGGTGACGTTCGCGCCGAACGTCTGGACCGGCGGCTACACCGCGAACGTCACCGTCGCCCACACCGGTCCGGC
Organism: Streptomyces hydrogenans; assembly: GCF_014656075.1. GTDB lineage: Bacteria > Actinomycetota > Actinomycetes > Streptomycetales > Streptomycetaceae > Streptomyces > Streptomyces hydrogenans. The sequence goes on from NZ_BNBS01000033.1 coordinate 40,208, forward strand.
CGCCCTCGAACCCTGGAGCCTGACCTTCACCCTCCCCGAAGGACAGCGGATCACCCAGGCGTGGAACGCCGTCGTCACCCCGTCCTCCGGTGCCGTGACGGCCACCGGAGCGGCCCACAACGCGCGGATCGAGGCCGGAGGCAGCCAGACCTTCGGCTTCCAGGGCACGTACGGCGGCACGTTCGCCCCGCCGTCCGGCTTCCGCCTCGACGGCGTCGCCTGCACCTGACCCGCACCGTACGGCGCACGCCGCCCTCCGAAGGACAGCGCAGAAGGAGAACACCGAACGGACCCACCCACCCCACACACGCACAGGAGACACGATGGCTGGACGCAAGAAGCGGCTCGCCTCCCTGGCGGCGGTGCTCGCGACCCTGCTCGCCGGGATCGGCCTGACCCTGCTGGGCCAGAACAGCGCGCAGGCGCACGGCGTCGCCATGACGCCCGGGTCGCGCACGTACCTCTGTTGGCTGGACGCGAAGACCGCCACCGGAAGCCTGGACCCGACCAACCCCGCGTGCCGGGCGGCACTCGACGAGAGCGGCCCCAACGCGCTGTACAACTGGTTCGCCGTGCTCGACTCCCAGGCGGGCGGACGCGGCGCCGGATACGTGCCGGACGGCACGCTGTGCAGCGCCGGCGGCCGCTCGCCGTACGACTTCACCGGCTACGACGCCGCCCGTTCGGACTGGCCGCGCACGCACCTGACCTCCGGGCGCACGATCCAGGTCAAGCACAGCAACTGGGCCGCCCACCCGGGCTCCTTCCGGGTGTACCTCACCAAGCCCGGCTACTCCCCCGCCACCGAACTCGGCTGGGACGACCTGGAGTTGATCCAGACCGTCACCGACCCGCCGCAGACGGGCTCCCCGGGCACCGACGGCGGGCACTACCACTGGGACCTGAGCCTGCCCTCGGGCCGCTCGGGTGACGCGGTGCTCTTCATCCAGTGGGTCCGCTCGGACAGCCAGGAGAACTTCTTCTCCTGCTCCGACATCGTCTTCGACGGCGGCAACGGCGAGGTGACCGGCATCCGCGGCACGGGCGGCACACCGACGCCGACTCCCACGCCGACCCCGACGCCGACCCCCACACCGACGGAGCCCACTCCGACCCCGACTCCCACCGATCCCCACACCGGCTGCATGGCCGTGTACACCGTCGTCAACGCCTGGAGCGGCGGCTTCCAGGGCTCCGTCGAGGTGATGAACCACGCCGCGACGGCCCGTGACGGCTGGGCCGTGCGCTGGACACCCGGCGCCGGCACCCGGGTCGCCAACCTCTGGAACGGCGCTCTGACCACCGGGGCCGACGGCACGCTCACCGTCCGGAACGTCGACTACAACCGGGTCATCCCGCCGGACGGCACGGTCACCTTCGGGTTCACCGCGACCTCTACCGGCAACGACCATCCGGTCGGGTCCGTCACCTGCGTCGGCTGACGGGCGAGGGTCGTCTCCCGCCTCGCGGGGGGCGACCCTTCGCGCGCCCCGGCGCCGTCACGGGGTCGCGCGATAGGTGGAGAAGACCTGGGCGTGCCGTTTCTCCACCTCCTCGCGCCGTGCCTCCGGGCCGATCACGAGCACCAGGTGGTAGCGGCCCTCGACGAGGAGGGCGGCGTTGCGGACGAACAGTTCGCGCCCTCGGTCGTCGACCCACGTGAAGCTGCCGTGGGCGTAGCGCCTGCTGCCCACCTCCACCAGCGCGAGCCCGGTGGCGGTGGACCAGGTGGAGGCGCGGAACGACGCGAGCTCCGGTTCGTGCTCCCTCTGGTAGGTGACGGGCGAGGCCGAGGTGCGGGCGGCCGTGTCGCGGCCGGGGACGAGGACGACCTCGATGTCCCCCTGGGAGTAGCGGAACTGGCCCTGGGCGTTCCTGGGCCGGGCCTCCCAGCCGGCCGGCACCTCGACGCGGAAGCCGTCCTCCTGGACCAGGCGGTATCCGGCGGTCGCCGCCGTCGACGGGGCCGAGGGGTGGCTCGTGCTTCCCGTGGGGGTCGGCGTCCCCCGGGGCGAGGGGGAGGCGGGGGACTTCGCGCGGGAGGCGTCGGAGGCCTTGCCCCCCGACGCCGAGGCGGGGGGCTTGCCCTGGGAGGCGGAGCCGGGTGTGCCGGAGCGGCCGGCATCGCCCCACCCGTGCGTGAGCCCCCAGGCGGCGAGCGAGCCGAGCAGGACGCAGGACGCCACGGCGGCCGACAGCCGGCGGCCGGTGATCCGGCGCGGGGCGCGGCCGGATGCTCGCCGTCCCGCCTTCGGCGGCGCGGTGTCGGCCGCCCGGGGCACGTGCGGCACGGGGGGCGCTTCCGTCACTCTCGACACGGTCGCCGACTCCCCGGCCGCGGCCACCTCCTCCGGAGGACCGGCGGGGGCGGGCTCCGGTGCGGGCGCCGCCGCCCGTAGCCTCGCCGCGACCTCGGCCGAGGAGGGGCGGTCCTCCGGGTTCTTGGCGAGCAGGGCCACGACGAGCGGTGCGAGGGAACCCGCCCGTAGAGGCACCGGGGTCTCCTCGACGACGACGGCCGTCACCGTCGCCTCCATCGACTCGCGATGGAAGGGCGAACGGCCCTCCAGCATCTGGAACAACAGGACACCGAGCGACCACAGGTCCGACGCGGGTTCCGGATGCCGGCCGCCCATCCGCTCCGGCGCCGTGTAGGCGAGCGAGCCGACGAACTCGCCCGCCCGCGTGAGGGATTCCTCTCCGGCGATGTACGCGATGCCGAAGTCCGTGAGCACCACACCACCGTCCTCGGCGAGGAGGACGTTCCCCGGCTTCACGTCCCGGTGCAGCACGCCCCGCTCATGGGCCGCGGCGAGCGCCTCGACGACGCTGAGGGCGATGCGGGCCGCCTCGGGCCCCGGGAGCGCGCCCTCCCGGTCGAGCCGGTCGGCGAGGGACTCCCCGCGCACCCGCTCCATGACGATCCACGGGTGGCCGTCCTCCATCGCCACGTCGTACACCGTGACCACGGCCGGGTGGCTGACCCGGGCCGCCGCCCGTGCCTCGCGCAGCACGCGCTCGACCCTGACCGGGTCCCGCGTCGTGTGAGCCTCCTTGACGGCGACCTCGCGCCGGACGAGGAGGTCGTGTCCGGCCCACACCGTGCCCATGCCGCCCGAGCCGAGCCGCTGGTCGAGGCGGTAGCGCCCGCCGATCAACCGCCCCTCGGCCGCGGCCTCCCGGGCCCCGTCCCCCGTCACCATGCGAGCATCATGCCGCATGGCGGGGGCGGTGGGAGGGCCGTCGCCGCGGGGACCGTCGACCCGCCGGGCCCGGTTCGGCCGGGGGCGAAGGCCGGGGGCGGGACCGCGTTCGCCGGGAGGGACGAACCCCGGGGCGGGACCGACGGACGCTTCTCGGGCCCCGCTGGGGGAAATGTGGCCGGAATTATCTCGACCCGGAAGTCCGCGATTCCGTGCGGGATTCACCCGGAACGCATTTCGGCCGACTTTCCGGAGCCTTTCGGCCTTCGGTTCTCGTGGCCGGGATTATCGGCCTTCCGCGGCGGGTGCCCCGGGGAGGTCGCGGAGGGTGCGCAGCGGCTTCACGAGGAGGAATCCGCCGGCCGCGACCAGGGCGGCCGCGACGGCGCCCATCGTGGCACGGGTGCCGACGAGGGAGGCGAGGGTGCCGCCGAGGAGGGCGCCGAGCGGGATGGTGCCGTAGTTGAGGAAGAGGGTGGTCGCGGTGACCCGGCCGCGCAGCTCGGGCGGGCAGTACGCCTGCCGGAAGCTGACGATGACGACGTTGCAGGCCACGACGCCGGCGAACAGCACGACCGAGCCGAGGACGAAGAACGCCAGCCGCGGCCCGGGGGCTGCGAGGGCGAGGAGCAGGCCGAAGGGCGAGGCGGCCGCCTGCACGGTCAGCAGGGCGCGGGCCGAGCCGAGGCGCTCGGCGAGCCGGCCGGCGGCGAGGCCGCCGAGCACTCCGCCGAGGCCGCCGCAGGCGACGAGCCAGCCGAGCGTGTCGGCGCCGACGCCGACCGTGCGGACGAGGAAGACGATCTGGACGGCCTGCAATCCGGCCATCGCCAGGTTGACGGCCGCGCCGAACGCGGTGACGGCCAGGACCAGCCGGTCGCCGAGGACGAAGCGCAGGCCCTCGGCGATCTCCTTGCCGAGCGGTCGCCGGGGCGCCGGGGCCGGGCGGGGACCGTCGGGGCGGATGCCCAGGAGGCAGAGCGAGGACACCAGGAAGGAGCCGGCGTCGAGCAGCAGGCCCGGCACGCCGCCCAGGGTCTGGGCGACCAGGCCGCCGAGTCCGGGCCCCGCCACCCGGGTCGCCTGGTCCCCGCCCTGGAGCTGCGCGTTGCGCCGCATCAGGGCGTCCGTGGGCACCAGTTGGGGCAGATAGGCCGAGTAGGCGGTGGAGAAGAAGACGGAGGCGGCGCCGGAGAGCAGGGCGGCCCCCAGGAGGTGCTGGATCGTCAGGGCTCCGAGCCACCAGGCGGCCGGCACGCTCGCGAACACCGCCGCGGAGACGGCGTTGCAGACCAGCATCACCCGGCGCGCCGGGAGCCGGTCGACCCAGGCCCCTGCGGGCAGCCCGATGACCAGCCAGGGCAGCCACGCCGCGGCGGTGAGCACGCCCATCACGAACGGCGAGGCGTGCAGGGTGGTGACGGCCACGAGCGGCAGCAGGACGGACGTCACGCTGGTGCCCAGCTTGCTGGTGGTCTCGCCGACGAGCAGCAGCCGGAAGTTCCGGTGCGGGGACCGGCCCCGGTCTTTCGCGGCCTGTGCGGTGGTGGGCGCGGCGGATTCCAGCGCGGGCCTCCGGACTTCGATTACCGACGGATTTCCGGCGCACCACGGAAGAGGGGTGCGGTGGCCGTGAGTTCGGGCTGGATCGTACAAGTTCATCGCCGTGGAAACCAGGGTGGCCATTTTCCACGGGGGCCGCTTACGCTCGACCCCGCCCATTGCCAGCGCACCATGCCTCGTGGAAGGGTCGAGCCCGGATGATCAATCCGTTCGAGAATGAATCCGGCCCATTCCGGGGCCGCTTGAATTCGGCCGGCCCCGTCACGCGCGTCCCGGACGAGGCCGCCCCGCACCCGGGGCACGAGCCGGCCGGCGGCTCCCCGCGCCCGCTGCTCGACCTCTTCGAGGAGCGGGCCGTGAGCACACCGGACGCGACCGCCCTCGTCTTCCAGGAGGAGACGGTCTCGTACGCGGAGCTCGACGCCCGGGCGAACCGGCTGGCCCATGTGCTGGCCGCGCGGGGCGCCGGGCCGGAGACGGTCGTCGCCTCGGCGCTCGACCGCTCGGTGGAACTGGTCGTCGCCGTCCTGGCGGTGATGAAGACCGGGGCCGCGCACCTGCCGGTGGACCCCGGCTATCCGGAGCGGCGCATCGCCCACCTCCTCGGGGACGCGGCACCGGCCCTGCTGCTCGCGGTGTCCGGCACGATCCTGCCGAAGCTCCGGCCGACCGCGACCCCCCGGATCGATCTGGACGCCCCCGGGACCCGCGCGGACCTGCGCCGCGCCGCCGCGTCCGGACCGCCGTCCGGCGCGCGGCGCGAGCGGGGCGAGTTGCCCGCGTACGTCATCTACACCTCCGGGTCCACCGGCCTGCCCAAGGGCGTCGTGGTCACCCGCTCCGGCCTCGCCCACCTGGCCGCCCACCAGCGCGACAGCCTCGCGGTGGACGCCGGCAGCCGGGTCCTGCAGTTCGCCTCGCCCAGCTTCGACGCGTTCTTCTGGGAGCTGGCGATGGCGCTGTCCGCCGGGGCCGCGCTCGTCCTGGCCCCCGCGCGCGATCTGCTGCCGGGCCCCGGTCTCCGGCGGCTCGCCGACGGGCGGCGCGTCACCCACGTCACGCTGCCGCCGTCGGTGCTGCGCGCGCTGCCGTCCGACGCCCTCCCGCACGTGCGGGTCCTGGTCGCGGCCGGCGAGGCCCTGGACGGTGAGCAGGTGCGGCGGTGGGCTCCCGGCCGGACGCTGATCAACGCGTACGGGCCGACGGAGACCACGGTCTGCGCCACGATGAGCGGCCCCCTCGCGGACGGCTCCGGCACTCCGCCGATCGGCGGGGCGGTCCGGGGCGCGCGCCTGCGCCTGCTCGACGCCGCCCTGCGCCCGGTGCCCGACGGAGTCGTGGGCGAGTTGTACGTCGCCGGCGCGGGGCTCGCGCGCGGCTACCTCGCCCGGCCCGCGATGACGGCGGGCCGCTTCGTCGCCGACCCGTACGGACCGGCCGGCGCGCGGATGTACCGCACGGGCGACCTGGCCCGTCACACGCCCTCCGGTGAACTGGAGTTCGCCGGTCGCGCGGACGACCAGGTCAAGGTGCGGGGGCACCGGATCGAGCCGGGCGAGATCGAGGCACGGCTCGCGGCCCACCCCGGGGTGGCCGCCGCCGCCGTGACCGTGCGGGAGGACCGGGAGGGGGACCGCAGGCTCGTCGCCTACGTACGCCGTGATCCCGCCGCGCCCGCGGGCGCCGGCCGGGCGGGCGACGCGGACCGCGTGGCGGAGTGGCGGCGCGTGCACGACGCCGTGCCGGACGACGACGGACCGGCCGCCTTCGGGGAGGACTTCAGCGGGTGGACCAGCGGCTACGAGGGCAGGCCGCTGCCGCTGGAGCAGCTGCGGGAGTGGCGCGACGAGACGGTACGGAGCATCCGCGCCCTGCGGCCCCGCCGGGTGCTCGAACTCGGCGTGGGAAGCGGGCTGTTACTGGCGCACCTGGCTCCCGGAGCGGAGGAGTACTGGGGGCTCGACCACGCGCCCCGGGTGATCGAGCGGCTGCGGCGGCAGGTGGACGGGCGTCCGGACCTGGCCGGGCGGGTGGTGCTGCGCGGCCGGGCGGCCGACGACCACGAGGGCGTCCCCCGCGGGTACTTCGACGTGGTCGTCCTCAACTCCGTCCTCCAGTACTTCCCCGGCGGGCGCTATCTCGCCCGGGTGCTCGGGCTCGCCGCGGCCGCCCTGGCGCCCGGAGGCGCGGTCTTCGTCGGCGACGTCCGGCACCTGGGGCTCGCGGAGACCTTCCACGGGGCGGCCGCCACCGCTCGCTCGGCGAGCACCGTCCCCGGCGGCGAGGAGCACCGCGGCGCCGTGGCGCGCGGCCTGGCCACGGAGCCGGAACTGCTGGTGGACCCGGAGTTCTTCCGCTCCCTGACGCTCCCGGCGGCCGAGGGGGCCGTCCCCCTCTTCGGCGCGTGCGACGTCCGTCTGAAGCGGGGGACGCACCACAACGAGCTCACCCGGTACCGCTACGACGTCGTCCTGCGCCGCCCCGGCGCCGACGCCTCGCCGCGGCGCCCCGGCGCGTTGGTGGACCTGCGGTGGGGCACCGACGTCCGTACCGCCGACGGCCTCGCCGACGCCCTGGCGGACCACGCGCGGCGCGGCGCGCCCGTTCGGGTCACCGGCGTGCCGAACGGGCGGCTCGCCGAGGATCTGCGCGCGGCGGGCGGGACGCCGGCCCCCGGACCGGACCCCGAGGAGCTCGCGCGTCTGGGCGAACGGCTGGGGTACGGCGTCGCGTTGCGCTGGTCGGCCCGATCAGGTCCGGGCCACGTCGACGCCGAGTTCTCGCTCGGAGCGACCGCGTTCCCTCCCGGGGCGGGGAATCCGTCCGGGGCGAGGGAGCCCGCCGGTGCGGGGGACCTCTCCGATGCGGGGGGTCTCTCCGATGCGGGGGGTCTCTCCGATGCGGGGAGCCCTGAAGCGCGGGACCCCGAAGCGGCGGACCTCTCCGGAGCGGAGGACTTCCCCGCCAGGCAAGGGGACCTCCCTCCTGCGGGCGGGGCCGCTCTCGGGCCCGCGCCGGATCCCGAGCGGCACGTCAACGTTCCCTTCTCCGGGGGCGGCGACGCCGAGCTGGTGTCGTCCGTCGCCGCGTGGGCGGCCGCGCACCTGCCCTCCCCCATGGTGCCGTCGGCGTTCGTCGTCCTCGACGCGTTCCCGCTCACCCCGCACGGCAAGCTCGACCGGGCCGCGCTGCCCGCCCCGCACGGGCCCCGGCCCTCGGCCGGCCGGCCGCCGCGGACCGCGCGGGAGGCGGCGCTGTGCCGGATGTACGCGGAGGTCCTGGGGCTCGCCGACGCCGCGCGGGGGCCGGAGGCGGCGGGCGCGGCGGGCGCGGCGGGCGCGGCGGGCGCGGCGGAGGACGCGTACGCGGTCGGGATCGACGACAGCTTCTTCGCGCTCGGCGGCCACTCGCTGCTCGTCACCCGGCTGGTGAGCCGCGTCCGCGCGGAGCTGGGGGTGGAGCTCCAGGTGGGCACGGTCTTCGACGCGCCCACGCCCGCCGGTCTCGCCGCCCGGCTCGCGGGGGCCCGCACGGCGCGGGCGGCGCTGCGGAGGATGCCCCGCCCCGACTGACGGCGGGCGAGCCCCGCCACGGACCGGATCACGCACGACGAGGGTCACCGAAGGATTCCGATGGACTTCAGCCTGTTCTACTTCGCCGACGACAGCACGCCGGCCGGGGACTCCGGGCGGTACGAACTCCTGCTGGAGGGCGCCCGCTTCGCCGACCGGCACGGCTTCCGCGCGGTGTGGACGCCCGAACGCCACTTCCACCCATTCGGCGGGCTGTACCCGAACCCGTCCGTGGTCGGCGCCGCCCTCGCGATGATCACGAGCAGCGTCGCCATCCGCGCCGGGAGCGTCGTCGCCCCCCTCCACGATCCGCTGCGGATCGCCGAGGAGTGGTCGGTCGTGGACAACCTCTCCGGCGGGCGGGCCGGGGTGTCCCTCGCCTCCGGCTGGCATCCGGTGGACTTCGCGCTGGGCCGGGTGCCGTACGCGGACCGCAAGCGCGCGCTGGCCGACACCGTCGAGCGGCTGCGCGGGCTGTGGCGCGGGGAGGCGCACGAGGTGGTGGGCGGCGACGGCGCCCCCGCGCGCGTGCGGACCTTCCCGCCGCCGGTGCAGCGGGAGCTGCCGCTGTGGGTGACGAGCGCGGGCGACGAGGGCACCTTCCGCACGGCCGCGGCGGCGCGGGCCGGCGTCCTCACCCATCTGCTGCACCAGGACGCCGACGAGCTCGCCGCGAAGATCGCCGGCTACCGGCGGGCGGCGCGGGAGGCCCACGACGGCTGGGAGGGCCACGTCGTCCTGATGCTGCACACCTTCCTGGGCACCGACCGGGACGAGGTGCGCGCCACCGTCGAGGAGCCGCTGTCCGCCTACCTCAGGAGCTCGGCCCGGCTGATCGCCGCGTCGTTCGGCGCCTCCGACCCGGACTTCGACGTCGACGCCCTGGAGGACGAGGACCTCGACTTCCTCGTCGCCCGCTCCTTCGACACCTACTTCGAGCAGCGGGGGCTGTTCGGCACGGTGGAGGACGCGGCGGCGACGGTCGAGCGGCTGCGCGGTGCCGGTGTGGACGAGATCGCGTGCCTGATCGACTTCGGCATCGGCACGAAGACCGTGCTGGACGGGCTGCGCCACCTCGACGCCCTGCGCGAAGCCTGCCGGGCCCGCTGACCCCGGCCCACGAGACCGACCCGAACCCGAGAGACCCGAGAGACCGAGAGGCCGAGACCACCGTGATCCCTCTGTCGTTTTCGCAGCTGCGCTTCTGGTTCCAGGAAGAGCTGGACCGGGGCGGGGAGTCGCCCAACACGTCGATGGCGCTCCGGCTGACGGGCCGGCCGGACGCGGGGGCGATGCGCGAGGCGCTGCGGGACGTGGTGGCGCGGCACGAGAGCCTGCGCACCGTCTTCCCGGTCGGCGACGGAGTGCCCCGGCAGCGTGTCCTGGAGGCGGTGGAGGTCGGGCTGCCCGTGCGCCCGGTCGCGGAGGAGGAGCTCGACGCGGCCCTGGCCGAGGAGACCGGGCGCCGCTTCGACCTGGAGCGCGAGTCGCCGCTGCGGGCCGTGCTGCTCGCCGTCGACTCCCCCGGCCTGCACGTGCTGGTGATCACCGTGCACCACATCGCCATCGACGGCTGGTCCGTCGCGCCGTTCCTCCGCGACCTGTCGCACGCCTATGCCGCCCGCCTGGAAGGGCGACCGCCGTCCTGGGAGGAACTGCCCGTCCAGTACGTGGACTTCACCCTGTGGCAGCGCAAGGAGCTCGGCACGCCCGACGCCCCGGGCAGTCTCGTCGCCGAACAACTGGCGCACTGGAGAAGGGCCCTCGCGGACGCCCCGGCCGAACTCCCGCTGCCCACCGACCGGCCGCGCCGCTCGACCGCCACCCACCGGGCCGGCACCGTCCCCTTCCGCCTGCCCTCCGACAGCCTCCGGCTGCTCTCCCGGCTCGCCCTCCGGCACGGCGCCAGCACCTTCATGGTGCTGCACGCGGCCTTCGCCGGGTTCCTCCGCCGGATCGGCGCGGGCACCGACGTCCTGGTCGGCAGCCCGGTCGCCGGCCGCACCGACGTCGGCCTCGACGAGCTCGTCGGCTGCTTCGTCAACACCGTCGTCATCCGGACCGACACCTCCGGCGACCCCGACTTCCACGAGCTGCTCCGGCGGACCCGGCGCGGCGTCGTGGCCGCCCTCGACCACCAGGACGTGCCCTTCGAGCAGGTCGTGGAGGCCGTCAACCCGGCCCGGTCGGCGGACCGGCACCCGCTCTTCCGGGTCATGCTCAGCCTGCAGAACAACGCCGGCGCCGTCGTGGACCTCCCCGGTCTCGACGCCCGCCTGCTGGACTACGTCCACCGGACGATCGTCTACGACCTGCTCCTCGACGTCACCGAGACCGACGGCGCGCTGGGCGGCGCCCTGGTCTACGCCCGCGACCTCTTCGACCACGACACCGCCGAGCGTCTGGCCCGCGGCTTCACCGCCTACCTGACCCAGGCGGTCGCCGCGCCCGAGCGGCCCGTCGGCGGGCTGGACCTGCTCACGCCCGTCGAACGGCGCACGACGCTGGAGACGTGGAACGGCCGGGACGGCGACCTGCCGGACGGCTCCGTGCCGGAGCTGCTGCGGCGGCGGGCGGCCGCCTCGCCCGACGCCACCGCGGTGGTCTGCGGCGCGACCCGGCTCACCTACGCGGAGCTGGACACCCACGCGGACCGGCTCGCCCACCGGCTGCGGCGGCGCGGCGCGGGTCCGGAGCGGCTGGTCGCCGTGGCCGTGGACCGCTCGGCCGACCTGGTCGTCGCCCTGCTCGCCGTGCTGCGGACGGGCGCCGCGTACCTGCCCCTGGACCCGCGCAACCCGGACGACCGGCAGCTCGCGCTCCTCGACGACGCGCGGCCCTGCCTGATCCTGGCGGACGCCGCCACGCGCGCACGCGCCGAGACCCTCGCGGGCGCGGGGACCGGCCTGCCGCTCGTCCTGACGGACGACCCCGATCCGACGGGTCCCGACGACGACACGGCGGGGGACACCGGCGCCCGGCCGGAGATCACCGGTGACCGGGCCGCGTACGCGATGTACACCTCCGGCTCCACCGGCCGCCCCAAGGGCGTCCTGGTCACCCACCGGAACATCGTCGCGCTCGCCGCCGATCCCTGCTGGGCGGCGGACGGCGGGCACGCCCGGGTCCTCGCCCACTCGCCGCACTCCTTCGACGCGTCGACGTACGAGCTGTGGGTGCCGCTGCTCCGCGGCGGCACGGTCGTGGTGGTGCCGGCCGGCGACTCCTCGCCGCGCGCCCTGGAGCGGGCGGCGGGCGAGGGGGACGCGACGAGCGCGTTCCTCACCACCGCGCTCTTCAACCTGCTGGTGGCGGAGGGAAGTCCGCTGCTCGGCCGGGTCGGGCACGTCTGGACCGGGGGCGAGCAGCCCTCGACGACGGCGGTGCGGCGGATGCTGACGGACTTCCCCGGTACCGCGCTGACCCATGTGTACGGGCCGACCGAGAACACCACGTTCAGCACCTTCGGCCGGGTGGAGCCGCCCCGAGGCACCGACACGCTCACGGACACGGCACCCGACGCGGTGCCGGGCGCCGCCCCGGACGCGCACGGCGGCAGGCCCCCGATCGGACGGCCGATGGCGAACACCCGGGTGTACGTGCTCGACGACCGGCTCCAGCCGGTGCCGGTCGGGGTGCCGGGCGAGCTGTACCTGGCGGGCGCCGGGCTGGCCCGCGGCTACCTCGGCCGCCCCGGCCTCACCGCCGGGAGCTTCGTCGCCGACCCGTACGGCGGACCCGGCGGCCGCATGTACCGCACCGGTGACCTCGTCCGGTGGACCGCCGACGGGGCGCTCGACTTCCTGGCCCGCGTCGACGACCAGGTCAAGATCCGCGGCTTCCGCATCGAGCCCCGCGAGATCGAGGCCGTGCTGGAGCGCCACCCGGCCGTCGCCCGGGCCGCCGTCCTCGTCCGGGAGGAACGGCCGGGCGAGCGCGACCTCGTCGCCTACGTCGTCCCCGCCCCGGACCACGACGACGATCCCGCGCGGCGCGTCGCCGAGCACGCCCGGCGTGCCCTGCCCGACTACATGGTCCCCGCCGTCGTCGTCCTCCCCGGCGGACTGCCGCTCACGCCGAACGGCAAGCTGGACCGGGCCGCGCTGCCCGCCCCCGGGCGCGGCGGCGGTTCCCGCCCGCCCCGCACAGCCGCCGAGCAGCTGGTGTGCGGACTGTTCGCCGAGGTCCTCGGGGTGCCCGAAGTGGCCGCGGACGACGACTTCTTCGCGCTCGGCGGCCATTCGCTGCTGGCGGTCCGGTTGGTGAACCGGCTGCGCGAGGTGCTGGACGAGGGGATCACCACCCGGACGGTCTTCGCGTCGCCGACGCCCGCCGGACTGGCTGGGCGCGCCCGTGCGAGAGAGGACGCCGGGCGCGCCGGGCGCGGCCCGCTGCGCCCCCGGCCGCGCGGGGACGTCCTGCCGCCCTCCTACTCCCAGCTGCGGTTCTGGGCGCAGGGCGAGCTGACGGAGGGTGCCGCCGCGCACACCGTCACGACCGCGCTGCGGCTGACGGGACCGCTGGACGCCGGGGCGCTGGCCGCGGCGCTGGCGGACGTGGTGGCGCGGCACGAGAGCCTGCGCACGGTCTTCCCGGTCACCGACGGGACGCCGCGCCAACTGGTCCTCGAAGCGGAGGCGTTCGCGCTACCGGTACGGAGGGTGGCGGAGCGGGACGTCGAGGCGGCGGTGCTCGCGGCGTCGGAGTACGCCTTCGACCTGGCGCGGGAGAGACCGGTGCGGGCGGAGCTCCTCGCCCGCGGCCCCGAGGACCACGTCCTGGCGGTCACGTTCCACCACATCGCCTTCGACGGCTGGTCCGCCGCGCCCTTCCTCCGCGACCTGTCCTCGGCCTACGCGGCCCGGCTGCGCGGGCAGGCGCCCGAGCGGCCGGAACTGCCGGTGCAGTACGCCGACTTCACGCTGTGGCAGCGGGAGGGGCGGGGTGACGCGGACGCTCCGGACGGCGACCTCGCCCGCCGGCTCGCCCACTGGGCGGGCGTGCTGGCCGGCGCCCCGGACGAACTGGCGCTGCCCTTCGACCGGCCTCGTCCGGACACCGCGACCCACCGGGCCGGCACGGTGCCCTTCCGGCTCGCCCCGGCGGACCACGCGCGGCTGACCGCCCTGGCGCGGCGGCACGGCGCCAGCGTGTTCATGGTGCTGCACGCCGCCCTGGCGGGTCTGCTGCGGCAGCTGGGGGCGGGGACGGACGTCCTCGTCGGCAGCCCGGTCGCCGGGCGCACCGACAGCGCCCTCGACGACCTCGTCGGCTGCTTCGTGAACACGGTGGTGGTGCGGACCGACGCCTCCGGGAACCCGGACTTCGGCACCCTGCTCGACCGGGTCCGGGGCGCGGTCCTCGCCGCGCTGGAGCACCAGGACGTGCCCTTCGAGCAGGTCGTGGACGCCGTCGGACCGGTGCGGTCGGCGGCCCGGCACCCGCTGTTCCAGGTGATGCTGAGCCTCCAGAACAACGCGGCCGGCGCACTGGAACTGCCCGGACTGCGCGTCGAGGCGCTGCGCCTCGGGCGCTACCGGTCCCTCCCCTGCGACCTGCTGCTCGACCTGACCGAGGCCGACGGGGGCCTGGAGGGCAGCCTCGTCTACGCCCTCGACCTCTTCGACCACGCGACCGCCGAGCGGCTCGCGGAGTGCTTCGCCCGCTTCCTCGCCGACGCGACGGCCCGTCCGACCCGTCCGGTGCGCGAGCTCGACCTGCTGTCACCGGCCGAGCGACACACCGTGCTGACGGAGTGGGGCGGGCCCGCGGCCGGTTCGGCGCCCCTCGGCGGGACCGTGCCGTCGGCCGGATCGGTGCCGCGGTGGTTCCGCGAGCAGGTCGCCCGGACGCCGGACGCGGTCGCCGTGCTGCAGGGGGCGCGGCGGGTCACGTACCGGGAGCTCGACGCGCGGGTGGAGCGGCTGGCCCGGCGTCTGCGGGGGCTCGGCGCCGGACCGGAGCGGCTGGTGGCCGTGGCGATGGAGCGGACGCCCGACCTCCTGGTCGCGCTCCTCGCCGCGCACCGGACCGGCGCCGCGTACCTCCCGGTCGATCCGCACCACCCCCGGGAGCGGGTGGCGGGGATCCTGGAGGAGGCCGCGCCGCTCCTGGTGCTCTCCGACCGTGCCACCCGCGCGGCGCTCGGCACCCCCGCCTGGCAGGCACTGGACGACCCCGCGTTCGACTCAGGCCCCGCCGCCGGATCCGGGGACCCGGACGGGCCGGTGCCGGCCGACGCCACGGCGTACGTCCTCTACACCTCCGGTTCGACGGGCCGGCCGAAGGGGGTCGCGGTCAGCCACGGCAACCTCGCCCATCTGCTGGCCGCCATGCGGGACCGGCTGCCGCTGGGCCCCGCGGACCGGCTGCTCGCGGTGACGACCGTCGCCTTCGACATCGCCCACCTGGAACTCCTGCTGCCGCTGCTCTCCGGCGCCGCGGTCGTCCTCGCCTCGCCCGACGAGGTGCGCGAGCCGCGCGCCCTCGGCCGGCTCGTCGGCCGGCACCGGGTCACCGCCCTCCAGGCGACGCCGTCCCTGTGGGCGGGGCTGGTGGCCGAGGTGCCCGACGCGGTCCGGGGGCTGCGCGTGCTCGTCGGGGGCGAGGCGCTGCCGCCCGCCCTGGCCGGGCAACTCACCGCCCTGGCCGCGGAGGTCACCCATGTGTACGGGCCGACGGAGACGACCGTCTGGTCCCTCGCGACCCCGCTCGGTCCGCGCGACGCGGAGCGCCCGCCGCTCGGTTCGCCGCTGGGCGGCACCCGGGTGTACGTCCTGAACGACGGGCTGCGGCCGGTGCCCGTCGGCGTGCCGGGCGAGCTGTACGTAGGCGGTCCCGGCGTGGCTCGGGGCTATCTCGGCCGCCCGGGCCCGACCGCCGAGCGGTTCGTCGCCGATCCGTACGGGCCGCCCGGCGGCCGGCTGTACCGCACCGGCGACCTGGTGCGGTGGACCGCCGGCGGCGGGCTGGTGTTCCTCGGCCGCGCCGACGACCAGGTGAAGCTGCGCGGCTTCCGCATCGAGCCCCGGGAGGTCGAGGCGGCCCTGGACCGGCACCGGCGGGTGGCCCGCAGCGCGGTCGTGGTGCGCGAGGACCGGCCGGGCGAGCGCCGGCTCGTCGCGTACGTGGTGCCCGTCCGGGACGCCGCCGGGGACGACGGCCTCGTGCCGGACCTGTCCGCGTGGGCGCGGCAGACGCTGCCGTCGTACATGGTGCCCGCCGTCGTCCTCCTCCCCGACGGGCTGCCGCTCACGCCGAACGGCAAGGTCGACCGGGCCGCCCTGCCCGCCCCGCGCGCCGCCGTCGCCCCCGAGGGGGCGGCCCGGGCGCCGGAGACCGCCGCCGAGAAGCTGCTGTGCGAACTGTTCGCGGCGGTCCTCGGGCGGAGCGGCGTCGGCGTGGACGACGACTTCTTCGCGCTCGGCGGCGACAGCATCGTGTCGATCCGGCTGGTGTCCCGGGCCCGCTCGCGCGGGCTGTCCCTCTCCACGAAGGACGTCTTCCGGTACCGGACGGTCGCCGCCCTCGCCGCCCACGCGAAGGTACGGACGCCCCGGGCCAGCGCGTCCCGGGCCGCCGGCGCGGCGCCGGCCGGGACCGGGGCGGCCGACGCGCCGCGCCCGCCCGCTCCGGCCCACGACGGGGCCGGAGGGTCGCGCCCCCCGCTCGACGACCGGGCGGAGGTGCCGCTCACCCCGATCCTGCACTGGCAGCGGGAGCGGGGCGGGCCCGTCGACGGCTTCCACCAGTCCGTGCTCGTGCGGACCCCGGCGGACCTGTCCCCGGCGCGCCTGCGGGCGCTGCTCCAGGCGCTCCTCGACCGGCACGACGCCCTCCGGACGCGGCTGACGCGCGACGGCGGGTGGCGCCTCGACGTGCTGCCGCGCGGCGCGGTGGACGCGGCGGGGCGGATCGCGCGGATCGACGCGTCCGGGCTCGACGCCGGGCGGCTCGCGGAGCGGGTGCGGGCCGAGGCGGACGCGGCACGCCGACGGCTCGCGCCCGGCGAGGGGAACATGGTCCAGGCCGTGTGGTTCGACGCGGGCCCCGGCCGGCCCGGCCGGCTGCTCCTCATGATCAACCACCTGGTCGTGGACGGGGTGTCGTGGCGGATCCTCCTGGAGGACCTGGGCACCGGCGTCGCGCCCCGGGCCGAGGCGCCGGACGCCGCACCCGTGTCGTTCGCCGACTGGGGCCGCCGACTGGCGGACGAGGCGCGCGGCCGGAGCGCCGAACTCCCCTTCTGGCGCGGGATCCTGGAGGGCGCCGGCCCGCTCGTCCCCGGGGCGGAGCCGCTGGCCTCCCGGGACGTCGAGGGGGCGAAGCGGACCGTCACCCGGGTCCTGCCCGCCGACCGGACGGAGCCGCTGCTGACCCGGGTGCCCGCCCGGCTGGGCGTCGGGGTGAACGCGGTGCTGCTGGGCGCGCTGAGCACGGCGGCGGGGCACTGGCGCACGGACTCCGGTTCTGGTGACGGCCGCTCCGGGGGCCCCGTGTCGGACGGCCGGGGCCCGTTCCTCGTGGACGTGGAGGGGCACGGCCGCGAGGAGATCGCGGGCGGCCTCGACCTGTCGGCGACCATCGGCTGGTTCACCAGCATGTTCCCGGTCCGCCTCGCGGGACGGCCGGACGACCCGGAGGACGCCGTACGGGCGGTGGACGGACAGCTGGGGAGCATGCCGGACAAGGGGCTCGGCTTCGGGCTGCTGCGCCACCTCCACCCGGAGACCGGGCCCGTGCTCGGGGCACTGCCCCGGGCACAGATCCTCTTCAACTACCTGGGCCGCTTCGACCGGCCGGACGACACGGACTGGGCCCTGGTGCCGGAGGCCGGCGCGGTCGGCGGGGGCGGCGACCCCGGGATGCCGCTGACGCACCTCCTGGAGGTGTCGGCGATCGTCCACGACCGGGGCGCCCGGCCCGAACTCCACGTCACCTGGGCGTATCCGGAGGCCCTGCTGGACCGGGCCCGGGTGGAGGCGCTGGCCGACGCCTGGTGCACGGCCCTGGAGACCCTGACCACATCCACCGCAGAGCCGGGAGAGACGGCGTGACCGCAGCAGACCGCGCGTACGAGCACTCCGACGAGGAGACGTCGAGACCGGCGCCGCTCCAGGAGGGGCTGTTCTTCCACACCGCGTTCGACCCGGACGGGCAGGACGTCTACACCATCCAGCTGGCCCTGGACTTCGAGGGCCCGGTCGACCCCGGCCTGCTGCGCGCGGTCTGCCGGGTGCTGACGGACCGCCACGACAGCCTGCGGTCCGGGTTCCGCGCCGACCCGTCGGGCGCGCCGGTGCGGTTCGTCGGGGCCGCGGTCGAGCCGGACTGGCGGACGGCCGACCTCACCGGGACGGCGCCCGGCGACCGGGAGGCGGAGGCGGCGCGGCTGGCCGGGGAGGAGCGGCGGCGCCGCTTCGACCCGGCCCGGCCGCCGCTGATCCGCTTCCTGCTGATCCGGCTCGACGCCACCCGGTGGCGCTTCGTCCTGACGAACCACCACATCATCCTGGACGGCTGGTCCACCTCGATCCTCCTCGACGAGCTGTTCCTCCTGTACGACGCGGGGGCCGGGGTCGCCGGGACGTGCCCGCTGCCGCCCGCCCCCTCGTACACCTCCTACCTGGACTGGCTCGGCACGGTGGACCCGGAGTGGTCGCGGGAGGCGTGGGCGGAGGCGCTGGCCGGGATCGATGGACCGACTCTGGTGGCGCCGCACCGGCAGGGCCGGGACACGGTGGTGCCCGAGCGGGTGCTCCGCACGCTGCCGGCGGCGCGGACCGCCGCGCTGGCCGCCCGGGCGCGCGAGGCGGGGGTCACCCTCGGCACCGTGACGCAGGTGGCGTGGGGGCTGGTGCTGCGGCAGCTGACCGGGCGGGGCGACGTGGTGTTCGGGCTGACGGTGTCGGGGCGGGCCGCCGACGTCGACGGCGTCGAGTCGATGGTCGGGCTGCTCATCAACACCGTGCCGGCGCGGGTGCGGGCCGACCCCCGCGACACCCTGCTCGACGTGCTGGAGCGGGTCCAGGACGAGCAGCTCGACCTGATGGAGCACCACCACGTCGGGCTGACGGAGATCCAGCGGGAGGCCGGGTACGGGGCGCTGTTCGACACGACGGCCGTCCTCGACAACTATCCGATGGGCGCGGGCGAGCGCCGGCTCGGCGAGGCGCTCCTGGTCGGCGTCTCGGGCTTCGACGCCACCCACTACCCGCTCTCGCTGATCTGCACGCCGGCCGAGGAGCTGTCGCTGCGGATCGACTTCCGGCCCGATCTGCTCGGGCGCGCGGAGGCGGAGGGGATCGCCGACCGGCTGGCACGGATCCTGGAGGCGATCGCCGAGGATCCGCACCGCACGGTGGGGAGCCTGCCCGCCCTGTCGGCGGACGAGCGCAGGCTGGTCCTGGAGGAGTGGAACGCGACCGCCCGCCCGGTGGCACCGGCCACGCTGCCCGCCCTGATCGAGGCGCGGGCCGCGCGGGTCCCGCACCGCACGGCGCTCACGCACCGGGGGCGGGACCTCGGCTACGCGGAGCTGAACCGCCGGGCGAACCGGCTGGCGCGGGTGCTGCTCGCCGAGGGCGCGGGGCCGGAGGCCCGGGTGGCGCTCGCGCTGCCGAGGACGCCGGACATGGTCGTCGCCCTGCTCGCCGTCCTCAAGACCGGGGCCGCCTACGTGCCGGTCGACGTGCGCTATCCCGCCGACCGGGTGGCGCGGATGCTCGGCGACGCGCGGCCCCGGCTGGCGGTGGTCACCGAGGCGACCCGGGGGGTGCTGCCGGAGGGGACGGCCGCGGTCGTCCTGGACCACCCGGACGTGGTGCGGCGGGCCGACGCGCAGCCGGACGGGGACGTCGTGGACGCGGAGCGGCCGGGGCCGCTGCTCCCCGGGCATCCCGCCTACGTCATCTACACCTCGGGGACCACCGGTGTCCCCAAGGGGGTGGTCGTCGAGCACGCGAACGCCGTGAACTTCGTGGCGGTCGTCGAGGACCACTTCGGCGCCGACGGCATGGCGCGGGTCCTGGCGTCCACCTCGCTCAGCTTCGACGTGTCGGTCTTCGAGATCGTCACGACGCTGGCGCTCGGCGGGCACATGGAGCTGGTCGACGACCTGTTCGCGCTGCTGGAGCGGGACGGCTGGGAGGGCAGTCTGGTCAGCGGCGTGCCGTCGGCGGTCGCGAGCATGGCGGCGGGCGACGCGCTCGACGTGACGGCCCGGCACGTGGTGCTCGGCGGGGAGGCGATACCAGGCGCCCTGCTGCGGGAGCTGTGGCGGCGGGTGCCGGGCTGCGCGGTCACCAACATCTACGGCCCGACCGAGGCGACCACCTACGCGACGTGGTGGCGCGGCGAGGAGCGGCCCGACGGCGATCCGCCGATCGGCCGGCCCGTGCCCAACGCCCGGGTGTACGTGCTCGATCCGTGGCTCCAGCCGGTTCCGGTGGGACGGCCGGGCGAGCTGTACATCGCCGGTGACGGGGTGAGCCGCGGCTATCTGCACCGGCCCGCGCTGACCTCGGAGCGGTTCGTGGCCTGCCCGTTCGGGCCGCCCGGCGGCCGGATGTACCGCACGGGCGACCAGGTGCGCTGGCGCGCGGACGGCGAGCTGGAGTACCTGGGCCGGCTCGACGGGCAGGTGAAGGTCCGCGGCTTCCGGATCGAGCTCGGCGACGTGGAGGCCGCCCTGCTGCGGCACGAGGGCGTGGCGCGGGCCGTCGCGGTGGTGCGGGAGGACCGCGAGGGCGACCGCAGGCTCGTCGCGTACGTGCTCGCGGCCGGGCCCGGGGAGCCGCCGTCCGGGGCGGAGCTGCGGCGCTTCGTCCGCGCCGCGCTGCCGGAGCACATGGTGCCGTCGGCGGTGGTGCCGCTGGAGCGGTTCCCGCTGATGCCGAACGGCAAGCTGGACCGGGCGGCGCTGCCCGCGCCCGCGTACGGCACGACCGTCCGCAGGGAGGCGGCGCACGCGCGCGAGGAGCCGCTGTGCGCGCTGTTCGCCGAGGTGCTGGGGGTGCCGCGGGTCGGCCCGGACGACGGCTTCTTCGACCTGGGCGGGCACTCGCTGCTGGCGACCCGGCTGGTGAGCCGGGTGCGGGCGGTCCTCGGCACCGCGCTGACCGTCCGCGCGCTCTTCGAGGCGCCGACCCCGGCGGCCCTCGCACGCCGGCTCGACGACGGCGGCGACGGCTCCGGCCTGGACGTGCTGCTGCCGCTGCGGACGGGCGGACGGCTCCGGCCGCTGTTCGCGGTGCACGCGGCGAGCGGTCTGGCCTGGCCGTACGCCCGGCTGCTGCCGCACCTGGACCCGGAGGTGCCGCTGTACGGGCTGCAGGCGCCGAGCCTGACCGATCCGGAGGGCGGCGCGCGCAAGCCGGAGGAGCTGGCACGGGAGTACGCCCGGCGGATCCGGGAGGTGCAGCGGGAGGGGCCGTACCGGCTGCTCGGCTGGTCGGTCGGCGGCACCCTCGCCCACGGGGTGGCGGCGGAGCTGGTGGAGGCGGGGCACGCCGTGGAGTTCGTGGCGCTGCTGGACGCGTATCCGGCTCCCTCGGCGGGGCTGCCGGGCTGGGAGGAGACCCACCGCCACGTGGCCGGGTCGGCCGGCTTCGCCGCGGACGGGACGCCGCCGGAGCAGATCGCGCTGCTCGGGGAGCGGGCGGTGGAGGGCGCGCGGCTCGCGGTGCGGTCGGCGGTGGACGCGCTGCGGGCCGTCCCGGCGCGCACCCGGGGGGTGGACGTGCTGCACTTCCGCGCGGCGGCGGACGGCGCGGCCGTCGCGCCGGACGCCTGGCGGGCGTACGCCGGGGGGCGGCTGACGGCCGTGGACGTGGCGTGCGGTCACTACGAGATGCTGGATCCCGCTCCGCTCGCCGTGATCGGCGCGGCGCTGACGGACCGGGTCGCGGAGGGCGCGGAGGGCCGTTGAGCCCGGGGGGCCGGAGGGGGTCCTCCGGCCCCCCGGGGCTCAGAAGTCCCAGCCGGCGTCGGCGTCGGTGTCCCCTGCCGGTTCGGGGGCGGCGAAGGACGCGCCGACCATGCCCGCGGTCAGGGTGGTGCCGTCGACGGGGTCGATCAGGATGAACGAGCCGGTGCGGCGCGAGTCGGCGTAGGCGTCGACGGGCAGCGGTTCGGCGGTGCGGATCCTGACGCGGCCGATGTCGTTGGCGTCGAGCCGGCCGGAGTGCGGGCGCAGGGACAGGTCGTCGAGGGTGAGCCGGGCGGGGATGGCCTCGACGATGGCCTTGACGGTGCGGGTGCCGTGCTTGAGCAGCACGCGGTCCCCGGCGGCGAGCGCCCGGTCGGCGACGTGGCAGACGGTCGCGTCGATGGTCGGGGTGGTCTCCGGG
Source organism: Streptomyces hydrogenans (assembly GCF_014656075.1). Lineage (GTDB taxonomy): Bacteria > Actinomycetota > Actinomycetes > Streptomycetales > Streptomycetaceae > Streptomyces > Streptomyces hydrogenans. The sequence continues at coordinate 61,895 of NZ_BNBS01000033.1, forward strand.
GCTTCCGCCGTCGGCACGATCAGGTCGCCGCGCGCGACGTCGAGGTCGTCCTCCAGGAGGACGGTCACCGACTGGCCGGTGCGCGCGGAGTCGACCGGCCTGCCGAGCAGGTCGATGCCGGCGATCCTCGTCGTGCGGCCGGACGGCAGGACCGTGACCGGCTCGCCGACCTGGAGCACGCCGGCGGCGATCCGGCCGGCGTAGCCGCGGTAGTCGGGGTGTTCGGCGCTCTGCGGGCGGATGACGTACTGGACGGGGAGCCGGGCCCGGGCGTCGGCCGGATCGGGGCCGACCGGCACCGACTCCACGTGCTCCAGGACCGTCGGGCCGCTGTACCAGTCCATGCGGGCGGACGGCTCCACCACGTTGTCCCCGGCCAGGGCCGAGATGGGGATGGCGGTGACCTCGGGGATGCCCAGGTCGGCCGCGTGCGCCGTGAACTCGGCGACGATCGTGGCGAACACCGCCTCGCGGTAGCCGACCAGGTCCATCTTGTTGACCGCGAGGACGACGTGCGGGACGCGGAGCAGGGCGGCGATGGCGGCGTGCCGGCGGGTCTGCTCGACGACGCCGTTGCGGGCGTCGACCAGGATCACCGTCAGCTGGGCCGTGGAGGCGCCGGTGACCATGTTGCGGGTGTACTGCACGTGCCCGGGGGTGTCGGCGAGGATGAACCGCCGCTTGGGGGTGGCGAAGTACCGGTAGGCGACGTCGATCGTGATGCCCTGTTCGCGTTCGGCGCGCAGGCCGTCGGTGAGCAGGGCGAGGTCGGGCCCGGAGCGGCCGCGGACGGCCGAGGCGCGCTCGACGGCCTCCAGCTGGTCGGCGAGGACCGACTTGGAGTCGTGCAGGAGACGGCCGACGAGGGTGGACTTGCCGTCGTCGACGGAGCCCGCGGTGGCGAACCGCAGGAGGGTGGTGGCCGGGAGTTCCGTGGTCCTGGTCATGCTCAGAAGTACCCCTCGCGCTTGCGGTCCTCCATGGAGGCCTCGGAGAGCTTGTCGTCGGCGCGGGTGGCGCCCCGCTCGGTCAGCCGGGAGGCGGTGATCTCCGCGATCACCTGGTCCAGGGTCACCGCGTCGGAGTCGACGGCGCCGGTGCAGGACATGTCGCCGACCGTGCGGTAGCGCACGCGCCGCCGCTCGACGGTCTCGCCGTCCTTCGGGTCGCCCCACGCGCCCACGGGCAGCCACATCCCGGAGCGCCGGAACACCTCGCGCTCGTGGGCGAAGTAGATCTCCGGCAGCTCGATGCCCTCGCGGGCGATGTACTGCCACACGTCCAGCTCGGTCCAGTCGGAGAGCGGGAAGACCCGGACGTGCTCGCCGGGGGCGTGCCGGCCGTTGTACAGCTGCCACAGCTCGGGGCGCTGACGGCGCGGGTCCCACTGCGAGAAGCGGTCGCGGAGGCTGAACACCCGCTCCTTGGCGCGGGCCTTCTCCTCGTCGCGCCGGCCGCCGCCGAGGACCGCGTCGAACCGTTCCGACTGGATGGTCTCGGTGAGCGGCAGCGTCTGGAGCGGGTTGCGGGTGCCGTCCGGGCGCTCCTTGAGGACGCCGCGGTCGATGTAGTCCTGCACGGACGCCACGTGGAGGCGCAGCCCGTGGGCGGCGACGGCGCGGTCGCGGTACTCCAGGACCTCGGGGAAGTTGTGTCCGGTGTCCACGTGGAGCAGCGCGAAGGGCACGGGGGCGGGGGCGAACGCCTTGAGCGCGAGGTGGAGCATGACGATGGAGTCCTTGCCGCCGGAGAAGAGGATCACCGGCCGTTCGAACTCCCCCGCCACCTCGCGGAGGATGTGCACCGCCTCCGACTCCAGCACGTCCGCGTGGGTCGGTGTGTACGGGTCGTCGGTCCGCGCGGACCTTCGCGTCGCCGTCGTCATGCCAGCCCCTTCTCCCGCAGCAGCGCGACCAGCGCGCGCGCCGACTCCGCCCTGCTCTGCTCGTGCGCCGGGAGCCGCAGGTCGGGTGCGGCCGGCGGCTCGTACGGATCGTCCACGCCGGTCAGTCCGGAGAGCTCTCCGCGTGCCTGCCGGGCGTACAGGCCCTTCACGTCCCGGGTGGCGCACACCTCGACCGGCGTCGCCACGTGCACCTCGACGTAGGGGACGCCGGCGGCGGCGTGCCGCTCGCGGACGGCCCGGCGGGCGTCGGCGTAGGGCGCGATGACGGGGACGAGCACGGTCACGCCGTGGGAGGCGAGCAGGTGCGCGACGTAGCCGACGCGGCCGACGTTGGTGTCCCGGTCCCGGCGGGAGAAGCCGAGGTCGGCCGTGAGGTGGGCGCGCAGTTCGTCGCCGTCGAGGACGTGCACCGGGCGCCCGGCGGAGCGGAGCGCGGCCGCCGCCCCGCGCGCGATGGTGGACTTGCCCGCGCTGGGCAGGCCGGTCAGCCACACCGTGGCGCCGGGGGTTCGGGGGGCGCCCGGGGCGCGGTCGGTCACGTGGTCGTCGGCCATGGGTCCCGTCCGGGGTCGAGGGAGGTCTCGATCGCGGTGACGGCGATGAGCTGCCCGGTGGCGGCGTCGCGCAGGGCCATGTCGGCGACCTCGGTCCCCGGTGCCCCGGTGCGGGTCCAGCGGCGGACGGTGACCGTGAAGACGGCGCCGGGGTCGGCGTTGCCGAAGTAGCCGATCTTCTGGTCGAGCACCTTGCGCCGCAGGAACTGGCCGTCGGTCCGGCCCAGCGAGCGCCACAGGCGCAGCAGCATGGTGTCGAAGACGGCGAAGTACGAGGCGAAGTACATGAGTCCGGCGCCGTTGAGGTCGCGGACGACGTCCAGCGCGTAGGGGTAGGTCTGGGTCCGGCCGGCCTCGTGGAAGCCGGGGGGCCCGTCCGGGTGGAAGCTGCCGGTGGCCCGGGCGCGGCCCACGAGGGAGCGCGGGGAGTGGGCGTTGGGCAGCACCGGGAGGTCCTGGTAGGTGAAGCCGGGCGGGGTCACCTGGGCGAGGCCCTGGTTGCTGCCGGCGGTGGTGCGGGCGATCCAGCGGTTGAAGTTCTCGGCGTAGAGGCAGTCCGGGTGCGGGTGCGCGTACACCTCCGCCGGGTCCAGCGGTCCGTCCGGCAGGTCCAGTCCGGCGGGGGCGAGCCGGTGCAGGGTGATGACCGACTGGCTGCCGAACTGGAAGGTGCGGGAGTCGACCCGGAGTTCGTCGCCGAAGGTGAGGCCGTGCGGGTGGACGACGTCGCCGCCGCGCACGTGGAAGTAGTAGAAGGAGAGGTAGGCGGGGTCCCCGTCGGCGGTGCGGGCCGCGTGGACGTTCATCCGGCACGACTCGCTCACCGCCTCCCAGGTCCAGTCCCCGATCCGGCCGAAGACCAGGGAGCCGCCGCTGCACATGCCGGGGGCGACGACCACGTGGCGGGAGAGCCCGTCGGCGGCCGTGGCGGGGGCGCCGGGCGCGGGGTGCACGGTGGTCACGCGCGTGCCTCCCGTCCGGTCCGGGGCGTCCGTTCCCGGGAGCGCCAGGCGTCCGCCGCGGCGAGGAAGCGGTCGTCGTCCTCGGCGGAGCCGATCGACACGCGGACGCCCACGCCCGGGAAGGCCCGTACGGCGATCCCCTGCCCGGCGCACCAGGTGCCGAAGGCGGCGGCGTCCTCGTCGAGGCGCAGCCAGAGGAAGTTGGCCTGGCTGTCCGGGACCTCCCAGCCGCCGTCCCGCAGGGCGTCGCGGACCCGGGCGCGTTCCGTGACCGTGGTGTCGACCCGGCGCAGCAGCCGCTCCTCCAGGCCGAGGGCGGCGACGGCGGCCCGCTGCGCGACGCTGCTGACCGCGTAGGGCACGGACGCCTTGCGGAGTCCCTCGACGACGCGGGGGTCCCCCACCAGGTATCCGGTGCGCAGTCCGGCCAGTCCGTACGCCTTCGAGAAGGTGCGCAGCACGACGAGGTTCGGGTGGTCGGCGCAGAGCGGCAGCGCGCTCTCGGCCGACGGTCCGCGGACGTACTCGTGGTACGCCTCGTCCACCGCCACCAGGCAGGTCGGCGGGACGGCTCCGAGGAACTTCCGGAGCTCCTCGGGGCCGACGACCGTGCCGGTCGGGTTGTTGGGGTTGCACACGACGACGAGCCGGGTCCGGTCGGTGATCCGGTCGGCCATGGCCGCCAGGTCGTGGGTCTCGCCGTCGAGCGGCACCTGGACGGACTCCACGCCCGCCAGGGTGGCGAGGGTGGGGTAGACCTCGAACGACGGCCAGGCGTAGACGGCTTCGGCGCCGGGGTCGGCGACCGCCTGGAACAGCGTCTGCAGGAGGGCCACGGAGCCGGCGCCGACGGCGATCCGGTCCTCCGTGGTGCCGAGGGCGCGGGCGAGGGCCCGGGTCAGCTCCGCGCAGCCGGGGTCCGGGTAGCGGTTCACGGTGGCGGCGGTCTCCGCGATCGCCTCGACGATGCCGGGGAGGGGGTCGTGCGGCGACTCGTTCGCCGACAGCGGGCGGGGGCGCTCGGCCGTGCCGTGGACGCCGTCGGACGGCTTGTAGGAGGCGACGGTCTCCAGGACCGCGCGCAGGGGTGGGTGGGCCATGGGGACTCCCGATGGAGGGGGCGCCGCCGCGCCGGTCGTGCGGGCGGCGCCGGGGTCGACGGTGGGCTCAGCCTCCGGGGCGCCGTTCGGCCATCAGTCGGGCCACGTCGGCGAGGGTTCCGGCGTCCAGCAGTTCGTAGTCGTGGACCTCGATGCCGAGCCGTTCGTTCAGCGCGGTGGCGAGTTCCAGCACCGCCAGGGAGTCGAGCCCGACCTCCTCGCGGGTGGCGGTGGGGACCACGTCCTCCTCGCGCACCTGCAGGTCGGCGACCAGGATGTCCTTCAGTACGTCGTACACGGCTGCTCTTCCCTCGCTGTCCTCACCCGACGGGGAACCGCGGGTCCGCGGCCCTCACGCACCTCGTGCCGCCTTCAGACCGAGGGCGACCTCGACGATCAGGTCCTCCTGGCCGGCCACGGCCTGTCGCCTGCCCAGTTCGAAGAAGACGTCGCGCGGGTCGACGTCCTCGCGCCGCGCGATGTCCAGGACCCGGTTCTTGAACCCGGAGAACACGCCGGCCAGGCCGCTGACGACGCTCACCGAGTCGATGGTGGGCGGGGCGGGCATGAGCTCGCGCTCGGCGAGGTCGGCGGCGTCCAGGAGTCCGTACAGGTCGATCCCGGTGGCGAAGCCCATCCGTTCCAGCACCGGCACCAGGACCTCCAGCTGGGTGTTGCCGGCACCGGCGCCGAAGCCGCGGGCGCAGGCGTCCAGGATGTCCGCGCCCGCCTCCACGGCGGCGACCGAGTTGGCGACCGCCATGCCGAGGTTGTTGTGGGCGTGGAACATCACCGGGACGTCGACGGCCTCCCGCATGGCGGCGACGCGTTCCGTGACGTCGGCCGGGAGGTAGTGGCCGGAGGAGTCCATGATGCCGACCGCGTTCGCGCCGAACTCGACGAGGCGGGCGCATTCCCGGGCCAGCCGTTCGGGGGTGGCCATGTGGCTCATCAGGAGCACGGCCTGGGCCTCGACGCCCTGCTCGCGGAGGAAGCCCAGGTGCCGTTCGGCGAGGTCCCCCTCGGTGCAGTGGGTGCCGATCCGGACCACGTCCACCTGGTGGGCGATGGCCCGCTCCAGGTCGGCGGTGGTGCCCCAGCCGGGCAGCATGAACACGGCCATCCTGCTGTCGCGCAGGGCCTCGCGGACGATCGACAGCATCTCGTCGTCGCCGAGCCGGGCCTGCCCGACCTGGAGGGAGGAGGCTCCCAGGCCGTTGCCGTGGCCGACCTCGACCATGGGGACGCCGGCGGCGTCCGCGGCGCTCGCGTAGGCCCGCAGCTGTCCGCCGTCCAGCTGGTGGCGGACGGCGTGGTGGCCGTCGCGGAGGGACGCGTCGTAGAGGAGCACCCGCTTCCCGGGGCCGTCGGGCGTGGTGGCTGCGCTCATGACGTCTCCGTACCGGTGCGCGCCGGGGCGACCGCCGCGCACTGCTCGGCGATGTGGACCGCGGCGGAGTTGATGATGTCGAGGTTGCCGGCGTAGCGGGGGATGCGTCCGCCGGTGGAGGTGACCTCGGCGGCGACGAAGACCTTGCTCTCCTCCACCACGCAGGCGGTGATCCGGTAGCCCGGGACGAAGGAGCGCACCCGGTCGGCGGCGGCCGAGACGGCCGCGGTGACCGAGGCGGTGCCGAAGCCCTCGCCGAGCACCGACATGGCGACCCGGAAGGTGGCCGGGGGCCGGGCCGGGCTGATGTTGAGGATCGCCTTGACGTCCTTGACGCCGGTGAAGTCGCGGACGGCGTCCTGGGTGGTCTCGACGTACTCGTCGAGGTTGAGCCGGGTGGAGCGTCCGACGCTGGGGCTGGCGGCGGTCGTGACGACCTCGACGTACTCGACCCGGTGGGCCTGGGTGAGCGCGTGCAGGATCGGTATCGACGCCTGGCCGCCGCAGCTGATCATGTTGATGTCGTCGCAGTGCAGGACCTCGGTGCCGTTGACGCTCGGGACGGCCATCCGGCCGACCTTGCTGGGCGTCAGGTCCACCAGTTTCACGCCCGCCCCGCGGAGGCGTTCCGCGTGCTCGGCGTGGGCCATGGCGTTGGTCGCGTCGAACACCATGGCGATCGGCCCCGGCGCGTCCAGCAGGGACGCGACACCGCGCGTCCCGACGGGAAGGCCCAGGTCGGCCGCCTGCCGCAGGCCCGGCGTGTTCTCGTCGCGTCCCACGACCATCACGCAGTCGAGGACCTCCGAACGCATGATCTTCTCCGCCAGATCGACGCCGATGAGGCCGGCGCCGAGGACGGCCACGGGCAGGCGCCCGTTTCGCTTCATGGCTGCATCGCCCTTCCCTCTCTACAGATTCGCCTTGGGACGCGCCGGTGGCCTACGCGTCGCCCACGTGAAGAGTGACGGTGCCCAGCCGGTCGAACTCGGCCACGAAGCGGTCGCCGGGTCGCATCGCGACCGCGGCGTGGAGGGCGCCCGTCATGATCAGCTGTCCCGCTTCGAGGGTCACCCCGTGCTCGCCGAGGACGTTGGCCAGCCAGGCGACCACGGCGGCCGGGTCGCCCAGGGCGGCGGCGCCGGCTCCGGTCGCGACGAGCTCGCCGTTGCGGGAGAAGGCCATGCCGATGAGGCGGACGTCGCAGTCCTCGGGCAGGACGACCGGCGGGCCGAGCACCACCGCGCCGTTCGACGCGAGGTCGGCGATGGTGTCCGCGAGCCGGATCCGCCAGTCCTCGATCCGGGAGTCGACGATCTCCAGGCCCGCCATCACCTCGGCGACCGCCCGCCGCGCCTCGGCCACGGTGACGCCGGGTCCCTTGAGGGGGCTGCCGAGCCGGAAGACGATCTCCGCCTCGACCTTCGGCGCGATGAACGCGTCGCCGGGCGTGGTGGCTCCGTCGTCGTACACGGTCGAGGCGAGCACCGGCCCGTAGTCGGGGGTGTCGACGCCGAACAGTTCCTGCATCGGCGCGGAGGTGAGTCCCGCCTTGTAGCCGACGACGCGGTCGCCGGCCCCGGTCAGCAGGGCGACGAGTTCGCGCTGGACGGCGTATCCGTCCCGCATGTCCAGCGCCGGGTTCTCGTCGGTGAGGGGAGGGACGGGACGGCCCGTCGCCCGCGCCTCGTACAGTGCCTTGGCCTTGATTCTGGCGTCGTCCACCGAGATGTTCACGCTGCTCCTGTCAGAACACATCGCGCCTGCCCTTGTGGGGCCCGTCGGTGATCTCTTCGCGGACCGTCCCGCGTCCGGCGCGGCGGTGTCCTCCGGACCGGCGGAGCGGATCCGGGCGAGGGGAGCACGGCCGCGAAGTCCCGGTGTCCGCCCCCTCGTTGCGCGTCTCACCGTAGCCACGATGCGAGCGCCGCAGAAGTGTTCGCCCGCTGTCCCAGGGAACGGCCGCCCCGCCGGCGCGCCGACGGGGGCCGGTCACCGGGCCGCCCGCCAGGGGCCGTTCACCGGGTCGGTGCGCTGGAGCCCGGCGGCCAGCCGCTCCCACTCCCTGGCGTAGTGGCTCACCACCTCGGTGAGGGCGCCGGCGCAGTGCGGCGGGACGGCGGCCAGCAGCTGCTCGCCCGCCGCCAGGCCGTGGGCCTGGCCGTTGAGCCAGCGCAGCAGGGCGCGGCCGCTGTCCGTGAAGCGGATCGAGGGGTCGTTGGCCAGGACGTCCATGGCCCGCGCCCGGAGGCGTACGGTCCCGCGCTCGGCGTCCACGGGGGCCGGACGGGTCACCGCGACGGGGCGGGGCGGTGGGGCGACGACGAGCGGGGCGCGTCGGAGGGGGTCCTCCCGGACGGCCGGGCCGGGCTCGTCCGGGTCGGGCACCGGCGCGCAGGAGCGCAGCTCCTGCCGCAGGCGGTGGGCGGTGCTGACGGAGACGGTGGCCTCCTGGGCCAGCTCGCGCAGCCGGTCCCGGGGCCGCGCCGCCAGCAGGGAGCGGGCCCGCTCGCGGCGCTCCGGCATGTCGACGGGGCGCGCCCGGCCGTCCCGGCCCACGCGGGCGAGGGCGGGGTTCGACTGAGGAGATTCCTCAGTCGAACGCCTCCCCCGTACGACCCCTACCGTCTTCGGCGACACCCCGGTGACGGCGGCGATGGCCCGGTCCGACCAGTGGGGGTGGGTGGCGAGGATGCGCAGGACCGCGGCCTTGCGGTCCTCCAGGGTGAGCGGGAGTCCGTGGCCGATGTTGGCCCGCACCGACCGGATGAACAGGTCGGCCACCGGGCCGTCGACGTAGCGGACGGCGATGCGGGGTTCCCCGCGCAGGACCGTGGCCCGGAGCCGGTGCATGCCGTCGACGACCCGGCCGGTGTCGCGGTGCACGAGGATCGGGTCGAGCGCGGTGCCGCTGCCCGCGAGGGCCCGCGCGTGGTTCTCGCTGAGTCCCGAGAGCCGTGGCGAGTCCGCCGGCAGCAGGGATGCGACGGGCACGGTGTGAACGGTGGACTGCGATGCGTCCGACAACTGTTCCATCCCTTCCGCGTGGGCCGGAAGCGGGTCCGCCGGGCGCTTCACGCCTGCTCGGCTGCCGCCGGTCTGGGGGCGGGCCCCCGGTAGGTGGTGTACGAGAACGGGCTGAGCAGCAGCGGCACGTGCAGGTGGTGCGGCTCGCCCTGGTAGCGGAGCGACACGATGACCTCCGGGTACAGGCTGTCGAGCGCCCGTTCGGCGAAGTACGCGCCGGTCTCGAAGACCAGGCGGTAGGCGCCGCGCGGCAGTTCCCCGCCGGACAGGGCGCCGATCACGCCGGCGCCGTCGGTGCGTTCCCGGGCCACGACGGGCCAGGCGCCCGGCTCCCGGGCGTGCAGCGTGACGGCCAGGTCCGCGACCGGGCAGCCGTTGGTGGAGTCGATGACCCGGACCGAGATGCTCATCCGCCGTCGCCTCCCCGGCCGCCCGGTCGGGTCGCCGTCCGTTCTTCCCCTGCGATCAACACCGCGTCACTTCCTGCGTCGTCCGTACGTGAGGGCACTCTCGCTCGCCGGCGGAGGTCAGCCCCAGATGGTGTCGTCCGTGGTGAAGACGCCACCGAAACCGGCCAGGGTGCAGAGCAGAGCGAACATGGTGATCTCCCTTGTGGATTCCCGTGACCCGGAGGTCGGGTGGACGACTCCAGTTCTAACGAGGTCCCTTTTCGTCCTCCTACCGGAACGCTAAGTACTCGCTAAGCGCCGGGAGTCGAGGGAGAACCGCCCTGGTGGGGCGGTGTGGGGAAGCGGGGAAGGGATCGCCTTCGCGCGACCGCGCCACCCGTGGGGATCGGCCCGGGGTGGGGTCGCCTGTCGTCGTGCTCGCCCGTGCGCCGCGGCTAGGAGCCGACGGCGCACACCGCGTATCCGTGGGGGGCGATGACGATCGGGATCTCCCGGTCCGCCTCCCACTCGGTGAAGACCACCACGATGTGACTGTAGAACGGCCGCATCCCGAGCGTGGTGAAATACCGGTCGGTCTCCAGGACCAGCCGGAAGGGTCCTGGGTCGTCCTCCGGCCGGGGCGGGCGGTCCAGCCGCCCGTCGCTGCCGGTCAGCCCCTGCCAGACGGTCTGCCACGCGTCCAGGCGCGGCCTTTCGATGCGGACCGGCAGCCCGTCGACGGGCCGCCCGTTGGTTCCATCAGAGACACACACTCCCAGTTTCACGTGACACCGGCCTCATCGATTGCGTCCTTGGGTGGGACGGGACACCGGATGCGTCCCGTCCGCGGGCCTCAGCCCGAGCTCGCCCGAGCGTAGGCGGCCGCGGCGTCGTCGTCGGCCGCTTCGCCGGAGCCGGGGGCCGCACCGACCTCGTCCATCAGGCGGAGCGTCTGTTCCCGCCACCGGGTGGCCCGCATCCGCTCGAAGATCTCCAGGGCGGCGGCGAAGTGCTCCCGGGCGCACGCGTGGCGGCCCCGGTCCGCCGCGACCTCGCCGAGCGAGAGCCGGATCCGGCCGATGGCGAGGTACTCGTGGGCGCGGGTGGCGATCGCCATGGCCTGTTCCAGCATCTCGTAGGCGGCGTCGTGGCTCCCCTGGCGCCACCGCACGATCGCGAGTCCGCGGAGCACGTAGCACTCCCCCACCGGGTCGCCGACGGAGCGGACGGTCTCCAGCGCCCGGGTGAAGGCGTACTCGGCCTCGGTCACCTCGCCGATCTGGAGGTTGGCCTCGCCGAGCCGGCACAGGATCTGCGCGCGCACCCGCCGGTTGCCCGAGCGCTCGACGGCCGCGAGGCCGTCCGCCATGGTGCGCTTGCCCTCCGCGATCAGGCCGCGGTCCAGGTGGATCTGCGCCATGTTGCTCAGGACGTGCGCCTCCGCAGTGGAGTCGTTCACCTCGCGGAGCATGGCGAGCGCCTTCTCGTAGCCGGTCATGGCCTCGTCGAGGCGGCCCTGGATGCGGTCGACGAAGGCGAGGTTGCGCAGGGCGAGGCCCTCGCCGTGGAGGTCGCCGACTCGCCGGAACAGTTCGCCGGCGAGCCCGAGCCGGCCGTGCGCCTCGTCCAGTTCGTACTGGAACATGTGCAGGGTGCCGAGCGAGTACAGCATCGCGGCCCGGCCGCGCCGGTTGTCGTTGTGCTGGGTGACCGCGAGCGCGATCTCGTGCGTGGTGCGCCAGTCGTCGAAGTAGCCGTACATCTCGAAGAGGGTGACGAGGGTGAGCGCCAGGTCCCAGCACAGTTCGTCGAGGCCCGCGCCGGCTGCCTGCCGGACGGCCGTGATCAGGCTGGCCCGCTCGTCCTCGAACCACTGGATGGGGTCGGCGAGTTCGCGGTCGATCACCGGCTGTTCGAGCGGGAGGCGGGGCGCCTGTCCGTGGATCAGCGTGTGGTCCCCGCCGTACGCCCGCCGGTGCGCCTCCTCCACCAGGAACAGCCAGGTGCTGAGCACCCGTCCGAGGACGGCGGCCCGCTCGACGGTGCTCTCGTGCTCGGCCAGGCACTCCTGGGAGTAGACCCGCACGAGGTCGTGCAGGCGGTAGCGGGGGCGGCTGCCCTTGACCACCTCGACGTCGACGAGCTGGGCGTCCACCAGGAACTCCAGGGTGTCCTCGGCCTCCGTCGCGGCGACGTCGAGCAGCGGCGCCGCGACCCAGCCTGCGAACTCCGCGGCCTCCAGCATGGACAGCCGCCGGAAGAGCCGCTGCGCGTCGGGGGGCAGCCCCTGGTAGGCCATGGCCAGGCCGGCCCGGACGCCGACCCCGCCGTGGGTCAGCTCGTCGAGCCGCTGCGTCTCGTCGCCGAGCCGGGCCACCATCTTGCTGAGCGGCCAGTGCGGCCGGGCGGCCAGCCGGGCGGCCACGATCCGCAGGGCGAGCGCGAGGTTGCCGCACTGCTTGATCAGCAGCAGGGCGCTGGACATCTCGCTGTGGATCCGGTCGTCGCCCAGGATCCTGCTGAGCAGTTGCAGCGCCTGCTCGGTGGAGAAGACGTCGATCCGCACGGAGCTGGTGCCCTCCAGGCCGGCCAGCCGGGACCGGCTGGTGATGAGGACCGGGCAGTTGGACGAGCCGGGTAACAGCCAGCGCACCTGCTCCTCGTCGATGGCGTCGTCGAGGACGATGAGCATCCGCCGGTCGGCGACGAGGTTGCGGAAGAGTTCCGCCCGCTCCTCGATGCTCGACGGCACGGCCGGTCCCGGGATGCCCAGGCTGCGCAGGAAGCGTTCCAGGATGCGGGTCGGCAGGATCGGCTGGGCCGAGGGCCCGCGCAGTTTGGCGAACATCTGGCCATCGGGGAAACGATTCGCCAATGAATGCCCGAGGTGCACCGCGAGCGTCGTCTTGCCCACGCCCCCCTTGCCGGTGATCGCCACGATCCGCAGGGCGTACGGCGTCTCCGCGGCCTCCTCCAGGCCGGCTCTGAGCCGGGCCAGCAGCTCGTCGCGGCCGGTGAAGTCGGCGATGGCGCCGGGCAGCAGGCGGGGCACCGCGGGCGGCTCGTCGAAGGCGGCGGCCGGCGCCGGTCCCTCCGGCGCGGCCGCCGGCCCGGGCGCGGGC